>JBDVOJ010000001.1:0-13200 GCA_039969155.1 Kangiellaceae bacterium
AAATGAGCGCCAGCGAGCTCTTTTCTTCCGCTGACTCGCGTTCAACGAGATGGGAGCGCTCAGGCATGAATAAACAAACAACAGGCACTTTATGAGTTATCTGCAGCGAAAAGAACTTTTTGGCTACTTTTGTGTTCTAACAAAAGTCGCTCGCAGGAAAGCTTTAGCGCTGCGAAATAGGTTGCTGAGTGGTGTCGAAGCATTGACTTTAAAAGAAAGCATTCCACCTCTCCTCAACCCTCTCCCACTGGAAAGAAAATTAACCACCAAAAACAAGTTCACCACGTTGCCCCGAACCTGCCCAACGAAGTGCCTTGGGTACGCGATGACAAGACAAAATACCGATAACGAGTCGCTCCCTCTCGATAACAAAATCCGTTATCTACAGACCCAGCAAATAATCCAACCCACCAACAACCGCCGCGACTTGCGCGCGATTACACTCCTCAGCAGACACTTTGGGACTATCCGGATAAACTTCCGTGGTGGTGGCATATGCTGCATCAGTCATACCGGCGCATAAACCAAGGGATTGAGTCGGATAATTAATCACCCCTTTTTGCTCTAGCTCTTTACCGATAATTTTCCCTTGATCATCAGGTGGCGCAATATGAGTGACTTTTTCGACGGATTGAATGACCGCAGTTTGAAAATCAGCAACCGGCTTTTCACTATTACCCACCACATAAAAACCATCCGGGATATTCCAAACCGTTTGCTCAATTCCATCTCGGGCCGCTAAGGCCGGTCTAAATACCGTATTATCAGTATCAGTGGTTTCATGCAGGTCAAAATGTGCCAGTATTTCACCTTCTAGAGAAGCTACCGCTTGCATTAAAAAAGATGACTCTTCAGCTGGGCTATCTTTAATAAATGAGCGATTAGGATCAACGGCGTAAGGATTCCAACGATTGATTGATTCGTATCCCCATGGGCTGACACAAGGGGCTACGGCAATATTGAAATGGTTGAGGTAATCTATAGCTGGACCTTGCAAGAAACCTAACGCCCCGTGAACGCCACTGGTTTCATAACCATGTACACCGCCAGTTACTAGAATGAAAGGCTTTGCAGCATCCCAGTTTTTACTTTTTACCAGAAATAATGGGTATTTTTCCTTGTCATAAGACAAAGCGCCATATTGCTCAACGTCAAATGCATCAGCTAAAGACTTAATCACGGGAGTGACTTCTTCAGCGTAGCTGCGTTTAATCGACTGCTCAGCAAGCCACCGCTGCTTTTCGCTTTCACCCCAAGTTGGGTTCTTTAGAGACATAGCCTTCTCTCCTGAAACTGTATTTCTGAATTGTGAGTATACTTAAAAACATTGAATTATTATTGTGGGGCTTTCCGAGACGATTATCAATAGTAGATCCCAGCTCCCTTCGACTCCGCTCAGGACACCGCCTAGCTCCTATCTCCTAGCTCCCAGCTCCCAGCTCCCAGCTCCCAGCTCCCAGCTCCTAGCTCCTAGCTCCTAGCAACCCGAAACTGCTTCTTCCTCTAAAACAACCCCATTTGATCATCCACGATCTGTTTAAAGGTTAATCCCACAAAAGGCAAAATAGCATCCGCCACCGGCTCGATTTGCCGATCGATGTAAAATTGATAGTCAATCGGTGCGTTCAAATATTCAACAGGCTGAGGGCCTTGTAAGGTCATCAAATAGGAAATCCAACCTTTATTTTGATAAGCCAGCGGTTTACCCATTTTTCGATTTTGTTCGTCGGCTATTCGGGCAGCTTTAACATGCGGCGGTACGTTTTTGACATAACTGTTTAAGTTGCGACGTAAGCGCTTTCTAAAAACCAGCTGTTGGTCTTTCTCACCCGCCAAGGTTTGATCGACCGTTTGTTTAACAAACTGTTGAGGGTCTTGTTCATTAAAAATCATTTGATAAAGTCGCTCTTGAAAATCTTTGGCAAGTTGAGTCCAGTCAGTTCTGACATTCTCAAGTCCTTTGAATACCAGTCGCGCTCCTTCGCTCGATTTGATGAGACCGGCATATCGTTTTTTACTTCCATGCTCAGAACCGCGAATCGTCGGCATCAAAAATTTACTAAAATGGGTTTCAAATTCTATTTCCAAATGGCAATCGATCTGATGTTCTTCTGCTAAAACTAAATGCCATTGACTATTAATATAATCAGCAAGCGACTCCCCGAGTTCAATCGACTGCTTAGAAGAATAGTCGTCGCCTAATAATACAAAGGTCGAGTCGGTATCACCATAAATAACTTGCAGGCCTTTTTCCTCAATCCAAGCCGCTGTACGCTGCATAATTTCATGACCACGCATGGTTATCGAGCTGGCTAAGCGTGTATCATAAAAAGGACAGCCACCAGAGCCAAGTACGCCATAAAACGAATTCATGATAATCTTTATCGCTTGCGAGCGCGCTTGATCATTTTCTTTTTTGGCTTGATCTCGCTGCGCCCAAAGATCCGTAATGATGGTTGGCAGTAAATGATTTTCCCTTGAAAAATAGGCGCCTTTAAATCCTTCTATCGCATCGCTGGTATTTTTTAGTCCTTCCACTACCCCGAGTGGATCAATTTTAAAAGTTTTTATGATCGAGGGATAAAGGCTTTTGAAGTCTAAAACTAAGACATTATTATAAAGGCCAGGTTTAGAATTCATCACGTAGCCGCCAGGGCTGGCTAAACCACCACCGTCTGGTAAGTTTGGTGACACGTAGCCTTTTCGATGAAGCTTTGGTAAATACAAATTGACAAACGCGGCCACCGAACCACCTGCTCGGTCTAGCTCTAATCCGGTTAACTGACTCCTCAAGATTAAATATTCCAGCAACTTGGCTTGTTCAAATATTTCAGTCACTAAAACACAATCTTGCAGGTTGTATTTTGCTAGCTTGAGTTTGTTATGTTGAAAATCGTAATTAATAGTTTCCATACGATTGTCAACATCGTCCGTGAGCTTACTCTTCCCCAAAAAGTGTTCGGCCATCGCTTGTAAACTAAAACTGGGGAAACTATAAGCTTCAGCTTTTAGTGCAGCGATACCGTCGATAACCACTCGGCCTTCGATGGTAATGAAGCCTTGATTTTTTTCGGTGGCACTATCTCGCCAGCGCATAGCAGAGTGATCGCGACCTAAATTAAGTGATAAGCCATATCGAGTTGCTCGTTGTTGTAACAACCGAAAGTCAAAATTAATCACATTCCAACCGATAATAATATCGGGATCGAGTTGCAAAACGAGTTGTTCGAATTCACTCAGTAGCGTCTTTTCATCCGGCACCCATTGAATTAAATCGCTCGCTTGTTTATCTAGCGATGACTTTGGGTTAATCATTATCACCCGAGAGAAATCTCGTTGTGGACTTCGCATGTGAAATCCAATGCTATAAAGCTCTCCAAATTCAGAACATTCGATATCCAGAGATAAACAACTCAACTTGGGAATATAATCTGATGGTTTTATTCTGACATGATCGTATTCGATGAAACGAGACGATTTCGCTGAGTGTTTCAGATTCGCGTTATCAACTTGTTGACGAGCTTGCCCAACAAACTCAAGACTACCGCAAACAAATCGTTCCATTAGATACCGTTCTTCTAATCGAATATTGCTTTCAAAGGTTTCGATTTCTGCCGCAGCGAGAATTTTTCTTGCTTGATAAAAACTCGCAAGGTTTTGAAAATAAACCCCACAAACAGGTTGATGCTGAAAGGTCTCAAGTGCAAGCGGCTTGAAACTCACTTGCTGCTTAAACGATTCGAGTAATTCTTGTACCGCTGGTAACTGATCTTGCACAACAAATAATATCGCCGGCTCTCCAGCAATATTGAGTTTAGCCACTCCATCATCCGTAGAAACCCAAAAGCAGATCTGCGATTGACCATTTCGATCAAAACTTGTTCTACTGAGTAAGAAGCCTTGCTGTGAATTTGAGATTTCGATGGGATATTCCGAACGATATTGATTGAGATATTATACCTGTTCTGGGTGAAGATAATCTATTGGGAAGACTGAAACAAAATCCAGGACGAAAAGAAACACTACTTTCACCAAAGCTTGCCCCGCGCAGCGCATTGGGTACAGAGACACAGAGTGCACTGAGAAAAGACACGAAAATTTAAGTCATAGATGTAGGTCAGCCTTCAGGCTGACACTGAACAATGGGGTATTCAAGAATTCAGAAGAGCCCCCCTCTCCCTAACCCTAATCCTAACCCTAACCCTAACCCTTACCATCAGTCATTAATCCTTAGTAACATTTGTGTATAACTTCATTAGTATCTTAGTTCCATAATACACCATCACTGTTAATCTATTTTTGACTACTTTTGGGGCAACACATTGAATATTTCAAACACTCTCACCAGAAAACCTTGGATCATTGCAGTTACCATCGTAACCCTATTGAGCCTATGGATGCTGAGCGGTGCAACCACTCAAGCTGAGGATTCTCCTTCAGTAGATAAGCTCGAAAATAAAGCGCTCACTAAAGTCCGAGTCGAAAAAAGACAAGCCCGAGAAATTGCGGGTCTGATCGAATTACACGGTCGTACCGAGGCAGATCGCAAAGCTAAGCTTAGTTCAGAAACCTCAGGTCGAGTCGAATCAATTTTGGTTGAAAGAGGCCAAGTCGTTGAAAAAGATCAACTATTGGTCAAGCTCGCTGTTAAAGATAAAGCGCTTAGACTGCAACAAGCGCGAGCGACGCTAAATCAGCGTCAATTGGAGTATCAAGCGGCCAAGAAACTTGGCAAGAGTGGTCTAACTGCGCAAACACAAATGGCTGAACGAGAGGCGAATCTTGAGCTTGCTAAAGCGGAAGTAGAGCAAGCAGAATTAGATATTGCCTATACAGAAATTCGCGCACCTTTCGCTGGTATATTTAATGAAAGACTCGTTGAAGTGGGCGATTTATTATCGGTCGGGACTGAAGTAGGTGAAATACTTGATGTATCTCCAATAGTCGTTCGTGGAGACATTCCTGAACTGTCTGTTTCCGAAGTATCTCTGGGACAGGTTGGTACCGCTGACTTAATTACTCGGCAATCAGCCGAGGGTAAAGTTCGCTACCTTTCAGCCTCATCAGATGATTCAACTCATACCTTCAAAGTCGAATTAGCCATTGAAAATCCTGACCATAATATTCCGGTTGGAGTCAGTGCCACGATAAAACTTCAAACGCAGCAAATATACGCTCACAAACTATCACCTGCAGCGCTTTCTTTGAGCAAGAATGGTGGCCTTGGGGTAAAAGTCATTGACGCTAACAACAAGGTCATTTTTAAATCCGTCGAAATCGTACGTTCTGAAACCGATGGGGTTTGGCTAAGTGGTTTAGCCGCTCAAGAAAATATTATCACTGTGGGCCAAGGCTTTGTCGATCACGGGGATGAAGTAGAACCAGAGTTCGTCATCTCTGAATTTGTTGATAGTCAGCAACCAGAGTCTGATGCGCCTGAATTTAAATCTCCCGCGAAAAAAGCTTTTGCTAGCAATACACCAGGAGTTCACTAATTATGAATAATATGATCGGTGGCTTACTGAGCAAATCTCGCGCGGTACTGCTTGTTTTCTTATTGATTTTAATTGCTGGTGCCAGCTTATTATCTTCGATCCCTAAAGAAGCGAATCCCGACGTCCCTATTCCCTATATTTATGTGTCGTTAGTCCATGAAGGCATTTCCCCCGAAGATGCTGAACGAATGCTGATCCGACCGATGGAGAATGAGTTAAGTAGCTTAGAAGGCGTGAAGAAAATGACATCTCGTGCCAGTGAAGGCTCCGCCTCAGTGACGATGGAATTCTATCCCGAAGTGGATGGCGAAAAAGCGTTAGCCGATGTTCGTGACGCTGTCACCTTAGCAAAAGCAAAATTGCCAAGTGAATCTGAGGAACCCAGTATTCATGAAATCACCATGGCGGAAGAAAACCCGGCGATTTCAGTGATTCTTTCTGGTCGTATGCCTGAGTATACCTTGGCAGCGCTTAGTCGAAACTTACGAGATCAGTTAGAAAGCTTAACCGAAGTCATCGAAGTAAAAATCGACGGTGCTCGGGAAGACATGTTGGAAGTTGTGGTCAACCCGCAAATTATGGAAAGCTACAATATTACACCCAGCGAATTGTTTAGTTTGGTCGGTAATAATAATCGACTGGTTGCAGCTGGTACACTGGATACAGGTAGCGGCCGATTTGCGGTTAAGATCCCAGGTTTAGTCAAAGATCTGCAAGACATGTTAAGCATGCCAGTCAAAGTGGTTGGCGATAAAGTCGTTACTTTCTCGGACATTGCAACAATACGAAGAACCTATAAAGATGCCCGTTCGTTTGCGCGTCTCGACGGCACTAAAGCGATCACGCTGCAAGTCATAAAAAGACCCGGTGAAAATACTATTGAGACGGTTGATAAAGTTAAATCGATTGTCACTAGTGCTCATGAAAAATGGCCAGCGGGTGTGACTATTAACTTTACTGGCGACTCATCGAAAGATGTGAAGAGTATGCTAGGCGATTTAGGTAATAACGTATTGTCGGCCATTCTTTTGGTTAGTATTGTGATTATCGCGGTACTTGGTTTCCGCTCTGCTGCACTGGTCAGCTTATCTATTCCTGGTGCATTCTTGGCCGGTATTGCAGTGTTAGCAGCGTTTGGGGTTACTCTCAACAATGTGGTGCTATTTGCCTTAATCATGGCGGTAGGAATGTTAGTCGATGGCGCGATTGTGGTGATCGAATATGCCGATCGAAAAATGGGTGAAGGCGTCCCCAAGAAACAAGCCTATCTGCAAGCGTCACAGCGAATGAGTTGGCCAATTATCGCATCTACCGCGACCACTCTAGCCGCTTTTGCACCGTTACTTTTCTGGCCCGATATTATGGGTGAGTTTATGAAGTACTTACCGATGACATTAATTGCGGTGTTGGGTGCTTCATTACTAATGGCCTTAGTCTTTGTTCCAACCTTAGGATCTGTTTTTGGTAAGCCGCGATATATTAGTGACAAAGCAAAGCAAAACTTGATCGAGGCGGAAGAAGGTGATTTGGATAAGGTTTCTGGCTATACCGGTAAATACATTCAGTTTTTGCGAGTAGCCACAAACCGTCCCGGTCGAGTGCTTTCAGTCGCAATATTAGTTTTGATTAGTGCGATAGCCAGCTATGGCATTTTCGGACATGGGGTTGAATTTTTTCCTAACACTGAACCAAGCGGCACTTCTGTATTAATCAAAGCTCGTGGCGATCTTTCTATCAGCGAAAAGAACTTATTAGTTAAGCAAGTAGAGGATCGGTTATTAGATATGACCGACAATGTTAAAACCTTTGTCACTCGTGGCGGCGGTGAAGATGTCATTGGCCGAGTAAGACTCAATTTTAAAGATTGGGATCAACGAGAAAAGGCCGCGGAAATTTACAAAGAAATCACCGAGCGGACCAAAGATATTTACGGTATTCAAGTTTCGATTCGACAACAACAAAATGGTCCTGGCGGTGGTCGAGCATTTGATTTGGAATTAAGCTCTAAAATACCATCGCTGGTCAATGAAACCATCGATAAAGTTCAGCAAAAGATGATAGATATTGGTGGTTTTGTAGATATTGATGACGACCGCTCTTTGGCCGGTATCGAATGGCGTTTGCAGGTAGATAGAGAAAAAGCCGCACGCTTTGGCGCTAGTGTTCAAGCGGTTGGAAACGTTGTTCAACTAGTTACTAACGGAATCAAAGTCGCAGAGTATCGCCCTGATGATGCCGATGAAGAAGTTGATATTAGAATACGATATCCCTTAGATACTAGAAATATTCAACAATTAGATAATCTGCGAATTTCAACCAATCAAGGCCTGATCCCCGTTGGTAATTTTGTAGAACGAGTAGCTGCACAAAAAGTTGATACTATTCGTCGAATCGAAGGTAAACGAGCGAACCGTATCACCGCCGATATGGCGCCCGGTGCAAACTTCGCGCAAAAACTGCAGGAGCTTCAAGCGGCGCTGCCAGAAATGAATATCGACCCAAGGGTCGAATTTAGTTTCAAAGGCCAGCAAGAACAACAGCAAAACTCGCAGAACTTTTTGCAGAATGCCTTTATGATTGCTCTGGCGGTTATCTTTATTATTTTAGTCGCTCAGTTTAATAGCTTGTACCAATCATTTTTAATTCTGACAGCGATATTATTTTCCACAGCGGGTGTGTTTATCGGCTTGTTAATAATGAACCAGCCCTTTGGAATAGTTATGTCGGGAATAGGGGTAATTTCATTAGCCGGAATAGTCGTCAATAATAATATCGTGTTAATTGATACGTTTAATTATTTACGCAAACGAGGCATGCCAGTACAAGAAGCGATTCTAAGAACCGGTGCTCAGCGTTTACGCCCGGTAATGTTGACCACCGTGACCACTATTCTTGGACTAATGCCAATGGTACTTCAGATCAATATCGATATTTTAGGACGCGATATTTCTTATGGAGCACCTTCCACTGAATGGTGGGTACAGCTTTCTTCAGCCGTCGCTGGTGGGTTAGCATTCTCTACGCTACTGACTTTGATTGTGACACCAAGCATGTTAATGATTGGTCACAAGACTTCGGAATTTTTTAAAAGAAAAATCTCCAACCGAAAAGCAGAGCAGTCGAGTGATTCAGTGGTTGTAAGTAATTAGAGATGTATTTTAATACAACATTATTTAGATGCTAGGCGATGAAAACAAATCATGTCATCTTCTAAAAGCCCCCCTCTCCCTAACCCTCGGCTTTGGCCTCCTGCGTCGCTCTACCTTCTCCGTCCTTGGAGTCGTCTCCCGCTGGAGAGGGGACAGATATGTGCAAACCGGTAACATAGCTTACACATCAAACTCTAGATACGATCCTTAGTTAAATTCTCTACTACCCACTGTTGCAATTCTGGCAAAGCAACACCACCGGTCCGACGGGCTATCTCTTTGCCGTGTAACATCAAGGACAAAGTAGGAATAGAGCGAATATTAAAATCAATAGCCGCCTGTTGATTGGCTTCAGTATCGACTTTTAACAGTCTTAATTGATTACCCACTCGATTGGCAAATTCTTCAAATAGAGGGGCGAAATTTAAACACGGTCCACACCAAGGAGCCCAAAAATCAATTAGTACCGGTATTCCAGAATTCTCTATATGTTTAATCAATCTATCCGAGCCGACGGCGATAGGTTTACCGGTAAATAGTGGTTGACTACAAATCCCACACTTTGGAGTATCATCCAAACGTTCAACGGAAAACTGATTAATGGTGCCGCATTCGCAGACTAGTTTTATTTTTTGATTCATTTTAGATTTATTTCATCCAATCAAAGTTAAGTATATTAATATTCCAAACATGTGTAGCCGCTGGGAAATGAGTTCTTTTTAGGCTTTAACTGTGGAAACTCTTTCACTACTCTTTCGTAAAACTCACGCTCCGTTAATCTCAGCTCGGCCATTCGATCCAAGTGATAGTCTTTAATCGGGGGCTCAAACAACATCAAATTTCGCAGTAAGGCCAATTTGCTATTCTTATCACTATCTTTGCTATCACGACAGGTGTACGTTCCCAACCTTAACAATTTACCGAGAGCGTCTACACCTAGAGTATTAAAATCATAAGGGTAATCTTGCGTTTGTAAGTGACTCAGTAAAGATATGTTGCATTGTGATACAGCATGGTAAACGGCAGTTTTACCAAATTTGTCTTTTTCTTCGTAGTTAAATCCTAGAGAATTCAACCTAATAAATTCTGACTTTGATAATCTTGCAATAGCAGAATAGTCGTCTAAATTAGGCTCAAATCCACTTTCTAAAATTGGGGATAATTCTATATCCTTTAAACTGAAAAAGTTCCAGAAAACTACAGCTCGACCAATGCGATCCCAGTTTAATTGTTGCAGCCCGTTAATTGAATCTATAGGAGCTTTTCTATAACTAAAAACCAGTTGTTGCATCACACTGCTGTTCATATATTCTAATTGTTTACTGGCTCGAAATTCTTGATAATATAATTTACAGTCTGCCAATCCGGGCTCTAAAGCATTTAGTTCTTCAATAGAGAGAGTATCACGCACTATTTTATGGTCATTTCGTGTGATTATGGATCGAGCTTCTTTGTCCATTTGTATACAATTTTTAACAGACTGCACAAAGCCATCAGTCTTCCCAATAAAAATGAAATCCTGTTTGATTCGACTAATTCTATTTTCTAATTCGCGCTCGACATGACATTCTTGAGAATAATCGTAGCTTTGGGAACTTATCAAACCCAATTTCTGCAAGATATCGATTTTGTCCGCTAGGCCAGAACTATACTTAAAATCGCCGCAACCAGGACCTATATGGTAAAGGTTAGAATCTGGCTGGAGCTGCCACCGCACCGTTGCGCCTAAACTAAGTAAAGAATCAATAATCGGTAGACGTCGCTCTATAAACTCTACAAAGCTAGATTCTTGACGACTGTGGGAACTAAACAAAAGATATTCTAAAACGTTATACTTCAATGCGTCATTAACAGAAGGTTCCGCTCCACGACTTAACAAATATTCATATATCTTCTCTTTATTGTAACGAATTGCGACCGCTATTAAGGAGGACTGAAAGCCAGAACCGATAGTCTGATTAATATCTGCGACATAGCTCAACAGCTCAATCACTTGTTCTTGTTTTAGTTTTTCACCCACAACAAGCGATTCTAAGTCCTTTGCAAGAATATTTACCTGTGATAATAGATAATCTCGCTGTTCTCGTTCCAACTCGAATAAACTAATTAACTCGTCTTCATTAACCCCAACCCCGAAAGTTAGTTGGATTTTTGAATCAGGTGCTAACGACTTCCTTTTTAGCTGATTTTGTTCCCTAAAATTCTTGTTTCTTAACTCTGAGTCTGACTGACTAAAGGCTAGCTGATCTAACTTATTACGAACCTTAAAGTTCGATACACCTGAGGAAACAAAAGCGATTCCAATTCTTTCTGCGGAGTAGTCCGCTATAAGTTCATCCGTGAAATCCGGTGAGTAAGAATACCAATCAATATGACGTTGTTGATTAAAAGCTAATGCAGAAGAGCACTCTGCCAGCCCTGTTGTTAGTATATTATTCTTGTCTATCAAACTTTTAACTATACTTGCTTCAGGGTTTTCTAAGCTCTTTTTAGCTGTTTCACTTAAGTCGAAACTAGGTTTATCTAGAACTTCATTATCGTGCAAAAGTGCTCTAAGAGCAGGCAAAAACATTAAACTTAAAGAAGCCACAAAGAGTAAGAATATGACTAGTAAATTCCTTTTATGATTAATCATGGTTAGTGCCTATTGTGACTTTAATATGAATAAATCATAGTCCTTGATAAATCTACTTTTTCTTATCACTGTAATGAACCTTACCATTCTCATCGACCCAACGATGAACTTCTTTGGGCGCCATTGGCAGGTTATCATTCATCAAATCGCTGGAATTAAACTCAATATTACCAACATCGGTATCGGACATTATTTTGAATAACTGAGAAATTTTTTCATTATTTAGTAGATTAAATAAATTACCGCTTTCAAGATTTCGTCTCACGAAAGGATCTTCGATAATAGAAAGGTATTCTGGATTGGTTTGTAGTTGTTGAACTTGGGCCCACGCTTTAGTGATTTGAACCGCTAACTTCTGATTACTTTCTGTTGGGTCTTCAGACAAATTTAGCATGCTAGCCAGTTGTTGGAAGTCATCATTATTTGTTAATCTTTTAAATTCCTGAGTAGCATAAAGAGCTGCTGGATTTCTATTTTCTAATGCTTGACGAACAGGATAACTATTGAAGAACCGATTTAACTCCCCACTGCTCGCAAGCTGTTTGTAGTGTTTAACATTCTTACCAGGATCACTTAACAGTTTAACTGCGCCGCCAGAAAGCTCAGATTCCCCAAGTCCCTGCTCGGCTATTTTTTTTAACGCCCCGCCAGTAATGTCTTGCGCTACTTTTTCAAATGCGGTTGGTTCACTGACTGGCTTATTAGATTTAAGCTGAATTAATCCGTAGAAAGTCGAAAAGAACCAAACTGCAATGATGCCAATTATGCAACCTAACGTCCCCCCCAAAATGGCACCACCTACAGCAGAGCCGGTACTAACCCCTTCTTTTGAAAAAACTGTTTTTGTAACCAGCGAGAATAGCGAGGAAAAAATTAAGCTCGCTCCAACAAATAGAATCACTCCGGCAGAAAAATAAGACAGCAGGCCTTTTAGAGGGCTGATTGATTGAATCCATTCAGCTAGTTGTTCGGCAAATAAGAAGGCCGCAGCATAAGCTAAAGCAAGACTAAGAATTCGAGAAATAATGACCGCAATGCCACTTCGATAGCCGCGATAAACGGAAACAGCCACCACGACCAGGAAAATGATTAGAGAATATTCCACATTAGCTCCAAAGCTCTTGTTAGCATCAGGCACGGATTGCTAACTCGAGTTTTTTGAGAAGGTATCAATTAAGACTGAAGACTAACCAAGGTCGGTTAAGTTTGCAATTGCCAATAAGCTCACGGTTAGCAATCCTCCTCAATTAACCGGTTTTCTATTGATTCTCTAATACCGTATTGACTATCCAAATCAGTGAAAACACGAAACAAGCAACAAATAGAATTCCGATCACAATAAACTGGGTGGGATCACCCTGCTCAAAATCTCTCTCGTGACGCTTATGGTTTTGAACCCCGATCATCGCCGCTAAAACGCTATAAACAACTTGTAGAATGCCCAATCTAGGTTTGTCTGATGATTGCTTTTCTGAATTCGATTCACTCATATCCGATAATTCTCTGAGTCCTCGACGGCATAGGCTAGATGACCTTGCCGCCAAATCACTAAAATTGTTAACAAAGAGCTGATTATAAAGCTTAAGAAATATAGGTTACAGAGACAATTAAATGATTTATCATGGGTACAGTTTCATTCAGCAACGATAAAATTGAAAACCCTGATAGTAAAATGAGGATTGCAGCATCTCCCGTTTTCGTTATTTAGAACTAGTCACCATTTTGCAAGCCTCAATTGACAAGGGCAAATGGCTTGCGGGTGAAAAAATTCCCTCAATTAGAACTCTCTCTCAATCCTACGATTGCTCAAAGAATACCGTTATACGGGCATTACAGTCTCTTGAAGCTAGTGGAGCTATCAGTGCGCGAGAAAAAGTCGGATATTTTGTTAATCAGACCAGAATAACGGAAACAATTACTC
>JBDVOJ010000002.1:0-1366 GCA_039969155.1 Kangiellaceae bacterium
TTTAAGCTATATTGATAAGAACCAGAACCGCCCACAGTAGGTGTAATGCTACCTACCGAAATTTCTGCCAGTTGATTACAGGTATAATCTTGTGTTTGTTGGCTCTCAGCGACAATTTCGGGTAATTGATCTACGTCAACAGACAACGTTAGCTCACAATTATTTACATCCCTAACTCGAACATCATATGTGCCTGCAGTTAGATTATTGAATAAACTTACAGACCCGAAGTTTGCACCGCCATCTATACTAAAAGTATACGGAGCCTCACCACCACTAGGGGCTAAAGAAATACTACCGTCATTTCCACCAAAACAAGTTACATCTACTACTGTTGGTACAGCAGCTACTGGAGCATCTTGATCAATATTGATGTCGTACATGGCAGGACATGCATCTGCCGCTCCATTGTTATCCAAAACATACACATCATAATCCCCAGCACCACTAACGGTAACCGGATTGGTAGCTGAATAATCGCTCGCTGTAGGCGTTACACCATCAGCAACTACTGCGTAAACATTATTTCCGTCACCACCTGCTGCTGTAATATTAATTTCACTATCGGTACCGCAAGCTGTTATAGTACTTGCACTTGCGCTGACCGTTACTTGTTGTTCAATGGTTACGGTTTGGGTAGGAGCATCACAACCATAAGCATCGGTAACCTCAATAGTGTACGTTCCATTTGAAAGACCTGTAAATGTATATGTGGTTGCATCAATTGGAGTAGGGGTAACAAACGCTCCTCCATTGATTCTAAACTGATAATCACCATTACCGGCGGTAACATCTACAACAATAGTTGCATCATTACTACCACTATAACACGTTGTTTCCAATAATGTAAAAGCTGGTGTTTCCGGAGCCGTAACTACAATTGGGGTGTCAATTAAATCTGAACAACCATTGGCATCTCTAGCACGAATATTATATGTTCCTGCCGATAAGCCATTAAATACTGTATTCGTTTGATATGCAGTTATTATTCCACCAGAAGTATCTTCTAATTGGTACTCATACCCTGGAGTACCACCTGTAGCACTCGCTGTTATTTCTGCTCCTAAATTATTACAAGTAAATTCTTGTGAAAGGTCTGCATCAGCAACCACAACTGTTGGTTCATTAATAGTATGATCAAAAAATGTTGTACAACCAGGTAAAGAACTCGCCGCGTCTCTAACATATACTCTATACGTACCTGCAGAAAGTCCAGATATAGTTTGTGGCGATACCGTTGTACTACCTAAAATACTAGCAAAATTATCTAAGCTATATTCAAATCCGCTTGCGCCATAGTTATCTACTTCAAAAGTAATTGATCCAGAATTATCACCATTACAATCTAAATCTTCAGAAGAAAGAA
>JBDVOJ010000003.1:0-15003 GCA_039969155.1 Kangiellaceae bacterium
GTTATTTGATTGTGCTTTGATTATTTTGGTTTTATCTCCATCGAACTCTTTCCAAATAACAACGAGCATATTATCTTGAATAGAAATAAAGGGATGGCTAGCGCTAGGTGCGGCCGATAGATTAATCAAGTTATCAGCTTCTTCAGCGCTGGAATTTAGTCTGCCATAAAAAATTCCTTTACGTGTTTCACTAGCGGTAAACCAAACGAGATGTAGTTTTTGTTGGTAATCTTTAGCAATAGAAGGTCCATGATGAGGGCAAGCCTGAATTTCCCAATTATCCAAAGAGACCCGAGTTGCAGGAAGTTGAATGCCGTCAGTATTAATGATCGCATACGCATGATCACGCTTACTTCCGGGATAAACATGCCGCCAAGCTACAGCCATGCCGTTATTGGCTACGGGTGTCATCGCTAGTCGACAACATACACAACTGCTGAGAGCTAGCTTTTGATTCTTACTAAACGTTTTTCCTGAATCCGTTGAGAAGCTGGTATAAATTCCACCGTGCAGATTTTTAGCTTTCTTTTTAGTTGCGATCCCTTTGGCGTTAATATCAAAATTATCACGCTTGTCGATCCAAGCTAAAAAGATAGTGCCATCGTTTGCGACTTTCATACTCTCAAACCGGTGACTCGTTAAAATACCATCGTCATTCACAGTCACCGGTTTTGAAAATTTTTTTCCACCATCGAGACTGCGGCTAAAGCGAATATCACCGGTAAATCGACCTTCGGTTTTTTGGGTCCACGAGAGATAAATTTCTAGCTTATTTCCAAAGGCTATTTTCGGTCGATTTTCACCGTTGGTATAAATCGATTCAGGCACACTATTCACTTTTCTAGCAGCTGAGTAGCTTTTACCTAAGTCTTGACTGAAACTCACATACAAATGTTGTTGATGCTCGAACACCACCCATAAATTACCATCTGAATCAAAAGTACTCGAAGGCGTTTTTCCGCAATGGACAACAATTTCGCGGCTAGGCTGACAATCATTTTTTGTGCTTTCGGCAGAAGCATTTGACCCAAATAACATCACGCCGCAAACCAACATTGTACAAAAGACGCTTTTTAACATTCGATCTAATTGTTGCAGCATAATGATTACTTCCTATAAATCTAATGATGCTTCTACGTAGTATGTGCGTTGTGGCCACGGATGATGAACGAATGCCACTTCACCATTGACATTGTCTACACCAAAACTGACCTTGGTGGTTTCGCTTATTTGATAATTCGTTTTTAAGTCGATAAACAGATAACCATCTTGCGCACCAAAAACGTTACTCACGGTATCTGCGTTATCCAAATCACCAAAATTAGAACTGGCAAATCGAATACCGGTTCCGATTTTCCAATCTTCCGATAGATGATAATTAGCCGTTAAGTTAGCCCGCCAATCTGGCATTCTTGGAAAATCATTACCTTCTAAATCAGGATTAGCACTATTTTTCTCGATTTTAGAATCTAAATAAGTGGCGTTAAATCGAATATCTAAAGCATTATTTAATAAGCCAATTTTATTGTAGATAAATTCTATGCCTGTCGTGTCGACCGTGTCGATTGGAATAAACGTATTGATGGCTCGATTATCAACAACCGTCGTTTGGGCAAAAATGGCATCGTCGATTTGCTCAGTGAAATAGTTAACGCGCAGATATCCATCTTCAATATTTTTTTGCAACATTAAGTTTTGGTGAAAACCATCTTCAGGCTCCAAATTGGCATTGGCTAACGAAGTCCCTTGAGTTCGGCGTTCGTTTTGGAACAACTCTTCAACAATCGCAAAACGGTAAGCTTTAGCTGCTGAATAACGAAATAACCATGAGTCGTCCAAGTTATAAGTAATAGAGAGTTTAGGAGAAAAGCGATCTTCATCCCGGTCTTCATGGAGCTCTTCACCAAAGTAACCATTAGCACTGCTCCAAGATTCATATCGCCCGCCAATAACCGTATTCCATTGTTGATTAATATCCCAATTTATCTGTGCATAAAGTGACGCTAGAGTTGTATCGCCACCGCTACTTCCGGTCAGTTCAGTTTTAACTCCTGCTTGGTAATCATCGGAATTGTAATTATTAATGGCTAACTCGTAATTCTCATACTCAGTACCAATCACAAAACTTAGATCTTGGTTGCCCATAAACTGATCATTTTGCACACTGACCTTAACCGTTTGCCAACCGGTATCATCATAATCTCGAATCGTCCCAGCTGGAGTGTGGGCGGGTGAATTAATATGCTGTCTGGCAGAGCGTGTTTCATCTTCTAATACACTAAATGAACTTAAACTCGCTTCTAGCAACCAATCTTCATTCAACTCGCCTTGAACGCGTAGACCGGTCAACAGGCTTCTTCGATCTAAATCATTGCCCGCAAAATTTCTCTCGCTAACGCTAAAATACTGGCCATCCTGTACCACCTCACCATTCCAGACAGTCTCACCATTGCTGTCAGTCAAGTAAGAATTAGCAAATGTCGTATTAGCCGTTCTATCTTCATAAGCCATATTGAATAATGCAAACCAGTTGCCAAATTCGTAGCCCAGTTTAAGCTTAAAATTATCGGTCTCAGCTTTGGCGATGCCATTGTCACCGAAGTAAATCGTGTTATTACCGTATTCGTCTAGGCCAGTTACACCACCACTTACTTCAACTACTTCGGAGGTGTCGCTAGGAACTTCCGATGTGACATTTCGGTCAAACCGAAATGTTTGAGGATGTCCATCGTTCTTAAGGTGGTTATAAGAAAAGTAAAAACTAAAATCTTCAATTTTGTCTTCATAGGATAGAAATTGCTTATTGCCGTTTAGTCGATCGTCGAAACCTAATTCAGAATAGTCATGCGAGAAAAAACCGGCTTCCAAATGCACACGCCTTTCGGTCGGTATCGAAGTTTCGATGTTAATTACTCCCCCCATGGCGTTCCCCCCATATTCTGCTGAAAAAGGGCCGTAAATAACATCAATTTGGGCAATCTCGTCGGCAGACACTAATGACCAGCGCGGCGCGCCAGACCATCGAGTTTGCAATAAATAATGTAACGGAACACCATCGGCAAAAACCATTGAACGAGAAGTTTGAAACATATTGGAACCACGAATACCGATGGTGCCATTAGAGTCGCCAATAAAACGTTTACGGATCACTAAACTCGGGACATGTTTAACTAAGTCTTCAGTAGTCGTTGAATTGATGAGTCCTGTGTCTTCAACGGTAAGGGTAATCCTTGAACTGGCTGTATCAGTTCGTTTTTGCTCTTTTGATTCCCCCCAAATGACGAGCTTTTCTGAATCATCTCCATCAGGCGCCTGGATGCGCTCTTCGGCAAGTACATAGCTTTCAGCGCTACTTGCTGAGAAGGAAACTGGGCATAGCACCATGGATACTAGTAAAAATGAGTGAGATTTTGAAAATGGCAAGCAGGTCAGCATAAGGTATCTTAGACTCAGCAGTTAAATAATTAGGAGTGGATTATGGACGAACCCCACTATGTGTTAAATGTGACATATAGTCGCACCCCTAGCAATGCAAATTCAACTGAAAGGGATAATTAAGCATTAGCATTAACTCACACAAAACAATTTGGGTTCGGGCGACTAAACTACTATACTTAAAGGCTGGTAGAAAGTTTGGGCTAGTGGCCAAAACAAAGAACTTAACCTATTGAATAAAAAAGACTTTTTATAATTTATTGGACAGAGTGGAACACAAGTAATTTAAAATATGGATATTGCACCAAAAAAAAGCCATAACAGCACCACTCAACGAGTGATTTTTGACTCTGTCGGCAACCCGCTCGACTCGACTACTCCGACCAAGACAAAGACCATTTTATCATCTTGGCTAATCCAGTTAGCTCGCTATTGGTCTATTGATCGCATAGAAGTCTGTTATAAACAGCTTTCTGAGATCGACAACGCAAAGTTTGTTTCCATGGAGCTAAAACAATCCACCAATAAACGGCTAGTCGAACAAGTCCAAAATCTATTTTCTCAAGATACCGAATCACACACTATCGCCTCTAAGCCTCTTATGGATTTGCATCACTATTGCATTATTTGTCCGAACGATGCCATCGTAGCAGATCAGCACTTACTGCAGACTTGGCAACATCCAGAAAGCGAGTTGCAATTATTAATCTGCGGTGATGCTAACGTTTTTCCAAACTTAACAATCGAGCGTCTAAAATCTCACTTTGAAGAGGTGTATCTTCAACTCTCGGACTCTAAGGAGCTTAAGTTAGATCAAGTAGAATGTTTGCCATCGGCTGAAAGAATAACTTTACTTGAAGATTGGAATAAAACTGAAAGAGACTACCCGATTGACCAGCGAGTCGATCAACTTTTTGCTCAACAGGCACTAAAAACGCCTGATAATTTGGCGATTCGTTTTAAAAATGAGCCTATCAGTTATCACCAGCTATCGATAAAAATCAACCAGTTTGCCGAATTTCTGATTGAACAAGGGGTCACTCCAGGAGAAGTAGTTGGTCTTTGCTTAACACGTTCTCCATTGTGGCCAATTGGTATGCTAGCAATTTGGAAAGTTGGGGCGATCTTTCTACCTTTAGAAGCCGAGTTACCCGATGAACGACTTAGCTATATTTTAGCCGATAGTAATTGTGGATTGGTTGTTACGGAAGAATCTTTGGCTTCTCGTTTTGGCGAATCCTCAGCCAAAGTCGCGACTATTAGTTTGCCCCATCTCGATAGACTGAAAGAAAACGTCAATAGCTCAGATATGCCGGTTGATACTCTCGCTTATGTAATTTATACCTCAGGAACCACAGGCCTTCCCAAAGGGGTCAAAGTGAATCATCGCGGATTGAGTAATTTGGCCTATTGCCAATTTGAACGAATGAGTTTTGAACCTAATCAACGAATTCTTCAGGCCGTTTCATTCAACTTTGATGCGTCTTTGCACGATGTCACTTTCGCATTGCTTTCTGGCAGCACATTATGTATTGCTGATGAAAATGAACGACTTCCAGGACCCGCAATGGTCGAATTTTTACGAAATGAAAATGTCAATTTTATAACATTACCTCCGTCTGCTTTAGAAACCTTACCTTTTGAGGACTTGCCTGAGCTGCACACGATTTTAGCCGTTGGTGAAGTTTGTAGTTCAAACCTAGTTAATCGTTGGGCGGGAATAAAAAAATTCTTTAATGGTTATGGTCCCACGGAGACGACTGTAGGAGCCTTAATTGGCGAGTGCTTCTCTAATGAATCTAAACCAACCATTGGTACAGCCTTAGCAAATGTTAAGATCTATATTTTAGATCACCGAATGAAACCTGTTCCGATCGGTGTCATTGGTGAAATTTATGTCGGCGGTGTTGGTGTAGCACAGGGATACATGAATAAGCCCGAGCGAACCGAAAAAACCTTTGTCTCTAATCCTTTTTCACAAACCCCAAATTCTCGACTTTACAAGACTGGGGACAAAGCAAGATTTTTAGAAGATGGTCGAGTTGACTTTATTGGTCGAATTGACGACCAAGTAAAAATTGCAGGCCGCCGAATTGAAATAGAAGAAATTGAGGCTCGCTGTAAGAGCTTTGAGGAAATCAAGAATGCCGCTGTAGTGGTTCATCAAGATGAAACAGGCAACAAATTATTGCGGGCATTTATCCTGATAGAAGATGCCAAACTAGCCCACCAAAAAGTCAGCGCTTTAAGGCAATATTTAAGCAAATATTTACCCAGTTACATGTTGCCAGTTCAATATTTTATATTAAAAGAATTTCCCGCCAGTATTAACGGAAAGTTAGATAGAAAGCGATTAGAAAAAATTGAATCGGACTCGCAACAAACTATGTCTGCTATTAAGAATGAATTGGAATTACAAAACATTCAATTGGTATTTAAGGGAATAGGACATAATATTTATTTACCCATCTGCTACTATGGCAATCCTGACAATACCGTATCCAACCAAAAAATTGCTGACAAATTAGATTCAGAGCTCGCAAGTTTTGCTCAACCGTTTACGCTTTTTTCGCTCGGACACTTACCTAAAATTGATTCCTTAGAGGCCATTGAACAGCTTCCTACTCCGACCGAATATGAAAACCGTTGGCAGAATTTGAAATCTCGCCCCAGTACTGACACTCAAAAAATACTTGAAGCTATTTGGCTTAAAGAATTAAATACGAATGAGGTGTTTTTGGATGATAACTTTGTTGACTGTGGAGGAGACTCTCTTAAAGCAGTAAAAATAATTCTGCAAGTTAAAAACAAGACTGGTATTGAGCTTTCCGGGGCCGATATTTTTGGAAGTGACTTTGGTTACTGTTCGGCTCGCTTGGAAAGCGAGTTAACCGGTAAGCCAATGGAGTTAATCTCGAATGACCCCGTCGATATACCGGAAACAGTGCAAGCGATTCATTACCAGAGTGGACAGCATCAACTTTATGGTGTTTATCATCCGACTTTACCTAAGTACCAGCCGGAACGAGCGGTACTGATCTGTTCCGGATTAACTAATGATTATCAACGGGCAAGACCAATGCTTCAAAAACTAGCAGCGCGATTATGCTCTGCCGGTTACCCTTGTATGCGATTTGACTATTTTGGATGCGGAGACTCTCAAGGTCATTCTGAAGCGATAACATTGGCAGAATTACAGAGCAATATTGTGTCGTCGATTGAGCAACTCAAACAACTTTCAGGATGTTCCGAAGTGGTACTCTTCGGTGTAAGACTGGCGGCTAACATTATCGCTAGCGCCAATCACGATAATAGTGTTAAACAAATTATTATGTTTGATCCAATGCACAGCGGTGCCGATTTTCTCATCAAACAGCGTCAAATCCATAGCGCCATACTGAACGATACTAATTACTTTCAATGGCGAAAAAAGGCTCGTACCTTTGACCATTACGAAGAAATATTAGGACAATCATTTAGTCATGAATTCCTGCGCGAGATAGAAAATCTAGCGCTTGAATCCAACAACTTATCCAAGCTGGCTCAACTGGATATCATACTTTCTGACGAACAACTAGATTTTTTGTCTGCCGCCAATATTGATTCCGCCTTAGACAAAGTAAATCAATGGAGAATAGCTGATAATTGTGGTTGGCAAGCTACCGATAAAATCGATACCACTATCATCGCCAAAAATCTATTCCCACAGGTCCTCGAGTGTTTGCAAGGAGAATCGCTATGAATGAATTCGTTCATCAATTTGGCGAGCAGCAGCGCTTGATCGGCATTGCAACTAAGCCGGAAAAAAACTCGCAACAAACTGGTTTTATCATTCTTAATTCCGGATTACTGTCTAAAGCAGGCGCCTTTCGTTTTAGTGTGGAATTGGCTCGAAACTTACAACAAAATGGATTCTATTCATTTCGATTTGATTTTGGTGGAATTGGAGACAGCGAGACGGGGCTATCATCTGAAACCTTTATTGAGCGTTCTAATGCAGAGATTCTGTTGGCAATGGATTTGATGCAAAAAGAGTATGGAATTAAAAAATTTGTTGTCGGCGGGTTATGCTCGGCTGCAGATTGTGCATTACAAGTCGCTTCGATCGATCGTAGAGTGAAAGGTTTACTTCTAATTGATCCGCCCGCTTATAAGACTCCAAAATACCATCTTTATCACCAAGTCAACCGAGTCTTAAGAACGATATATGCGTTCGATTTGAAGCGTTGGCTAAACGTCTTTGGAAAATTGAGGAAAAATACAGCGTCTAAACGGGCTACATTAAATTTTAGAATTTTTCCGTCTCAACAAGATATGACGCTAAAATTACAGCATTACTTGGAGGAAGACATTCACATGTTCTTCGCTTATACCGGCGGCTCCTCGAGTTATTTTAACCATCGTGAGCAGTTTTTTGACATGTTTCCCAATATAGAATTCGGAAAAAATATCACACTTTATCATTTAGCTAAATCGGATCATTTAAGTATATTAAAACGAGACAGAGATAAACTAGTCAATTTAATCTGTAAATGGTCAGCAAAGAAATTAGCTAGCAATTAGCCAATGGTCAATCTGTAGGGTCCTCACTATTTCAGAATTAGGAATATAGAGTCGATGAAGAATACGACTGATTCTTTTGCTTCAAAATTGTTTTACTTCACACTGCTAATGCTCGTTTGCTTTCCTATTGTTATCGATTACCAGTACCAAAAACTAACTCCGCCAACAGAGGTAAACACTAGTCGTTCTTTTAGCTCTAGTCGGGCCTTCCAGCATCTTAGCGAGGTGCTAGCAGGAATTAATTCGCATCCGGTTGATAGTCAACAGAACCACCTCGTTGCACAAAGAATTATCGCAAAATTAGAGCAATTGAATTATTCCGTCCAAGTCCAGCGGGTCCCCTCATGTGTTGACTCCGGTAACGGTACAGCTCACTGTGCAATGCTAAAGAATATTGTTGTTTATATAGAAGGCTATCAGCCAGAGAGAACTATCTTATTATCTGCTCACTATGACTCGGTAGCAGCAGCGCCGGGCGCAAGCGATGCCGGTACGGCAGTTGCGAGCTTATTAACTATTGCCGAGCTATTATCCGGACAGTCGCAGGCTAAAAACTCTGTGGTCCTGCTTTTTAATGATGGCGAGGAATATGGACTATTAGGCGCGCGTGCTTTTGTATCAAAACACCATTTAAAGAACAAGATCACTGATGTTATTAATATTGATGCGATAGGGAGTAGCGGACCCAGCCTGTTGATCGAAACTGGTAAAACATCGAAACGATTATTGAGAGACTTTTCTAAGGCAAGCCCCACCCCTGTCGCTAGTTCATTTATCTCAGATATATGGTCTCGTATTCCTAGTGATACTGATATGACGATATACAAGCGACATGGCCTTTCAGGCTATAACTTTATTAATTTAGAATCCGATCCCCATTACCATACTCCTCAGGATAATCTTGAAAACGTTTCATTAAGCAGTTTGCAGCAGCATGGTGATAATGCTTGGATGCTACTAAGAGACTTACTCAACCAAGAGCGCCAGTTAGACGAGGCCTCATCGTCAGTGATATTCACTGACTTACTGGCGACCAAAATAATTGTATTGACCTTGGAGCAAATCTACTTAGTATCTATTTTATGCATACTACTGTTGTTTTTCTCTGCTTGGCGACTTTATAGCAATCGACTCATTAGCATAAGAAAAACACTTGTTAGCCATTTACTAGTATTCAGTATGATTGTTGTTGGTGGAGTCAGTGCTGTCGTCATTAAGAAACTCTGTCAAAAGCTATTGGGTACACAAGAACCCTGGAATGAATCTTTTGCGGTGATGCAATTATTATTGCTGTTCTCTATATCAACAGTTGTTTTTTTAACAGGGCATATTTGGAGTTTTTATAATACTCGAATTGAGAAGCTTTTTTCATTATCAAGTCTATATACCAGCGGGCTACTGCTAACGAGTATTGTTTACCCTCACTTTTCTATGTTATTTCTATTGGTCGCGTTATTTGGCAATATTATTTTGTTAGTGAATACGTTTGGCATTTCTACCAGACTAAGGCACTTATGTGCACTGATACTCTTTACTGTTGCTTGTTTGAGCTTTTTACCTGCCTTATACCATTTACAAACTATGATGAAGTTTTACCAATCGCCCGCCATAGGTTTACTTGTAACAGTTACAATTCTGCCAAGTTTACTTCTTTCAACTAATTCTAATCCTCCGCTTAAAATATCATCATTGGCAAAAGACACTTGGATAGCTGCCACTATCTGCTCGCTCATATCAACCGCTTGCTTTATCCACTTAGCGTTAGATCCGAGCTACTCGTTATCTAAACCTAAATCATTGAATATTCAATTAGTAGTCACAAAAGAAGGAACGCCAACCGTATTATTACCAAAAAATACAACCTCAAGCATCCTAAATAAGCTTAAAATTTCAGACGTTATCCCTGCTCGAAATTTTCCCTGGTCTTTGGCTATACAAAACAGCTACCGGATTCCAAAAAATCTGAGGCTTATTAACCAAGTTAATGCCCTCAGTAATCAAATAGAACTAACTGGAAATACTAAAAATAGGATTGTTAATCTAGCAAGTGCAAGGAAAAATTTGGCTGGTATAAAAGTGTTTATTCCCAAAAGTTCTCAGTTACATTCCATAGTATATGAAAAGCAAACTCTGAATTACTTGGTTGAAAACAGTAAGCATTCTGAATACTACGAATTTCACTGTATCGGTGAGAGTTGTTCGCAACTTCGGCTTGAGTTAAATTTTTTAACAGACTTTAGTGGCGATTTTTGGGTGAGCCGAATTTACCATTCTCTACCAGAAGCTCTTTCTGCTCTAGTTAATCATAGAAACCAATTTGCTAGCCCTAAAGCAAAGGGTGACCAAACGTTTTTGATTAACCAGTACACTCTTCGCTAGTCGATGCTGATGGAACTTAAGCTTTAACTTTATACAGTAAGGCGTAGAGCACAGGCACAACGCCTAGAGTTAAAATCGTTGAAAAAAGTAACCCGCCAATTATTGCGAGCGCCATCGGCTCCCACATTTCTCCGCCGCCAAGATAAAGAGGAATTAATCCTAACACCGTTGTGGCGGTTGTAAGGAGTATTGGTCTTACCCGTTTTTGACTTGCTTGGATAATCGCGCCACTCAAATTTTCCGGGTTATCCTCAAGCTCGGTTTTTATTTTTTCGAGAAGTACAATCGCGTTATTTATGACGATACCTGCCAAAGAAATAATGCCGAGCAAAGTCATAAACCCAAAGAATGACTGACCAATCAACAAACCAAAGACCACTCCGATTATTCCCAAGGGAATGGTAGATAAAACGATAGCCGATTTTCGAATAGAGTTAAATTGAGCCACTAACAACAAAATGATGATAAAAATGGCGATTGGTAATTTCTCAGAAATTGATCGATTAGCTTTTTGGGAAGACTCGGCTTCTCCACCAAACTCATAGCTATACCCAAATGGCCAACTTTTTCTTTCTTTATCCAACCATTTTCTAAGCTCTAAGAAAGCCTCGCTTGCAGTGGTGTTCGAGTCAATTTGTGCTCCCACTGTAACTGTTTTAGCTCGGTCTCTGCGCAAAATTAATGCTGGTTCCCAGATGACGTTAATATCCGCGACTTGTTTTAGCGGAACCGAAACGCCGCTCGCTTGTGAGTAGACCGAAAGTGACTCTAGTTTGCGCAAATTCTTGCGATCATTTTCTACTGTTCTCATAATAACTGGAATGACATCATCACTTTCTCGATATTGGGTCAATTCGAGCCCTGAGAGACCGGTCTGAAGTGAAATAGCAATATCCTTGCTAGACACCCCTGCTCTTCGCGCCCGAGTTTGATTGATTTCAATCTGCAATTTTTTGATTGGCATACCCCAGTTATCGCTAATTGCTTTTAGACCATTGATTGATTCCATTTTCTCTTTTACTTGATCGACTATTTCAAAAAGTTGGCCCGTTTCCTTGCCTTTAATTCTAACTTCGACAGGATTGCTAATTGGCGAACCGTTTTCAATTTTTCTGAGTTTGATCAAAAGATCGGGGAATTGGTTAAACGCGAAAGTTTCTATCTCAGTCATCAACCGTTCGATATGCTTATAATCGGTAACGTTTATAATCATTAAAGAATAATTGGAACTAATAGGCTTAGGGTTATGAGTGAGCAAGAATCTTGGTCCACCACTCCCAACGTAGGTCACCCAAGATGTCACTCCGCTCTTTCGAACATCATTAACTTTTAGCTCGTTAGCAATATAAGCTTCCATTTCTTTAGCTACCCGTTCAGTTGCTTCAATGCGAGTACCAACTGGAAGCTCAAGTTCAACTTTAAAATAATTACGATCAGAGGGGGGGAAAAATAATTTAGGTATAACTTGTAGGCCCAAAATTGACAGCACAAATAATAGCATGGTTGCTACCATCGTCTTCCACCGATTTTGAAGCAAAACAGCCAGTAAGCTACGATATGTTGAATAAAACTTTGACCTGAAATCTTGTTTGGCTACTTTTACCTTAAGAAAATGCACACATAACAGTGGGATGATAGTCAGAGATAGTAACCAAGAACAAAGTAGCGTGATAGCCACCACTTTAAATAACGAAGCTGTGTACTCGCCTGTCGAAGACTCAGCCAAAAAGATAGGCAAAAACGCAGCTGCAGTGGTCAGTGAAGATGTTAGTAGTGGTAGCTTGAGCTCGTTGGCAGAGTCGATAGCAGCATCAATTGGTTTCTTACCGTCACCCATTTGTACCATTATGTTCTCTGACATAACGATTCCATTATCAACTAACATGCCCAGTGCAATTATAAGAGCCGCTAAAGAAATTTGATCAATGCTAATATTAAACACCGACATAATTAGTATTCCAAAAATCATACTTGCCGGAATTAATGAAGCAACAATAATCCCGGTTCTCATTCCTAAGAAAAACAGCATGACTAACGTCACAATGACGACTGCTTGAAGTAAGTTGGCGACAAAGTCATCTACCTTTTCTTCGACTTCTTTTGGTAAGAATGAAAGAAATGAAAATTCAACTCCAATTGGATAAATGCCAGTAAGACGATTTACAGTTTCTAGTATTTGATTGCCTAAAAGAAGGTTATTACCTCCTTCTCTCATCGAAACAGCAATGGTTAAACCGCGTTCACCCGATACGCTTAGCTTTGAAGATACAGGATCGACGTAACCACGACGTACCGTCGCAAGCTCATTAAGATAGAGTACCTGATCACTTCCTGGAATTTGAATGATGGTCTTGGCAATCTCTTGAATTGACTCGAAATTACCAGTTGGTTCCAGCGATATTTTCTCGTCACCTAAATCGATGCTTCCACCGGGTATAACGATATTCCGGCTGGCCAGTTGATCGCTTAATTGAGAAGGAGATAACCCAAGTTCTGACAATCGAGCATTGTTGTATTCAATAAAAACCCTTTCGTCTTGTTCGCCAAAAATATCGACCTTGCCGACTTCGGCTAGAGTTAAAAATTCATCCTTCACTTCATCTGTGATTTGTTTTAACTCTCTATAACTAAAGTTTTCGGCGGTAACACCGACCACGATTCCAAATACATCACCAAATTCATCATTAATGATTGGCTTTTGCGCTTCCGCAGGTAGTTCACTTTCTATGGATTCGATCTTTCGACGCAAGTTATCCCAAATTGGGCGCATCTTCTTATAACGTTCTTTAATATTTGCGCTAACAATTGAGATACCTGTGCGCGATTCGCTTTTTACATAATCTAGTTCGGGTATTTCTTGGATTGCTTTCTCAATTTTGTCACTAACTAAGGACTCAACCCTAGCCGGGCTAGCACCCGGAAAATAAGTAATCACTTGTGCGGTTCGTATAATAAAACCTGGATCATAATCCTTAGGCATGTTGTTATAGGCGCTTATGCCTGACAATAGAATGACAATAAGTAGAACGATTGACGTTCGATTATTAGTGATCGCAAGCTTAGTAATATTCATAACGACCTCTTAGTTTTTACTATACTTGACTAGCATTCCATCATTGACTTTACTTACTCCCGCAACAACCAGTTGTTGACCGGATGTAACACCCGAAAAAACTTCTATTCCTTGACCAGTTATATCTCCAATGGATATTTGTACTTTTTTGATCTTTCCAACCCCCGGCGCTTCAGGCTCTACTATCCAAACAAAATTTCCTTTTGCATCTTTTAATACCGCGTGGCTTGGTAAATAGAAACGTTCGGCTTCATCGGTAGCACTCAACCTTTTGGTACCTTTCAAAATGGCAGTCATGCCGGGTAAGATCGTGTGCTCCGGCGGTGACTCCATGGTGAAAGTAGCCTCATATGTCTTGGTGACTTCATCAGCTTGTGTGGAAATCTCTTTGAATTTAACTGGGAATTCTTGATTGGGTATTTCATCAAAGATAGCGACAATTTCTCGGCTTTTGTCATTGCGTGGAATTTGGATCATGACGCTTTCTGGTACATCAATTTTCAGGTCTACTTTTCTAATATTATGCAACGCTAAAATAGGTTGTTTAGCATTTACCTCTTGAAAGTTTTCGGTATACTTTTTAGCAACGATACCTGAGAACGAAGCAATCAACTTAGTGTAAGATAGATTATTTTTCGCGCTCTCCAATTTAGCGCTAGAACTTAAATACTCTGAATTCAATTTATCAAAATCGGCATTAGAAATGACATTCGACTTGATTAGATTGCTCCCTCTATCAAAATCTGACTTAGCTTTTTGATAAGCAGCTTTTGCTTCCTCTAATCCTAGCTTGTAGTCTGTATCATCCAGTTTAGCAAGCACATCGCCTTTTATAACCTCATCTCCCTGATTGACCAACATTTTTACAATTTCTCCAGGTACCTTAAATGCTAGATCTGCCTTTTGTGAGGCATCTACCACAGCGGTGTATTCCATTACCCGGCCTGATTGAGGGTGTTCAATAGTGATCGACTTTACTGGCCGAAGTGGCTTTTCCATTTCTTTATCATCTTGACTACTACTACAGGAAAAGATCATCACGCATGCACAACATAATAGAGTCATTCTTTTGATATCTGCACTGTAAAACATATTGAAGCCTCTAAATGGAAATTGTTCTAATTAGATTTAGTTATGGCTACTATATCGCTAGTTGGCAAAGACTGCACCTTTTGGTAGCCCTAACTTTAGATTCAGTACTATTGATTGAATGATGATCGATTGGATTTTTAGCAACGCAAAAAAAAGGCTCTTCCTTTCGGAAGAGCCTTTCTTTTTGAATAAGAGCCTGGCAATGACCTACTTTCACATGGGGAAACCCCACACTATCATCGGCGCTGAACGTTTTCACTTCTGAGTTCGAGATGGGATCAGGTGGTTCCCGTTCGCTAATGTTACCAGGCAAAACTGGACGATTAATTGAGGATGAGTCAATCAATCATTAATAATTTAGGTAACTAGACTCTTTTTTGAGTCGGTGAGTAACACTCTATCGCAGAGGTCTTTTCAATCGTCGGATGAGTTATTCAGTGATTAGTTAATCATACATACAT
>JBDVOJ010000004.1:0-1341 GCA_039969155.1 Kangiellaceae bacterium
TGAGTGGGATTAGGTGTAAGGTGAGGTTGAATATTAGAGTGGAAGGAAGCGTCTAACCCTACCTAGGTGGGCGTTTCCATTGGAATTGAGTGGACGATAAATGAGTAAACTTTAGCCATTAGAGTTTTAATCGAAGTGCACGGAAAATACGTACATATAGGTGGAATTTGCGCTTGAATTCGGGAGTGGACAGACGATTATGCGTACTCAGATGCGAGTTTTGTTGAAAATAAAAGTAAAAGGGAAGTATTAGAAGCCAAGCGTAACTGGTGGAAGTTGAATGAAAACGGATGCGAGTACGTGGAAGTAAGTGGAAGTTATGGTTAAGCATGGGAACGGACACAAGATTACAATATGAAAGTTTTTGAAGAAGCCTTTCTCGGCCCCCAGCCATTTGTTCGAGAAAGCAACAAGAACGTGGTCCGTCCAATGCATCCGACTGCGAGGAGTTTGTTAGCACCCATCGTGCCAGTTTTGCTGTAACATGTATATCCAAAACTTGAGCCGCGAAAAGGTGGGGGTTTCGCCTATATCACGCCTCAAAACAGATGAAAATACAATCTGCATCCAAAGGCATTTGTCCAGGGACGAGACACGTTCACAACCGGCGTAAACAGCAAATGACAACTTTGTCAGCCTCCAAAATCTTCACAAGGTTTCGCCGCAAAAACGGATTACTCACTCGGATGCAACCACGGCAACAAAACATCTGGCATGGTGGTTCGATCCGTCTGAAACAGAGAGCTTTCCGGTAAAATATTTTATCCATTCTGAATATAGGCTATTAATACAACCGCAAACCAATTCAATATGTGTACTCGTCGGTCGAACTTTTGCCGAAAAAGTCCTGCCTGGACTATCCTGGCGAAGACCCAACCCAACCCCTGACTCTACCCCGAACATTAACCCTAACCCTAACCATGACCCCAAACCGAAGCCAAAACGGGCCAAAACTGGCCATAAACGCGGCTGCGCCGCGTTTGCATCGAACCAAGAAATTTCTCAATTACAGACGACGATTCCGAAGTATTCACCGCGCTAGGCAATTTTCAAGTAAAAAACAACCCTAAAGATCCCTTCTCCCAGAATGCTAAACCTATTCGCATGGTAGCCATGTTTATCCCTCACATGGTAGCCATGTTTATCCCGTGAGGCCGTTTCCTTTGCGGTTCGATTTTCTTTGTTGAGCTTAAGAGTTTGACCCGGTCGCTTTTTATGATGTAAACTTGGCAAATCGACAGAGTCTTCGTATCTATGCGAAAAAACTAATTTATTTGTTTTTATTGTGCGTGCAGAGATTCGACCAGAACCGCCTATTAATAGACCAACTGTAACATTTGT
>JBDVOJ010000005.1:0-1040 GCA_039969155.1 Kangiellaceae bacterium
AGCCAAAAGCTCAACGGGCAAAACGCCGCGCGATTTCAAATCGAGCAAAAGCGAGAGCAAAGTATAGGAATCCTTCCCTCCAGAAAGACAAACCAGCCACTTCTGACCCTCTTGCACCATGCCGAAATCATCCATCGCGGCTTGCATTTGCCGCAAAAGGCGCTTGCGCACTTTCTTAAATGTAACAGAGGACGGTGCGGTTAAAAACAATGGATGGCATACAGCCATGCTCTCAGTTTCCGGCGTAACTATTGGGTCTAATGCTTTGCTCATAAGGCTTTTTGTCAGGCCCACCCTTCATCGTCAACTGTTGAAATGATGGAATAAGCCAGGCTTTGACTATCACCAACATTGACATAGCCTCACGCCTGTTCAAGTCCTCGTGAGTAATTGTCATAACACGTGCTTTGGTAATTTCTCATCTATGACTACATTTAACCCACTTGAAACTAATTTACAGGGGAGAGCAATCATGTCTCTTACACGTCGTCAATTCGCAGGTCTTACCGTTGGTGCAGCTGTTGCTGTTACAACTGGTTCAGTACCAGCACTTGCAGGTTCAAAACGCACTGGTTCACTTAGCGGCCGTAAAGGTTACAAAGTTAAGGGTTCAGTGACTGTTAAAAAATCAGGTAGCGGAACAAAAGTTATTCTAGGTAGCGATTACCTATTTGACCCTACAAAAAACCCACCAGACATCAAAATTGGTTTCGGTAACGGCGAGCAATACGCTAAAGGCTCAAAAATTCACGATGCCCTTACAGTGAAAAAAGGTGAAGCAACATTCACCGTGCCTGCAGGTATCGATACAAGCAAATATAAAGAGCTATACATCTACTGCGAAAAATTCACAGTGATCCTAGCTGTTGCACCTCTTAGCTAAGCTTTCGAGCTTCTAAGAAAACTTTTAAAGCCACCCAGTTTTCTGGGTGGCTTTTTTTATTCAGCACAAACAGACAGCAATAAAAAAGGCCGCCCATGAGGCGGCCTTTTTGAATTCTGGTTTTGTCTAACCTTAGCGAGAATAAAACTCGACCACT
>JBDVOJ010000006.1:0-63230 GCA_039969155.1 Kangiellaceae bacterium
TCGGTTACGCGAAAGAGGGGGACTGAATATTACCAGCTATGATTCTATTCGATAGCAAGGTACATATTCTCTTGTGGGCAAGGTCATTCGTTTAGCCTTAACAAAGCTCTCTAATAACTGATTTAGAGAGTGACTAATAGTTTCGCTACCTTTTAACACAAAAGGGCCGTATTGCTCGATTTGCGCCACGCCTTCCGGTTTAACATTTCCGGCTACAATTCCTGAAAATGCTTTACGTAAGTTTTGCGCTAATTCATGGACCGGTTGGTCTTTAGATAAATTAAGCTGACTCATGGATTCATGGGTCGGTTCGAAAGGAAGTTGCCAGCTTTCATCGACTTTTAGACGCCAGTTAAAATGAAAGGAATCACTTTTTTCCAATCGAAATTCAGTGAGTGTTTCGACACCGCGTTTGACAACTTGAGCAACTTTACGAGGGTCGCCAATGATAATTTGGTAGTACTTAGTGGCTTCATCACCCAAAGTATCCCTAATAAATTGATCAACTTGAGTGAAATAATCTGAACTTGATTCAGGGCCGGTCAAAATGACATCGAGTGGTATATCTTGATTGTCGGGGTGTAACAAAATTCCGATTAAATAGAGTAATTCTTCTGCTGTACCAACGCCACCGGGGAATACAACAATCGAGTGAGCCAATCTAACGAAGGCTTCCAAACGTTTCTCAATATCCGGCATGATCACTAAGTGGTTAACGATTGGATTAGGCGGTTCAGAGGCTATAATTCCAGGTTCAGTGATACCTAAATAGAGTGCGTCGGTATTCCTATGTTTTGCATGGGAAATCGTTGCACCTTTCATCGGGCCCTTCATCACCCCAGGCCCGCACCCTGTACAAATATCTAGTCCGCGCAAGCCGATTTCATAACCGACTTTTTTTGTATACCGATACTCAAGTTCAGGGATAGAGTGGCCTCCCCAGCAAACGACTAAATTGGGACGTCTTCCCGGGCTGACTGTTTCTGCATTGCGTAAAATTCGGAAGATAAAATCAGTAATTCGAGAGCCGTCCGATAGAGTTTGGTTATTGTTTGTGATAAACAAGTTTGGGCTATAAAGTAAATCGCGGACTACTGCGGACAAGTGTTCTCGCATACCGTAAATCATTTCGCCGTCGACAAATGCCGCAGTCGGTGGATTGATCAGTTCAAATCGCAATCCACGTCGTTGCCAGCTGAGCATAACGTCAAAATCATGATATTTTTCAAGGATTTCCTTGGCATTATCCAAGTTTGAACCACTATTTAAAACGGCTAGCACACAGCGTCTAATCAATTCATGCTTTTCGCCTTTTGATTGTTCAATTAGCCAGCGCATTTCGTTAATTGAAAGTAGCTCTAATGAACTCTCCGGACTAATTCGATACACTGTGTTACGTTTTTTACTATCCATTAAATATCCTTTCCGATTACGGGCAATGCTTGAATTTTATTGCTTTAAGGTTAATTATAGTCGATACAAAAACTAGTCGAATGACTTACTTAAAAAACTCAAAGATACAGGAGTGGGCTATGAGTAACCACCATAAAATAGATTATGTCGAGTTTCCTGCAAAAGATATGTATAAAACCAAAATATTTTTCGCTAAGGCCTTTGCCTGGAAATTTGAAGATTATGGACCAGAGTATTGCGCATTTTCTAGTTCGGGATTAAATGGCGGCTTCTTTAAATCGGATCGGACTAGCTCTACCGAACAAGGTTCTGTGCTGGTGGTGCTGTATAGTGAAAATCTAGAAGCGACCCTTGAAACCGTTGAGCAATGCGGTGGGACGATTGTTAAATCGGTTTTCGAATTTCCAGGAGGAAGACGTTTTCATTTTGCTGATCCTAATGGCAATGAGTTTGCGGTTTGGTCTGATAAAGGGGGGAGTTGAATTTTCCTTTGCCAAGGAGGGCTTTAAGGGCATTTCGCATCGCTTTGCTTGCATGCGACCTACTTTTTCCAAGAGCTGAACCAAAAGTAGGCGTTCTTAGACGAAAGTAGGCAAAAAAGCCCGTCGCTCGGCCCGCGATGTTAAACTGTGTTTTTCCAGCTCATCAATTTATAAACGCCCGCCACCTGTTTGTTTGTATGCTCCATCCCGATGTTCATTACTTTGAACAACCGGCCTTTATACATAATAGGTGGCGTAGCAGATGGTTTAGTGTTTTTCGCCTAGCGGCTATAACGGAAAGTGCAACGTTGCGAAATGCTATTGAGTTTATAAAAAAACTAATAAACCTTAATTAACTCTACAGGATTACCCTTAACCTTCGATCTCAAAATAACAAACTCTAACAATACCTTTCCCTCTGAATCACTATTACCACAAGCAATAAACCGTTGCTCCATGTTAGATTGGTCAACACTTTCTAAGTGCTTCTCTATCAATTCTATTGAGCAGGACTTTAGGGTTTTTGGTTGTAACGACTGAAGCTTGATAAGTGAATTACTCGATAGTTCCTTTATGATTGAATGGCTCTTGGCGCATTGAACTTGTTTACTGCATCCCTTCAGCGCTGCGGTAGCAAAAGCTGCTTGGTATAAATGTCCGGCTTCTGGGTTGAAGTCAATATTGGCTATATTTAGTGGGCTTACTCGCTGAATATCGAATGGACTACAGCCGCCACTTGTGTGCTCTCGGATATGAACCGTGACAAAGTCATTTTTAGTCGGCGTTTGTTTAAATTTAGATAATTCTATTTTAAGCGGACGATTAGACCCATCCGAAGTCTTCAGAGTAATTATTTCGGGTGATGTGTTGGTGACTTTTGCTAATCGCTGAAAATCGAAATATTGGCAGTGACCACCGGTTTTCGCCGCCAAACTGTTTGAGAATAAAGCTAACAGCAGAATAAAAAGTGTATTGCGCAAAAGAAAGCTATTCATAAAAAACGTCGAAAAATGTTCTAATTGGTTCCACTTTATAGTGAATTAGAAAATAGTTCAAATCAAACTAATACGGATTTTAAGTGCTACTTAGGCTATCAAGTTAAACTCCTTAGTGGCAGCCGTTTCACCATTAATAACGACTGAAATCTTATGCTTTCCTTGGTAGTATTTGCGGGTGGTAATTGGTCTAAAAGAAAACGACTTGGTAATCGTTTTACTTGAGTCCGTATAATCGCCTTCGCTAATTTTGAAAACTTTGCCCGATTGCTTACCATTGGCCTTCATAAAATCAATCATAAATTCTAGGCGAAGCTTTCCGAGTTTTGACTGTTTTGAGTTAAGAGCGAATTCAAAATTAAGACGCTCACCGAGATTGACAGTTTGGTCGACGATAAAATCTGAAATAGCAATATGTTCAGCTTTCGAATATCCGAATAATGACAGCACTTGAGGATGGCCTTGCTTTAAAAGCCCGCGACAAGCATGCTTAATCACCCAATCTACATTCTTTGACTGACCCAAATACTGACCCGCGATTTCAACTATTTTTTCCGGATGATCTTTACTTATGTCATTGAGATTATTCGCCACACTTCTACGCACATATAAGCTGTCATCATTTATTAATGGCAGAATAATATTTAGAACAGGTTGCGGCTCTTGCTTAAATTCTGGCAATGCCATTGCCCAAGGCAGTCGAGGGCGGCATCCTTCAGAGGCAAGCCGTCTGACATGTTTGTTGTTGGATTTAGACCACTTTGCCATTTGTTTCATCGCTTTTTCTGGTGAGCGTAGAATAAACGGACGAATAGCAAATTCTGATGTTGAACCTTCGGTTAAAGTTTCAAGGGCTTGCATAGAAATTTCAAAATATTCTAAACCATGCTGTTCAACAAACTCAGGGAAGCACATATGCGCGAGCCCGGTAAACTTTGAGGCGACGGGTAATAAAATGTCTAGCGCTTCAGGATATTCATTAGGCAGATAATAGCCGAGTACCTCGGCAATGCGATTCATTCTTTGCTTTAGTTCTAATGTGTGCCAGTCATCAATTAATACATTATCAACAAAACGTTGGCGCTCAAACTTTGGATCATTCTCTTGGCAGTATTGCGCCACTTGTCGGACGAAGTCCTCGGAGAAGCAGTTCTTTAACGGTTCTGGCATTGGAAGTGTTCGGTTTTCAATAAGGATAATTATGCTATTCTATAGCACACATCCTGACAACCTTATGTCAGCAGGTTTTATTTATTTGTTAGCCATTTCAGTTATTTAACTCGTCATAGTTCAAGGAGATTTAAATGCCCAATCATTTATCAAACTTAGTCTCTGTTGATTGGCTAAATCAGCATTTAACGGATCCAGACCTCATCGTATTGGATGCCACTATGAAGAAGAAACCCAATGGTGAAGCGATCCCAACGCCTGACAAACGGATACCCGGTGCGCTAGCTTTTAACTTTGATACAGAAATTTGCGACAGGGAATCTGAATTACCCCATATGATGCCAAGCGCCGAGCAGTTTGAACAAGCGGTTCAAGAATTAGGCATCAATCAAAAAAGTAAGTTGGTCGTGTATGACATGATGGGGATCTTTTCATCACCTAGAGCTTGGTGGATGTTTAAGGTGATGGGGCACCAACAAGTTTATGTGCTTGATGGTGGTTTGCCTCAATGGTTGGCCAAAGGGTTTATGACCGAGCCAAATAATCAGCCAGCTACACTTAAGCGAAAAGGCGATTTCATCGCCGATTTTGATCCAACGCAAGTTTTTAGTCGAGAGCAAGTATCGAGCAATATTAATAATCCTGATTATCAAATCTTAGACGCTCGCTCTCATGGGCGGTTTAGTGGGCAAGAGCCAGAACCGAGAGTAGAGTTAAAAAGAGGTCATATTCCTAATTCTGTTTGTTTGCCATTTACCGAGTTACTACAAGACGGTTTGTTTAAGGATCGAAAATCTTTAAAGCTCGCGTTCGATGAAGTTGTTTCGGAAGAATATAAACAACTGGTGTTTAGTTGTGGGTCTGGGGTGACGGCTTGTATTTTGGCATTGGCGGCGGATGAAGTGGGTTATCAAAATACGATTGTTTATGATGGGAGTTGGAGTGAATGGGGGAGGGTTGAATAATAATTTTATTAAATTATTATTCAAGGTTTTAAAATCAATGCTTCGACTCCGCTCAGCAACCTTTCTTGTTTCGCAGCGTTGCACTTGCCTGCGAGTTACTTTTTTCAAGAGCAAAAAAAGTAACCAAAAATGCCCACCGCTCGGCCCGCTGGGGCAGCGATATTAGATTATGTTTTTCCATCTCATCAATTTATGAACGCCCACCACCTGTTCGTTTGTGTGCTCCATCCCAATGCTCATTACTTTGAGCAACCGGCCTTTATACATAATAGGTGACGTGGTAAATAGTTTATATTTTTTTGCCTAGCGGCTATAACGGAAAAGTGAAATTCATGAGTCTGCGGGTAGACAAGAAAAGTAAATGACAGAAAACTGCTCCTGCATTTTCTGTATACATTACATCCATGTAAATAACCGCCAGCGACAGTTTTTTGCTCCCAGCAAAAACTGCATACCGTCCATCCATGGACATAAGCTCTTTTCTTCCGCTGACTCGCGTTCAACGCCTCGGAAGATATCAGGCTTGTGTTAACTATCAGGTAGTTCTTATCGAGTTATTTTCAGCGAAATGCCTTTCTGGTTACTTTTGCGGCATTGGGCAAAAGTAACTCGCAGGCAAGTGCAACGCTGCGAAACGCTTTTGAATTTGACCCTAAAAAACAAACGGCGCAAGCGCTACTCTCTTATGTACCTCGCCTTAAAACTCCGCCCCTTTAACTTCCCATTAACAATTTTCTTTAACGCCGCGTCCGCAATATTACTTTTAACAGCCACATAAGCTTTCAGATCAAAAATTTGAATCTTGCCAATTTGGTCGCCGTTTATTTCACTTTGGCCGGTTTGCTTGTTCTTAGCGGTTAGTGCTCCTAAAATATCTCCCGGTCTGACTTTTTGTTTACGGCCACCATCGATTTGTATGGTCGCCATAGGGGCTTTTTTCATTTTCTTTTGTAGGTAGCTTTGATCGGGGAGTTCTTCCATCTTGATTGGTTGTTTTAAAAAGTCTTCTAATTTAATTATTCGATGAATTTCATTTTCCGCGATGATCGAACAAGCAATGCCTTTGCTTCCGGCGCGACCGGTTCGACCGATTCGGTGAACGTGAACTTCTGGATCTCTGGAAATTTGATAGTTAATCACCGCGTCTAAATTATCGATATCTAATCCTCTGGCAGCAACATCGGTGGCAACTAAAATGGATATGCTTTTATTGGCGAACATGACTAAGGTTCGGTCGCGATCTTTTTGTTCCAAGTCACCATGTAGAGCCAAACAATTCATGCCGTAGCTGGCCAATTGATCGGCGACCGATTGGGTTTCTACTTTTGTCGTGCAAAAAACCACACAAGATTCCGGTTGATATTTATGCAGCAAAACTCTAAGCGCATTAACCCTTTGTGAATTATCAGCTATTTGGAAAAAGTGTTGATTGATACTACTGCTGTCATGGGTGGATGTGACTTTAACGGTTTCAGGGTTATTTAATATTTTCTCGGCAATCGGTTTAATTTGATCAGGGAACGTCGCGCTAAATAATAAAGTTTGTCGTTTGGTCGGACACAATGAAAAAATTAAATCTAAAGCCGATTGAAATCCCATTTCGAGCATGCGATCGGCTTCATCTAGTACTAAGGTATTCAGGTTATCTAGGTTTAAACGTCCTTTGTTCAAATGATCTTCAATTCGACCCGGCGTTCCAACAATAATATGTGCGCCATGTTCTAGCGAACCAATTTGCGGCCCCATGGCGACACCACCACAAAGTGTCAGTACTTTAATATTATGTATTGCTCGAGCGAGACGTCTAATTTCTTTGGCAACTTGGTCTGCTAATTCTCGCGTAGGGCAGAGCACTAAGGTCTGTACTCGAAAACGTTTAACATTCAAGTTTTGCAATAAACCTAAGCCAAAAGCCGCGGTTTTACCGGAACCCGTTTTGCCTTGTGCAATCACGTCGCGACCAGCCAATATTAGCGGTAAGCTTTTGGCTTGAATAGGTGTCATTTGTTTGTAGCCAAGACTATCTAAGTTAGTTAATAGTTCTGGATTTAGTGATAGACTGGAAAAGTCTTGAGATTGCACGTTAATTGGCCTAAGGCGAAGGTAAAAGATACGGTATTGTATCAGATTCTTTGTGGTCAAACGCTTAGTATTCGTCATGTCAAAGATTTCGCTCTGATTGGTTTTGATGCTACATGTGTAACGTTGACGTTACAATTCTTAACTGCTAGTATCTACCCAAATAAATAAAAGGCTTCATCTCCTATGCGACTTAACAACTTGTTGTTGATCAAACTCTGCTTTGTGTTCAGTTTATTCCTTCCGTCATCAGTGCATGCTGATATCAAAAACGTGAAAGAATTTAATCAAGAAAACGTTAAAGCTTTTACTGATAAAACGATTATGAAAGCCCAACGAATATTAAGTATTCCTGGGGCAGCGGTGGCTATCGTTAAAGGCGATTCAATGGTTTACAGCAAAGCTTATGGTCTTTCAGATTTTAAAAACAACATTTATGCAGATGCAAGTAGCACCCAATTTGCAGTCGGTTCTGTCAGTAAAGTTCTGACAATTACTGCATTACTCAAGTTAGTCGAACAAGGTAAAGTGGATTTAGATGATGATGTTGCTCAGCTCTTAGAATTCGACGAGTTAAGTCAAGATGGCCCGGCAATTAGTGTTAACCAATTAATCAGTCATTCAGCAGGTTTTGAAGAAAGCTTTTTGGGTTCTACGGCCGTGACTAATGATAGTGAAAACTTAGCGCTTGCTGATTACATTAAAGCACATTCAGAACAAAGAGTGAGAGAAAATGGTAAGCAGATTGTTTATAGCAATTACGGTATCAATCTAATTGGTGCCATTATCGAAAAGGTTTCGGGAATGCCATTTGAGCGGTATATGCAAAATAACATTTTGCATCCTTTAGGAATGATGTCTTCATCTTTTCTTTCAGCCAAAGTGCCGCGCTCTGGCGATCCTATCAAAGCGGTTGCTCATTTTTGGAACGGCAAGAAATATGTTGATAATCGTGACTACTATTTACCAAAGGGACAATATCCAGCGGCTGGACTACTAACTACTGCAGAAGATATGACGCGATTTATTCAATTGCAGCTTAACGGTGAAATAGCGAGTACTCTAAATTTTTTAAAACGAGAATCACTGAATTTAATGCGAACTGAACTAATGACCAATCATCCACAATTGGACGGAGTAACTTACGGTTTTTGGAAGAATCGGGTGAATGGTTATCAAGTCTTTGAACAGGATGGTGTACTAAACGGTTTTGTTTCAAGAATTAGCATTTTCCCCGAACTAGATTTAGGGATATTTATTACTACAAATGCCAATAGCGGGTATACCTTAACGACTGAATTTGAACAAAAACTACTGGCTGAGTTTTTTGACAAGGATTTTGTTGTATCCTCGGTCGAGACTGAAAAAAATTTAGTTCAGTATACTGGTCGCTATCAGATGGCTTGGGGTAATCACTCTACCATCGAAAGCTTGACTAGAAGCACGATGAATGTAGTTGCAAACAAAAACTACCTTCAGGCTTGGATTGGTTTTGAACAAGCTAATTGGTTACCGCAAGGTGATGGTGTTTTTGCCCATGAATTAACTGGTGAGAGAATAGCGTTTGAACCGAATAACCAGAACGAAATGCAACTATTAACTCACGATATGGTATTTACAAGAATAGGTTTTTTAGCCAATTCGAATAATTTTATTCTTTTTGTAATTATAGGATTGCTTTTTTCTAGCATTGTTTTGCTGACTAGTTTAGTGCAAATAATCATGGAAAAAATAGAGAAAATAGGTTCCACGAATTTCTATTCGGTCTCAAATATGATCGCTGGATCTTGGTCAATATTCGCGGGTTGTTTAGTCTACACGATCATGTCTGCCTCAGGCTCGTTAGTAGCGACGGTTTATGCTGACTTTCCAGACGCTGCAACTATCATTGGACAAGTTCTAATGCTCTTTATTGTGTTAGCTTTGATTCTTCAGTTAATCAATGTGAAACAGTTTTGTGTTGATTTTTCTGGCTATCCTAAAACTAGAGCTTGGTTATTAAGCTATCATCTATTCATTTTAACGATGGTTATTTGGTCTATGAAATTCAATCTGATCGGTTTTCAGTTTTAAGCAGCCAGAGCTAATTAATGATAGTGATAAGAGATTCGAATTTTTTAATGACTAAATCGGCTGAATCAAATAAGTGCTCATTTCGCTGATTAGCTAATAATATCGACATCATTTCAGCTTGCTTCGCTGCTTCGATATCAAATTGAAAGTCACCGACGTAAGCAAGCTGTGATGGTTCAATTTGCCATCGTCTAGCAACTTCTAACAGTCCTTGTGGTGATGGTTTTGGTGCGCAGTCTTCTCTTGTTATCACTAAATCAATCGGAATATTTAACCGTTCGACAGTCAGCTTTGCAGCTTGTCGCATATTACGAGTCACTATTGCTAATGGGATATTAGCTGTGTGTAATTGGTGAAGAATTTCTTCAGCGTCTAGAATCCAGCGAGCTTGATTGGCGCCAACTAACTCATGCCGCTCGACAATGGTTAAGATCTCCCTGACCCGATTGTGATCAGTCAGTTGCTGGCAATGTTCGAGAATCTTAGTACCTTCTGGAAGTCCTGCATCTGCGCAGATTAAAGCGAAGTCTAAGGCGGTATCAGCGAGCGTACCATCAAGGTCGAAGATTAGGCCTTTGAGTTTTGAAATAGCTTCCAAAATTTTACTCGCTAAGTGATATAAGACAAAAAATTCTGTCTTTCATTTGAAAGAAAGGAATAAAGCCTATCGCTTAAACCAGCGTCTAGGATTAACCGGTTTACCTTGATGGCGTAATTCGAAATAAAGTGCGGGCTGTTGCTGTCCACCACTTTGACCAAGTGTTGCGATGGCTTCGCGAGCCTCAACCCAATCACCAACTTCTTTGTAAAGAGCTTGATTATACCCGTACAAGCTCATATAGCCGTTACCATGGTCAACAATCATTAATAGGCCAAATCCTCTCAGCCAGTCAGCGTAAACGACTCGGCCGTGATGAATCGCATTGATCTCTTTTCCTTCTTCGCCTCCAATCAAAACACCTTTGCTTCGTTGTCCATCTTTCATTGCTCCATAGTTTCGAAGTCTTTTTCCTTTGGTTGGCCAGCGTAGTTTTCCTTTGAGCTTTTTCAATCCTTCGAGAGGTTGTGAGAAATCCATCTTCTCGATGGTTTCTCTTACTGAGTCGATTAGTTGTTGAAGCTCTTGTGCATTGATTTCAAGTTCTGTTAATTCATCACTTTTTGAGGCAATTTCCTTAGCAAGTTGATCCACTAATTTCTTTCGCTTATTTTTTAATTGGGTAAGTCTTTTAGTTTCATCTTCTTTGGATTTTTTCAGAATATTGAGTTCTTGAATTTCTTTTTGTATCGCGAGGTCGATATTCTTAAGACGGCTTAAAGTCTGTTGCAATTCTCGAACCTGTTTTCCTCGGGCTTTATTCATATAGTCGTAGTAAACCAGAGTGCGACCTAGTTCATCGGGTTCCTGCTGATTTAATAGCAGCTTCAAGTATTCTTGTTGCCCATTCATATACGCAGAGCGTAGTTGTTCAGCCAGTGCGGATTTTTGAGTCTTTTTGTCAGCCTCTAGGGTGAGTTGCTGCTTTCTTAATTTTGTTAATTCTCGTTCTTTCTTGGTTAACTGGCCGACGGTAGATTTAAGAATTTTTGATGCGGTGGCTATTTGCTTTTCAGCCGACCGTAATCGTTTGAGCGCTGTTGATTGTTGCTTTCGTTTGGTTGATAAATTGTTTTGTAGCGCTTTTATTTTGGTTTGCAGTTCTTTTAATTCTTTTTGCGCTTCGGTTTTTTTCTGTTCACTGGATTCTGCTGCATAGCTTGAGAAACCAACACTAGTCGTTAATAATCCTACTACTAGAATTAAAAGTGGTCTTATTAATTGCAATCGCAAGCGGCCGGAAGGCGCACTCGCGTTGATATTTTGGGAATTATTGGGTTGATAGCTCAGCAAATTAGAATACTTATTATGCCAGTTTCATCAGTGGCTTACCGGTCATCTCTTTAGGTATTGGTAAACCAGCGATCGAGAGTAAACTAGGAGCGACATCCGATAACACGCCTCTTTCAGTGGTTGCTTCTGCTTTCCTTCCAACATAAATAAATGGCACTAAGAAATTAGTATGTGCGGTGTGAGGTTGACCTGTTTCATGATCAGACATTTTTTCTGCATTACCGTGATCTGCCGTGATCATTGCTTCACCGCCATTAGCTTGTAATGCTTTTATGATTTTTTCTAAACAGCCGTCAAGTGCTTCGATGGCTTTGACGGTGGCATCAAACTTACCGGTGTGACCGACCATGTCAGGGTTGGCGAAGTTGCAGATAATAAAATCATACTTGCCGCCCTCTATAGCAGAAACAAATTTCTCAGTGAGTAGTGGCGCGTTCATTTCAGGCTGTAAGTCATAGGTCGCAACATTGGGAGAAGGGATTAATTCTCTATCTTCACCTTCAAAGGGCTGTTCGACTCCTCCACTAAAGAAGAATGTTACGTGGGCGTATTTTTCGGTCTCTGCGATTCTTAGTTGTGTTTTCCCAAGGTCTTGCAAATGTTCACCAAGAACTTTTTCTAATCTCACCGGCTGATAGGCGCAGCTTGTATCGATACTGTCAGCATATTGAGTCAGCATAACGAAATCTGATACGTTTAATTTCTCGGCTCGCTCAAAACCATCAAAATGATCGTCAACGAACGCTCTAGTCAATTCGCGCGCCCGGTCCGCGCGGTAATTCATAAATATTACTGAGTCTCCCGGCTCGATACTGACCCGCTCACCGATTAATGTCGGTTTAACAAACTCGTCATTTTCATCGCGTTGATAAGCCGCTGCCAAACCTGCCGATGCGTTTCCGTAGTGAAATTCGGCTTCCTGTTGGGTTAGCATTTTGTAGGCTAATTCCACTCGATCCCAACGTTGATCTCGGTCCATAGCGTAATAGCGCCCAACCAAACTGGCGATACGTCCACAGTCTAAACGATCTATTTCTTCGATATACTGTTGGGCGCTGCGAGGCGGAGTATCTCTACCATCCAAAAAAGCATGAAGGAAGACCTTTTTTGCGCCTCGATCAGCGGCTAGTTGCATGGCGGCCTTGATATGATCAATATGGCTATGTACACCGCCATCTGATAGTAGCCCCATAATATGAACAGCTTTGCCCTGAGTCGCTGCTTTATCGATTGCTTTGCATAACACTTCGTTTTGTGTGAATTCTCCATCAGCAATGGCTTTGCTAATGCGACTAAAGTCCTGATAGACCACTCGACCAGAACCAAGATTGAGATGCCCGACCTCGGAATTACCCATTTGTTGGTCGGGTAAGCCTACGTCTTCGCCCGATCCAGAAATCAGTGTTCTTGGGTAAGATTGCCATAAGTGATCCCAAGTTGGGGTGGCGGCTGCCATAATGGCATTGGACTCAGGTGACTCACTATAACCCCATCCATCGAGGATGATTAGCGCAGTAGTTTTCTTTTTAGCAGAGGCTTGTTGGTTCATGTTTAGAATTAAAGCTAAATTGGCACAAGCTAATGATTATACAGCCCCAAGCACTATGGGTATAGACCCGATGTAGTTTCGAGAACGAGTTGATCTAACCGCTATAGAAATCTGACACAGTGATAAAGCGTGTCAGCCTGCTAACCTATCAATTACTAGCAGGCAGACAAAAGAATAAACTCTATTCAAAGATAAACTCAAATCCTAACGCATCTGGGTGAGTCAACTCGGTTTTGAAGTGGATATGTACTTCAGTACCGTGAGGCATTAGTTTATTTAACGAGTCCGGCTCTAAGTAATCCTCAGGAGGAAATGACTTTACCGATACTTGCTCACCATTTTTGTTGCTAAACGCAATCTTAATGGTGGGGTAGGGTTGATCAAAACTCGCTTCATTGGTCAGAAGGACTTTAACATCCAGTTGGTTTTCGTTTTCTTCATCAGGTGATAACTGCCTTTGCAGTAATCTAATTTTACTGACATCCCGACGAGCTTTGAGCTCACAAGGCAAGTATTGGCAAACCGATTTGATAGTGCCTCCCCAAGACTCGCTCCATGCGAGTGTTTGTCGGTTTGACCATATTTGTTGAAGTCCGATAAACACTAAAATACCGACGACTGCTAATATGATATTTCGACGTAAATCTGTGTTCTTTTCCTCGACAATATTTTCAAATTCGTCAAGAGGATCAGGTTCGGCATCGGTATCTTGCATCTGTTCAGCCAGTTGCCCTGAAAGATCATCATCTTCAAAATCATCGGCTTGGTGAGTTTGAACATCAGCATTGATTTCTTGGACGGACTCTAATTGCTCACTTGGATCGATGTTGTCCAAATCGTGGTCGGCTTGAGCTGATGTTAAAACATCGTTGCTCTGTTCAACGGTCTCTGAGAGATCACTGCTCAAATTATCATCTAATAGATCGATGTCGTCAGCTTTGCCTAATGATGGTTCTGTTCGCTGATACGAGGTTTGCTCGTCATGGATATTGGAATCTGGCTGGGTATCGGGCTTTTCTTGCTCTACAACTTGATCAAACTCAGCGGGTTCGTCGTCAAATTCGTATGATTGAGCCTTGTAGTCAAAATCGCTAATTTTTCCAACATCCTCGACGGCTCCTTCGGCATCACTTGCAGTGTCTTGTGCATTTTCAGCAATAGATAAGAAGTCGTGCTCATCATCGGTAAACTCATCAAGGTTTATTTCTGGATCGGCGGTTGACTCACTTAAGCCTAGCTCTTCCTGTTCTGGAAATACTGATGAATCGGAAGAGGGCTCTATTGGGGCTTGGTTTTGAAACTCCGGTTCTGTTTCAAAATCAAACTGTTCAGTCGATTGACTGGGAGGCTCAAATTCTGGCTCCGATTCATATTCATCGGACTTTGTTAATGGTTCTGACGGTAACGTTTCTGTGCCAGTGTTTTCTGCTTGAGGCGCAGAGGTCGGTTGAGAGTTATCAGACTCAACACTAACAGAATGGCTTGATTCGTCATCTGAACTAGCCTGTGCGACGGGTTGTTCAGTTTGCTCTGGTTTAGCTATTTCTGGTTTCTTATTTCGCTCAGACGGTTTGAGCATATAATCGGTGGCTTGGAAAATTGCCAAGCAAGCGCCACAGCGAACCTTTCCGGCTGCTGCATTTAATAGCTTCTCAGTGACTTTAAATGCTGTAGTGCAAGTTGGGCAGCGAGTGTATAGGGTGTTATTTTCCACTTTTTTATTTTTCTCCATTCGCTCTTGTATAATGAAGTTTTCGATATCAAATAAACTGGCGCTACTTTCTTTTTTGCGCGCTCAGCAATTATTTTATTCTAACGCCATTGAGACGAGTCCACTCGTCTTTGAAAACTGGCTCTTGCATATCAAACCGTTCTAAGTACGCTTTTTGAGTTTCTATGGCTTGACTGTCTAAGATTCCTGATAAAGCAATTTTTCCGGATAGTTTACAGTGTTTAGAAATCTCTTCTGATAATTCAACCAATGGACCTGCGAGAATATTGGCAACGACTATATCTGTTGATAAATCTTTTATTTGTGAAGGATAATCGACCTCGAGTCTTTCATCAAATACTTGGTTGCGTTTGGCATTTTCTTTGGTCGCTAAAATTGCTTGCGCATCGATATCCACAGCATAAACTTTACTGGCACCAAGTTTTAGCGCAGCTATTGCGAGTATTCCTGACCCGCAACCATAGTCAATCACCGTTTTTCCGGTTAAGTCTACTGAATCCAGCCATTCTAAACACAATGCGGTGGTTGGGTGTGTTCCTGTACCAAAAGCAAGTCCCGGGTCGAGCATCACATTGATCGCGGTTTCATCTGGAACCGGTTTCCAACTTGGACAAATCCATAATCTATTACCAAATTTCATTGGCTCAAACCGGTCCATCCATTCGCGTTCCCAGTCTTTATCTTCTAATTGTTCAAATTTAATATTACTAGCTTTATTGGCGAGTGGATTGGCCTGCCATTGTTCGAGGATATGTTTGGTGTCAACGTCGGCTTCAAAGAGCATCATCATTGATAGTTCATGCCAAAGTGGTGTTTCGCCAGGAGCCGGCTCTAAGATCGGCACGTCGTTAGCGTCCATTAAGGTAACCGAAAGCGCCCCGAGTTGCAGCATTACATCGCCGATTTCATCCGAATACTTATCGTTAGTATCGAGTTTTAATTGTAACCAAGGCATAATATTCCTATTGAAATCCTATAGTGACGTTACCGCACATAGTTAGTCTAGTGATTCCGTCAAATTCATAATGATTGTAGTAATGTATCCAATGATTCACTGAGTTGCCGCTGTTGTTGTGCCGTCAAATGTGAAAACTTTTGCTGCCAATAGGCATCATTTTCTGATTCTGCGCGCTCTAGTAGTTGAATTCCCTTCTGGGTTGGCACGATCCAGCGTTGCCGAGCGTCTTCTTTAGATTGAGCACGTATGATTAGCGACCGCTTTTGTAATTCATCAACAATTTTGGACATAGTCGGCAAAGCGACGTTTTGGTGTTTGGCTAAATCTTTAAGCGTTGAGGGGTTATAGCGCTTTACCATTTGCAGAACGGTCAGCTTAGCCGAAGATAGTTCCTTGGTGTCGTCTTTTTGTTCCAGTTGGCGGAGCTTTCTCGATAATAAATCAAGTTGTTGATAAAGCTTCATGGCGAAAGACCCAGGAATGATTGCGTCTCAATTGAGCGAATTGTTAGAAAAAACTCAATTTAGCTAGGCTAAGTATTGGTTTGGATTTTATAGTAAGCTAGGCTAACTGACAAGTTTGTTTTCGATGTTGTTAGTCGCCTTCAACTTTCATTTCTCTGGTGAGTAATTCTTTGGCCGCGATTCTAGGGTCTTGATTATTATAAAGTATGTTGAAAATGGCCTGACAAATAGGCATTTCAATCCCTTTAGATTGGGCCAAATTGAACACTTCTTTGGTATTTCTTACCCCTTCAACCACTTGGCCAATGTCTTTAGCAGCTTGTTCAATATTCGCTCCCCTGCCAATGGCTAGCCCAAATCGTCTATTTCGAGATTGATCGTCGGTACAAGTTAGCACTAAATCGCCTAAGCCTGCCATACCTGTGAAAGTTTCGATTTTTCCACCTAAAGGTTCGCCCAACCGCATCATTTCGGCTAAGCCTCGAGTGATTAGGGCGGTTCTGGCATTTGACCCGAATCCTAAACCATCGGCTACACCAGCGCCAATCGCGATGATGTTTTTAATCGCTCCACCAAACTGCACTCCAGCCAAGTCATCACTTAGGTAAACTCTAAAGGTTTCATTAACTAAGCGTTTGGTCATGTCTGCTGCGAATTGGCCATTATCGGCGGCTAAGGTTATTGCGGTGGGAGATCCCAAAGCAAGTTCTTTGGCAAATGTTGGCCCAGATAAAACACCTTTTGGGTTTTTGTCACCAAACATTTTAACGATTTGATTGTGAAGAAAGGCACCAGTTTCCGGCTCTAGTCCTTTGCAAGCCCAGACAATTCGAACATCTTGAGTCTTGTATTGCTTAATAAGACTAAGAGTTTGTTGAAAGGCGTGACTAGGTGTAACGATTAAGATATCACCGACACCGGCTAATACTTTTTGAAAATCATCAAATAGTTCTAAGTTTTCAGGAAGTGGGATATCAGGTAAATAGGTTTGGTTAAAACCGGACTTGCGCATTGCTTGAACATGCTCAGCATTTCTTGCCCAAAGTCTGGTTTTATTGCCGTTCTTAGCTAGCAGAACGGCTAATGCTGTACCAAATGAACCAGCACCGAGTACAGCAATAGGTTTGGAGTGTATTTCAGTCATACAGTCGCGAAGTATCTAGTCGCAAACTAAGACTATTGAATGGTCGTTTCGCTAGATGCACCTTCAGCAGCGCCACCCTCAGCTTGCTGTTGTAACTTCTGCATGTAAAGTACTTGGAAGTTGATAGGAGCAAGTTGTACTGCAGGGAATCCAGTTTTGCCAATTAACGAAGCAATTGTTTCTCGGATGTATGGATAGAGAGTTTCTGGACCCATTACGCTTAAAGTGTGTTGAAGTTGTTCTTCATTAACGTTCTTAACGAACAAGATACATGCTTGTTGTACTTCAGCTAAGAATACGGTCTTTTCTTCGATTTCTGATTTAACTGAAATCGTTAAGATAACTTCGTAATTGTCATCAGCAACTTTGCGAGATTTGCTGTTCATCTCCATTTTTACTTGAGGCTTATACTCAACAGAAAACATTTCTGGCAAATTTGGGGCTTCAAAAGAAATGTCTTTAACATAGATTTTTTGGATCGCTGCTTGTGGCAAGTTTTGCTCTTCGTTATTAGCTGCGGCTTCAGGTGTGATATCTGTTTGATCTGTCATAACTGCTTTCTCTTATCTTTTTAGTGTTTTAATGTTTACTTAACCAAATGATTATTATTAGCTCTAAATTAGAAGCTTAAGCACTTGATTAAACTTGTATTATTCAAATTATTCCGACAGGCGGATAACATGACTTGTCTGCTTCTTGGTTCATTTATCGAGTTAAAAAGTGACCTATTTAACCACTGGTAAATTATCCCCAACCCAAGAACTCATGCCACCGGCCAACTTATGAACCTGCTGCAGACCCGATTTCTTCAGAGTACTGCAAGCACCTGCAACTGAGATCCCATTTGCGCAAACCATTATGATGGGAGTGTTCTGGTATTTTTCAAGGTCTTTCACCTTATCTTTTAAGGTCGATAGCGGAATATTGATTGCTCCGTGGATATGACCTTTCTTAAAATCGGCTTTTGGACGGATGTCGATCACCACGCCATTCTCACGGTTAACCATGTCGGTTAGCATTTGAGAGCTGAGCGCTTTTGGCCCAGACGCCATAATACGGATTTGTGTAAATGCGAGCAGTGCGGCAACGGCTACCCATGCTGAAGTTAACAACATGTGCCCTTGTGCAAATTGAATTAAGTCGTTCATTGTGTTCCTACAAAAAGCCCAAAAGGGAATTAATTGATTCAAGGCGTGCTTTAAATACTTATAAAGCGATCCCGATATAGCTATAGGCTAACCTAAGTCGACACCGCTATATTGGGGGCAAAGTATTATACACATCATTATATGGCTTAGCTATTAGACCTTGTCGATCTTTGGCTTGACGCTTTGATCGGTACTGTGATTGTTACTGGAGCCATTACGGGGGAGTCTTAGGGTAGCGCTAGTAGCCTTTTCCGATTAGTAATATTAGGCAGCCCCCCTCATTTGACATGATATACTTGATAAATCCACCAAATGAGCATCAATTGTTTGTTAGTTAGCATCAAGTTATCACTCAATAGAGTTATTTAAAGAGAAATCCCATCATGTTAGATCCAAAGAAAATCGAAGAATTTGCCAACAAGTTCAGTCAATCTATTCCGCCCGGCGCGAAAGCATTCCAGCAAGATATTGAGAAAAGCTTTAAGGACGTGTTGCAATCATTGGTTGCAAAGATGGACTTAGTTACCAGAGAAGAATTCGATGTACAACAAAAAGTGCTGGCAAGAACAAGAGAGAAAATAGAAGCGCTAGAAAAGGCGGTGGCCGAGTTAGAAAAAACTCAGCAAGATTGATTGAGATGTTGAGGTTGTTTGGAGTGGGTGTTTTTTTTCCTCGTTAGCTGTTGCGATAGATAACCGTGTAATTGCGAAATAGGCATTGGCTTTGCGAAATGAAAGCCCTGGATGTAGTCACAGTGTTTTGATTGCAAGATATCGGCTTGGTGAAGTTCTTCGACCCCCTCAGCGACAACTTTAATTCCAAGCTTATGGGATAGTCCAATTATTGCTTCGACAATCGAGCATTCACGGTCGCTTGATTGAATACTGTCGATAAATGATTTATCGATTTTTAGGATGTTGGCTGGAAAGTTCTTCAAATAGCTTAACGAAGAGTATCCTCTTCCGAAGTCATCTAAAGCGATTGAGACTCCTACTTCTGCCAATTCGTTGAGAATATTGTTGTTGCGTTCAACATGTTCAATCATGATATCTTCTGTTAGCTCGATTTCTAAACAGCCGGCATCTAACGAGCTCTCTTGAATTGCCATATAGATACTTTGCTTTAGGTTACCTAATTTGAAATGGGTACCTGAAATATTGATAGCGAATCTTAGTTGGCCATATTCATCGGTAATTGTTTTTGCCGCATGACAAACCTGTTTAATCACCCACTGTTCCACGCCTACCATCAATCCGAGCTCTTCTAGCAATGGGATAAAATCAGCCGGTGAAACTAGACCTATTGTAGGGTGGTTCCATCTTAGAAGAGCTTCAAAGCCGCTTACTTTATAATCATTGGCATTCACTTGGGGTTGATAATAAACCTCAAATTCGCCTTTTATTAGTGCGCGGCGTAAACTTTTTTCTAACTCTAATTTCATTCGTGCCTGTTGATTGAGTTCGTCACTGAAGTAATGGAATTTATTGCGACCTAGCTCTTTGGCTTTGTGTAAAGCAATATCGGCACTTTTCATTAGTGTTTGAACTTCAAGTCCGCAGTCTGGGAACGAAGCAATACCAATACTGGCGGTAGCGTACAGGTCATGGTTTTGGATTTTGATAACCGGCTCAATCGCTTTTTGAATTTTTCCAGCGACAAGCGAAAGCTCCTTTTTTCCCTTAATATCTTCCAATAAGACGGTGAATTCATCGCCTCCCATTCGAGCGACAATATCGGTCAACCTCACTGCCTGCCGAATACGATTTGCAATTTCTATGATCAGCATATCGCCGATATCGTGACCGAGAGAATCGTTAATCCGCTTGAATTGATCGAGATCTAAAAAGAGTAAACCAAACTGGCCATTTCGTCTTTTGGATACTGAAATAGAATGCGCTAAATGTTCATGAAATAGATAGCGATTTGCAAGCCCTGTGAGTTGATCATGAGTTGCGACAAAGCTCAGCTGTGCTTCAGTGTTTTGCCGACCAATTGCATGTCGAATGCTTCGTTCTAATAACAATGGTGTTAATTCTGATATTGGCAAACAATCACTGGCACCTAACTGCATTACCTTGTCATCTAGTTCGTGACTATGGTCTTTAGACAAAAAGATAATCGGTACGGGAAGTTCTAAGTGAACGATTTCTTGAATCATTCTAAGCGGTTGAGATGACGTTGAATCATCGACTATTAAGATTATCTCAACAGGATTAGCAGCTAGGAATTCACGACAAAAATCTGGCTGCCAGCATATCTCATATTGCTGGTCACAAGACTTTGAGAGCCATTCAGCGAGATGAGTCGTTTCTTTTTTACTCTTCTCAAGTAGCAGAACTCTAAGCATATCTTCCCTGCATGTTGCGTTCGATACTCACAAAAGTGATCGATTTTTAACTTGCGTCAACACCTGTAATTGCACAGGTGCTGTGACTGGATATTACCAAGAAAGTATAGACAGCAATCTTAGTATTCGCGAATTGTCAGGGGTTATTTAAGTAAATATTTGTAAATTAGCTTATGTATCGGTTTGCCATAAGGAGGGAGGGCTAACTTTGCGGTATTGATCTTCCCTCTCTTTAGCACCGATTTAGCTGCGCTAAAGGTCTTAAAGCCTTCAAGCGCATGGTATTTCCCCATTCCAGATGGTCCAACTCCGCCAAATGGCAGATCTTCTTGGATGACGTGGGTTGCCGCGTCATTGATACAGACTCCTCCAGCGTGTGTTTGAGAGAGTACCTGATCATGAGTTTTAGGATTAAGGGAAAACAAGTACAGCGCTAATGGTCTCGGTCTTTGTTGCACGAATTCAATGGCATCTTCTATTGAATGATAGGGGACTATTGGTAGCAAAGGACCAAAAATCTCATCCTGCATAACTAGCATAGAATCATTCACATTGAGCAGTAAGGTCAAGGGCATAACTCGCGGTAAAGAGTCGATGCTGGAATTTTGAGTGTCTGAGGACGCAGTAGTTGATTGGTCACCCGATAAAGGAATAGCAATTGCTCCCTTAGCGATCGCATCTTCGCACCATCGCTGCAATCTCTGATATTGCTGATCATTGATAACAGAACTGTAATCGCCGCTGACCAGAGAAGGATACACTTGGCAGAATTGTTCTTTAAATGAATCGACCAACTCTTTAATTTTGTTTTCAGGACACAAGATGTAATCTGGCGCAACGCAAGTTTGTCCGGCATTGACACATTTACCATAGAGCATTCTTTCGACCGCGAATTCGGCAGATACATCGTCGGCGATGATCGCTGGCGATTTTCCTCCTAACTCTAGGGTCAATGGTGTTAGGTTCTTTGCTGCTGCCGCCATGACTTTTTTGCCGACTTGGGTAGAGCCGGTAAAGATCAAATGGTCGAACCGTAGTTCGGAAAAATGAGCCGCCATTTCTGCATCGCCTTCAATCATGCAGACCTCGTCAGGTGTAAAGGCTTCTCTTAATATTTCACTGATAACACGATTGGTGTAAGGAGTGAACTCGCTGGGTTTTATCATTGCTCGGTTGCCCGCTGCTATTGCCGCGACTAGAGGACCAAGGGATAAAAATATCGGATAATTCCAAGGGGACATTATTCCCACAACCCCAAGCGGTTGATAGGTAACGAAATTTGAAACTGGTTGAAATAGCATCGAAGCCCCACGTTTTTCGGGCTTCATCCATTCTCTAAGGTGCTTGATAGTGTGCTGGATAGACATCACCACAGGCATAATATCGGCCAATAAGGTTTCATCATCGGAGCGGTTACCAAAATCTGCCGATACCGCTTTCAGTAGTTTCTCTTTGTGTTTCAATAGAGCCGTTTTTAGTGCTTTAAGCTGCTGTTTTCTCAACTGTTCACTCGGGAAGGGATCTGCCATAAACGCGCGCTGGAGTTTCTCTAGCTGCTGTTCAACATCATGCAAGCTGGGGGAATGATCGATATTTGGTTGACTTGTAATGGGTTGATTAGTATCAAAGGTCTTTTCCATATTTAATTCCTAGCGACTACTTAAGTTGAAAAAGCGGTAAAACCTTTGCATCATAAAACCGTTGCAAGCTTGCTATGGTGCTGTGTTGGTCCATGTGCATTTGTCGAAAACCTCAGAATATTAAGGCTGGTTCGGATTTATATGACTCAGCGATTTTTTAATCACTTGAATTAATTTCAGCATTTACTGTAGCTAATAGTAAAAATAGGTAAAATGCGCTGTTGATTAATGGTTTCACCAAACTAACATTTCTGTCATTTACATTATTAAAGATACACAAAGCCCCTATGGATGTCACACCAATTTTAGAGAGTTTAAATGATGCGCAGCGCGAAGCTGTCACCGCTGATGTGCCTGCTTTATTGGTTCTAGCGGGAGCTGGCTCGGGTAAAACTCGCGTATTAGTGCATCGTATTGCTTGGTTAATTGCCATGGAGAGGTTAACCCCACATTCTATTATGGCTGTAACTTTCACTAATAAAGCCGCCCACGAAATGCGCGGGCGTGTTGAGCAGCTGTTGGGTCGTTCTAGCACCAATATGTGGATCGGTACTTTTCACGGATTAGCGCATCGTCTATTAAGGGCTCATGCTAGAGAAGCAGAGCTGCCGGACACTTTTCAAATTCTAGACTCTGACGATCAATTACGAGTGATAAAACGCGTTATGAAAGAAATGAATTTGGATGAAAATGAATGGCCCGCGAAGCAAGCACAATGGTTTATTAATCATCAAAAAGATGAAGGTAAGCGACCCTCGGATATTCAGCACAGAGGTGATTTGTTTACCAGTATTCACACTAAAGTGTATTTTCAATATCAAAATGCCTGCCAAGTTGGGGGATTAGTGGACTTTGCCGAGCTGTTGTTTAAAGCCTATGAGCTTATTCGAGACAAAGCTCATTTACGGGAACATTATCAAGAGAGATTTAAACATTTGCTGGTTGACGAGTTTCAAGATACCAACGGTATTCAATACGCTTGGATTCGGCTGCTAACGTCTAAAGATTGCCGAATTTCTATTGTTGGCGATGATGACCAATCAATCTACGGGTGGCGGGGCGCCAAGATAGAAAACATTCAGCGATTTGAAAGTGAGTTTTCACAAAATAAAATTATTCGATTGGAACAAAACTACCGTTCTACCGGCAACATATTGAAAGCCGCCAATGCGGTCATAGCCAATAATCAAGAACGAATGGGTAAGAATCTTTGGACTGATGGTAACCAAGGTGACCCCATATCTATTTATGCCGCGTTTAATGAGCAAGAAGAGGCTCGTTTTATTGCCAGTCGCATTACCGATTGGTATCAGCAAGGGGGCGCTTATAATGACTGCGCGTTGTTGTATCGTTCCAACGCGCAATCACGGGTATTAGAGGAGTTCCTTTTACAACGGCAGATACCTTACCGAATCTATGGTGGACTAAAGTTCTTCGAGCGAGCCGAAGTTAAGACGACCTTAGCTTATATTCGGTTGATGTATAACCATCAGGACGATGCTGCTTTTGAACGAATTGTTAATGTGCCTGCGCGAGGATTAGGGCCTAAAAGTGTTGAGCAAATCAGGCAATACGCTAGAGAGAATCAGATCACTTTGTGGGAGTCTGCAAAGTATATTGTCGATAATCTAGTACTGGCTCCAAAGGCTACTATGTCCCTAGGTGCATTCTTAGGCTTAATAAAGCATGGATTTGAAGAGTTTCATGAGTTACCACTTTCAGAACAGATTCAATTAACCATTGAATCGGCTGGGCTCGATCAACTCTATGCCAAAGAAAAAGGTGAAAAAGCACTAGCTCGAAAGGAAAACTTGGCTGAATTGGCCAATGCTGCGCGAGAATTTGACTATGATGACTATCCAGATTTATCACCGATGACGGCATTTTTAGCTCACGCTTCGCTGGAAGCAGGAGACAATCAAGCAGAGCAATATGAAGATTGTGTACAGTTGATGACGCTGCACTCGGCTAAGGGGCTAGAGTTTCCGTTGGTGTTTATCGCTGGTATGGAGGAAAAGCTGTTTCCTCATATGATGTCAATGGAGGAGCCAGAAAAGTTAGAAGAAGAGCGACGCCTAGCCTATGTAGGAATTACTCGAGCAATGCAAAAGCTGTATTTGATTTATACCGAAAAGCGCAGGTTGTACGGAAAGGAAACTTATCCGGCCGTTTCACGTTTTATCAGAGAAATACCGGCGGAACTAAAAGAGGATGTTCGCTTGAACACCCAAGTGGTATCGCCATCTTTTAGCTCAAGCAGTAGTATGAGCGATCCTTCTTTTGAAAATGAGACAGGATTTGCCCTGGGGCAGTTGGTTGAACATCCAAAATTTGGTAGTGGAGTGATATTAAATTGTGAAGGTGACGGTGCACAAGCGAGAGTTCAAGTTAACTTTGACAGTGTCGGAACTAAATGGTTAGTACTCGCCTACGCCAATTTAACTGCGGCTTGAGTAGGAATGCTAGTTGGGATAAAAAAAAGACCCCAAGACCTTAAATCTTGGAGTCCATGTGGGATTTAGCTTGGGGAAACCAAATCCCGTTCCCGCGTCAATTAGGAGGGGGTGCGGGAGATGCATCATGCACCTATTAGCTATGACGATGGGCGAACAGAAAAGTTGCAAAACTTGCTCGGCTAAATGTAAATAAATGTGACAGTTTGATTGTTATCTTTTATTTCATGCTGGTCAGTTTGGTTATTAGGTTTGGCTATAAGGCTTGGCTATGAGAGAAGAAATCAGTTAGATTAGTGACTCATCAATGGAGAGAATTAGGATCATGAATAAAATTATTCGGGCAGTAGTTTCAGTCGGTCTGCTAGTGATAGGCGCGGCATCTTGTGCACAAAACGAATCAGCGTCTGCAAACCAAAACGGCGATAATGATATTAGGGCGGAGCTATCTCAGTCTGGTGCTGATGTTGTAGAACAGCATTACGGAACAAAAGATGATGTGAAAGAGCCAATGGTTAGCAAATTCGAAGACATTCAAAAAATGATCGGTACTGCCTGTGACTCGGATACTCAATGTAAAGTAATTGGTGTCGGTGACCGTCCTTGTGGAGGTTATGCGCAGTTTCTGGTTTATTCTACGACCGACACTGATGAAAAAAAGCTTAAATCTATGGTAGCTGTATTTAATGGGATGCAAAAGCTTAACAACTCTAAGAAAGGTTTAGTTGGCATCTGTCAACATCTATCACCACCGAAAACTTATTGTTCATCGAACCAGTGTGTTGCCAGCCTCACCGGGCGTGCTGATGAATTAAAATAAGGAGGATTTATGCTGACGGTATTAGCAAAGCTTCTAAAAGCGCTCAATTCTGAACAATCTCCTAACCAATTAGCAATGGCGGTCTGTTTAGCGGCTATATTAGGGCTCACTCCCTTAATGTCACTGCATAATATTTTTGTCGTGCTAATTGCGCTTTGGTTCAGAGTTAATTTAAGTATTCTAATTGTTAGCTATCCATTGTTTGCGCTATTAGGTTATTTATTGTCACCAGTTTTTGAGTCAGTTGGGCTTTCAATTCTTCAAGCGCAAGCACTGGTTCCGATGTGGGAGTCATTTTTTAATACGGTTATTGGCCGGTGGAGTAATTTCTACTTTAGCGGAGTGATTGGGTCATTAATTATCGCAGTTGCTTCCGGGGTAGTGTTGTTTCCGGCGACGCGAATTGCGGTCGCCCAATATCGAGCAAAGTGGCTGGCGAAATTCGATCAGTTCAAAGTTACTCGTATGCTTAAAGCGTCTAAATTTTGGCAATTATATTCAGACTAAACTAAGTCGCTCCGTGTAACTCATCATAGTTCTAAAAAGATAGACCAATGAAAGAAGAATTTGAAAAGGATAAGCAATGAAAATCATTCGATTATGGGGTGTTATCGCATTTTTTGTATTGGTGTTGTTAGTTGTCGCTGCATGGTACTTATTAGCACCAAGTTTAATAAAAAGCGGAATAGAAGCGACAGGGACAGAAGTCGTTGGCGCAAAAGTTGAAATTGATGAAGTGAAGCTATCACTTTTTCCTTTGGGTGTTGAGATCAAACAGCTGCAAGCAGCCGATCCCGATAGCCCGATGAGCAACCTAGTTGAAGTCGGATTAATCAAGTTCGCGGTCGATAGTGACGCATTGATGTGGAAAAAAATTCAAATCGACGAGTTAAATATTAGTGACATCCAACTGGGAACATCTAGAAATAGTTCAGGAGCGATACCGGGAGGAAGAGCCACTGAGCAACTAAGTAACGAGATTGCGACTATCGATTTACCAGAGCTTTCTCAGCAAGATGTTAAATCCATGGTTGAAGAGGCCGATTTACTGACAGTAAAAAGATTGAACACTTTAGACACAACCCAACAGCGATTAAATCAAGAATGGAAAAAAGCACTTGATAGCGATGCGAATAAGGCTAGAGTGGAGTCGCTTGAAGATGAATTTAAGCGTTTAACAGAGCGTGCTAAAGATAATAAATTAAACCTTATTGCTGATCGAAAAGACTGGAAAAAGCTCAACAAGGCAATCGATAAAGAGCGTGACAACATAAAAACCTTGAACAATAAATTTAAGCAAGACAAAGAGTTGTTAGCGACCCAGGTTAAAGCTGTGCGAAATGGTCCAGAAGATGATTTAGATGCAATCATGAATAATATGGGATTGGGTAATGGTATTGATGGTTTATCAGATAGGTTCTTAGGGCCAGAAGTTACACCTTGGCTAAGAAAAGCACTCGATGCAATGTCTGGCTTGCAAGCTGAACCTAGCAGCTCTGAAGAGGCCATGGTGTATTCGACCGACAAAGGCTTACGAGTTCAGTTTAAAGATGAACAGCTATTCCCAGATGTACTGATTAAAAAGGTAAACCTAAGTGGTAAAGATCAAAACTGGAGCTTGAGTGGCGATGGTAGTAACTTAGGTTATTTCCCTTGGTTAGTTGGACAACCGGCTAAACTAGAATTAGCGATGTCGGGTCAAGGCAGTGCGAACCTTTCGCTGCATAGCGAGTGGCAAAATGCCCAAACTATGAACACAAAAATTGACTCTAATGTTGATCAATGGCCATTAAAGGATTTCCAACTGATGGAAACCAGTGACGGCGCTTGGATGGTGAATTCAGGTCAATTGGATTCTAATCTAAACGGCAAATTGACACTTGAATCGATTGATCTCAACTTGTCTTTGAAACTAAATCAACCAAAAATTAACTCCCCAGCGAACCTCTCTGGCTGGCAAGAAACCCTAGCGGAAAGTCTTAACCAACAAAGTCAGTTAAGTATTGATGTCGCGGTAACAGGAAGTTTGCAAGAACCTCAGTTTAAGATCCGTTCAAGCATAGAAAACTTATTCAAAGACGCCATTGGCAAAAAATTGAAGCAACAGGCTGAAAAACTTAAGAGCAAGTTTAGCGAAGAAATTTCGGCAAAGGTTGGCGACTTGGGAGACCTTGATCAATATACTAAGAACTTTGATCAATGGAAAGAACAGTTGAAATCTAGTGATGAGCTGTTGGAGAAGTTGAAGGTTAAGATTTGATCTTGATCGCAAGAATCGGGTCGTGGTAGTGCTAAGTCATTGATAACATTTTGCGTGAAGTGGCGATAAATATTATCGCCATTAAGTAATCTGCAATCGAGGCAAACCGATGAAAACTTCTAGAAATTCGATTAATTTCGAAAGAATCCAAAAGGCCATCGCATATATCCGAGAACACTACCAGCAACAACCATCGCTAGAACAAATAGCTGATTCCGTCGGCATGAGCCGCTACCATTTCCAAAAAACATTCACAGAATGGGCTGGTGTTAGTCCTAAAAAATTCATTCAATACTTAAGTCTAGAACACGCGAAAAAATTACTTGAATCGAGTGATCAATCATTGATGGATGTTTCTTACGACTTGGGAATGTCTGGTTCAAGCCGTCTTCATGATTTGTTTGTTAATATTGAAGGGATGACACCTGGGGAGTTCAGGAATGGAGGAGAGGGGCTTAACATTAACTATTGTTTTGCGGAGACACTTTTTGGTGAAGTAATCGTTGCATCGACTGAAAAAGGCGTTTGTCATTTGTCTTTTCAAGAAGACAAAGAGATCGCATTACAACAGCTAATTGATCTTTTTCCCCTGGCGAGACTAAATTCCTTTGTTGACCACTTCCAACAACAAGCTTTGTCGATATTTAGTCGAGACTGGAGCGAGCTAAAAGCCATTAAGCTACATTTAGCTGGAACTGAGTTTCAGCTCAAAGTCTGGCAAAGCTTGTTAAAAGTCCCGCACGCTAACTTAACAACCTATCGTAAAATTGCTGAATCCATCGGTAAACCTAAAGCTGTAAGAGCTGTTGGCACTACCATAGGAAAGAATCCAATCGCTTTTATCATTCCTTGTCATCGAGTTATTCAGGCTTCTGGTTGTATTGGTGGCTATCGTTGGGGGGAACATAGAAAGTCCGCACTGATCGGCTGGGAGTCAGCTGAAGTCGGGGACAAACAATGACTTCTATCGAACGACAAATTGCCAGCTTAGATTGGCCAAAAATAATAGAACAATTATTAACTAACGGTTATTCGCAAGTCGAAAGTGTTTTGAGTGAACAACAATGTGATCAATTGAAAGACCTGTACCAAGATGACTCTCGTTATCGAAAGACGGTTAATATGCAGCGCTTTCGGTTTGGCAAAGGAGAGTATCGTTACTTTAATTATCCTTTGCCAAATTACGTTCAACAACTCAGAGAAACTATTTATCGATATTTGGTGCCGGTTGCTAACGCTTGGATGAAACAGCTTAAAATAGATTGTGAATACCCTATGCAGCATCCCGAATTTATAAAATTGTGCCAATCTGAGGCACAGCACCTAGCAACTCCACTTATCTTGAAATACCAACGAGGCGGATTCAATACGTTGCACCAAGATTTATATGGCTCCGTTTATTTCCCAATACAGCTTGTAATTAATCTTAGCCAAGAGGGAGTTGACTACAAGGGAGGCGAGTTAGTACTCACTGAGCAAATTCCGCGCGCACAATCATGTGCTAAAGTTTTGCGACCTAATAAAGGTGATATGATAATATTCTCGACTAATTTTAGACCTCAACTTGGAACCAGAGGTTTCTATCGTGTGACGATGAAACATGGTGTCAGTGAAGTGACACAGGGGACTCGCTATGCGCTTGGAGTCATTTTTCATGACGCGAAAACATAACAATAGTATTGGTGAAATCAAGGGATAGAGAGTTGGATTTATTTGCTGGACTGATAGATACGCCGATTAACGTTATTCAACGTGATGGCTTGGTTGTCTATTATGGAGAGTTGTTTGATTGCTCGGCTGCCGACGATTATTTTAAACAACTTATGAATGATATTGATTGGCAGAACGACCAAGCAGTAATTTATGGGAAAACCTTTATTACTAAACGAAAAGTCGCTTGGTATGGTGAACGAGCATTTACTTATACCTACTCCAAGACCACCAAAAAAGCCAAACCATGGACCAACCAGCTGCTAGCCATCAAACAATCAGTGGAAGAAATCACTAAAGAATCATTTAATTCATGCCTGCTCAACTTATATCATGATGGTACTGAAGGAATGGCTTGGCATAGCGACGCCGAAAAAGATTTGAAGAAAAATGGGGCAGTAGCATCGGTTAGTTTTGGTGCTCAACGAAAATTTTCATTTAAACACAAACAAGATAAAGAGTTAGTTTCGTTAGAATTGAGCCATGGCAGCTTATTAGTCATGAAAGGAACTACTCAAACACACTGGTTGCATAGACTACCGCCAACTAGCAAAGTTAGTTTACCTCGCATCAATTTGACCTTTAGAACCATCGTAGGCCAATAAACAGGCAATCCAGTCACTGATCATTCAAAATTGTCGGCCTTTTACCTATTTTGTACTGAGAAATTTACGCCTTTTTACAAGGTATGTTCATTAATGTCAGTTTATAAAGTGAATTTGTGACGATCCGACGGTTCAAATGTAACGTAACACCAGCTCATAGTCTGCTCCTGACCATTTCAAAGTAATTAATATCTGTTATTAAAATTAAGCTTCTCCATTCAATACGAAAGTGCTTTCGTAAATTAAAGTTAAATAAATATTGAATGTAAATATTCCCATCGATTCAATTGGTTTTTGATCAATATTTCGGTTTAAGATGGTAGGAGTATTTGAATTTTGAGTAGTACATCTAAAGCTTAGCGTTAAGAACTGTGCAAGGATTACTTTGATAAAATCAAATAAAGAATGAGTTAGTTAACTATAAATTAAGCAATGGAGTAGACATGAACAAAACAACTTCCACCCCTTTGAAATTACTAGGCGTTACTGGCTTAGCATTGTCAGGGTTATCTTTGACCGTAAATTCAGCAATGGCTGCTGGAATCGAAGACACAACTGTACTTCCTGTAATCGTTGACGATTGCGGTGGAGAAGGCTGTGCCGATCGTAGAGAATTATCAATGGAGCAATTCCAGTCAATGCTATCTGATGCAGCAAGTGGTGAAACACACTCAGCTGCACAAGAAGCTGCGACTGAGTCGAGCGAATTATTCTATGGTGTAGGCCATGAAGTTCCACAGCTTGTTTACTTAAACTTTGAGCAAAGTTCACCTACTTTCCAAGCGGTAGCTTTCGCAGGTGTACCTGAAGTTTTCGTAAGTCACGTTTATACCCAAGAAGAGCGAGATGCAATTCAAGCGAATATCGAAGCAGCCTACGCTGATTTCAAAATCAAGTTGACTCAAACGGAGCCAACTGAAGGTGATTACTCTACTTTGAATTTTGAGTGTCAAACTGAGAGCGGTATTTGTATTGATTTTGGTGGCGGTATTTTATTCGGTCGCGCACAAGCGATTGATTTAGGTAACGCAAATCGAAATGACTCTGCATTTGTTGACGCAAATCTTTGGGAAGTGACTGTACAGTTAGACCCTACTGGCGGATTCTTCTCAAGAGTTTCTGGAATTCCTGTGGTTGATGGTGATGTTCAAGCGGCACTTTCAACAGCTATCGTAAACCAAGCATCTAACACAGGTGCACATGAGCTAGGCCATAATCTAGGCTTGCGTCATCATGATTCATTTGGTTCTCCAGGTTCTGGACTTCCTTCAACAGGTGTTCCTAGTCCAGATGCTTTCTTCCCTGTATTTGACGGGTTACAAGAAGGTGATGAGGCTATTCTTCACACTATGGCTTCAGGTGCAAGTGTAGGATCTGGCTTAACTGACAGTACTACTCGATTCCGTTTCTTCTCAGAGCGTTCAGCGATTAAATTGAAGGCAGCTGAAAGAGGACGATTAACACCAGAAGGTGATTTGTCAACTGCTCAAACTCGTTTACGTCTAAGAAACGTTGATGTGCCAAACACTATTGTTACTGGTGATAATGCTGGGAAAGAATTGCGTATTAAAGCCGGTATCATCGAAGGTGCAATTGATGTTGCAGGTGAAACTGATTTATACCGTTTCTATAACGCTAAGCCAGGACTAACTTTAAGTGCTGAGTTTAACGGTTATGATGTTCCAGTTGGCTCTGCCGTTATTGGTGCTTTAAGACTGTTCTATGTTGAAGGCGATGGTTCTCTGACTCTAGTGGCTCAAAACTTCCAAAACTTCGAAGGCTTTGATGCATTCTTAATTGATGCGCCACTAGCTAAAAAAGGTGATTATGTCATCGAAGTTAGTGCTCCTAACAACTTGAGTTTTGGTTATGATGAAGCTGGTGAGCCGATTTTATTCCAATTAGAAGAGAATGGATTTGGCGCTCTAAGATCGGGTGATTACCACTTAACTATGTATATTGTTGCAGGTAAATAATCTATTCAGCAGTATAGTTTTAAGTATTGAGCTTTAAATTAGAGCTCTCCAAAAGCGGTGGTATCGATGATACCGCCGCTTTTTTATTCCTTAGATTTTGAATTCTTTACCACCTAACAATTTTTCTCAGTATTTCTATTTCATGTCTGAATCTTTTTAGCCGATATTGTCAACCGAATACCATCCCAATCGTTTAAAGCTTATAAGGTGTCGTTACATACCATTTCACCAACGGGAGAAAGGTTAGATGAAGGGTAAGCTAATTTTGATATTATTAACGCTAGTCGTTATTTCAGGTTGTATCGTAAGGCCAGGACATAGAGTTCATCGCGTGAAGGTGGTTGCTCCGGTCAAGAGCTTAGTTGTATTAGATCAAGAACATTCTAGTAAGGGGATTATCGTGGTACACGCGGCACCGAAGAAAAGTAGACAGTGCTGGAAACATAAAAAGCACTGGCACTGCCATCGTTAGTTATTGATCAACCATTTTAATATTAATTAACTCTTCTTCTCGCTTTTGTTCCTCGAGACGCTTAATTAATTCTTTGCGTTTGTCACAGGGTTCATCACAGTCACAGACTTTTTCTAAGCCAAGATCGCTGATGCCACCGCAGCTACCTTTTATCTCTTTTTTCTGAAAGATATAGCCTATCGCCATGATAGCAACGATTACTAGCATAAGGATAAAAGCAATAATAAAAACTTCCATAAGAATACTTCTCAAGTAAACATAAAATCGATTAGCCTAACTAAGACTGAGCTAATCATTAAAAATTACAGTTGTTTGTCTTGTTCTATCGACAACTAACTGAGTCACATCGGGACGCGAATAGTGCCCAGCTGGGTCAAAATTTTGTCGCTCTTTTCTAACAATTGAATGATCCAATTCGGCCACATATAAACCTTCTTCTCCCACTTGGGGTTCAATCACCCAGCTACCATCCGGAGCTGCAATGCAACTACCACCATCTGCAATTAGCGGTGAACTATCATTATAAACTTCAGCCAATTCAGGCAAGCACATTTTCGCATCGCTGGGGCGCATAAGGCCAGAGACTGAGAGTACATAGGACCGTCCTTCTTTGGCCATAACCGGAGTGAGATCTTGTGTATTCCGGATATTTCCAGGCCAACAGGCAACATGCAAATCTTCACCTTGCGCATACAATGATGCTCTTGCTAACGGCATCCAATTTTCCCAACAATTTAGCCCTCCTACAGTAAAGGCGGACAGCTTGTGGGTACGTAAACCGTGCCCGTCTCCAGGAGACCAGCTTAGTCTTTCCTCATAAGTCGGCATTAGTTTTCTATGCACTGATTGAATGTTTCCATGCTGATCGATATAAACGAAACTGCAATATAAACTATGGCCGGTACGATCTTGAGGCCGTTCAATAATACCCAAATAGACCGCTATATTATTTTCGTTACAGGTTTGACACAGTTCACTGAGATCACCCCGTTCAATTTGCACCGCTTGCTTCGAATACTCGGCCTGAATGGTTTTTTGTTTGTCGCAGTTAAATTTAGCGCCACCTGTCATATCAAGCCAAAAGGGATAGCCTGGTACTAAAGCTTCGCCAAAAACAATTAGCTCGCAGCCACGACTAGAGGCATTTTGCACGTAGCTGATGACCTTTTTCAAAGTCGCTTCTCGGTCAAACCAAATCGGTGCAATTTGCGCTAACGCAACTTTTAATTTTTCTGGAGCTGACATTGACTGATTTACCTCTTATTTTTCGGCCGCACTAATATGAGTTTTGAACGCATCATTGGCGATAGTTTCAAATCCGGTGTCGGTTTTTACGATCAAATAGACTGGGATGTTTCTTTGATTAGCGAACTCTAAACTATCAACTTCGCCCATCACCATAAATGCCGTGGCATAGGCATCGGCTAACATGGTTTGTTGGTGTAATACCGTAATCGACGCTAAGTTATGGGTAATTGGCTTACCGGTTGTCGGGTCGATCGTATGTGAATACCGAATACCATCCTTCTCAAAATAATTGCGATAATCTCCGGAAGTCGCCACACCTTTGTTTAGTGGCGAGAATACTTGTTGAATTTGTCGTTGTTGTACGGGGGCTTCTATGGCTAGTCTCCAAGGTTTTGAAGATGGGTTGACGCCTTTTGAAGCGGTTTCTCCACCAATTTCTACAAGATAGTTTTCGATACCATTTTGCTCTACTATTTGGGCTACTCGATCCACACCATAACCTTTAGCGATTGCGGATAGGTTTACGCTGAGCTCGGCGATCGATTTTTGTACGCAGTCCGACTGAATGGTTAATTTATCGTAACCTGTTTTAGCTAACAGGTCAGAAATTCTTTGTTCTGTCGGGACTTGATTATTAGTCTGTTTCTTATCAAACCCCCACTCTTCAATCAATGGACTTAGTGTGGCGTCAAATTTCCCATTTGTTTGTACACTAACTTCACGCGCGTTGGCTATGACCTTAATGACAGCTCGCGGTAACGCCTGACACTCTGTCGAGTTGGTTTGATTAAAAAGAGATAGGTTAGAATCGTCGATATAAGTCGACATTTGTTGATTAATTAGACGTAGCTCTGACTCTATTTGCTGATGAATATCGACCGCTTTCTTGTGTGGATCATCCAGCGTTACTTGGTAGCTAGTACCCATAGTAAAACCATTAATGAGTACATAATCAGAGGTTTTTTGACAACCAACGATTAGTATCACTAACCAAATAAAAACAATGGTTTTTATAAACTTGTTAAACATTAGACTTTAGTCGCTCGAGCATCGTTTGTTGATTGAGATGGTTCCTTAAAAACCAATAAAAAAGGACAGTATTACTGTCCTTTTTTGATTACTAATAATCGGTAATAGTTCCTAATACCGACTGATTATCCGCCAAAATCGTCGAGGAAGATATTGTCGCGCTCAACCCCTAAATCTTCTAGCATTTTGATTACCGCAGCGTTCATCATCGGTGGTCCACACATATAATATTCGCAATCTTCTGGTGCTTCGTGATACTTCAAGTACTCATCATGAAGAACATTGTGAATAAATCCGCTGTAGCCGTCCCAGTTATCTTCTGGCATTGGATCGGAGAGCGCAACATGCCACTCGAAATTATCATTTTCTTCCGCAAGTTGGTCGTACTCTTCACCGTAAAACATCTCACGTTTACTTCTCGCACCATACCAAAAAGAAATTTTGCGATCGGTTTTTAGCCGTCTTAGTTGATCAAAAATATGAGAACGCATTGGTGCCATTCCCGCGCCACCACCAATAAACACCATTTCATTTTTGGTTTCTTTTGCAAAGAATTCACCGTAAGGACCGGAAATTGTCACTTTATCACCAGGCTTAAGGTTAAAAATGTAAGAAGACATTTTACCTGCCGGTAAACTCATATTACGAGGTGGCGGTGAAGCTATTCGCACGTTAAGCATAATGATGCCTTTTTCTTCTGGGTAGTTAGCCATAGAGTATGCGCGAGTCACAGGCTCTTTCACTTCAGAAACTACATCCCAAATTTTGAAGTGATCCCAATCAGGGTGATATTCAGGATCTACGTCGAATTCTTTATAGCTCAATTTGTGGGGCGGGCATTCAATTTGAATGTAACCACCGGCTCTAAACGGAACACTTTCACCTTCAGGAAGCTTTAATTTTAGCTCCTTAATAAAAGTCGCTTTGTTATCGTTAGAGATAACCTCACATTCCCATTTTTGAACACCAAATACTTCGTCTGGTAATTCAATTTCCATATCTTGTTTTACCGCTACTTGGCAAGAAAGGCGATAACCTTCTCGTGCTTCGCGCTTATTAATATGGCCTTCCTCGGTTGGAAGCAAAGTGCCACCACCAGTGCTGATTTTACATTTGCACTGGCCACAAGTTCCGCCTCCACCACATGCTGAAGGTACAAAAACACCGACATCTGCCAAAGCGCCAAGAAGTTTACCTCCGGCATTGGTTTCGATTGTTTTACTATCGTCACCATTAACGCCGATGCGAACGGCGCCACTGCTTACCAAGTTGGCTTTTGCGAATAAAATGATTAATACCAAAGCCACAATGACTATGGTAAACATAGATACGCCAACAATAATTGTTTCTAACATGAATTAATTTCCTTTCTATTAAAGTTGTACGCCGGAGAATGACATAAATGCTAATGCCATCAAGCCAACTGTAATAAAAGTAATACCAAGTCCTCTAAGACCATCTGGTACGTCGCTGTATTTCATTTTTTCTCTGATCCCGGCCAAGGCGACAATTGCAAGTGCCCAACCAAACCCACTACCAATTCCGTAAACCACTGACTCAGTAAAGTCATATTCACGTTGGATCATAAATAAACTGCCACCTAAAATGGCGCAGTTAACTGTGATCAAAGGTAAGAAAATACCTAAAGCTTGGTAAAGAGCGGGGAAAAACTTATCTAGTGTCATTTCAAGAATTTGAACGAGTGCGGCAATAACACCAATATAAACGATTAATCCTAAAAAGCTTAAATCGGTGTTTGGTAAACCGGCCCAAGCGAGTGCACCTTCTTTTAATAAATAAGTAGAAAGCAGGTTATTAACTGGGACTGTGATAGCTTGAACGACCACAACAGCTACACCTAATCCAATAGCTGTTTGAACTTTCTTGGAAACGGCTAAAAAAGTACACATACCTAAGAAGGCAGATAAAGCCATGTTCTCTACGAAAACAGAGCGTATAAATAAACTAATATAATGTTCCATTAGTTAGAATCCTCTACTTGCTCTGGTTTCCATGCTCGAATTGCCCAGATTAAAAATCCAATGATAAAAAACGCACTTGGTGGAAGTAATAACAGCCCGTTAGTTTGATACCAGCCGCCATCTTTTACTGGTGTTAAAAGGGTGTAGCCTAATATGCTTCCGGAACCAAATAATTCTCGAACAACTGCCACCGCAATTAATATGACCGAGTAGCCTAAGCCATTACCAATACCATCAAAAAAGCTCATCACTGGACCGTTCTTCATAGCGTATGCTTCAGCACGTCCCATAACGATACAGTTAGTAATAATTAGCCCAACAAATACCGACATCTGTTTAGCGGTTTCAAATGCATAGGCCTTAAGTAGCTGGTCAACAACAATTACCAGTGAAGCAATAATCGTCATTTGCACGATAATTCGAATGCTTGAAGGTATTTGAGTTCTGATTAAACTAATGATTAGATTTGAACAAGCGCAAACCGCTGTTAATGCTAAACACATGACCAATGCGGTTTCTAATTTACTAGTAACTGCCAATGCGCTACAGACGCCTAATACTTGTAGTGCAATAGGATTATTGTCCCAAATTGGCTTTACTAATACTTCCTTAATTGCTTTTGCTTCAATCGCCATTATGCTTCTCCTTTCTTAACATCTAGTTGAGAAAGAAACTTGCCGAAAGCTTGGTCACTTAACCAATAGTCCAACATATCTTGAATGCCTCGAGTGGTCATTGTAGCGCCAGAAAGCGCATCCACTTCATAATCGTTTTGAGGAATAGTTTTTACTAGTTTTAAAGCTGGTTTGCCTTGGTCATTGAGCAGTTTCTTGCCGTTCCAAAGTTTTAACCAGCGCGGATTTTCAACTTCACCACCAAGTCCAGGGGTTTCACCTTGTTCGTAGAACTTTAAGCCAACCACTGTCTGCTTGTCAGATTTGAGTGCAACAAAACCGTACATGGTTGAGAAAAGACCTTTACCGTGAATCGGTAAAATGATTTTTTCAACTTGAGAGTTGTCTTTGACCAAATAAACAGGAATGACTTTTGAACGACGTCCGATTCTGGCAATGTCATTTTCTATCGCGACACTCATTTCTGGATCTTTGGCTGCTTGTCGTTGGTTAAACGCTTGTGGGTTTTCCATTTCCACGAACTGTCCAGTTGTCAGATCAACGAACTTTTGCTCAATGTTAGCGAAAGCGGCTTCAATATCGGTGTTTTCATCCAATAAATTAGCGGCTACCAATACGTTCTTTTTCTTATCCAACAACGCATTGGTTACTTGTTGTTCCTTAAGTACTACTGCCGCGCTCGATACAATAACAGAGCAAACTAAACATAGAGCGACAGCAACGATAAGTGTACGCGCAAAGGATTCTTTACTAGGATTAGCTGACATAACGCTTGGCCCTCCTTTTGATATTTGATTGAACAACAAAATGGTCAATCAATGGAGCAAATAAATTCGCAAATAAAATAGCTAGCATCATCCCTTCTGGGTAAGCTGGGTTGACCACTCGAATCATGACGCACATAAAACCAATCAAGAAACCGAAGTACCATTTTCCCTTATTAGTTAAAGAAGCTGATACAGGGTCAGTTGCCATAAACATCATGCCGAAAGCGAAGCCGCCGGTGACTAAATGCCAATGCCAAGGCATTTCAAACATGGCGTTGCTGTCACTACCAATCCAATTCAATAGCGAAGAGGTCGCAACCATTCCAATAAATACCGCCAAAATAATTCGGAACGAGGCAATTCTTAAGTAGGCTAACAACAAGCCACCGATCAAAATCATGAGAGTGGATACTTCACCAATTGAACCTGGAATTAAGCCGTAGAATGCGTTCCACCAGTCTTGGGTAATTCCCCAGTCAATCGTGTTGACAGCTGCCGCTGCTCCAGTCGCTAACGGTGTAGCGCCTGAGTAGCCATCAACCACATTCCAAACTTGACCAGACATGTCGGTTGGGTAAGCAAAAAACAAGAATGCTCGACCAGCTAATGCAGGGTTGAGGAAGTTTTTACCAGTACCACCAAATACTTCTTTAGCAACAACTACACCAAAGCTAATACCTAACGCGACTTGCCAAAGTGGAATATCAGGTGGAAGAATAAGAGCAAAAAGGATCGAAGTAACAAAGAACCCTTCATTGATTTCATGCCCTCTTACAGAGGCAAATAAAACCTCCCAGAAACCACCCACAATAAATGCTGTTGCGTAAATTGGTACGAAATAGAGCGCACCGATAAACATGGAGCTGAGCACGTCTTTAGAATACTCTGCGCCAAAAGCGCTCATCATCCAACCACGCATTCCTTCAAGGCTAGTTGCCCCAGTTGTGCCCATAGCATCGACTGTTTGGTAACCAATATTGTACATTCCCCAAAACATTGCTGGAAAAGTACAAGCCCATACAAAAATCATAATACGCTTAAGATCGATGCTATCTCTTACATGAGACGCGCTTCTTGTAACGTGTCCAGGCGTATAAAAAATTGTCGTGGTTGCTTCATATAATGCATACCACTTTTCGTATTTCCCACCTTTCTCAAAATGAGGTTCTAGGTGATCAATATATTCGCGTAAACTTTTCATTAACCTTCCTTCTCAATGGTGTTGAGTACATCGCGGAGGATGGGGCCGTATTCATATTTACCCGGACAGGCAAATGTGCAAAGAGCCAAATCTTCTTCGTCAAATTCTAAGCAACCTAGTTGTTGAGCCGTATCGGTATCACCAACAACAAGTGCTCTTAATAGTTGAGTTGGCAAAATATCCCAAGGCATTACTCTTTCGTAACTACCAATCGGCATAATTGCTCTTTCACTTCCGTGAGTAGAAGTGGTCATATCAAATTGCTTGCTTGAGTTGATATGAGAAATAAAGGCATTGGTCACTGAGAACTTATCAACACCAATGTGTAGCCAACCGAATAATTCCTTTTCTCGGCCCTCAGCCAACACACTGACTTGGTTGTGATAGCGACCTAGGTAATCGCGGTGATGGACTGCGATGTGACCATTGAAGACCGAGCCAGAAATAACGCGCTCATCGCTTGCTTCAATTTGTCCATCAAGTAGTTGGCTTAAATTAGCACCTTGAATCGTACGAACCAATCTAGGTTCCTTAATAACAGGGCCTGCAACGGCAATTATACGCTGAGAATTTAGTCGACCAGTGGTAAATAGCTCACCAATTGCTATTACTTCTTGATAGCCAATATACCAAGCATTTCGGTTTGCACTAACAGGTTTCAAAAAGTGAATATGGGTTCCAACATTTCCGGCCGGGTGCACACCCGAGAAACTCTGATAGTCTGCGACCGAGTTTTGAGAAATTTTATTTTCTGAGTTGGGATCTTGGCAAACAAACAACTCACCTTCTGTCAGGTGCTTCAACACGCTGAGGCCGTGATTGAATTGTTCGTTCTTTTCAGCAATGACGACTGTTGGGTCGGCTGCCAAAGGATTAGTATCCATAATCGATACAAAAATAGCCGCAGGCTTGTCATCAATTTTAGGCACTTTGCTAAATGGGCGGCTACGTAAAGCTGGCCACATTCCACTTTCGACCAAGTTATTGACTACTTGATCGCGAGTGAGTTGTTCTAGTTGATCGGTAGAATACTTTTCAAACTCAACATATTCATCACCTTGAATTTCGATCGCGACTGACAAAAGTTTACGTTTAGCACCGCGATTTATCGCCTTAACTGTACCGCTGACAGGAGAAGTGTATTTCACTCCTTCGTTCTTTTTGTCCGTCCATAAAAGATCACCACATTTAACGGGTTGATCGATTCGGATTTGCATCGATGGTTTCATACCCAGGTAGTCTTCACCTAGAAGGGCGACTTCAGTAATGGGAGGACCATCGGAAATTACTTGCTTGGGCTTCCCGGTTATAGGGAGATCCAAGCCTTTTTTTATCTTAATCATAGATTTTTCAGCGGCTTCGTATGTTTAGGTTCTAACCAAATACTATAGTTGAGAACGTTCAAGTTTGCTTAAAATGTGTGTCGAATAGCCCAATAAAATCAAGCCTTTTGACGATTTCAGATATCTGTATTTGGACCCAAAAAACACCTATCAAATAACATTGATATTGGGCCCTATATTTAGACGCGCGTATTATACGGGGATCGATGGATATTTGACCAGTAGATTTGCAGATTAATTAAGACAAATTATTAGTCTGTTTTAACCAGATAAAACCAGAAAAAATAGGGTGGCTAGTCGGATTTTCATCCTGATTACTGAAAGGTTATTTAAAAGTGCGCGTCGACATCAACAAAAATGAGTGAGAAGCGAAATTATGCACTATATTTATTACATGGTTGCAAAATGTGGCAGTTAACGCTGTGCCAGTGAATATGCGAATAACTCACTACGCTAAGAGAACTTCTAAGATTAGATCTAATCCGATGATTTACAAGGGAAACTAGCCATCTTAAAAAGACAAATAATAAAATCTATGGCAATTACTTCAAGTCTGAATATTGCAAATTCGCCCCAGTTACTCAGTGGGTGGGTGCTTAGGTTGGCCATTGGGTCGAGCAAGATGAAATATCCAAGACCTTCATTTGAAGTGAGCTGCTAATGCACTTGCGCGGAACTATTAAAAGTCAGCTTTTGATGATAATCCTTTCCATCTGCGTGTCTTCGCTTAGTTTGGGGGTTTTTGTCATCGGGGTTAATTATTATAACAACCACAAAGAGGCGTTGATTCAGGAGTCATTGGCTAAAGCTAGAATGCTTGCTGAAAACGCGGTTGGTTCGTCAGCCTTTGATAATCGAGATGCTGCACAAGGCATTTTGCGTGGTGTTACTCTTTCAGAGAATTCCAGCGCTGCGATATTTGATGCCATCGGGCAAAAATTGGCGATGCGCGACGATCAAGGCTCCAGCTACATCAGCGAAGTGGAATTTAAGAAAAATAATGAATACTACTGGGGACCTGACTATTTATATGTTTGGCAAATGGTGGGTGACCCTGAAAACCTGCTAGGTGTGGTTTATCTAAAAACGTCCACCGAACCGTTTGAACAAACCATTCAAACCTATATTCTTTCTAGCTTATTGATCTTAGCGGTTCTATTTGTTTTGACTTATTTTGTCGCTACTCGAATGCAAAGCCGCATATCTGAGCGGTTAGTTGAATTAGATACCTTAAGTCGTGAGGTCAGTCAAAGTGGCAACTACTCTATTCGAGTCCCGAGATACGGTGAAGACGAGATCGGCTCGTTAGCGCGTTCTTTTAATCAAATGCTGGAAACCATTGAGGAGAATCAGCTCGAACGTGACAAAGCGAATGAAGCACTCCACTTAAATCGAAGACGATTGGAACGAGCAGTCAAAGATCTTCAATACTTAGCCAATTATGACTCGTTAACGCAATTACCCAATCGAGCGCTTTGCATGGATAGAATTAAGTACGCATTGAAGAGTGCGTCTCGAGCTAATTCTTCGGTCGCAGTGCTGTTTCTCGATTTAGACCACTTTAAAGATGTTAACGATTCGTTGGGGCATGCTGTGGGTGACCAGTTACTGAAAGCCACAAGTCAAAGGCTGATGGAAAGAATTCGCTCTGAAGATACTCTGGCGAGATTAGGCGGCGATGAGTTTGTAATAATTCTTAATCATATTCAAAACACCGAAAATGTCATTGATGTTGTAGAAAAAATCGTCGAAAGTTTCGAAGATCCCTTTAAGTTATCCAGCTATGAGGTAAATACTACGGTCAGTATCGGTGTGTGTATGTATCCAAATGATGGCTCTGATGTTGACTCGCTAATGAAAGCCGCTGACGCAGCGATGTATAAAGCCAAAGAAGTTGGTCGAAACACTTACGAATTTTATCAATCAGAATTGAATCAATTAGCTAACCGAAGACATCAGTTAGCCAATGAATTGCGCGGAGCGGTTAAAAACAATGAGCTTTATTTAGTTTTCCAGCCACAACTTAACCTGACTAATAATACGATTATCGGTGCCGAGGTTTTAGTTCGTTGGCATAGTTCGGTGCTTGGGCATATCAGCCCAGGAGAATTTATACCGATTGCAGAAAGCACCGGATTGATTAAGGATATTGGAGATTGGGTTCTGGAAAACACTTGCAAGACCTTGGTCAAGTGCTTAGAACAAGATCTTAAGATACGCTTAGCCGTTAACCTCTCTGCGATGCAATTTAAACAGGCTGACCTCGCGGCGCAGATTGCGAGCGTTCTAAGGAAATATAAGATCCCGCCGAGGCACCTCGAAGTAGAAATTACCGAGAGTATGTTAATGCGTGATGTCCATAAAGCCATTGAAGCGCTTGAAAAAATCAAAGAAATGCAAATTCGGATTGCTATTGATGACTTTGGAACAGGTTACTCCTCGCTTTCCTATTTAAGACGCTTTCCGCTAGATGCACTAAAAATCGACCAATCTTTCGTTGATGAATTGGTTGTCGACAATGACGACACCGCCATTACTCTCGCGATTCTGTCTATGGCGAAGAGTTTGCGATTAGAAGTGGTTGCAGAAGGAGTGGAGACCGCAGAGCAGCTAGAATTTTTAAGAGAAAACGCTTGTGATGATATTCAGGGATACCATTTTTCAAAACCGTTAAAAGAAAAGGAGTTTATGGACTTTATCTCGGCGTTTTACCAGCAAGCAGAAAGGCTAGAAGCCTGATATTAATCATCGTCTTAGTCAGCACATCGTGTTGTTTATCTTGGTCTAGTCTCTCATCCCATTATAATAATCCCACTGGAATGCAAAGATCATAGGAAAACCAAGGTTAGACCGGTAAAAATCAGTTGAATCTAATAAGTCAGTCAGGTAAGATTTGCGCCCTTTTGCGCGTGGTGTGATTTTCATTCGCTGGAAGTCCCATTCTATATGAGATATTAAAGATAGATATGAGCACAAAAAGACCAAAACTCATAGCTGGAAACTGGAAAATGAATTGCTCTCGTGAAGAGGCATCCCAGTTGGCGAGCAAAATAGTTGCCGCGTATAACGCTAGCACTAATAGTGAGTTGCTGATTTGTGTACCAACGATTCATTTGGCAGATGTAAGCCAGTTATTGAAAGATAGTAAAATTCATCTTGGCGCGCAAGATGGTCATTGGCAAGCGAATGGAGCCTATACCGGTGAAATTAGCAGTAGTATGCTTGCGGACTATCAGGTGAGTTATATGTTAGTGGGTCATTCTGAACGACGACAGTTTTTTGCTGATGATGAGCATCGCGTGGCAAACAAGTTCGAGTCAGCATTGAAATATGGCCTAAAGCCTATACTATGTATTGGTGAAACTTTAGAGCAGCGCGAGCAGGGGAAGACCCTAGAAGTGCTGATTGCTCAGTGTGAATCGGTAATTGAGCAAGTTGGTATTCAAGCCTTTGCTAAAGCTTGCGTAGCTTACGAACCGATTTGGGCAATTGGAACTGGCAAAACAGCGTCGCCTGAGCAAGCCCAAGAAGTGCATCAGGCTTTGCGAGAATTTTTCGCAAGCAAAGATCAGTCAATAGCGGCTGAACTACAGATTTTATATGGAGGCAGTATGAATGCTGGCAACGCGAAAGAATTACTCGCGCAAGCTGACATTGATGGTGGCCTAATCGGTGGAGCTTCGCTCAAAGCCGAAGACTTTTTACAGATTTATTCTGCAGCAGGATAAAAAAATGCAAGAAACAATATTAATCGTTTATTTAGTAGTCTCTATCGCTTTGGTAGGTATCATCTTACTTCAACAGGGCAAGGGAGCAGAAATGGGCGCCTCATTTGGTGCTGGTGGTGCGAACACGGTTTTTGGTGCGGCAGGTTCAGGAAATGCGCTAACCAAGGCAACCACTATTTTAGCAATCTTATTTTTTGGAATCGCATTATCAATAAGTTATATCAATTCTACGCCAGAAGCTGTGGTTGATGAGATTTATGATGATCTCCCTGCAACCGAGACTCAAAGCTTGGAATCTGAACTTCCTAAAACCGACCAAGAAACCGGTGGATTAGAGTCAGAGTTACCTCCAACTGAAGGTGTTGAAGAACAAGCTTCTGCTGAAGCAAAAGAAAACCTAGATGCGGCTAAGCAAACGGTCGATGCGAAGGTTGAAGAGGTTAAGCAAGCGGTTGAAGACGAGCCAAAGAAAGACGGTAATAACCAATAGTTTGTTGTAAAGGTTTCTAGAGTTTTGAACAAAAGTTTAGCCGAAGTGGTGGAATTGGTAGACACGCTATCTTGAGGGGGTAGTGACCTACGGTCGTGCCGGTTCAAGTCCGGCCTTCGGCACCAAATAGCAAACCGCCTAATATGGCGGTTTTTTTATGCCTAAATTTCGTTCAGCAATAGACATAATTATTAAAAATCGCGTAAAATACGTCAGTTTTGCCAAATGGGCAGAAAAAATTGCCATTTAGGCTACATAATTTTAAAAATTCAGTAAGCGGAAGCGGTTTTAAAGCCTTTTCCGCTTTTTATTAGAATGACTATTTTGTCGGAGGCTAATTTGTCTTTACCCGAAAACTCCCAACCTAATGAGCTCTTTTCTACTGCTGCTTCAGCTCAATTTAAGACGGCTATTCTAGTCTTAGAAGATGGTAGTATTTTTCGCGGCAAGTCGATAGGTGCAGATGGAGAGTCTATTGCGGAAGTTGTTTTTAATACTGCAATGACTGGTTATCAAGAAATTCTTACAGATCCATCCTATGCCAAGCAAATGGTTACCTTAACTTATCCACATATAGGTAATACTGGAACCAATTCTGAGGATGTAGAATCGGAGCATGTCTGGGCTGCTGGACTGATTATAAGAGACCTACCACTACTAGCTAGTAATTGGCGAAACCAGCAAACTTTGCAGGAGTACTTGGCAGATAACGGCGTTCAAGCGATAGCTGATATAGATACTCGTCGTTTGACTCGTATTTTAAGGACTAAAGGCGCACTGGCAGGTTGTATTATTGCAGGTGACCAGGCCGAGAAAGCGGATGCGGAATCGGCAGCGTTGGAAAAGGCTAAGTCTTTCGCCGGGCTAAAAGGCTTAGATTTGGCAAAAGAGGTTTGTGTTAAAGAATCTTACCAATGGACTGAAACGTCATGGGATCTGGTTGATGGTTATACCCACCAAGAACCAGCCAATGCCAAATATCATGTTGTTGCGTATGACTTTGGAGTCAAAAAAAACATCTTAAGAATGCTAGCCGACAGAGGCTGCAAACTGACCGTCGTTCCGGCACAAACACCGGCTGATGAAGTTCTAGCGTTAAGCCCAGACGGTATTTTCTTATCCAATGGTCCAGGTGACCCGGAGCCTTGTGATTACGCTATTAACGCCATCCAAAAATTCCTAACAACGGATATCCCACTATTTGGAATTTGTTTAGGTCATCAATTACTTGCTCTCGCTTCTGGTGCGAAATCAGTGAAAATGAAATTCGGTCATCATGGTGCTAATCATCCAGTTGAAAATATTCAAAATAACACCGTGTTGATTACTAGCCAAAACCACGGTTTTGCAGTTGATGAAGCAAGTTTACCAAGTGATATGAAAGTGACTCATAAGTCGCTATTTGATGGAAGCCTTCAAGGTGTTGAACATACCGAAAAGCCCGCATTTGGCTTTCAAGGGCATCCTGAAGCGAGTCCAGGGCCGCATGATGCAGCACCACTTTTTGATCATTTTATCGAGTTAATGGAGCAAGCTTAGTAAGCTTGTTTTAAGTGCAAATGGGAGTCAGTTGGCTGCACCATTCACTACAGTATAGATACATTTAATGCCGAGGCGAATAGCGCCTCTGTGAAAATTAAGTAAAAGCAATTTAAAAAACGGTAATCACTAATGCCAAAACGTTCTGACATTAAAAGCATTCTTATCTTAGGCGCCGGTCCAATTATCATTGGTCAGGCTTGCGAATTCGATTATTCAGGAGCGCAGGCTTGTAAAGCGCTAAAAGAAGAAGGTTATCGAGTTATTTTGGTTAACTCTAATCCTGCGACCATAATGACTGATCCTGAAATGGCCGACGCAACTTACATTGAGCCAATTCATTGGGAAGTTGTTGCAAAGATAATTGAGAAAGAAAAACCAGATGCCATTTTACCAACGATGGGCGGACAGACCGCACTTAACTGTGCTCTGGACTTGGCATCTCGCGGTGTCTTAGAGATTCACAATGTTGAAATGATTGGTGCTAACCGCGAAGCAATTGATAAAGCAGAAGACCGAGAAAAGTTTGCAGACGCAATGAGAAAGATTGGCTTGGACATGCCAAAGGCAGGCATAGCGCACTCTATGGAAGATGCCCGTAAAGTCCAAGAGGAAGTCGGCTTTCCATGTATTATTAGACCTTCGTTCACCATGGGCGGAACCGGTGGCGGTATTGCCTATAACCGTGAAGAGTTTGAAGAAATCTGTACGCGCGGGTTAGACCTATCACCGACAACCGAACTGTTAATTGACGAATCTCTAATCGGTTGGAAAGAATATGAGATGGAAGTTGTGAGAGATAAAAATGACAACTGTATCATCATCTGTTCAATCGAAAATTTTGACCCGATGGGAGTGCACACAGGAGATTCAATCACTGTGGCACCAGCGCAAACCCTGACGGATAAAGAATACCAAATCATGCGAAATGCTTCGCTAGCCGTGCTGCGAGAAGTCGGTGTCGAAACGGGTGGCTCAAATGTTCAGTTTTCGGTTAACCCTGAAAACGGACGAATGATTGTCATTGAAATGAACCCAAGGGTTTCTCGTTCGTCCGCTCTAGCATCAAAAGCAACCGGTTTCCCAATTGCAAAAATTGCCGCCAAACTAGCCGTTGGTTATACCCTCGATGAATTACACAACGATATTACCGGTGGTCGAACTCCCGCATCATTTGAACCAAGTATCGATTATGTTGTAACTAAGATACCTCGCTTCAACTTTGAAAAATTTCCTAATTCCGATGCAACTTTAACAACTCAAATGAAATCGGTTGGTGAAGTGATGGCGATTGGTCGAACATTCCAAGAGTCAATGCAAAAAGCGCTTAGAGGACTAGAAACAGGCGCTGATGGATTCGACCCAATGCTTAATGCTAAGAGCGATAATTGGAAAGAAAAACTACGCCATAATTTACAAGTTCCAGGGGCTGAACGTATTTACTATGTTGCCGACGCTTTCCGTCAAAAATATAGTGTTGAAGAAGTGTTTAGTATTACAAACATTGATCCTTGGTTCCTTGTGCAAATTGAAGAAATTGTTAAATTTGAAAATGCCTTTTCTAAGTTAAGTTTAGGTGATGTGAACCGCGACATCCTTTGGCAAATGAAGCGCAAAGGTTTTTCCGATAGAAGACTTTCGACTTTAATGCATGTCAGCGAAAAAGAGATAAGAAAGCTTCGCCATAAGTTAGATATGCACCCCGTTTATAAAAGGGTGGATACATGTGCTGCAGAATTTTCCACCGACACCGCTTATATGTATTCTACTTATGAAGAAGAATGCGAAGCTGCACCGACCGAGCGAGAGAAAATAATGATCATTGGTGGCGGCCCCAATCGAATCGGTCAAGGAATCGAATTTGACTATTGTTGTGTCCATGCCGCATTTGCTATGCGAGATGATGGCTATGAAACAATTATGGTTAACTGTAATCCAGAAACGGTATCAACAGACTACGACACTTCAGATCGATTGTATTTCGAACCTGTCACCTTAGAAGATGTGCTTGAAATCGTTGCCAAGGAAAAACCAAAAGGTGTGATTGTTCAATACGGTGGTCAGACGCCGCTGAAATTAGCTAGAGATTTAGAAGCCGCAGGTGTGCCAATAATCGGAACTTCTCCTGATGCCATTGACCGTTCCGAAGATAGAGAAAGATTCCAACGCGCAATTGAGCGCTTAGGCTTAAAACAGCCGCCTAATCGAACTGCTAGAAACATTGAAGACGGAGTTCGCCTGGCTGATGAAATCGGTTACCCGTTAGTTGTTCGACCATCGTATGTACTAGGTGGTAGAGCGATGGAAATAGTGTTTAATGCAGATGAACTGCGTCGCTATATGACCGAAGCGGTTTCCGTATCTAATGAATCACCAGTGTTGCTGGACAGATTCTTAAATGATGCTATTGAAGTTGACATAGACGCTATCTACGATGGGGAAACTTGTCTGGTGGGCGGAATAATGGAACATATTGAACAAGCTGGAGTTCATTCTGGTGACTCGGCTTGCTGTATTCCACCACACAGTTTGAGTGAAGAAATGCAGGCGAAACTAAAAACGCAAATTGAGTTAATGGCAAAAGAATTACAAGTGCGTGGACTAATGAACACCCAGTTTGCTATACAAGGTGATGATATCTATGTGTTAGAAGTCAACCCAAGAGCATCAAGGACAGTTCCTTTTGTATCTAAAGCCACGGGTCGGCCGTTGGCAAAAATAGCGGCGAGTGTGATGGCTGGGAAGTCGCTGATTGATCAAGGTTATACAAAACCAATAAAAACTGATTTCTTTACGGTAAAAGAACCGGTCTTCCCTTTTAACAAATTCCCTGGTGCTGACCCGATCCTTGGGCCAGAAATGAAATCTACTGGCGAAGCAATGGGGGTTGGTGATACTTTCGGAGAAGCTTACTACAAAGCTCAATTAGGTGGTGGTTCGCAAGCCCCGCGTGGCGGCAAAGCTATTCTAAGTGTTAAAGATAGTGATAAGCCAAAATTAGCAGAAACTGCAAGGGCGCTTATTGACGTTGGATATGAGATTTATGCTACTGACGGTACCGCCAAGACTTTGATTAAGGAAGGTGTTTTCTGCCAACGAATTTATAAAGTCTATGAAGGTCGTCCTCATTTAGTCGACATGATTAAAAATGATGAAATTGACTATATCGTTAACACTACTGAGGGTAAGCAAGCGGTTGCTGATTCATATATGATACGTCGGTCAGCCTTGCAGCATAAAGTGGCGTATACCACAACTTTAGCCGCGGGTTTTGCAACGGCTAAAGCGGTAATGCAGCAAACTCGTCAAAAAGTAGTAACAGTACAAGAATTACATCAAAGAGTCGTTGAATTAGACAAATAAGATTGTCATGACAAACTAGATTAAATTAATTAAAAATAAGGTATTTAAAATGAATCAAACTCCAATGACAAAACATGGTGCAGATGCCTTGTTGGAAGAGTTAAAAGATCTAAAACAAAACCAACGTCCCAAAGTAGTTGCTGCAATCGCTGAAGCAAGAGAGCATGGCGATTTAAAAGAAAATGCGGAATATCATGCGGCTAGAGAGCAACAAGGATTTATTGAAGGTCGGGTGCAAGATATTGAAGCTAAGTTGGGCAATGCCCAAATAATTGACGTGGCCAGTTTACCTAAAACTGGTAAGGTTATTTTCGGCACAACTGTGACCGTAATCAATCTAGATACCGAGCAAGAAGTAACCTATCAAATTGTTGGTGATGATGAGGCAGATGTTAAAAAGAACAAAATTTCCGTTAACTCCCCAATCGCCAGAGCGCTTATAGGGAAATCGGAAGGTGATGATGTGATTGTTAAAGCACCAAGTGGTGATATTGACTACGAAATTACTTCAGTCGAGTATTTATAAGACCGGTTTAGCAGAACTTCGACACAAAATTATTTGGCCTCATAGCTCAAAATAAAAACCTAAAAACAGATTTACGACTAAAATTAACAACGAATGTTAAAAAAATCTCGATTTGAGCTATGAATTATTGCGATGTCATGCGAATATGGTCAAATATTGCTCTATGAATTACATCCTTCCGACTGTATTTTATAGTAGAAAGAATTTTAGCCAACCGAAGTAACTTAAGTTTCAGGCGTGTTTGTCTTAAATGGCTGTGCATTGCGACGGTATTTTATAGTCATAAGCTAGCGATTTACTGATAGTTTTGCCTCGTTCCTTTTTCTCGAGATTTAAGGACATGGATGTGCTAATTATTCGACTTAGATTGAAATATCTCGGTATTAAACTCAGCGAAAAAGTCCATCAATAGGTTTGGATCACTAATATCAGCGAGGTTTTTGCGGGATAAGTGATTGTATTGCGACACCTTTACTAACATAACTAATGGAAATACAGCTTCTGAACTCGACTATGAACGACTTCGCGGACAATAACGATGAACCTCGTCAGATTAAAGAATTTGACGCAGAGTTTTATCAAGCGATGATCGACACTCTGGTAGATGGCGCATTTGTAGTTGAAAAAAAGTGCTTCAAATTAGTCAATCAAGCATTTTGTAAGCTAACCGGGTTTTCTAGTAAAGAACTTATTGGCAAACCATTTGATCACTTTATTTTTCCACAAAACATACCTGTGGCGTTAGATGAGGCGGTCGAGGAATCCTCGGTTACCCGACTTCAGCCATCGCTGATTAACGAAAGACTTAATCCCGACACGCCTAGTTATCATTTGGTGCTTGCCAACAGTTCGGGTTCAAACACACCAATAGAATTAAATAGTCAGCATTTTATTGATCAAAAGGGCAATTTCTATCAGATTGCCAATGTCCGTCAAAAACAGCTAGAAGAGAGGCTTAACCGAGCGCTGAGGGAATCTGAGCGGGAATTGCAGCTACTGGTTGATAATTTTCCGAGTATATATTTACAAGCCAATAGTGAAGGTAAAATCACTAGGACGTCGAGTTATACTGCTCAACTCTTGGGTTATCAAGTGGCAGACTTGATTGGAATTGCTATGACTGACCTATATGTCGAAGGCGAACAATATGCGCAGATATTAGCTTCGGTAATTCAGGAAAAAGGAGATTCTGTAGAAAGCGAAGCGCAGTTCAAATGTAAAGATGGTGGTCAAATTAATACTGCGATATCGAGTTACGCAAAGTATGATCGTAATAGAGAACTTGTTGCGATAGAAGTTATCGCCAGTAGAACACCGGTAAAATCCGTCGCTAGTGACAAACTTAGTGTCGACGTGATTCGAGATCCATTGACCAAGCTAATTAATCAGTTAGCATTTGCCGAACACTTAGCTAAATCAATTAGGAGTGCTCGACGCCACCAATCACATCTATGGGTGTTATATATAGGACTTCAAAACTTGCCTGCAATAGTTAGCAAGTTTGGCGAACAAGTCAGCAGCGCGTGTTTAGTGCATTTTTCTCAGAGATTACAAAGCTTTTTCCGCGACACTGATATTGTCGCTCGAGTTGGTGAAGATAACTTTGCAGTGCTATTAGATGACTATACCAATGAACTGGCTCTCGATGATTTAATTACTCGCTTGCAGCAAGTGATGGACAAACGTACCACGATTAGCCAGTACCCTTATGGCTTTACTTTTAGTGTGGGAATGGCAAACTTTCCTCAAGACGGCATTAATAGTAATGACTTAATGACGCACGCCGAATCGCTCATGTATCAATCTAAGTTTTCTCAGACTAACCAAAAATAATCGTTTTATTTTATGGGTTCAGCTGTTAGTTTTAGTTCAAGCTAATCAACTAAATCGTTAGATAATGAATAAACCTACTGTTCGCTGTGCAGTCATTGGAAACCCAATCAAGCATAGCTTATCACCGAAAATTCATACTTCCTTTGCGCAGCAAGTTGGCATCGCTCTAGAATATAACAAGGTGCAACTAGAACCGTCTCAGTTAGAGCAATTCATTGAAGAGTTCTTTTCCCGAGGGGGTACCGGTCTAAACGTGACAGCACCGTTCAAGACTGAGGTAATTAAGTGCGTTTCAAGCCTTTCAGAGTCAGCTAAAATTTGTCAATCGGTCAATACAATATATAGAGATTCGACTGGATCATTAGTGGGGCACTCTACTGACGGGCCCGGAATTCTAATGGATTTAAAGCGCTTAGATTTTCTCTCTAATCAATCAGCTCAAACTCCAAAACTAAATATCGGCATAGTGGGAGCCGGTGGAGCTTCGATACCGGTCGCACTATCTTTATTGGGCGAAGGTTGTCGTCTATCGGTTCTTAATAGAACAGCCAGCAAAATTGGCAATATGGTGAAGCGACTGAATCTTTATGGGTCGATCGTACCTTTCGACGAGTCTTCCGAGAATTTATTGGATGGCATCATTTCCGCTACGAGCGTGTTTAATCAGGCATTATTCGATAGCGCGCGAAATCGACTTAAATCAGACGGTTTTGTTTACGATCTTAACTACGCCGAACGGGCTAAGGATTTAAGCAACTATTGTGACCAAAAGCAGATTACCAAGTTCTCTGACGGCTATGGAATGTTGCTAGGGCAAGCGGCAAAATCGTTCGAAATTTGGCACGGAAAGTTACCGTCAATTCAACTCTAGTGACCCTTATGATCGTGTTGGTTTGCTGACTTCTATTTGTCGGAGTAAAATAATCTTTAGCTAGTTATAGGCTGAACAGGGTCACGGGCAATTCACACCAGTCCGGCATTTAGCCTACTAGTCTCGTTTTAAGTGTAAAGAAGCGGGAGATAAAAAATGTCATTAGCAGAGTTTCATCCGAATCAAATCAAGCTATCCAAAAAAGATTGGAGCTACTTGCTTGAAGTCGCACGACACGCCATAAAGTATGGTCTGAGCTACCATAATCCTCCGTTTTTAGAGCTAGAGAAGTATCCTGACTCAATTAAACAAGAAGCTGCGAGCTTTGTAACTTTAAGAGAATCCAACGTGCTGAGGGGCTGTGTAGGCTCAGTGGATGCTCACTTACCCTTAGTTCAAGATGTGGCTAATCATGCTTTTGCCGCCGCATTCAAAGATTCTCGCTTTGCTTCAATTAATCATATTGAAGAACCAGTTGTGCATATTGCGATAAGTGTTATTTCTGATTTGGTTAGAATCAATGTTGATTCAGAAAAGCAACTTGTCGACTTAATTGAACCATTAAAGTGCGGGGTTGTGCTAAGCTTGGGCGGTCAAAAAGCGACTTTTCTTCCAGAAGTATGGAATGATGTTGATGACGGTCAAGAGTTTGTTATCCGGTTAAAGCAGAGCTTGGATTTACCTGCGACTTTTTGGAGTAAGGATTTAACGATTGAGTGTTATCAAGTTCAAACATTGGAGTGAGGACATACAACTTAAATGATGTTTTAACTAGGACAATGAAATGAAACAAATTTTCACCAATGAGAACCGCTTATTAGCCATGAATAGCAAAAATATTCTCGAACAAGCTGGTATCCATGTAGTTGTTAAAAATGAACACGGCTCCGATGGTGCTATGCCAGGACATCAGGCATGGCTGGAGTTATGGGTGAATGATCAGGATTATATTAAAGCCTTGGAGCTCCTAGATACCGATTCTATGCCTGCGGAACCTTGGCTTTGTCAAAGTTGTGAAGAACAAGTACCAACTCAGTTTCAGGTGTGCTGGAATTGCCAAACAGAACGTTTGGCAGAGACCGAAAATGCTGAAGAAGTATCGGCAGTTTAACCAGCGATATGGCGATCTTTTAGTTTTACGTAGTTACTGGCAGAGTACTCAAAAAAACCTTTTTCTTCTTCGGTTAAAGGTCTGACTTTTCGAGCTGGAGAGCCGACCCATAAAAAGCCGCCTTCAAGCTCTCTGCCGGGAGGAACTAGGCTATTCGCACCAAGTATCACTTCTGAATGGATAATTGCACTGTCCATTACCACCGCGCCCATACCAATTAAGCAGCGATCTTCGATGGTACAACCATGGATCATCGCTTTGTGACCAACTGTTACATCGTCTCCGATAATTAAGTCGTGGCCTTCGGGATCGTAGGGACCGGCGTGAGTGACATGGAGCACACAGCCATCTTGGATACTAGTACGAGCACCAATCGAGATTGAATGGACATCGCCTCGAACCGTGGCCATCGGCCAAATTGAGCTATCATCGCCAATAGAGACCTGCCCTAAAACCAAGGCGGTGGGATCAACAAAGACTTTTTCGCCTAGTTGGGGGTGGTGTTGCTCAAATGAACGAATACTCATAGTCGAATCGCGGTGGTGAAATTAACCTACATTTTAGCGCAAGTTGGTTTGAACCCCAAGCGATTCAAACCACAGTGGATTTAAACTTAAGTCCAGTTGCTAGTAAATGAGTTCAGTTCCAACACTACTTAAGTTTGCTGATTACAAAAGTAGCGTTGTCGCTTAACGCATCGTCACCAGTTCTTCGGCGGACGTGGGATGGATAGCAACTGTATTATCAAAATCTTGTTTAGTCGCGCCCATTTTGACCGCTACAGCGAATCCCTGGAGCATTTCATCAGCTCCATGGCCGATAATATGGATGCCTACGACTTTTTCCTCTTCCCCGAGGCAAACGAGTTTCATTTTGGTGGGTTGGCGATGTTTGGTGATCGCCGTATACATGGCTGTAAAACTTGAGGTATAGACCTTTATTTTATCGCCATATTGTGCTCGTGCCTGTTCTTCGGTCAAGCCAATCGTGCCGATGGCTGGATGAGAAAAAACCACGGTTGGAATGTTGTCGTAATCCAGTTTTTCATTGGTTTTGCCATTGAAAAGCCTCTCAGACAAACGCCGACCTGCAGCGACTGCTACCGGAGTGAGTTGTGCTCTACCAGTGTTATCGCCAACCGCATAGATATTATCGACACTGGTATTTTGATATTCATCAGTGACGATATAGCCTTTTTGGTCGAGCTCAACGGCTACATTTTCGAGCCCAATGCCAGAGGTGATTGGCGTTCTTCCAATCGCGTAAATCACCGCATCGACTGCCGAAATATTAGCGTCACTATCTGTCTGGATTTCTAACTGCTGGTTAGTTTTATTTATAGCGGTAATTTGAGTATGCCGATGAATCTTGATGCCTTCGACTTCCATTTGTTCAACTAAGGTTTCTTGCAGCATCTTGTCAAATTCTCTTAATGGGTTTGCCTTTCGAACTACCAAATGAGTGTCGCTACCCAAGGCATTAAGTAAACCTGCCAATTCAACGGCGATATACCCAGCACCAACAATAACCACCTTTTTAGGCTGTTCTTGAAGCGCAAAGAAGCCGTCAGAATCTAGTATATGTTCGCTACCTGGAATCTCAGGGATAAAAGGCTTGCCGCCGGTGGCAATCATGATATGTTTGGCGGTAATGGTGCGATCGCCCACTTTGACTGTGTGCTTATCAACGAAACTTGCCCAACCTTTAATAACATCGACTTTATTTTTACCTAAAACATTGTCGTAGGAGCTATGAATACGTCCAATATAAGCCTCACGGTTGTCTATAAGGGTTTGCCATGAATGTTCTCCAAGGCTCGGGGTAAAACCATAATCAGGCGCATATTTAAATGCATCGGCGACTTGTCCAGCAAACCACATGACTTTTTTGGGGACGCAGCCGACATTGACGCAAGTACCACCAAGAGCCTTGGCTTCTATAATTGCGCATCGTTGGCCATACATTGACGCGCGATTAGCCGAAGCGATTCCGCCACTGCCACCACCAATTGCTAGGTAGTCGTAGTCGTACTGATTGTCTTGATTGCTCATGTTTAACCCTTTTAACTCAATGATGGATTGATTGATTGTCTGTATACTGGTAGTTTGCCCTTATTTCTAAAGCAAGACCACTTAACAATGACTATAACTAACCCCTTATTATTACAAAATCCTATTGAATCAATTGATCAGATTTCTCCAGATCATGTTGAACCAGCGATTTCACAGATTATCAAAGAAAACCAATCGGTCATCGATGCCGTTGTTTTGAAAGCCGAACAATCGCCAGACAAGATTACTTGGCAGAATTTTATGCTCCCCTTAGAAATACTTGAAGATCGCTTAGCCAAAGCTTGGTCACCGGTTTCACATTTAAATAGTGTTTGTAACTCTAAGGAGCTTCGCCAAGCCTATGATCAGGCAATCGCTTTACTCACCGATTACTCTACTTTAATGGGTCAACATCAAGGGCTATTTAATGCCACTGAAAAGCTTGAGCAAAATAAACAGGTGTTAGAGCTCACTCCGTCTCAACGACAAATATTGAAAGATTCATTGATCGGCTTCAAATTATCGGGACTTCATCTTGCGAAAGATAAGCAATCTGAGTTTAGCGAAATTCAGAAACGACTGGCGGAGCTATCCTCAAAATACGAACAGAATTTGTTGGACGCCACCATGGCGTGGACAAAACAAATTGAAGATAAAGCGTTGCTTTCAGGGTTGCCCGAAAATGAAATGGCGATGCTCAAAGAAAACGCAACTAATAGAGAGTTGTCTGGTTATTTAATTACTTTAGAAATTCCCAGCTACCTTGCGATCATGACTTTTGCTGATAATCGAGAGTTACGGCAAGAAGTTTACACCGCTTATGTGACTAGAGCTTCTGAGCAAGCGAGTGATACTCAATTTGATAACAGTAAAATCATGGAGGAGTTACTGGCGCTCAAAAATAAAAAAGCTAAATTGCTAGGATTTGACAACTATGCACAGCTCTCAATTGAAAGCAAAATGGCAGAAAGTCCGGAGCAAGTGATTCAGTTTCTGACGGATCTAAATGCTAAGGCCAAGCAGCAAGCCGAATCTGAATTTGAGACGCTGTCAGAATTTGCTAAAGAATCAGGTATTGAATCTCTTCAAGCTTGGGACGTCGCATACTTTAGTGAAAAACTGAAAGAGAAGAGTTTTCAAATATCACAGTCTGAACTAAGAAACTATTTTGTCGTCGACAAAGTCATTGAAGGCTTGTTTGAAATTACCCAACATCATTTTGGGGTCACATTTGAGCAACTGACTGAATCCACTCGATGGCACTCAGATGTTCGGCATTATGCGATTAAGAGAGACAATCAAGTCATCGCAGAATTCTATCTTGATCTGTATGCTCGTCAACATAAACGGGGCGGTGCATGGATGGATCACTACCAGAGCAGATTTAAAGTCTCGAAGCAAAAAACACAGCATCCTATTGCTTATCTAACCTGCAATTTTGCACCTCCGGTTGATGATAACCCAGCGCTGTTAACTCATGACGAGGTAGTCACCTTGTTTCATGAATTTGGTCATGGTCTTCATCATATGTTGACCAAGGTCGACGAACTGTCAGCTTCAGGTATTGCCAATGTACCTTGGGATGCAGTGGAGTTACCCAGTCAATTTATGGAAAATTTCTGTTACCAACCGGAAGTTTTGGCTAAGTTAAGTTCTCACTACCAAACCGGAGAATCTCTACCGGATGAATTACTTTCAAAACTGATAGCTGCGAAAAATTTTCAGTCAGCGATGATGATGGTGAGGCAAATTGAGTTTGCGTTGTTTGATATGAGAATACACAATTCAGCACCGCTGACCGTTGAGCAAATTCAACAGGTTCTCGATCAAACGCGGCAGCAAGTGGCGGTTGTTATCCCTCCAGAGTTTAATCGGTTTCAAAACGGGTTTTCTCATATATTTTCCGGTGGTTATGCGGCGGGTTATTATAGTTATAAATGGGCTGAGGTGCTTTCAGCCGATGTTTTTTCATTGTTTGAAGAGCAAGGTGTGATGAACACCGAAGTGGGTAAACAATTTTTAACTCATATCCTCGAAAAAGGTGGCTCGGCTGAACCAATGGATTTATTTGTCAACTTCAGAGGGCGAAAGCCAGAAGTAGACGCGCTGTTACGCCATTCGGGAATTCATTAGACTATCTTATTTGAGGCAATTTAGAACCGAAAAGTTAGAAGGAACCGCTCGATTGAAACTAGAACTGGCAGCTGTGGATCAGCCTCTTGCTGAAAAACTTGGGATTAACAAAGTCTGTGAATTAACGCAAATCAACGATGAGATTGCGGTATTCTCTCAAGAAAACCAACAGTTAATATTAAATTTAACTCTGGATAACAAAGTCCAGCAGTTGGCATTTAGTTTGGATGATGGTGAAGTGGCCAACCGTGCTGCCAAGGTTAGTAAGAGTAATGAATTAATTGCTAAGGCGATAGGCTGTAAATCTCACTTTAGACCGAATGTGTTAGACGCGACCGCCGGTATGGGGCGGGATTCGTTAATTATGCTAATGCTAGGTTGCAGGGTTACCATGCAGGAACGCAACCCCGCGATTTTTATCTTGCTCGAAAACGCGGTGGCGCGACTGCATTCGAATCCGCAAATTGACCAATCAATTTTTGAACGGTTAAAATTGGCGAAAGCCAATAGTCTTGATTCAATGACTGAAAACCAAGAGCTTGAGGTTATTTATCTCGACCCTATGTTTCCAGAACGGAAAAAGTCGGCATTGGTTAAGAAAGAAATGCGATTGTTTAAACGAATTGCTGGCGATGACCCTGATGCCGACAATTTATTATTAACTGCGCTCGATACCTCGGTTCCGAGAGTGGTAGTGAAACGGCCTAAAGGTTCCGAAAGTCTTGCCAATAAGAAACCAAGCCATCAAATCATCGGTAAGAAATTTCGATTTGATGTTTACCTAAAATAGTATTTTCTAGACCCATAACAGCTGAGGTATTAGTGTGGAGCAAATAGGCGATAAGAAGGTCATTGGTTGCGAAGAGTGGTGTGCGTTTCCCGATCTGGGAATTCCTGCGGTGAAAGCTCGAATTGACTCTGGGGCGAAGACATCATCTTTGCATGCCTTCAATATTAATCGATTTAAGAAAGATGGTGATTGGTGGGTTAGTTTTGAAGTTCACCCAGTACAAAATAATCGTCGAGTGGTGATTCGGTGTGAAAGACCAATCATCGATAAGAGAACCGTTAAGAGTTCTAGTGGAGCCGCTGAACGACGATATGTCATCAGTGCGCAACTAAAAGCCGGCGATGCCCAGTGGGAAATTGAGTTGACTCTAACCAATCGCGACTCTATGGGTTATCGTATGTTGTTAGGGCGTGAAGCAATGCACGGTAAACTGTTAGTTGACCCATCTCTTAGTTTTTGCATGGGGAAGATTCAAGATAAAGAGCTGGATAAAATATACAAAGAAAGAGAGTTCGCAAAAACAGGCCTTAAAATTGGATTGCTAGCCAGCAACCCAGATCTATATAGTAACAGACGAATCATGGAAGCCGGGGAAGAGCGCGGACATGATATGATCTTTTTGAATATCAAACAGTGTTATATAAAACTCGACGCTGAAGAGCCAGAAGTGCACTATCGTGGTGGTAAAATCTTGAGCCATCTCGATGCGGTGATCACCAGAGTCAAACCTAGTATGACTTTTTATGGTTGTGCATTAACCCGTCACTTTGAGAGTATGGGGATTCATGCAGTCAATTCTTCCGCGGCGATAACCCAGTCTCGAGACAAACTATTTGCATTGCAGCTGATGCTTAAAAATGGAATTAGTATTCCCACTTCTGGTTTCGCTAATTCACCCATTGACACTAATGACTTAATTGAAATGGTTGGTGGTGCGCCATTAATTGTCAAGCTACTTGAAGGTACGCAAGGCCGTGGCGTGGTGTTAGCAGAAACAAAAAAAGCAGCAGAAAGTGTTATCAACGCATTTAAATCACTCAATGCTAATTTATTGGTTCAAGAGTTCATCAAAGAAGCTGACGGTAAAGATCTAAGATGCTTTGTGATTGGTGGTAAAGTTGTTGCCGCGATTGAGCGTAAAGCAGCGGCCGGAGAATTCAGAGCCAATATTCATCAAGGTGGGACAGCATCGATTGTCAAAATTACCCCAGAAGAAAAAGCGCTCGCGATTAAAGCTACTAAAATTCTCGGATTAAAAATAGCGGGTGTAGATATTATACGATCTAAGAATGGCCCCTTGTTACTCGAAGTTAATTCTTCCCCAGGCTTAGAAGGTATCGAGACCGCCACCGGAAAAGATATTGCAGGGTTGATGCTCACTTCAATAGAGAAGAAACTCGCCTGGAAGCGCGAGTTAGCCGTCGAGTAGCGACGGCGAATTTATGATCCGATTTCACCACCAATTTACTGACGCTCTGCCCGCCGATCCAATCCTCGAAAACTCGACCCGACAGGTGGCCGGCAGTTGTTATTCTTTGGTGGAGCCGAGCAAAACCAAACGACCTGACTGGGCACGTAACAAAGCGAGCTGCTCGATGCTGTCTTGCAGTTCTTGAATGGTTTTTTAAAATGAGTGATTTATGAAGGTCTTTAGAGCAAAAGAATTTACCGCAGACAAAGCTTGGGATGCGTTAGACATCGCTTGTATCAACGGAGTAACGACTCGTTTGCATTGGACGGATCAAGCGTATCATTGGCATACAAATGACGGTGCAGAGGTTTTTACGGTGCTTGATGGTGTGGTCGAAATGTTTTATAAACAAGACGAAAAGGAGCATTCGGTACTATTGGAGGCAGGAGATATATTTTATGCTTCTATTGGCACAGAGCATGTTGCTCATCCTAAAGGTGAAGCTAGAATATTAGTCATTGAAAAACAAGGAAGCGAATAGTTAAAGCCACTTCTAATTATTTAAACGCAGCAGCTGATAAACAAAACGACTCGTCTTTTTAGATTTCAATAATTGCCACTGTTTCGAATAGCTGGGCTCTGTTTCACTTACCTCTTGCTCGATATAAATCATTGCATCATGGCTTAAATGGGCGGCCAAATTATCTAAAATTTTCGGTAGAAACCCTTTATCGAATGGAGGGTCCAAAAATACCAGATCAAATTTTTGTTGATTATTCTTGAGAAAATCTTCTGCGGAGCTTGTAACCACGTCAGCTTGGTCTATTTGTAACTCAGCTAAGTTGTTCTTGAGATTAGCAGTGACTCGGCAATTAGCATCTACAAAAGTTACTGAAGCTGCACCGCGAGAAAGCGACTCAAAGCCAAGAGCACCACTACCGGCGAATAAATCTAAACAATTTGTACCAGCGATATCGGCATTTAGCCAATTGAATAAGGTTTCCCGTATTCTATCCAGCGTAGGTCTTAAGCCTTCCTCAGCAGCAAAGCTTATTTTTCTTCCTCGCATGCTACCGCCAATAATACGAAGACTACTTAACGGTTGCCGCCCCTTTTGTAGAGGAGCACTTTTTTGTCGCCTTTTGCTACCGTTAGGTTTTGAGTTTTTTCGAGTCATTTATCTATTTTTTATTGAAAGTGCAACGACATGTTAACCTAATGTAAACCATTTTGGCAGTCGCTCATTGCCGATCTGCTATAAGAATTTCTATTCTTATATTAGTTAATCTAAATTATTGATTCAGGTCACTTTTGCTAGAACGAAGCATAGCATTTTTGTTTTTCTCATCTATAGTTAAAAGCAGACCCCTAAAAAATAACTCTAACAATTGGAATATTATTATGCAGCTTGTCCCAGTTTTAGAAATTAGACATGGCAAAAGTGTCCACACAGAAAAAAAGAATGCCTTTGTTAGTCACGTTGTTTCTACCGACCCTCTTGAAACCGTAAATCATTGGTACGCTCTGGGTATCCGTAGGATTCATTTTGTTGATGTGGATGCGATAGAAACTCGTGAACCCTGTAATGTCGATTTGCTTTCCAAGATAAAGAAGAGCTGTCCTGAGCTTTGTATACAAGTGATTGGTGGAATTGTTGATATTGATTCCGCCTTTATTTGGATTGATGCAGGCGCCGATTACTTGGTGTTAACCAGTAAGGCAATCCGCAATAAGGATTTACTCTCTGATATCTGTGTTGAATTTCCTGGCAAGGTCCTGGTTGAAATGGATAGCCGCCGAATGAACAATCAAGCTGAAGAAGTCGATGAACAATTGGTGGATCTGGCACAATCTTTAGAAGAAGAAGGGGTTGGTGGTTTGGTTGTTACCGAAGTACCTGAGTCAGGTCATGTGACCGCACGAAATTTACTCAGCGTCAGTCAGTTTTCACAGAGCGTCGACTTACCGGTGCTCGCCAATGGTGGAATCGAGAAGCTAGAAGACATCGAGCAATTATTACAACAGCACAGCGGTAAACTTAGTGGAATAATTATCGGCAAGATTGTGTATGACGAGAATTTTAACTTAGCGATTGCGCAGCAAATGCTTAATGAATATCAGATAGCGAGTTAGCCCCTTCAGAAAAGCTTATTTGAATTGTGGAGGGACGATTAGCTGTAACTATCAATAAGGACTATTTGGCAGCGCTATTACCATGAATGTGGCAAGGTTTTATGGATAGTAATGCCATTTGAGTCTTGGGTAATGTAGCCGCCAGAACGAAGGTCTTTCAAAATCCGTGCAACCATTTCTCTGGAAGCTCCCACTCGATTGGCTATATTTTGCTGAGTGAGTTTTTCAGGAATGATTCGCACATCCCCTTTTTCTTCGGAAAGGTTTAGAAAAGTCACAGCAATCCGCTGATATACATCCATCAAACCAAGCTGTCTAATGGTTTCTGTTGCATCAATTAATCGAGTCGAGAGGTTCTCAATCAATGCGATGGAAAAAGCCGGGTACGAGGCCAAACAGTGCTTGAAGTCAAACTCCTGCATTACTCCAATCTTACAGTCAGTGATAGTGACAATGGATGCCGTTCTTGGAATCGACTTGATTAATCCTAATTCTCCAAAAAATTCACCTGGGTTATGGGTATTAATAATGATTTCTTTACCGGTATTGTCATTTAGGTAAACTTTAACCTGTCCTTCCAGTAAAAAGTACAGACTGTGGGAATCATCGCCTTCAGTGACAATTTGAGTCTTTTTCCGAAAATTGCGTGAGTGAACATGTGATAAGACTTTTTCAACTTCTTGTTTTTCCAAGTAGTTAA
>JBDVOJ010000007.1:0-11629 GCA_039969155.1 Kangiellaceae bacterium
CTTTGCAAATCCAGAGGCAAGATCGCCGGTTGTGGACCGCCTTTCGCTACTATTTCGTCATAAATAGCCTCTAATTTTTCGACTTTTCGGCCGTGAAGGATAACCGTCGCACCATGTCTAGCATAAGCCTTTGCCACAGCCGCTCCGATTCCATCACTCGCACCTGTTACTAAAATGACTTTGTCTTTTAAAAGTTCTGCTGGCGGCTGATATTGGTACATTTAGGATCCTATAGGCGGTTAAAAGCGAGTGGTAGTTAAAGCCTCAATTTTACCTCATAAACGTTAATCAGCCCAAGGGATTGTTGTCCCTCACAGATTAATCGATTTTGTTGTTTCACAATTGTCTATCTTGGCGGTATGATTGAGCTAGAATAAAAATCTCAATTGGTTAACCTTATAAACCAAAATACTTGCCTGACCTTAACTTCGTGCTAAGCTCTTTTTTAGTCAGGCTAAAGGAGGAGCGACTTTTGATTAAAGTACTTATCGTAGATGATCATGAATTAATAAGAACAGGGATTAGCCGGTTGTTAGCGGACTTCGACAAAATCGATGTAGTTGGAGAAGCTAAAAGCGGTGAAGAAGCGGTATCAATTGCAAGAGAGTTACGGCCCCACGTGGTATTGATGGACGCCAATATGCCTGGTATCGGTGGTCTTGAAGCAACCAGAAGGTTAGTACGCTTCGATCCTGACGTCAAAGTCATTGCCGTCACTGTGCACAACGAAGAACCCTATCCCACAAAATTTATGCAAGCTGGTGCTGCAGGTTATATGACCAAAGGCGCTGATATCGAAGAAATTGTCATTGCAATTCGTCAGGTAAATAGCGGTAAACGCTATATTACGCCAGACATCGCTCAAGAGATGGCTCTAAAAGCACTTAACCCCACAGAAGACTCGCCCTTTGATGTTCTCTCAGAAAGGGAAATGCAAGTCATGCTGATGATCACACAAGGCCAAAAGGTTCAGGATATTTCTGATCAATTGTTTCTTAGTCCAAAAACGGTCAATAGCTATCGATATCGGTTGTTCGAGAAGCTCTCTATTGAAAATGATGTAGAATTGACTCATATGGCAATACGTTATGGCGTAGTTGATTCTAGTAAAATCGGCAATTAAGAGAGATTAGTCGCTAGTTACGGGTGACGAGAAACGGTCAAAGAAGCTTATACTTTTCTTGGCCGTGGATTGTTGGCTAATCGGATTGTTGGAAAGTTATCACTGACAAAATTGTCGTTAATTGCTCAACTCGAGTGTTGCCGACTGGCAATGAGTAGTCGATAATGCGCTCGTAACTCGTAACTCGTAACTCGTAACTCGTAACTCGTAACTCGTAACTCGTAACTCGTAACTCGTAACTCGTAACTCGTATTAAATTATATGCCACCATTCGACCCTAGCCATTTCTTAAAAAACCTCACTTCTCGTCCGGGAATCTATCAGATGTTTAGTGAGAGCAAAGAGATTATCTATGTTGGCAAGGCTAAGAACTTAAAAAAGCGGGTTTCTAGTTACTTTCAGAAACAAGATCATACCCCTAAAACCAAGGTAATGGTTAAGCAAATCCGCGACATTCAAGTGGTGGTCACCGGAAGCGAAAATGAAGCACTGATTCTTGAGAATCAATTAATAAAACAGCACAAACCTCGTTACAATGTCATTTTTAGAGATGATAAAACCTACCCCTATATCTATTTATCTGACGAGAAATTTCCTAGACTGAGCATTCACCGCGGGAGGCAATCAAAAAAAGGGCATTACTTTGGCCCATTTACAGGGTCGAGCTCGGCTAGATATAGCATTTCGTTAATGCAAAAATTGTTTGCTATTAGACAGTGTGAAAATAGTGTGTTTAATTTTCGTTCAAGACCTTGTCTGCAATATCAAATTAAACGATGCAGCGGTTCTTGCGTGGGTAAGATTTCTCAAGAAGATTACCTAAAAGATGTCGAGCTAGTTAAACTTTTTTATCAAGGCAAGAATCAAACGGTACTGGATGAATTGACTCAGCGCATGGAAAAAGCATCTGAAGATTTCGCCTTTGAAAAAGCGGCGGAACTTAGAGATCAAATTATTAGTCTGCGAAGCGTACTAGAGAAACAATCGGTCAATAATCTGAATGCTAGCCGTACTAACAGCGTCGATGTAATCGCTGCTGATAGTCGGGAAAAAACAGCGGTAGTTTTTGTTCTGCAAGTTCGCAATGGTATTGTTCAGGGGAGTAAGCAATTCCTACCAAAACTGCCAGCCGATACTGAAACTGGCGAATTACTCAATTCGTTTATTGGACAATACTACCCACAAAACACTGCTGAAATGCCTAATGAAATAGTCACCAATGTTGAAGTGGAGAGCGGAAAATTTTTAGCAGAGAGTTTATCTGAAATAGCGGGGCGAATAGTTAAAATTTCTCATCAGGTAAAAACCAACAAGGCCTCATGGCTTGCAATGGCTAAACGTAACGTCGATCAAATACTCCTCGCAAAACTAAAAGCAAAATCTCATTTAAACAAACGAATGCAAGTATTGATGGATGAATTGTCTTTGGACAAATTGCCTTTTAGGATGGAGTGTTTTGATATCAGTCATTTTCAAGGAGAAGAAACGGTTGCTTCGTGTGTAGTCTTTGAACAAGGTCAAGCTAAAAAATCAGACTATCGACGCTTTAATATTAAAGGTGTGGTTGCGGGCGATGATTACGCTGCAATTGAGCAAGCGGTTCGACGTCGTTTTGAAAGACTGGTAAAAGAAGATGCCAAATTGCCCGATTTACTATTAATAGATGGTGGAAAGGGGCAGCTTCATCAAGCTCAGAAAGTATTGGAAGATTTAGACTTGCCGCAAGTAACCTTAATTGGTGTGGCCAAAGGGAGTGACCGAAAAGTTGGTATGGAGCAAATCTTCCTTCCCTCAGAGGCTGTTGCTAGGCGGCTCGAAGAAGATTCGCCAGGGTTGCATTTAATCCAAGCAATTCGTGATGAAGCTCATCGATTTGCTATTACGGGACACCGCGGCAAACGGGACAAGAAACGTAAAACCTCAACTTTAGAAGGAATTCCTGGCGTTGGTGCTAAAAGACGAAAGTCGTTAATTCAGCATTTTGGTGGATTGCAAGGCATCCAAAAAGCGGGAGTAGAGGACCTCAAACAAGTTGAGGGAATTAATCAGGCTTTGGCCGAAACGGTTTACGATTATTTGCATTGAGGTATGAGTAACTAGTTACTAGTCTCGGGTTGCTAGTCACAGGAAAAGTAGAATTCAAACGATTTTATTCAGCAGGCTGAGCCTGTTGAGCCTCGCTGCTTATTGAAAGTACCCGTCGACAAAGCACAGAGTTTCTTTCCTGCCAGTAATTATGCGAACTAACCGCATTGTCGCTGTTTTTTCTTAATATGGGTGTTAGAATGGCAGCATTATTGCTCATAGCGCTTTGGTTGAATCTATTCACATGAACATAGCAAACCTACTGACCTCATTCAGAATTCTTTGTATACCTCTGCTTGTGTTCTTCTTTTATCTTCCCGTCACGTGGGGTCAAACCACCGCAGCGATTATTTTCGCAATTGTTGGTTGGACCGATTGGTTTGATGGCTGGGTTGCGCGCACTTTTGATATGCAGTCTAAGTTAGGCGAGTTTTTAGATCCGGTGGCCGACAAACTAATGGTCGCGGCATCCTTGGTATTATTAGTTGAGCAACATGCGACATTTTGGATTGCTGTGCCCGCACTAGTCATCATTAGTCGAGAAATCACCGTTTCAGCATTACGAGAGTGGATGTCGGAACATGGGGAGCGTTCGGCGGTAAAAGTGGTCAACATCGCAAAGTTTAAGACTTTAATGCAACTATCTGCAATTTTCTTCTTGTTGCTTGCCGGAAGAGAGGCGTCAGTTACTTCCATCTGGGATCATAGCTGGTTATATATTTGGGGGTACATTTTCCTCTATGTGGCAGTGGGATTAACACTTTGGTCTATGTTTATTTACTTACAAGCAACATGGCCATCATTAAACAAAGAAGAGAACAAATAATAGTCATATTACGGCTATTAAATAGCCAACTAAAGCTAGATAACACGGTGCTTTAGAGCTAAATCGACTAAGTTATAAAAAAGATCGAATTCTTCTTAATTTGACGCTTGACAGAAAGAATTCTTACTGTAGAATGCCCTGCACTCGACGCGGGAATAGCTCAGCTGGTAGAGCACGACCTTGCCAAGGTCGGGGTCGCGAGTTCGAATCTCGTTTCCCGCTCCAGAATTTTCTTGGAGTAACTTCCGAGTACTAAGCCCCGGTATTAAGAAATTAGCACCGGGGTTTTTTAGTCTTAACAATGACAAATTGTCTTATTAAGTCAAAGTTAAGCAAAGCTCGCCAGGATGGCAAGTTGTTAAAAATATGGCTGGGTGGCAGAGTGGTGATGCAGCGGACTGCAACTCCGTCAACGCCGGTTCGATTCCGACCCCAGCCTCCAAATTTAGGTAATTTTTACTGAGTGTTTCAAACACTAATAAAGATTACGTAAACACCTACATTGTTTGTAGGTCAGTAAATACAAAGGACTCTTAAGTACTGAGTATTTGCGAAATCCTCCCGATGCCCGGGTGGTGAAATTGGTAGACACACAAGACTTAAAATCTTGCGACTTAACGGTCGTGCCGGTTCGATTCCGGCCCCGGGCACCATTATTTACTCCCTAGATTATATTTTCTCGGTTTACTGAGTGCATATATTTGAGTGTGTTTGAATCGATCCGGCTACCGGGTAGGTTATGAAATACTTCCGTGTATTTCACCCTGCGGGCTATCGGCGAGGAGATGCCGATGTTCAATTGAACTAATCTTTTGGAAGAGATGTGTAGGTTTTTTTTTCGGAGTGTTTTTCAAAATCGGTTAACCATTATGAATAATTCAACTTGCCTTCGAAATTTAGCCTGATATGATTGCGCGCAATTATATACAAATGGAATGAATGCACCGATTTTCGGTTAAATGGATTTTAGAGCGAACAAAGATATAATCTACAGTTTGTTACTTGCTGATTTAAGTAAAAAGTATAGTTTCCCATGACTTTTTGATTGAAATGTCTGAATAGTGATAACAATTGTCCGAAATGTGATAGTCACGCAGTGCTAAATTCCTGAATAATTAAACCAATTTCTAACATTCATTAATACTAATTCGAAACCCTTGATTAGGTAAAGCTAGTCGGGGCTCGTTTAGAAGTTATAGCGATCATAGTTATCTTAAGATAGGGATACCATGTTAACGTCATATATTAGAATTGCGCAAAGAGTTTCAATCCTAACTATTCTGGTGCTATTGCCGCAGCGACTGCATGCAGCACCTCCAGTAATAAATTATGTATCCGGTGCCGGTCCCCACCCTTTAGGTACTACTTCAGTCACAATTGAAATTTTGACAGATGTTGTGTCTAACTGTCGCTTAAATGATGTTGATGATGGTAATCCAGGTCAGTGGAGCACCCTTTTAGCAACGAGTAATAGCTTAAATCACACAAGCGAAGTTACCCTTTCTAACGACACAGATACAGCTCGTTATATTTATTGCCGAAACGTTTCTACGGGAGAAGTCTCTTCAAGCTATACCTTTGATATTTCTTTTGTCAGTAGTACAAATACTGCTCCAACAATTGATACAACTACGAGCACCACCGAAGTTTTCGAAGATTCTCAATACACTTACGACGTCGATGCGACTGATGCTGAAGATGGCACCTCATTAATTTATAGTTTAAACAGTCCACCCAGTGATATGACCATTGATGAAAATTCTGGTTTAATTCAGTGGACACCAGATAATGATGATGTAGGTAATCATGCCATCAATATTGTGGTGACTGACAGCGGCGGTTTAACCGATACAGAAGATTTTACTCTGAACATTGTAAATGTGAATGATGCACCTCTGATTACTTCAACTGATGTGACAAATGCCAATGAAGGCTCGTCTTATTCATACGATGTTGAGGCAACCGATCCTGATCTTAATGATTCTCTCACCTATACCCTACTGGTTAAGCCTGACGGTATGGATATCGATCCAACCACCGGCTTGATTAGTTGGGTACCTTCCAGTGCACAAGTAGGTAGTAACTCTGTTGAAATAGTTGTGACTGACATAGAAGGTGCAACTGATCAACGCATGTTTACAATTACTGTTGATGAGGCGAATGTCGCACCAGAGATCATAAGTACTCATGTTCTTAATGCAGCAGAAAATGTTGCCTATATTTATGATGTTGATGCGACGGATGCCAATAACAATGACACCTTAACTTATGAGCTTGACGTGAATCCGCCGCTAATGTCGATTGCACCGCTTACCGGTGTGATCAATTGGACACCAGATAATAGCGATGTTGGAGAGCACAACGTAACTGTCATTGTTTCTGACCAATCAGGCTTAAGTGATTCAGAAAGTTTTGTGATTACAGTAGCCAATGTGAACGGGGCACCAGTATTTAACTCCGAGCCAGATTTAACGGCTGTTGAGGACGAACCATATTCGTACGACGCGAATGCGACTGATGATGACTCTGGGGATGTTATAACTTATAGCCTAGATTCACCGCCTGCCGGCATGACGATTGATCCAGCTTCGGGTGTTGTGGAATGGGTACCAAATTCAAGCCAAATAGGCGATCATAATATAAACATTGACGCTACCGATCTGGATGGATTAGTGACAGCACACGATTACGTTTTAACCGTCAGTGCTGCGGTTGTCGATGTTGGCCCTGTTCGCACATACGTTTCAGGTGCGGGCCCGCTTTCTTCGGGAACGACTTCAACAACGATGGCGATCAGCACTAATGTAGTTGCAACTTGTCGTTACAATAATGTAGATGATAATAATCCGACAGGATGGACAACAAATTTTTCTTCGTCAAATGGAACAGATCACACAGCGACTGTTGATTTAGTTAATGATGAAAACACTACGCGTTATGTCATTTGTAGAGACAGTTCATCCGGTGTAGTTAACCAAATCGCATTCGTATTCAATATTACCTTTGAAGAAGATAACAACCAAGCTCCAGTTATTGATAGTACTGAAATCATTTCAGCGACAGTGGATGTCGAATACATTTATGATGTCGAAGCATCTGATCCCGATGCTGGTGATACGTTAACTTATGATCTGACTACCAGTCCTCCTAGTATGTTGATAGATCAAGATACCGGAGTAATCACCTGGACTCCTGTTACTTCCGATGTAGGTGATCATGATGTAGTCGTTGAAGTTGCGGATCAAGCTGGGCTCACAGCGACTCAACCATATACGCTCACGGTTTCAAACGTCGTTAATCAAGAGCCTACAATCACCACGATAACCGACGTCACGGTTGATGAAGATAACGCGACAGACTTAATAGAGTTTACTGTGGCTGATGCCGAAACTGCCGATAGTGATCTTACCGTGACAGGAAGTAGTGATGATTTAGCACTCGTTACTTCGGACAATGTCGTTGTAAATCAAGTATCGGGGGGCGACTGGACCGTTGTCGTTACACCTGAAGATAATGTGAGTGGTATTGCGCCCATCGTGATTACTGTTGAAGATGGTGACGGTGGTTTACAAACGACCACATTTAACGTGACCATCAATGCAGTTAATGATGAACCAACTATCACGACTGTCGCCGATCAAACCATCAGCGAAGATGGTGTGACTGCAGCACTAGAATTTACTGTGGGTGATATCGAAACGCCAGCAGTTGATCTTGAAGTGACTGGAACTAGTAGCATAGTGGCGCTCGTCCCCAATGGAAACGTTGAGGTAATTAGAGTTAATGATAGCGGTTTATGGACAGTCCAAGTCACCCCACTGCCTGATCAAAGTGGGACTACAACGATAACACTAACTGTTACTGACGGTGATCTTGGTGAACAGGCAAGTACGTTCGATTTAACTGTCAATGGAGTAAATGATTCGCCTACTATTACAGACATTGCAGATCAAACAATCGATGAAGATACTACAACGACTGAGTTGTCATTTACAGTCAGCGATACTGAGACCGCAGTAGAGGATTTAGAGGTTTCGGTGATCAGTGAAAACACAGCACTGGTCGAAGAAGCCGGTCTTAATTTAAACAATTCAGGCGACGGAGTTTGGACATTGACTGTTACGCCAGTCGATGATGCGAATGGTGAAGTTGATATTGTAGTTTCAGTAACTGATGGTATAACGCCAGTCGATGAAGTGTTTAGAGTCACTGTAAATGCGGTGAATGATGCACCAACGATCACTTCAATCAGTGACCAAACAATTAACGAAGATACTTCCACAACCGCTCTCGAATTTACCGTCGCTGATATCGATTCTGATCAAAGCTCTCTAATCGTAACCGCAACGAGTTTTGATGAAACTTTAGTGAGATCAGAAGAGATTGTTTTAGACGATAATGGCAGTGGCCTTTGGACAGTTGTTGTCTCACCAATTGAAAATGTAAATGGCTCAGTTCCAATAACCGTTTCTGTATCTGATGGTGGCCCGGATATAGAAGAATCATTTAGCGTAACTATCCTGTCGATTAACGATGCTCCGAGCATTACATCAACTGAAATTACAACGGCAACAGAAAACACGATTTATTCATATGCTGTGGAAGCAATTGATCCAGATCTTGACGATACATTGACATACTCGCTCGAAACACCGCCCGAGTTAATGTCAATTGATCCAGACAGCGGACTAATAGAATGGACGCCCATTAGTTCGGATGTCGGCCAACATTCAATTAACATTATCGTGACTGATTTAGATGGATTGACTGATAGTCAGGAGTTCGTTCTGGATGTATCCGCATCAGATTCGGATAATGATGGCGTCATCGACTCACTTGATCAGTGCCCGGACACGCCATCGGGGGAAACAGCTAATTCGGATGGTTGCTCTCCGTCCCAGTTGGACTCAGACTCCGATGGTGTCACTGATGATATTGATCAATGTGCAGACACACCAACCGACGAGGTTGCCGATGCAAACGGCTGCTCACCTTCGCAGAACCAAGGACCATTTGTAAGCTCTATAATCCCACAAACAGGATCTGATGTTATTGTTAACGCGAACGACGATGCCAGTTTACAAAAAGGAACACAACTTAGTTTTTCTCGAAATGCCATAGATGAAATAGTTGTTGATAGTGTAAACAATCTCACTTGGCTGGATACAGTGTCTGTTGCAACTGATTTTATGGATTGGACAACTGCGACTGATTATTGTGAAACGTTAGACCACGCGGGAATCGATAGTTGGCGATTGCCCACAAAGTATGAACTTTTATTCTTATTAGACTATAGCCACAATCTAGCTGATGGTGCACCTACTATTGTTGACGGATTTCAAAACACGGCTGCTTCTAGATATTGGACCGATTTCTACGAATTGTTAAATTTGTCTGGCGGTGGTACATCTGAAATAGCGACTGCAGTAGATTTCGGAAATGCAAAAGTAAGTGAAAGTAGAATACAAAATAGAATTACTAGTCAAAAAAATGTTCGGTGTGTCAGCGGCGATGTAAAGTTTGAACCTGAGTTTTCTTTTAGAAACGTAACCCACTTAAAAACAGTGGTTTATGATTCGGCCAATAAACTGATGTGGCAAGATACAGAAGAAGTTACAACTGATCTGCACTCATGGAATGATGCCATTAACTATTGTGAAAACTTAGAGCTAGATGATTCTACAGATTGGCGTTTACCAAATATAAAGGAATATTTCACGCTGATAGATGAAGACCAGTTTGAACCAAACTACTCCAATCGTGATACATTCTGGACTTCAACAACAATAGAATTGGATGGTGGGACTCAAAGAGCCATTAGGGTTACCAAAGATGCAGAGAACTTTGCTACACAAAGTGATAGCGCGATAACTCAGTCTCACTATGTACGTTGCGTAAAGGATTACAGTAAACCTGTTGCTATTAGTGGCGGAGACAGAACCGCAGTAGTTGGCGAACTCATCACCTTTGATGGCGGACAGAGTTTCGACCCTGACGGAACGATAACAGCTTATCAGTGGGTTGATCCAAGTAGCGAAGTTATTTACCTTGACGAGGTTAGATACAGCACTTCTTATAGCCGTTCAGAAGTATACGAGACAAGCACGTTTGGTATCGGAACTCACGAAATTGGGTTATCAGTTGAAGACAATAACCGATTAAAAACTATTGATATTTTTACGCTGACGATTGTCGCCGAGGCTAATATAGCGCCAATAGCTAACGATCAAAACGCGAACGTTGATGAAGATAGTTCAGTAGAAATAATTCTCGACGCAACAGATTCTAATAGTGATACGCTCACCTACGAGATCGTTGATCTACCAACCAATGGTGATGCGGTTTTAGTTGGTGTTAATTCCGTCACTTACACCCCAGCAGCAGATTTCTTTGGAACCGATAGCTTTACTTTTCGAGTGAATGATGGTGAGTTCGATTCAAACCTTGCGACAGTTACTATCGATGTAGCCTCGGTGAACGGAGGAGCGCCAACCGCGAACGCTGGCGAAGACCAGACAGTGTTACTCGGAGCGACAGTATCGCTTGATGGAAGTGCAAGTACAGATGATGAACTAATTGTTTCTTATGAGTGGATATTTGATTCTAATATAGTCAGTACGAGCTCTTCATTTGAAGTTTCTGATCTAGAGCCAGGGATTCATGAATATACTCTGACAGTTTATGATGCTGAGGGTTTAAGCGGAACCGATAGTGTTTCAATCACCGTTAATTATCCTCTTGAGCAATGTACTATTACCCAAAGTGATTCTGACTATGGTTTTGTCGACGTTTTCCCGGATGAAGACATAAATTGGACTGGTAACAGTTTTTCTGATGTTCTAGAAATAGAGACTGCATTCAACCATGCTCGTCAAAGTGATCAAAGTGTGTTCAAGTTCTTGAGTATGCCCGAACAGTCGGAATGGGATGGATTTACTCTCCAACAAAAAGCACTTTACTTAATTAATAGTGAAAGAGAAGCTCGTGGCATAAAACCATTTACTGGGGCCAGCCCGCAGGTTGTTACTGTAGCTCAAAATTACGCCGATTATTTAGTGACTAATAATGAGGTAATAACCCATACAAGAAGTAGTGATGGAGCAAGCCCAACAGAACGGCTTGAAGAAGATTCAGACATCTTGGGTAATCATGAAGGGACATCTGAAAACTTGTATAGCGCATTCTTCGCTATTTCTGACAGTGAAGTACTAGTAGATGCTATTTACCGTTGGATGTATATGGATAAAGAGCCTTTGAGTGGAAGCGCTTGGGGACATCGAAGTGGTTTATTGAAAACGGGACTTCAAGAAAATAACGACAGTGAATTCGAAGAGGGTTTGATTGGTTTTGGGATCGCCACCGGTGATTATGATCCGTTAGGAGTCAGTGTCGATGGCCAGGGGGCGGTCGTCGTCTTTAATAGTATCGATCAAAAAAGTGCTTGGGATAACAGCAATACCGAAATAGTCGATATTTCTAATGCTCATCTATGTAATACCGATGTGCCATTGGTATTGGATGAGACGCAATTTGAAACTGCTAACTTATCATCACTTACGATAAGCCCAACTTACTTATCGCTAAACCCTGGCGAG
>JBDVOJ010000008.1:0-18448 GCA_039969155.1 Kangiellaceae bacterium
TTTATGGAAATGAATACTCGATTACAGGTTGAACACCCCGTCACGGAAAAAATCACTGGGTTAGATTTAGTTGAATGGCAAATCCTAGTTGCAAATGGCCTACCTCTGCCGCTTAAACAAGAGCAAATAACCATGAATGGCCATGCGTTTGAAGCCAGAATCTATGCCGAAGATCCGGACAACGACTTCTTACCTGCAACGGGTTTAATTCATCACATGGGCATTCCCAAAACCAGCAACAACGTTCGAGTTGATTCTGGAATAGTGTCTGGTGATTCCGTTAGCATATACTACGACCCTATGATTGCTAAGCTTATTGTTTGGGATAAAGATCGTGCTTCTGCTCTGGCTAGACTTAGGGGAGCGCTGAAAGATTTTAATGTCGCAGGACTTACCACTAACATAAGTTTCCTCAATCAACTAGCAAGCCATGAATCATTTGCACAAGCAGACCTCGATACCCATTTCCTAGACAAACATGGGGAGTCCCTAAGTCAAAAGTCTACTGGACTTTCTGACGAACTAATTGCGGCTGTGGCTTTACAAGTTATGCTGGAACAATCAGCCAAAGATGAATTACAACTAATTGATGCTAACTCACCTTGGAATGAAAGAAGCGGATGGCGATTGAATCAGGATAACTTTCATACTATTAGTTTTAGTTTTAAGGAAAAAGAATTCAAAGTTACCGCTCATTTTAGAGACCAAACGGAATCAGGAAACCAAAGTTTTTCACTGGAAATTGATGACAAGGTTTACCAAGTCAGTGGGCGTTTATATGAAAGCCAATTAGCGATCAATTTTGAAGGCAAGAAGTCACTGATAAGTTTTGCTAAACAAGCTAATCAACTTGTTTTATTTAAACATGCTACCGCTTGGACTGTTCAAATTAAGGATGAATCTTTAGTTAATTTAGAACAAGATGAACAGGCCAATTTAACCGCTCCAATGCCTGGGACTGTGATTAACGTCATGGTTAAACCAAACGATAAAGTAGAAGCAGGTCAAGACCTAATCGTAATGGAAGCAATGAAAATGGAACATACCATTAAGGCTCATAAAGCGATGCAAGTGAAAGAAGTGCTTTATGCTGTTGGAGACTTGGTAGACGAAGGTTCCGAGCTAATTACCTTTGAAGAAGAATAGTAATGACCAAATCGACGCCTGCTGTTAAAGAAAACGAGTATAGCCTTCCCTCTTCCGTCAAGTTAGTTGAAGTTGGTGTACGTGATGGTTTACAGAATGAACAGACCCCAATTCCTACTGACGTTAAGATACAGCTAATCAATGAATTAATATCAGCTGGTATTCAAACGGTTGAAGCTACTAGTTTTGTATCTCCCAAGTGGGTTCCTCAAATGGCAGATCATCAAGCTATTATGGAATATATTGGCAACACCCTGATGAAGACTTCTCCTTCTGTTAGTTTTCCGGTTTTAACACCAAATAACAAAGGATTTGAAAACGCGATTCAAGCTGGCGCTAAAGAAGTCGCTGTTTTTGCAGCGGCTTCAGAATCTTTTTCTCAAAAAAACATCAATTGCTCAATTGAACAAAGTCTAGAACGCTTTCAACCGATATTCGAACAAGCCGACCAACAAAACATCAAAGTACGCGGTTACGTTTCTTGCGTAATGGGTTGCCCTTATGAAGGTGAAATCGCACTCGACAATGTTGTTAAAGTTGCCGAGCAACTGTACCAAAGTGGTAGTTACGAAATTTCTCTAGGTGATACTATTGGTGTCGGAACCCCAGGTAAGACACAACAACTAATCGCTGCAGTCTCTCAAGTCGTTCCAATGGATAGAATAGCCGTTCATTTTCATGATACCTATGGACAAGCTTTGGCTAATATTTACGCGGCATTACAAATGGGTGTCGCAACTGTCGATGCATCAGTCTCAGGACTAGGAGGATGCCCCTATGCAAAAGGCGCATCCGGCAACGTTGCCAGCGAGGATGTTGTTTATATGTTAAATGGGTTAGATATTGAGTCTGGGATCAATCTAGAAAAATTAGTACAAGCTGGCAACTACATCAGTCAATTTTTAAACAGAGAAAATGGATCTAAAGTTGCTAAAGCCTATTTGGCAAAAGACTAACGACAATAATCATTCTAATAGAATTAGGAGTATAAACTATGGCCGGATTTAATAAGGTCGTGAATAACTATCAACAAGCCATGGCGGGCCTAGAAGACGGCATGACAGTCATTGCTGGTGGATTTGGTTTGTGCGGTATACCCGAGGGTTTAATAGCAGAAATCAAAAATATGGGAAAATTGGACCTTACTTTCGTATCAAACAATTGTGGGGTTGATGATTTCGGATTGGGGATTCTATTACAAGGCAAACAAATTAAAAAAATGATATCTTCTTACGTCGGAGAAAACGCAGAGTTTGAGCGTCAATATCTGGCCGGAGAATTAGAAGTCGATCTCACCCCTCAAGGTACTCTAGCGGAAAAAATGCGCGCAGGTGGCGCGGGTATTCCAGCGTTTTATACCGCTACCGGTTACGGTACGCCAGTCGCAGAAGGCAAAGAAGTTAAGGAGTTTAATGGTCGAAATTACATCCTTGAAGAAAGTATCACCGGCGATTTCGCGATAGTAAGAGCTTGGAAGGCAGACAAAATTGGCAATTTAGTGTATCGCGATACTGCGATGAACTTTAACCCGATGGCCGCAACCGCCGGAAAGATTACCGTTGTAGAAGCTGAAGAAATAGTTGAAGTTGGAGAATTAAAGCCAACCGAGATCCACACACCAGGAATCTATGTTGACCGAGTGATCCAGGCTTCGTTTGAAAAACGAATTGAACGATTAACTTTGGCTAAAGAATAAGGGGTAACAACATGTCATTATCAAGAGATCAAATAGCAAAACGTGTTGCCCAAGAATTGCAAGACGGTTATTACGTAAACTTGGGTATAGGAATCCCTACCTTAGTTGCCAATTACGTACCATCAAACATGCAAGTAATGCTTCAGTCAGAAAATGGCTTGTTAGGCATGGGCCCCTACCCGACCGAAGATCAAGTCGACGCCGATATGATTAATGCTGGTAAAGAAACTGTCACTGCGGTAACCGGCGCATCAATATTTTCGTCAGCCGAAAGCTTTGCAATGATTCGAGGAGGCCACGTCGACCTAACTGTTTTGGGTGCATTTGAAGTTGATCAAAATGGAAATATTGCATCCTATATGATCCCAGGAAAACTGGTCAAAGGCATGGGTGGTGCGATGGATTTAGTTGCCGGCGCACAAAATATTGTCGTTACTATGACCCATGCAGATAAGCGAGGAAACTCTAAACTATTAGAGTCATGCACGCTTCCGCTGACAGGAGTCGACTGTATTAATAAGGTCGTTACTGACTTAGCAGTGTTGAAAATTGAGAATGGCGCATTTCACCTAATAGAAAGAGCGCCGGGCGTCTCCGTTGAAGAAATAGTTGAGAAAACCGCAGGTAAACTTATCGTCCCAGATAATGTACCCGAAATGCAACTAGACTAAGTCGATATCAAAAATTGAGTTATCGAGTATTTACATTGGCCCGCTTAAGGGCCTTTGTTGTTTTTGGCCTTCACCCTTAGTTGTTTACAGATATCCTTTTGTAAGCTATAGCCATAACTGAGTAGCAAAGCTATAATACTATTGATGCTACCTTTTCTAGATTTAACTTCAGAATTCCCAGACGTACGAAGTGCCTTAATTGAACCCAACGGTCTTTTAGCCGCAGGAGCTGATCTATCAACGACGCGCCTTGTTAACGCTTATTCTAAAGGAATTTTCCCATGGTTTTCTGATGATGAACCTATCCTTTGGTGGAGCCCAAATCCAAGAATGGTTTTCCAAATTCAGAATTTTCAACCTTCAAGAAGCTTAGTTCGTTTTGTAAATAAAGCACGTCTCAAAGTCACTTTAAACCATGCCTTTGAATCGGTCATTAATGCATGTGCCGCTCCTAGAAAAGATCAGTCTGGAACTTGGATAACCGACGATATCAAGAAAGCTTATTGTGAACTGCACCGAATTGGCTACGCTCATTCTGTAGAGGTTTGGGAAAACAACGAATTAGTAGGAGGTATTTACGGCATAGCAATAGGAAAACTATTCTGTGGTGAATCGATGTTTAGCCATATAGCCAACAGTTCAAAAGTTGCTCTTAGCACATTGATAGGCTATCTGAGACTAAACGGGTTTCCAATCCTTGATTGCCAAGTAAAAAATAATCATTTGATATCTCTTGGTGCGGTTGAGATCGCTAGAGATCAATATATTGATCAATTAGAATCACTAATTAGCCTGCCAACTAAACCAGATATTTGGCGTCCAAAGGATTTAGACCTTAGACGGTTTGTCGTGCGAAGTTCAAATATTAGTACCAATACTACATCGAGTTGCAGCCATGGAATCTAAATCGCACAGTTCCTCATTAGACTTCTATATTACTCCGGAACATGAGTGTCCATACCTTCCCGAGAAGCAGTCGCAAACAGTATTTCTAAATCCTGAGATAGAACCACAAATAAGTATCTATCAATGGTTAATAGAAAGAGGTTTTAGACGCAGTGGAGAACACATTTATAGGCCACAATGCCAAAGCTGCAATGCTTGTATATCCATTCGAATATCGCCCAAAACTTTCAAGCCCAATAAACAACAAAGACGATGTGCAAGAAAAGGCAAGCATTTCTCCACTAGAGTTCGCGTCGCAGAATTTGATAAAGAGCATTACCAACTTTTTGAAAGCTATATTAACGCTCGCCATCAGGATGGTGATATGTATCCAACGTCTGAAAAGCAATACAAGGATTTTGTGTTGTCTGATTGGTCAAACTCGCAATTTTTAGATTTTATCGACCCTGTCACAAGTTCTTTAATAGCATGCTGTGTATTCGATAGATTAGATAATGGCTTAAGTGCCATTTATACCTTTTTTGACGTCAAGTATTCCAAATTTAGTTTGGGCCGATTGGCAATCCTAGAGCTTCTTAAACTTTGTCAAAACGACAACCTAGAATATGTTTATTTGGGCTATTGGATTAATCAATGCCAAAAGATGGCCTACAAAGGAGAATACCGCCCCATGGAATGTTTTGTCGAAGATCAGTGGGTGTGTTTAAAATAACCAGCCGCCCCAGCTTTAATAGGCCAGTACAATCAAGCCAAAGTCTCAACTGCCTTATAAAACTTTTGCTTATTCAAACCAAATAAGGCATTATACCCGCGATTTAAAATTTGAAGAGATTTAAACAGAGATAGTATGGCAAAAGAAGAATGTATAGAAATGGAAGGTGTTGTTCAAGAAACACTTCCGAATACAATGTTTAGAGTTGAACTGGAAAATGGCCATGTGGTTACCGCGCACATTTCCGGTAAGATGCGAAAGCACTATATTCGTATATTGACGGGTGATAAAGTCACCGTAGAAATGACTCCTTATGATTTAACTAAAGGCAGAATCACCTTCAGAGCCAGGTAAGTTACATCGAAATGCAAAAAGCAGGCTTAAAGCCTGCTTTTTTAGTTTTAGCACTTAAGAAATGGCTATTGCTTAATAGCGATTTCTTTCTTGGTAGTTATATCAAATGTAAGCTTACTCTCGGTCTCATCAAAACCGACTACCACCTGTCCGCCGTTAGATAGTTTTCCGAAAAGTAGTTCTTCAGCCAATTCTTGACGGATCTTTTCTCGCATCACACGTGCCATAGGTCGAGCCCCCATTAGTTCATCAAAACCTATTTCAGCTAGCCAATTTCTAGCCTGCTGACTAACTTCAAGGGAAACGCCTTTCTCATCGAGCTGGCTTTGTAATTCTGCGACAAATTTATCAACCACCGAGCAGATGATCTCTTGATCGAGTGCATCGAACCAAAGTACTGCATCTAGTCGATTTCTAAATTCTGGAGTAAACGTTCGTTTGATAGCTTCCATATAGTCTGTTTTCTTGGATTGCTTTTGAAAACCAATGCTCGACTTTTGTAAATCAGCAGCCCCTGCGTTAGTTGTAAGAACTAAAATAACATTTCTAAAATCGGCTTTTCGACCATTGTTGTCAGTCAGTGTTCCGTGATCCATAACTTGTAATAACAAGTTGTAGACGTCGGTGTGTGCCTTTTCTATCTCATCTAGCAACACCACTGAATAGGGATGCTTTGTTACTGCTTCAGTTAACAATCCACCTTGATCGAATCCTACATACCCCGGAGGAGCTCCGATTAATCGAGAAACCGTGTGACTTTCCATATACTCAGACATGTCAAAGCGAATAAACTCCACTCCTAAATTCTTGGCTAATTGCTTAGTTACCTCTGTTTTCCCTACCCCTGTAGGCCCTGCTAACAAAAACGCACCTACGGGTTTGTCCTCGATACCTAAACCTGAACGCGCTAGCTTAATTGAATTAGACAGTGATTCAATCGCCTTATCCTGACCGAACACCACTAATTTAAGGTTACGCTCTAAATCTTTGAGGGTCTTTTTGTCAGAGGAAGATACTGTCTTCTCCGGAATCTTCGCCATTTTAGCTATGATAGTTTCAATATCATGAACAGTAATGTTTTTAGAGCGCTCACCTTGGTCCTGCAGTTGCCTGTTAGCGCCAGCTTCGTCAATGACATCAATCGCTTTATCAGGCAAGTTTCTATCATTAACATAGCGAGCTGATAAATCAGCCGCAGCTCTTAGAGCGCCATCGGTATACTCGACTTGATGATGCTCTTCGTAACGAGGTTTTAAGCCACGTAGGATATCAACGGTGTCTGCAACGCTGGGCTCTTCGACGTCAACCTTCTGGAAACGCCGGGCTAAAGCGCGGTCCTTTTCAAAAATTCCGCGATATTCTTGGAATGTCGTCGATCCCATGCATTTTAGTTCACCATTAGCTAACATTGGCTTTATCAAGTTAGAAGCGTCCATTACTCCGCCTGAAGCTGAACCTGCACCGATAATCGTATGAATTTCATCAATAAATAAAACTGCCTGGTGTTTTTCACTTAACTCGGCTAAAACCGCTTTGAGACGCTTTTCAAAGTCACCGCGATACTTAGTACCGGCTAGCAAAGCGCCTAGATCTAACGAGAATATTTCCGCACCTGAAATAACCTCAGGAACTTCTTTATCAACGATTCTTTTCGCCAACCCTTCTGCTATGGCTGTCTTACCTACACCAGCTTCTCCCACTAATAGCGGGTTATTTTTACGTCTTCTTGATAAGATTTGAACGGTTCGCTCCAGCTCCTCACTTCGCCCAATAAGAGGGTCAATCTTTCCGTCTTTAGCCATTTCATTAAGATTACTTGCATATAGCTCTAAAGCAGATTTTTGCTTTGGTGTCGCGTCAACCGACTCGTTTTCAGTGCCAGCTGTTGCTGCGGATTCATCATCGTCAGCAACTTTGGAAATGCCGTGAGAAATATAATTGACAATATCTAATCGAGAGATATCTTGTTGTTGTAAAAAGTAAACGGCTTGGCTTTCTTGTTCACTAAAAATAGCGACTAGAATGTTAGCGCCATTAACTTCCTTCTTTCCGGAAGATTGAACATGAAAAACAGCACGTTGTAATACTCTTTGAAATCCAAGGGTTGGTTGAGTCTCAACCTCCCCGGCTTCTTCTGGTATTTGTTGACTTGTTTCATCAATAAAGTTTCTTAACTGCAGTTGCAATTTTGGAATATCGGCACCACAAGAACGCAATACACTAATCCCTAGCGCATTATCCAGTAATGCCAGCAATAAATGTTCCACAGTCATGTACTCATGACGTCGTTCTCTTGCATCGGTAAATGCTAAATTAAGAGTCAGTTCTAAATCTTTACTTAACATAATTCTAATACCCTATATAAATTAAATTCTGAGGTTACTGTTAACATTAAAAGATTACGATCCACTATTCATTCTCTTCCATAATACACATCAAAGGATGTCCATGCTCTCTAGCATACTCATTAACTGAAACAACTTTGGTTTCGGCAATTTCAGCGCGGTAAATCCCGGCTACACCTGCACCTTCATAATGGACTTGCAACATTACCTTGGTGGCCTGTTCGACAGTTTTATGAAAAAACTGTTTCAAAATAGCCACGACAAAATCCATGGGTGTATAGTCATCATTCAGCAACATCACTTTGTACATCGGAGGCTCTTTAGTCTCTGGCTCTCTTTCAGCAACAACTGTGCCAAGTTCTAAATCTTTGTTTTTGTCTTCACTCATAATTAATTCTAGTCAATCAACCCGTCGGTTGTTATTATTTTTTGCAATTTAGGCAATTAAGTTTACCGCGACTCCCTTAAACTTCAATGCTTTTTGAAAAGTAAGGGATATCATCAAATAAGACGTTTTTAGTTAGCATCTGTGGCTAAATTTGGTGTTGCACTATAGATGGGGTGGTTTGTCTGCTTTTTCAATAAGAATTCTCATAAATAACTTATTAACAGGTTGAAAAGTGTACAAAAACTTGACATTTTTAACGAGTTATGAGATTCATAGTCCACTGCAAAATTCAAGTCAGAAATTGTGTAGTATTTAACTAAACGAATAATAAAAATTAACAAATCCTAATCTATTGTTAAAAGGGAAAAATCAAGGAGTAGTATATGGCAACGGGTACCGTTAAGTGGTTTAACAATGCTAAAGGTTACGGTTTTATTCGTCCAGATGACGGTGGAGACGACATTTTTGCGCATTACTCTACCATTGAAATGGATGGCTATAAAAGTCTCAAAGCGGGACAAGAAGTGACTTTTGATACCTGTGAAGGGCCGAAAGGTCTGCATGCACAAGATATAACTTCGATTCAGAAGACAGAAGACCAAGAATAAACAACAACCGGTTAGAGTCGTTGTTTGATTGGTAGAGTCTAAGAGCAAATCTCTAGTAGCGATTGCTCTTGATAAAGCTTTCTGCATTCCCATAAATCATTGACCATAAATTTATCCCTTTCTATCTTTACGCCCTTAAATCTTTAATCCAGAGAAGCTTAAGTACTTTCAAAGTATTTCAATTGTTTGCAATCTACTGCCTTTGTCTATCAAATCAGATTTGCGCAGACTTGGAAACCTACAAAAAAAGGCCGTTTAACGGCCCTTTTTATACACATTTAGATAGCATCGTTAGAAACTTATACGAATTATAAGGTCCCAATGATAGTGTTTAACGTTTTACTCGCTCGCATAGCTTGAGACGCTTTGACATCATCCAATAGATAGTAGCCACCCAACTCTACATGTTCTCCTTGAACTTCAATTAGTTCCTGTATTATTTGCGATTCGGCCTCAGCCAAATTAGCCGCGACTTCACTAAAGATTGCACCTAAATCAGGGTCATCTGTTTGTTTGGCCAATTGGTCTGCCCAATACAGGGTAAGGTAGTAATGACTTCCACGGTTATCTATTTCCTTTACTTTCCGAGAAGGCGACTTGTTGTTTAAAAGGAACTCCCCAGTCGCTTTGTCTAAAGTTTTGGACAAGACCAGCGCTTTGTCATTCTTTGTTGATTCAGCTAAGTGCTCCAAAGATGCAGCTAGAGCTAAGAATTCTCCAAGTGAATCCCATCGAAGATGCCCTTCTTCTACAAATTGTTGAACGTGCTTAGGGGCTGAACCACCTGCACCAGTTTCAAACAAACCTCCGCCATTCATCAGTGGGACAATAGAAAGCATTTTTGCACTTGTTCCAACTTCCAGTATCGGGAACAAATCGGTTAAATAATCCCTTAATACATTACCTGTTACAGAGATTGTGTCCTGCCCCTTTCTAATACGGTCAATAGAGTATTGTACCGCTTCAACTGGTGCCATGATTTTAATTTCTAAGCCCTGAGTATCGTGCAATGGCAAATACTTATTAACTTTAGCGATCAATTGAGCATCGTGTGGTCTTTTTTCATCCAACCAGAACACGGCTGGTGTTCCAGTAGCGCGCGCTCTATTTACTGCCAACTTCACCCAGTCTTTAATCGGCTCATCTTTCGCCTGACACATTCTCCAGATATCACCTCCCTCTACTTTTACCGACATTATTAGCGAGCCCTCTTGATCAACGACTTCAACCGTTCCATCTGTAGGTATTTTGAAGGTTTTATCATGAGAACCATATTCTTCGGCTTTCTTAGCCATTAACCCAACATTGGAGACGCTACCCATTGTTTTAGGGTCATAGGCTCCGTTTTGTTGACAGTCCTCTATTACTTTTTGATAGAAGCGCGAATAGCAAGTATCAGGTATCACGAATTTTGTGTCGTGTAACTTGCCATCGGCTCCCCACATTTTTCCCGAAGAGCGAATATATGCAGGCATGGACGCATCGATAATGACGTCATTAGGCATGTGTAAATTTGTTATGCCTTTGTCTGAGTCTACCATTGCTATCGCCGGACGATTGTCATAGCAAGCTTGAATATCTGCCTCCACTTCAGCTCTTTTGGCTTCTGGAAGTGATGCTACTTTATCTAAGACTGAAGCAAGTCCGTTATCTGGGTTGACACCAATTTCAGCAAACAGTTCCGCGTGCTTTTCAAATGCATCTTTGAAATAGACAGAAACAACATGTCCAAACATTATGGGGTCAGACACCTTCATCATGGTGGCTTTTAAGTGAATAGAGAACAAAATCCCCTTTTCTTTGGCGTCTTGCATCTCAGCTTCTAAGAATGTCCGTAAAGCCTTACGATTCATTGCAGCTGTATCGACTATTTCACCAGCTAGCACCGCAATATCCTGTTTTAATAAAGTTCGTTGACCATCGCTATCAACTAATTCGATTTTCAATGAACCAGATTTCGCTATTTCAACCGATTGTTCGCTGTGGTAAAAGTCACCATCTTGCATATTGGCAACATGCGATTTAGAGTCTTTACTCCATTCGCCCATTGAGTGAGGGTTATTTCGAGCAAATTCTTTAACAGAGCTTGGAGCTCTTCTATCCGAGTTTCCTTCTCTTAATACTGGATTGACCGCACTTCCAAGCACTTTTGCATATTGCGCCTTAACTTTTTCTTCAGTCTCATCTTTTGGATTTGCCGGGTAGCTAGGAATTGCATACCCTTTCGCTTGTAGTTCAGCAATAGCCTCTGACAATTGAGGAATCGAAGCACTTATGTTGGGCAGTTTAATGATATTAGCGGTCGGTGATTTAGCCAAATTACCTAGTTCTGCAAGCGCGTCTTCAATCTTTTGGTCTGCCGTTAAAGACTCTGGAAAATTTGCCAGTATACGACCGGCTAACGAGATATCTCGTGTCTCTACAGCAATTCCTGCCGCTTTAGTAAAAGCTTGAACAATGGGTAGCAATGAATACGTGGCTAATGCCGGTGCTTCGTCTGTAATGGTATAGATTATCTTTGAGTCGGTCATTCTTGGATCCTAAATATTTAACGATAAGTTGGCTTAACAGCTTGCCTCGAAGTGCATGGATTATACTTCAAAAAACTTTGCCAATACACTGATGGAAGTCATTATAGTTAAGCTATTTACAAATAGCATAACTAGCAAGGGAATTGAATTTGGATTAAGATCTGCTATTCGAAGATAAGCCTAACAATCGCCGAGATAGAATGAATAATTATAAGACAAAACGGCCAACTAAACGCTCTCGGAAAACGGTCGTTAGAAAAAACACTTCTGAACCAACATTATTAGTTCTTTTTAATAAACCTTTTAATACTTTGAGTCAGTTTAGCGGCGAGCCGAACGACTCTACTCTCTCTGACTTTATCTCAATAAAAGATGTTTATCCTGCTGGTCGCCTCGACAAGGACTCAGAAGGACTTATGCTCCTCACCAATAATGGCAAACTACAGCATAAAATCAGTAGCCCTAAACATAAAATGGAGAAATGCTACTGGGTGCAAGTTGAAGGAGAGATTGACTCGCAAGCCCTCGAGCAGCTTGAAAAAGGCGTGGACCTCAAAGATGGCCGAACCAGGCCGGCCAAGGCAATACGATTAGAGATTGATTGTCAAAGCATGAAATTGTGGCCTCGAACTCCGCCAGTAAGATATCGAAAAGAAATCCCTACTAGTTGGTTAGAACTAACCATAAAAGAAGGTAAAAATAGGCAGGTGAGAAGAATGACTGCCGCTGTTGGTTTTCCAACTTTAAGATTGATTCGAAAATCCATTGGGCCATGGCAACTAGATAACCTAAAACCAGGTCAATTTGAAACGCTCACAATAGAAAATTAATCATTGAAATTTAAAATCTCAGCAACTTGAAACAACAAGTTACAGTGCGGGCCAGCTAAAACTTTTATTTCCAACTGGCCTGCCCATTGTCTAAATTACAAGTCTATCAAAAGTACTATTCAGTAACTAAACCACGGCTCTTGAGTAAATGTCTCGGGTCAGGATCTTGGCCTCTAAATTGGCGATAGAGTTTCATAGGATCATCCGTACCGCCTTTGGAAAGTATATTTGCCCTGAAAGCCTCAGCAGTTGCTTGATCAAATATCCCATTTTCCTTAAACGCATTAAATGCGTCAGCAGCGAGGATTTCAGACCAAATATAACCATAGTAGCCGGCAGAATAACCTCCTGAAAAAATATGCGAAAAATAGGTAGAACGATATCTCGGTGCGATTTGAGGAATTAAGCCTCGCTCTGCTAACACAGTGCTCTCAAATTCGTTCGCATCTTTGGGTTCAGTGCTAGTTTGAGTGTGCCATGATAAATCCAGCAAAGCTGCTGCCATATATTCTGTTGTCGCAAAGCCCTGACCATATTGAGCCGCGGCTTGAATTTTTTCGATCAGAGTTTGAGGGATCACTTCACCGGTTTCATAGTGTTTAGCAAATTTAGCCAATACTTCTGGTTCATACATCCAGTTTTCTAGGACTTGAGAGGGAAACTCGACAAAATCACGAGGAACCGAAGTACCCGCCTGAGATGGATAAATACCGTTAGATAAGAAACCATGAGCCGCATGGCCAAATTCGTGAAATAAAGTACTTGCTTGGCTGAAGGTCAACAGAGTGGGTTTATCCCCAGTTGGTCTTGGGTAGTTCAATACATTGACAATAATAGGTTTAACAAAATCTCCCTTCTCGGTGACATATTGACTGCGGTATGCGTTCATCCAAGCGCCACCCCTCTTAGACTCTCTGACATAATGGTCTGTTAAATAAAGCCCTATTAATTCGCCGTTCTTATAATAAACTTCAAAGACTCTTACATCTTCATGGTAGACGGGTAAATCAGTACGCTCTTTAAACGTCATACCAAACAGTTTATTTGCCGTATAAAACACACCTTTTAAAGTGTCTTCCAAAGAAAAGTATGGCTTGGTTTGATCTTCATCGAGGTCAAAGCGCTGTTTACGAATCTTCTCTGAAAGATATCGCCAATCCCATCCTTCAACTTTGAAGCCTCCGCCCTGTTTATCAACCAGCGCTTGCATATCAGCTAATTCTTGCTTGGCTTGCGCTAATCCGGCTGGCCATACTTTATCTAACAAACCATACACATTTTCAGGGGTCTTAGCGGTATTTCCTTCAAGTGTAAAATGAGCATGGGACTTATAACCCAAAAGTTGCGCTCGTTGTGCCCTCAATGCTGCTATTTCTGAAAGTATCTTTTTATTATCGTTGGCGTTATCGTTATCACCGCGATGGGTGTAGCCTTTCCACATTTTTTCACGTAGTTCTCGATTCTCAGAAAACATCAAGAATGGAGTTTTACTTGGACGGTGAGTGGTAAAGACCCACTTGCCTTCTTTACCCCTTTTTGTAGCTTCAGCCGCCGCGGCTTCGATTAAATAATCAGGCAGCCCAGCAAGGTCTTGTTTTTTTTCAACGACCAATTCAAAATTATTGGTTTCAGCAAGCACATTTTCCGCAAACTCAATGCTCAGCTTAGAAATTTTAGCGTTTAGATCTCTAAGTACTTGTTTATCATCTTGGTTTAGTCCTGCTCCGCCACGTACAAACTGGCGATAGCGGTCTACTAATAATTTCCTTTGATCGGTTCTAAGATTTAAGCTGTCAATTTTGTTGTGTAACGTTTCAACTCGTTTAAACAGTTTCGGATTTAAATTTAGGTCGTCATTTAACCCTGAAAGCCGAGGACCGACGTCTTTTGCAATTGCTTTTAATTCATCGTTGGTATGCGCGCTAGTCAAATTATAGAATACGCCTGCAACTTTGGTTAGTAACTTGCCACCGTACTCTAATGCCTCCACGGTATTCTCAAAAGTTGGCTCTTGCTCGCTATTGGCTACCACAAGTATTTCGGCTTTTGCTTCCTCAATGGCTTTATCAAACGCGGGAGCGTAGTGCTCGTTCTTGATTTTATCGAACGGAGGAATACCAAAGGGCGTATTAAATTCTTGAAAGAACGGATTTGTTTCACTTTTATCTGCAACATTTGCGACATTTTCTATTTGTGGAGTCGTCGAGGTATTGGACTCAACGGTCTCATCTTTATTATCGCTGCACCCTGCCAACACTATCGCAGTGACAGCGGATGCTATTACCAGCTTTCTCATTATTGTCCCCTATTTTTGCTTGTATTTAGATTTTTTCTCTGAGAACAGAGTTGTTAAACTCTATTTTTTAGTCTTTTTATCACAGTAAATATGCGCATTCAATTGATAAGATGTAAGCAAAGTCATACTAAGAATTAAACTAAGTTGAATAAAACCTAGCCTATCCGTCGAAAAGGCTAACCTCTTGCTCGGTTAAATTACGCCAACCACCAATAGGTAGGTCAGCATCCAGTATGAGTTCTCCAATTGACTCTCGATGAAGTCTTTTCACATGATTACCAACGGCAGCAAACATCCGTTTTACTTGGTGATACCGGCCTTCAAAAAGCGTAATTTTTACAGCATGGTCATTAATAACTTCAACACTGCAGGGTAAAGTTTTCTTCTCGCTATCATTCAGAATTAGCCCGTTCTCTAATTGAAGTACTTGTTCTGGACTGATGACTTCTGCAAGCTCTACTATATATGTTTTCGCCTGCTTTCTACTTGGAGCGCTAATGCGATGAGTCCATTGCCCATCATTGCTTATCAACACTAGACCTGTAGTATCCGCGTCGAGCCTACCTGCGAAGTGCAAGCCACTCCTAGGTTGATCTTCAAGCAGGTTTATCGCACTTGGTATGGATTCATCGACAGTAGAACAAATGTAGCCTGGAGGCTTATTCAGCATAAAATACTTGTTAGCTGGGAGTGTTAATCTCTGGCTGGCAAAGAAGACTTGGTCGTCAATGTCTACCTGTCGATTCTTTAACCTTTCAATTTTTTGGTTCACTAAGACTTTTGACTTTACTATTAATTTCCTTGCGTCATTACGACTTATCGATAGCGCCTTAGAAACCAAATTATCAAGTCGCATTATTTGTTTACCTTAAACCCATTTTTTTACAGAATCAATATCTGTTTGTTTAGCTTTAACCCAAACTTCTGACTCCTCTTGCTGTTTCAAGAAATGTTCTTTCTTCCAAAAAGTGGCATCATTCTTTAGGTAATCCATGATGAATTGAGTCGCTTCAAAACACTCTTTTCGGTGTAGACTGGCTACGGCAATATATACAATTGGGTCACCTGCGACGAGTTTACCTACTCGGTGAAATACGATCACTCGATTCAGCTTCCAGCGGCTAATCGCATTTTCAACAATTTTAGATAATTGATGCTCGGTCATCCCCGGGTAATGCTCTAAGGTCATGGCGACTAACCCGTCAGCCTCAGTTGCGGTTCTAACATTACCAGTAAAAACGACAGAAGCGCCTATTTCGCCACTTCCCGATTGCGCTTTAGCATTAAGTTCATTTACATCCAGTGGAGATTCACATATTTTAATTAGAATTTGGGGATTGTCAGTCATTCTGAGGTCACCCTCCGGTAACTGGTGGAAAGTAGGCGACCTCATCACCATCTTTCAATACCGAATCAAGTTCTGCTAATTCATGATTTACCGCGACTTTAATCGAGCTCGATTGAAATACGTTTTGCCAGATCGGCCCCCTGTTTGACAGAACCCGATTTAAATCAGCGACTCGAGTCCCCTCGTCAATTTCCATATCCAACTCAGAGAGTCCTAGCAATTCCCTTAAGTTTGCGAATAATAGGATCTTAAGTTTCATGTCGACTCCAGTCACCGGACTTACCACCAGACTTTGTTTCAAGCCTAATTTCACCAATAGTCATACCTTTATCGACGGCCTTACACATATCGTAGATGGTTAAACCTGCGACTGAAGCTGCCGTTAATGCCTCCATCTCAACCCCGGTTTGGCCTGAGACCTTACAGATCGCTAAAATTTCGATAGACGACAATTCTATATTGGGATTCAATTCAACTTTCACGGAACTCAGCATCAAAGGATGACATAGAGGTATTAGATCTGATGTCTTCTTCGCAGCCTGGATCGCAGCAATTCGAGCAACAGCCAAAACGTCCCCCTTGTGGTGTTTACCTTCAATAATTTTTTGCAAAGTAGAACTATTCATTCTGACCTCTGCAGATGCTGAAGCTATACGCGAAGTTGTTGATTTATCACCAACATCCACCATTTGAGCCTCGCCTTTTTCATTTAAATGGGTAAAATGTGCCATATTATTTAATATTTTGTCGTTGTTAAGGATAAAACTATGGATTCGATCCATGTCACTGTTGCCGCCATTATAAAGCGAAACGATCAGTATTTGTTAGTAAAAGAGCGCGCAAGTTCTGGCGATATCGTGTTCAACCAACCTGCAGGTCATGTTGAACTTAAAGAATCGATACAAGAAGCAGTCATTCGCGAGGTCTATGAAGAAACAGGATTAGATTACACGCCGACTTCTTTGGTAGGCACCTACCTACTCAGCCCTGCTACAAATGGAAAAACTTACCTTAGATTCTGTTTTAATGGCGAAGTGCCAGAAGATCAAACTCCAGCGCCTAATGATCCTGAAATATTAGATAACTGTTGGTTTACCCAACAACAAATCACAAATTTAGCACGAAAAGAATTGAGAAGTGCCCTTGTTTTACGCTGTTTAGATGACCACATTAAAGGGAAGCATTTACCTCTAGAAAGTTTAGATTTTTACGCTGACGAGCACCGTTTAGCTGATGAGTGTATTAAATCGCTTAATAAGTAAACGCGCTATTTCCAGTATTAGCCATTAACGAGTCGAGTTCTCAAAAGCTAAAAACAACCAAAGACCTTATATAGTAACCATGAATAATCAAACTGCCCTTCCGCACCCAGAGCATAAAACACCTTCCCAATACACGGTAGTGGTCGGAATGTCGGGTGGTGTCGACTCATCTGTAGCAGCCTATATTCTTAAACAGCAAGGCTACAAGGTGATTGGTGTTTTTATGAAAAATTGGGAGGAAGATGACACCGATGAGTATTGTTCTGCTGCGGAAGATATGGCGGACGCAAAATCTATTGCTGATAAGCTTGAAATTCCTTTTAAGACCATCAATTTTTCAGCGGAGTACTGGGATCGAGTCTTCGAGTACTTTTTAGAAGAGTACCGCGCAGGAAGAACCCCAAATCCTGATATTATGTGCAATAAAGAAATTAAGTTTAAAGCTTTCCTCGATTACGCATTGGTTTTAGGGGCAGACTACATCGCTACCGGCCACTATGTGCGTGTTAAAAGAGAAAACAACAAGTCGCTGATGCTTCGCGGAATTGATGAAAACAAGGATCAAAGCTACTTTCTCTATACGTTAAATCAATCGCAATTAAATAAATCAATGTTCCCTGTCGGTGAACTAGAAAAACCACAAGTAAGAAAAATCGCAGAAGAGCAAGGGTTTGTAACTGCTAATAAAAAAGATAGCACAGGTATCTGTTTTATCGGTGAAAGAAAATTTAAAGATTTCTTAGAACAATTCCTGCCGGCTCAACCGGGTAATATAGAAGATGATTTAGGCAATGTCATCGGTAAGCACAACGGGCTAATGTATCATACGTTAGGTCAACGGAAAGGAATAGGCATCGGCGGTAGAGCTTCAGCTAGCGAAGAACCTTGGTATGCTGTCGAAAAAGATATGCAAAGGAATGTGCTAATTGTAGGTCAAGGCCACGATCATCCGAAGCTTCTGAGCCAGGGTCTAATAGGCTCACAAATGCATTGGGTAGACCCAAGTAGCACATTGGAATCATTTGAGTGCACAGCAAAATCTAGATATCGACAGCATGATTTTAAATGCACAGTGACTCGAGTTGACGAGGCTAACTGGGAAGTCACATTTAATCAACAACAACGAGCGATTACGCCAGGCCAATCAATAGTATTTTACCAGAATGAAAAATGTTTGGGCGGTGGAATTATTGATACTATTGTTTTTCCAAGCAACCAAATTAGTGAATTAAATTAAGACTTTTATCGATGAATATTGAGCAAAAAATGATTGACCAAACTGTTGCATTAGCAGGTATTTCACAAGCGGTTAGAGCTGTTCAGAACATCGCTTGGAAAGGCAGTGCTAACCTGAC
>JBDVOJ010000009.1:0-72800 GCA_039969155.1 Kangiellaceae bacterium
TGTGGATATCCACTCGCTTAACCCGTTTATTTAGTAGTGGCGAAGGCCATGAGATAACTCGTGAAGAAATTCTAGCCTTGGCTTCCCTAGGGCATCGGGATGGAAATTTAATTTCACAAGAAAATGAATATCTTAATAACATTCTAAATTTAAGAGAAATCCCAACCGAACGTGTGCTCACGCCGCGAAGCGTTGTGCATATGCTCGATCAAGAATTAACTGTGACTCAGGCCCTGGACTTACCGCAAACTCAACAATTTAGCCGAATGCCAGTTTTCGGCAAAAGTATTGACGATATTGTTGGTAAGGTGATCAAACGAGATCTGTTCTCATTGGAGCGTCAAGGCAAAGGTGACGAACCCCTAAAAAATCACGTTATACCTATTACTCGTGTTGCGGAAAGACTCCCGGTCCAACAATTGATTGATTTATTTATCAAAGAGCGTGCTCATTTGTTTTTGGTCGAAGATGAATTTGGTCAAACAGCAGGAATCGTAACACTCGAGGATGCTATCGAAACATTACTTGGAAGAGAAATTGTTGATGAAAGCGATACCGTTGAAGATATGCAAGAGTTAGCGCGCGGCAAATACCGTGCACGACTAAGATCGGATAAATTAAATCAGTAGTTTTCTGTTAAGAGCTATTTCTAGTTAAGAGTAATCCCTCTATGCTAAACAAATTATTATTGGTCATTTCATTAGTTATTTTCTGCCGTGATTCCTTCGCTGATTTTAAAAATGGCGAAATGGAAATAACTCAATTAAGCGCTGATGTTTATCAACACGTTTCTTATAATTTATGGAAACAAAAATTTACTCCATCCAATGGTTTGGTCGTGATCGATCAGAAAAATGCTTATATCATTGATACTCCCTGGCAAAAGAAAGATACCAAAATATTAGTTGAGTGGATCAAACAAAAAGGATTCTTATTACAAGCAAGTCTCTCAACTCACTTTCACGATGACCGTAGCTCTGGGATCGAATACCTCAATCAAATAGGTGTAAAAACCGTCGCCTCACAACTGACTAATCAACTCTTAGAAAAAGAAAACAAAGCGTTAGCTTCAATTGGCTTTGAGGGAGATAGCTACTGGTTGTTGAAGAATAAAATTCAGGCTTACTTTCCCGGAGCGGGACACACAATGGATAATATTGTCGTTTGGCTTGCCGATGAAAAGATCCTTGTGGGCGGCTGCCTAATTCGAAGCATGGCATCAAAGGGTATGGGTTATACCGCTGATGGCTCAATAGACTCTTGGAGTGAAACCGTTAGAAAAGTACAACAGAAATTTACTGATGCCAAAGTCGTTATTCCAGGACATGGCAAACTTGGTGATCAATCACTATTAACTCATACGATAGAATTAGCCAATCAGGCGAAGCAAAAGCAATAGCCTAATCAGGTTGCTCGGCACCGATTCATCACATCGCTTAAAACCTATCTACATTAACCTACACTTGCTACATTATTTCAACAGTTTACTCAAAGAGTTTCTTGCTATCGTTTTGTAATCTACTCCACTCAAACAGACAAGAGTGGAGAATTAAATGAGACGCATACTTTGGGTACTTATCAATACTGGCCTATTAAGCTTTTTGATGGTTGGCTGCAGCAATAGCGAAGCGGTTAAAGGATTTACCATTAATGATATTTGGCATGCCCCTGGTTATGGGATCACTGCGTCGCTAAGTAACGAAAAAATTGTCCTCTATCAAAGTACTTCGGAATATTGTCAAAGTTGGGACTTAGAAATCAGCTACCAAGACTTTGTGAATAGTAGCGAAATGAGCGACGACTTGCAGTCAATTGTTGTCACATTTGATAATGCCAAACAACCCGGTATGGTAATGCAAAGGCAAAAATCACTGCCAGCAAGTTGTAGTAACGGGGTGATTGCCAAGCGCGGTGATTCTGGTTACCAGTTTAATCCGCAACTAGATTTTGATATTTTTTGGCAAACGTTTAATGAGCATTATGCGTTCTTTCATATTGAAGATGTTGATTGGGCGGCGTTGTATAGTGAAGCCGACCAAGTCATTGATGAATCTACCACCGAAGAAGAATTGTTTTCAGTGTTAGCTGCGCTCATTGAACCATTACTAGACTTTCACGTGAGTTTAGAAAACGAGAATCTTGATGAAGATTTTAGCGTTAATCGTAAACCCGATCTCAGCGATATCGCTCTCGATGAATTTATTGAGTTATTTGCGATTACAGAGCCCTATACTCAAGAAGATGCTGACGCTTTTGCGGATTATTATCAACAGCAGATAGATACTGTTTCCGAAATAATTCTTGGCTATTTTGATAATATCAATGACCTCAAGTTGAATGAGTCAGAAAACATGGTTTGGGGAGTGTTACCCGATAATATTGGTTACCTATCAATGGAGACCATGGAAGCGGAGGAATTGGGATTAGAAAGTAATTCGGTGCAACAAAACACGCTTTTGATTCAAGCGGATCTGAATAAAGTGTTTAGTGATTTTGCTAACGTGAATGGCATTATTATTGATGTTAGAACCAATGGTGGCGGTGATGATTTTGTCGGACGAATGGTTGTTAGCCATTTAATCGAATCGGATTTACATGTTTATAGCAAACAGGCTAGGTTAGGCGCGGGGCGAACTGAACTACAAAGGGTCATCACAAAACCAGCTAGTAGCAACCGATTTACAGGTCCGGTAGCAATGTTGACTAGCACCTCGACATCTAGCGCGGCTGAAACGTTTGCCATGGCGATTAAGGCGCGAAACAATACTCAATTAATCGGTGAAGATAGCGCCGGAGGATTGTCGGATATCCTACCCTTGTCTTTGCCGCACGGGTTAAATTATAGTCTGTCCAATGAATTCTATCTCAGTGTTAATGGTGATGAATGGGAAGGCGCCGGTATTCCAGTCGATCAGCAGCAACCATTCTTTACATTAGAGCAGCGTCAAAATCAGCAAGACTTAGGTTTACACGTGGCGATTGAATGGATTAGTAGCAATCAATGAAAGCTAGAACTTGAAAACAACAGCGGACCAAATTATTCTTACCCAATAGGTATTTAAGCTCACATTGGAGACAGATATGTCTGAGTACAGCGCCACCGTCAACTGGGTTCGTCAGCCGCAAGAAAACTATATCGATAATCAATATAGTCGAGGTCACCAATGGCAATTTGATGGCGGTGTTACGGTGGCGGCTTCATCATCACCTCATGTGGTTCCCTTACCATATTCTGTCGAGGCCAATGTAGATCCAGAGGAAGCATTTGTTGCATCATTATCAAGTTGTCATATGTTATTTTTTCTATCGATTGCAGCTAAACGAAAATTTGTTGTTGACGAATATACCGATCAAGCGGTGGGTGTAATGGAAAAAGATGACACTGGAAAAATTTCGATGACCAAAGTAACACTAAGGCCCAAAATTAAGTTTTCCGGAGAGCGTCAACCAAGTTTTGCTCAGCTAGAGAAGATGCATCATCAATCGCATGAGCAGTGCTTTATCGCCAACTCAGTGAAAACAAAAGTTATTACGGAAATAGAACCTGATTAAATAGATCCCAAAAACTAAAACCCATTATAAGAAAACTCAGGTAGCGCTAAACAGACCTCGCTCGAGCCAATCCCGCTTGAGTGAATTCAGCTCGAGCAATCTAGGTCGTAAAATACTAGAGAGGTTTAGATTTGAGCAATTGGTACTGCCAAGGGCTGGCAAGCACTTCTATTTGAATCACTTTGGGATTAGCTTCTTTAGAAATATAATAAACTTGGGAAGGCGCACCTCCCAATAATTGAATCATTTCAGTTTCAAATGTTCCGGCCGGTACAGTAATTTTTTTATCGCCTAAATAACTTGCTTCGATGGTTTTTACTGTGTTGTCATAACCGTTATACCATTGAAATGTATTTAACTTGCCGGGCGTTAAATTGAAAAGGTGCGCCAGCATTAATATTGAGCTTCGCTCTACACTGAATGGGGAAAGTGATCGATTAACGTCGATTTTTCCCTGATGTTTATAAGCCGCGCGCGCTTGCAGACTGTGTCCAATAACTTTGTCCCCTTTCCAAGTAAGAGTGATATCAACAGGTTCTCCCATAGTGCCCTTCATGCTCATAGAATTTGGCTGTAGATTTTTCTTGTTAATGGTTAAGTCGATATCGGCATCGATCTTAAAACTCTCGACCATCGTTTTTTCCGCGAGCAGATAATGATTTTCAGTGCTTTTTAGTGTGTGTATCGCTTTACCGATCGGTTTGCCACGAAAGCTCATTTGATAAGTGTTTTGTAGCGCGCTAAACCTTGTGTTGTCGATTGCTACCGCTTGTATCAGCGCATATTGTTTTACCGGTTGAGAACGTAGTAAAGTCGATTCGACTTTGCCATCCTGTATTTTCAAATGATAGAGACGATCGTATTCTGACTCATCGATATCACCGAACGTATCTCCTCCCAAATAATAGGCAAGTGCCGGTGTGGTATTACTATGACCGACAACTAAAATATTATCACTGCGAGACTTTAGCTGATTGGCAAATTCTTGAAGCTTTCTGGGGTCGTATAGACTAACTTCGATCCCCAATTTTTCGGCGAGAGGCTTAGCGGTTTGTTTCGTTCGCTGATAGTCGCTAGAGTAAATAGTAGCAATCTTTTTATCCAAAAGTCGTTGGGCCAATAGCTCTGCGCGATGCAGACCTTGCTCGGTTAGACTAGGGTCACGAGTGCCATCCGCCTGTTTTTCGGCGTGTCGAACTAAATAAATATGATTTTCTGCATAGCTCACAGAGCCGATTAGAGCACTCAAGCTCATAAACATCGCTAGCACCGCGGGTTTAACCCAGCGACAAGGCTTAGTTGAGTGTGCCGGCTTGGTGTGTCGAACTGGTAAACCAGAGGTCATGGATTTGTTTTGGACTATGCTGTTCATAAAATAGGCTCCTTGTCGATTTCTATTGATATTAGCGCGAGAAAACCACGATTACTACGGATCAAATGTAAGTGAGCATGAAACGGTCTAAAAAATCCTTCTAAAGAGGCCGTTTGCTGATTGCTTATTGTTATTGGCCGATTTAGAATAGTACGAATATTAGCCAAACGAGCTGACATGATCGAATAGCTATTCTTTTAACCTATCAATCAATTTAGGGACTGCTGGCGCAAACAAAGTGACTGACTACTTTATGCCGGCTGATTAGGTACGAATGACAAGAAATGCACGCATTATTGCAATAACCAGCGGAAAAGGTGGGGTAGGTAAAACTCATATTTCGGCAAACTTGGGTGTCCTATTTGCTAAAACAGGTCGTCGAGTTTGTGTGATTGATGCCGATCACGGACTGGCTAACATTAATCTAATTCTTGGCATACCTGCCACTAATCAACCTAAAGATCTATTTGAGCCAAATTTCGATCCCATTTCTTGCATGATTCAGTCTGAGCATGGCATTGACGTGTTACCGTCGGCTTCAGGAATCAGCCAACAAGAATCCGATACTCCACCCAATAAGACACAAATCGGTTTATTGTTAAAAAAGCTAAAACCTCATTACGATGTGATTCTAGTTGATACTGCGGCGGGAATAGATGAAGGGGTTCGCAATTATTTATCCCTTGCTGACCATGCGCTATTGGTGATTAATTCAGAACCTACTTCGTTAACCGATGCGTTCGGATTAATTCGACGTATGAAAGATGTCCAACCCTTCTACAACGTATTGATTAACCGAGTAAATAACGCTGCTGCTGCAACCAGCATTTACAAACGTTTTGCTGGTGCCGTTAGAAAATACATTGGAGCGCAAGTCACCGCCATCGGCTATATTAGTGAAGACTCATTTATGTCGGCTGCGGTATTAAGCCAAACTCCGGTTGTCAGCTATAGTCCTAGTTGTTTAGCCAGCCAATGTTTACGCAGAATAGTACGCACTCTAGGTCGTAACTTGTTGGACGTTCCATCTGATCATCAAACGACAGAGACTCAAGCTGTATCGGGGAACGCTGAAGTTCTACCGAATACAGAAGCAGATAATAAAGCCGAAGAAACAACTGACACTCCGACAGAATCTCAGCAAACAGTAAATAAATCGAATCAGACTAGCCCAGAAGATGTTCAACCATCCGAAGCGACTGAAGTGATCAATGTTGAAACGATTCCAGCAATTCCAAAATTCATTCGTAACGACTCGGAAACAGAAACTTTCGATGGCTGGTTAGCACAAATTAGCCAGTTCTTTGATCGTAAGGCGAGTAGCGAAAAAATCAGAGAGTACCGAACCAATAAGCTATTACAAAAATTAGAAAAGTTGTGTGATAACGATCCAAAATTCTTAGCAGATTTAGAATCGATAGTGGTTCGCAGCAGCGATCGTAATTCGGAGTCGATTATAGAACAAGCGTCTATTGCAGAAAGGTTGGCCCAAACGCGTTTTGTAGAAGAGCCAATTATCGAAGAAAACAATAAGCGAGTTAATCAGAGCGGTGTTTCAAGAGCTTTTTCCATTATTTCTAAGCTCAAATAGTATTTTAACTGGCTTTTGTCTAGAGGTTTAGTCTAACTATTTTATATCGCATTCAGCATAACGTGCTTTTTGGATCGCAATATAGTCATCCAAAGATTGGCCGTGTGAGGAGTCAAACTTAAGTCGTTGATTGTCAATTGATTTTATTAGATCAACTCTAAAGACTCGAAAGTTCTCACGTAACTGGCACCAAGCAACTAAGGTCCAAACTCGCCCCCAATAATACAATCCAAGTGGTTCAATTTGCCTGCTCGAGTGCTCTCCAGCAACGGATTGATAATCTATGGTAAGACAATATTGTTGGTTAATAGCATGGCGCAATGCTTCAAAATTATCTCGTTGATGCTGGCTAACTGAGAAATTTGGAGCAAATAATTTTTGTTGGTTCAACTCAGTACGACGTTCTTGAGGAAGTACCGCTTCTATTTTATCGAGTGCACTCTGTGCTGATTGTGCCAGCTGATTGCCGGACCAAGTTTTGAGCATTTTAACGCCGAGAACTAATGCTTCTATTTCGTCTTGATTAAACATAATCGGTGGAATATCGAGGCTATGTCTCAGCATATATCCAACCCCAGCCTCTCCTTCAACAGGTACTCCTGAAAGGCTTAAATCTTGAATATCTCGATAAATGGTTCGTTCGGAAACTTCTAGACGTTCGGCTAGCTGTTTTGCGGTCACCATTCTACGATTCCGTAGGATCTGAGTAATCTGAAAAAGTCGATCGGCTCGGCGCATAACACTCGGAGGGTTAACGGATTGGTTAGCCTAATCTTAAGTCAATGTGATTTAAAGAACAATCCTAGCTTGGCAGTATTCAACAGTGGTTGCTGTGGTCTTTGAACATCTGTATCTTTAAGCATTGATTTTTGCTTGCTTGGGTTAGTATGAAAAAAGTTACTATTTTGCTGTTGGCATTTTGCGCGGGTTTCTCAATCATGTGCTTCGAAATAATTGGTGGAAAACTGCTTGCCCCTTATTTCGGTAGCAGTGTCTATGTTTGGGGGAGTATTATTACGATCTTTATGTTGGCCTTGTCTATTGGTTATCTAATCGGTGGTAAATACTCACTTTATCAACCCAGCGTCACTAAATATGGATTCATCTATATTGGCGCTGCCATAGCAATTATTCCTACAATTTGGTTTTCCGAGCCGATTATGGATTTCGTATTTTCAATTGTCGAAGATCCTCGATATGGCTCACTGTTAGCGTCTACCATCATGTTTTTAGTACCGACAATTATCATGGGAATGATCGCGCCTTACTCAGTAAGAATACTTACAGAGTCGACCGCTTCCTCGGGGCATACTGCTGGCTTTCTATACTTTGTTTCGACCTTCGGTAGCGCAATAGGTACTATCATGACGTCATTCTATTTTGTATTGTGGTTTGAAATGAATCAGATCCTTTGGTTAACATCAGGAATCATGTTTTCTGCCGGGGCTCTAGCGCTAGCCATCAGCTTTTCAGAGCAACAATCTACGGACAAAGCGGCAACATCGGTTTAATAGCAGATAAGCTAAGTTAACTTTTATAAGTCACCGAAAAGATACATCAGGAATTAATATGTTTGATAGTTTATCCCAAAAACTGACCATTGTTTTGTTTGCCATGTTAATCGCTTCATCGGCTTCAGCTAAAACCATTCATAAAGAGCGATCGATCTATCGCAATGTCGTTATTACAGAAAATAACAATGAACGATGTATGCGATTTGAAACCAGAAGGCGAGCAATCTCCAACCAAGCCTGTATCGATCTCACCAATAAACAGCGGCTAGTTTTTGAATATACTCAATCCATTATGGCCGGATTAGCTTTCAATCAAGCCCCAAAACGCATTCTAATTATTGGCTTAGGTGGTGGTAGTTTACCCAAGGCGTTTGCGGAAATATTACCTGATACGGAAGTTGTCTCGGTAGAAATAGACCCCGCGGTGGCAAAGCTGGCAAAAAGCTACTTTGATTATCAGGAGAGCGACAAGATTCAAACTAAAATTGTCGATGGTCGAGTCTTCGTGAAGCGAGCTCTCAAAAATAATCAAAAATTTGATTGGATTATATTGGATGCGTTTAATGGTGATTATATTCCAGAACATTTATTAACAGTAGAATTCTTAAATGAGACAAAAAGTTTGCTTAGCCAAGGCGGATTATTATCCGCAAATACTTTTAACGGTAGTAAGTTGTATGATTATGAGTCGGTTACCTATCAAAGGGTGTTTGATCAAGTCAGAATTTTAAAATCACCCTCCAAAGGCAATCGAATTATTTTTGGCTGTAACTGTTCGGCAATTGACCAACAATTTAAAATGGACGAAGCGCTCGCCAAAAAATTAGCACCTTATGGTGTTAATTTGTACAAAGCGCTTTCACGAATTAATGCAAAAGTTGATTGGGATGAGTCCGTCGAGCCACTCACCGATCAGTTTTCACCGGCTAATTTACTAAATCAATAAGTGAGTTATGAGTACTTGGACTGAGATCAAAAAAAGCATTTTTCCGCTCAAAGGCTTTTTAATTATCAGTCTATTGAAATTGATGAACTGGCTCCCGGATCGGTTGACCGGCTTTCTCGGTGGCCAGCTCGGATTGCTTGCCTATCATTTGTCAGAAAAACGACGTCGAGTGATTTTGACCAATTTAAAGATAGCCTTTCCTGATAAAACAGTCGATGAACGAAGATTACTCGCTAAACGAGCTAGTGCTGCTAGTGGAAAACTATTACCCGAGTTTGCCAAAGCGTGGCTTGGCAGTCAGGCGGAAATTGAACGACAAATTACCTGTGTCAAACATCAATCGCTGATTAATGATGCTAGCAGCGATAATCAGCCGGTAATCATAGTGACACCGCATATTGGCAATTGGGAATTTTTAGTTCAGTGGGTGCAAATCAATTATCCGATGTTTGGGCTTTACAGCGCTTCTCCGATTCCGCAATTGGATCGGCTAATCTATAAAGCGCGTAGTCAATTTGGTTGCCAGCCATTTGCTGCCGATAATCGCGGAGTGTTGAATTTGTTGAGAAAGTTAAAGCAAGGTGGATTGATGGTGATTTTACCCGATCAAGTGCCACAAAAAGGTGCGGGTGTGCATGTGCCTTTTTTTGGACAGCCAGCTTATACGATGACTTTACTACATAAGATGGTACAAAAAACGGGAGCAAAATTACTTTTTGCTTACTGTATTCGAAATTCAAATGAACTGGGATTCAGTATTAGTATTGAAATTGCAGACTTTGATGATCAAGAAAAACAGGTTGAAGTGTTTAATACTGGATTAAATCAGCAAATAGAGGGAATTATCAAAGCTTTTCCAGAGCAGTACGTTTGGGATTATAAGCGATTCAAAGCTCAACCCGATGGTGCTCGGCTATACCAGAAAGGGGGCGACTAATAGTTCAACTAATCTTGGTAGACGGGCCTATTCCGCTCGCTAGTGAAAACAGGCGTCAATATTTTCTAGCCAGATTGCCGCTTCTTCTTTACCAGGAATATTGAATAACACCATACTGATCACCCATTTGAGTTGATCCAAATCGATCTGCTGAGGAGATTCTAAAGCGAGCACTCTATCGATGACGGCCTCCCTGCTGTGGCTATCAAGCACGCCCACTTGTTCAAGGAAGTAAAGAAAGCCACGTGCTTCAACAGAAAAGTATTTGAGTTCTAACGGATGAAAAATTCGGGTCTGAGTGAGATTACCGCTAACCGGGGCAAAGGACTCGGAGCTAGCATCAATTAAGCCGTCTAGCCAATCCAAGGCAAAATCGATTTCTCCCGATTTAAAACCTACTTCTTTAAGCTCAGAAACCAGAGAGTGAGTTTCATCAATGGCTACAAAAGCATCTTCTTGAAAACGTTCGAAAATGTACTGCAATACATCCATCAATTCAGTTTTCATTTATTTCCCCAAAAACTAAGTGACCAATTTTAACCGTCAAATGACAGTTTGCGGTTTTGATTAATGAGGGATATCTCATTTTGTAGATGCTAAATCCTCATGTAGCCACCAGTTGTATTGGTGAGCCAACCGTCTAGCTCCAATAATAACAGCATATTTGTTACGGATTCTAGCGGTAATTGTGTTCTCAGTAGGATCAAATCCAAACTGGTGGTTTCAAAATCGATGTGTTTGAGAAAATCAGCAGCCTCACTGTTTAGGGCTGGTCTGGTATCAATTGGGGAAGTGAGTCGGTGAGCTGATTCCAAAGATGTTAGTTCTTCAATAATATCTTGGCTATTTTCGACTAGTTTTGCCCCTTGGCGAATCAGCCAGTGACAGCCTGCAGCTAAAGGGTTGTTGATTGAGCCGGGCACCGCAAAAACTTCTCGCGATTCTTCCATTGCGATATTCGCCGTAATTAGAGAGCCACTCTTTTTCGCTGCTTCGACAACTAACGTGCCCAAGCTTAGTCCGGCGATGATTCGATTGCGCTTAGGAAAACTGCCACTTGAAATACCTTCATGGGGAAAGCACTCAGAAATTATTACACCTCTGTCTGCGATAGCATGCGCCAACTTCTTGTGACACGCTGGATAAACTCGAGATAATCCCGTTCCGGTGACAGCCACGGTATAGCCGTTATTGGCAAGCGCTGTTCGGTGTGCTTCGCCGTCGATTCCGAGGGCAAGGCCACTAGTAATAGTTAGCCCTTCAACCACTAATTGCTGGCAAAAGCTTTGAGTATTGGTGATGCCGTGGGGTGTCGGCGAGCGACTGCCGACTACCGCAATTTGTGGTGTAAGCAAATGCTCTATATTGCCGATTGCAAACAAGAATAATGGTGGTGTGGCGGTTTGTGCGAGTAGTGGCGGGTAATGGCTTGAACCAAGGGGTATCACCCAGCGGTTGGGTTTTTGTAACCACTCTAAAGTGTTATCAAATTGCTGATAGTCGACTTCTTTGAGGGCTTGAATGAGTTTAGGTTTTAGTCCTGAGGCAGACAGTTCCTTGTCACTAGCCGTCATCACCGCAGCCGCAGAGCCAAAATGGGCAAGTAATTTACTTGCCCCAATCGGCCCTATGCCATTGCTCGAACGTAAGGCGAAAAGATGAAGCAATTCATCTTCTGTCGCTGAGTTTGGAATTTGTGCAGGATTAACTTGGAGATCGTGATTGTTATAAGAATCTTTATCTTGGTTTGAGACTCTGTCTTGCTTTGAGGCCATGGCAATCCCACTCCTTGGGATAGTTTGCTAAATTAGCGAATCCTCAGTTTATAACGGTGTTTTTACATTGTCCATGGTATGTATGGTTCGATTAGCTTTTAAAACTAAGGCTAAACTGACTTTTTCAAAGGTTCTAAAAACGATTAATCGGCCCGCTTGCTCGTCAGGCAGAGTCACTTGTTGCTTCTCATTGGTGATGCTTTCTTTAATTTTAGTGAATACACCGACTTCCTCGCTTTCGAGACGACGTTCTGTAGCAATCTTATCAACAATGGTTTTACCTCGTTGATAGATATCAAGTACATGACCGACCTCGATGTTTTCTCGTTCGCCACGGTTGATTACCACAATATCAAACTGACCAATTTGCTCGACACCACCGTAAACCGAAATAATCTGGCCACCGGCAAAGTTTTCAGGTGCTCTTGGGAAATACACAGGACGGATTTGATCGTCATTGGTTGGCCAAACTCTATCACCAGACCTTAATTCTTCAATAGAGCGCTTTACGCGAAGCACCGCAGGATCGCCAGATTGAATTTTTAAACCTTCGCCTAAATGGATGGCTTCAGTACCCAAGTACTCACCTGTCTGTGGGTCGATATAGTTGTCGCCGATTCTGAAAAACGAAAAGTTGTCGGTGACTTCATTTTCGATACCACGAACGTAAACCTTGTGATCTTGAGCGGCTAGTAAACGTTCACTGTCACTACCGACTATGTAAGGAGCCATATCCAGTTCGTTTTCATCCAATACTCTTGCCGAAGTTAAGAAAGGCAGAATGGCATCCAAAGGAATAGTGGTAATCGCTTGATCAGCGCTTAGTTCACGGGCTCTCGGAGTTAACTTAATGGTGCCATTGGGTAATTTATTAGATTTGGTGATTCTTGGCTGGCCATCAACATAAACCAAAGACAGTACATCACCAGGAAAAATAAGGTGTGGGTTATCAACTTGTTCATTGACATGCCATATTTCAGGCCACTTCCAAGGTGATTTCAAAAAGGACTGAGAAATGTCCCAAAGGGTGTCTCCAGGCTGGACCACGTGAAACTCAGGGTGATCATCCCGCAGTTCTGCAGCGCTGCTGAATAATGCCGAAAAGCTCAGCGCAGCTGAAATGAGACTAATGGTTAACTTTTTCATTCTCCGATTCCTTCGCAATTACTTGTGTTATTGCTTAAATAATAGATGAATTTTTGAGCGTTGCATCCATTTTAGCGCAAAATAAGTCACAAAACCCAGTATAAACTCTACAAATTTTCCAGTATGATCATAATCTTAGCAGTATTTCTTATGTTTTTACTATAACTTGCGTCACACACTATGGCTTTATTAAAAATTCTCGAATACCCAGATCCACGACTTAGAACCAAAGCTGTTCCTATAACGAGCTTTGCAAAACCACTCGAATCTCAGATAGAAAACATGTTTGAGACTATGTACGCCGCGCCAGGTATCGGTTTGGCTGCGACACAAGTCGATTACCATTATCAATTATTTATCGTCGATGTGTCGGAAAACAAAGATAATCCGCTGGTTTTTATCAACCCAGAAATTATCGAATTACGCGGCGTTGAGGAAATGGAGGAAGGATGCCTCTCTTTTCCAGGTGTTTACGCCAGAGTCGAGAGGGCCGATGCTCTGACAATTAAGGCGTTAGATAGGCATGGCAAAGAATTTACGATGGATGCAGATGGGTTACTAGCGGTTTGCATTCAGCATGAACTCGATCATCTCCAAGGGAAACTTTTTGTCGATTACTTGTCTGCTTTAAAAAGACAAAGGATTAAAAAGAAATTAGAGAAAGAACAAAAGGTTAAATCAACCAGCAGTATGTAATCTTTGATCGCTTACTTAGAGTATTAAGTAAGCGCTTATGTGCCAGTATCTAGCTGGTTTTTGTCATCTTGGATCTTAGTTTTTATGTCATCAAGCCAACCATTACGCATTATCTTTGCTGGAACGCCTGATTTTTCGGCGACTATATTAGAATCTCTTTTGTCGCACGGTCATCAAATATGTGCAGTGTATTGTCAGCCCGATAGGCGCGTAGGGCGTGGTAAGAAGTTGGCCGCAGGCCCAGTTAAACAACTTGCACTGTCTCATAACTTACCTGTAGAACAACCACTTCGCTTTAATCAAGAAATTGATGAGTCGGGTTTAACCCCACTTGAAAAGCTCACATCCTATAACGCCGATCTAATGATTGTGGTTGCCTATGGTCTGATATTGCCAAGTGATGTACTAAAGGCGCCAAAATTCGGTTGCGTCAATATTCATGCATCGCTATTACCACGATGGCGAGGAGCCGCTCCGATTCAAAGAGCTATTCAGGCTGGAGACCAATTGACAGGCATAACCATCATGCAAATGGATGAGGGGTTAGATACCGGTAATATGCTTTTAAAATCAAACTGCGAAATAGCTGCCGAAGAAACCGGTTCCAGTTTGCACGATCGCTTAGCTCAAATCGGTTGCCAATCAATTAATGAGTTGTTAGCGAACTTTGATCAACAAACAGGTTCTCCCTTGTTTCCAGGAGAACCACAACAAGATGAGCTTGCTTGTTACGCGCATAAATTAACTAAAGCCGAAGCTGAAATCGATTGGCGTGAATCGGCGGTTGCCATTGAGCGTAAAATTCGAGCCTTCAATGCTTGGCCGGTCAGTTTTACTTACGTTGGTTCAAACCGCTTGAGAGTATGGCAGGCTCAGGTTGTTTCCTTTGGCTTGGCAGATTCTGCCTCGTCAAATCCTGGAAAAATCATTGAGATAACTAAACATCAAATTGTGATCGAATGTGGTGATGGTCAATACCTTGGCTTGCAACAATTACAAACTGACGGTAGTCGAGCAATGCAAGTCGCGGAAGTTCTTAATTCTAAACGAGCCTGGTTTACTGAGAACGAGTGCTTGGGAAAACCTGATTCGGAACTTGATTAGTATGCAACAGAAGTCGGCAAATAATACTAAATCATCTCGCCGACTGGCATTTCAATGGCTTTCAGCGGTCATCAATGATGGTCGTTCGGTTAATGACATTTTATCCAGAGCTGAAGTTTCAGAAGGTGTTGGCAGTAAGGATATTTCCTTTGCTAAACAAATATTATTCGGAAGCTTGCGATATTTCCATCAAATCAAAGCGATTCTCGATCAATTACTAGAAAAGCCGCTTAAGCAGAAAGATCAGGATGTGTGGGTTATTCTTGTAATGGGGATTTACCAACTTAGATACATGTCGGTACCCGATCATGCGGCTATCTCCGAGACTGTCGAGTTGAGTAAGCGAATCAAAAAGCCATGGGCATCAGGGCTAATCAATGCATGTTTAAGAAACTATTTACGTCGAGTGTCAGAGATTGAAACTAAACTCAACCATGCTAAGACTTTCCAAACATCTCATCCAAACTGGATTATTCGACAGATAGAAGATGATTGGCCGGAACGATCGCAAGCGATTTTAACCGCCAATAATCAGCGAGCTCCAATGACCATTAGGGTGAATACTCTAAAGTTGGCTCGGGACCAATATCTATCGCAGCTCAGTCAACATTCAATCAGCGCACAAGCGCATCCGCTGGCAAGTGATGGTATTGTTCTAGAAACGCCGTGTGACGTATTTAAGTTACCTGGGTTTGAATCTGGACAAGTCACGGTGCAAGATGCAGCCGCTCAATTAGTGGTGGATTGGCTAGATCTTAAGCCTGAGCAACGAGTTCTAGACGGCTGTGCGGCTCCTGGTGGCAAAACTACGCATATTTTGCAACGTCAACCGAGCTGCCAACTAGTATCTGTTGAAATGTCTAAAACTCGTTTACTGAGGATAGAGCAAACCTTAGAGCGGCTTGGAATGCAGTGTGAACTAAAATGCTCCGATATCCTCGAGCTGGAGAATTGGTGGGATGGCCAGCTGTTTGACCGGATCTTGATTGACGTTCCGTGTTCTGCCAGCGGTGTGATCCGCCGAAACCCCGACATTAAACTTCATCGTAAGAAAACTGATATTGCAGCATTGGTCGAAATTCAATCTCAAATTTTACGGAAAACTTGGCAACTCCTTAAGCCGGGTGGGAAATTGGTCTATGCGACTTGCTCAATTTTTAAACTAGAAAATCAATTGCAAATAGAGAATTTTCTATCTGAAAATGAAGCTCGTGTCGCCGATTTACCCAAATCGATCGATGGCAAGTTACAACCTTCAGCCAGTGTGGGGCTGCAAATCTTTCCAGGTGACCTACAAATGGATGGCTTTTATTTATGCGGCTTAGAAAAACCTAGCTGATCGGTATTATTATGCAAAAAGTGGCATTTGGGTGTATGGTTACGCTGTAAGTTAGTTGAGTAAAAAAATAGTATGAAAATAATTATTTTAGGGGCTGGGCAAGTTGGTGGAACCCTCGCAGTAAGTTTAGCGGGCGAGGACAACGATATTACGTTAGTCGACACTAACCCCAAAAAATTAAGAGCCTTGCAAGATCAGCTCGATTTGCGAACCATTGTCGGATACGGATCTCATCCTCATATCCTCAGGCAAGCTGGTGCTGAAGATGCCGATATGGTGATTGCCGTAACCAACAGCGATGAAACTAATATGATCGCTTGTCAGGTGGCTTATTCTGTTTTTAATACCCCCACCAAAATCGCTCGAATTCGTTCGCCGCATTACCTCAAAGAAAAGACCTTATTTAATTCGGACAATTTACCCGTTGATGTGGTGATAAGTCCTGAGCAGCTGGTAGTGAAGCATATTCACCGACTGATCGAAAATCCTGGTGCACTTCAGGTCATGGACTTTGCAGAAGGCTTGCTTCGTTTGGTCGCGGTTAAGGCCTATTATGGTGGATTGCTAGTCGGCAATACACTCTCAACACTGCGCTCACACATGCCCAATATTGAAGCGCGTGTCGCCGCAATATTTCGTCGTGGCAAAGCGATTATGCCGACCGGCGATACCGTTATTGAAGCTGACGATGAAGTGTTCTTCATCGCTGCTAGTCATCACATTAGGCAGATCATGGGCGAGTTACAAAAACTCGAAAATCCTTATAAGAAAATCATGATTGCTGGTGGCGGTAATATTGGTCGTGGACTCGCGCGGGCTCTGCAAGATAAATACTATGTAAAACTGTTGGAAATGAATGCCAAACAAGCCATGGCCATCAGTGATGATTTAGATGACACCATCGTTTTGCATGGTGATGCCAGTAACCAGCAATTACTGGTGGATGAAAATATTGACCAAATGGATGTTTTTATTGCGGTTACCAATAAAGATGAAGCCAATATCATGTCGGCGATGCTCGCCAAACGGTTAGGTGCTCGTAAGACCATGGTGTTAATCAACCGTCCCGCTTATACCGACTTGTTGCAGGGTAATGAAATCGATATCGCCGTTTCCCCTCAGTCGACCACTACCAGTATATTGTTAACTCATATTCGACGTGGTGATGTCGCAAATGTCTATACTTTAAGACGTGGTGCGGCAGAGGCCATGGAAGCAGTGGCTCACGGCACAGAAGATACCTCCAAAGTGGTTGGTCGGGCGATCGGTGAAATTGACTTACCCAAAGGCACTACCATTGGTGCGATTGTTAGGGGGGAAAAAGTGATTATTGCGCATCACAATATAGTCATTCAATCTGACGATCATGTTATTTTATTCTTGGTTGATAAGAAATATGTTGGTGAGGTCGAACGGCTATTCCAAGTTGACCTTACCTTCTTTTAGTCACTTTCAGTTTAATAAATGGTTTCCGATAACAGGCTCTCTGACTAACTAAATGCAAACTCAAGTTATTATAAGAATTTTGGGCATCTTGCTAATGATATTTAGCTTGGCCATGGTGCCGCCTATTATTGTGTCATTTCAATTTGGTGACGGTGGCGGGCTAGCCTTTTTCACTGCCTTTGTTATCAGCCTTGTTCTCGGATTGATCTTGTTCTTGCCGCGCAAGAACGTTCGTGGAGAATTAAGAACTCGAGACGGATTCTTGGTGGTTATTCTGTTTTGGGGGGTGCTCAGCTTTATGGGAGCGGTGCCGCTCTATTTAGGCGATATCCCAAATTTTGGTGTTTCTGATGCGGTATTTGAATCCTTTTCCGGACTGACGACTACCGGTGCAACGGTAATTTCTGGGCTCGATAGCCTATCTCATTCCATCTTGTTTTATCGTCAGCAACTGCAATGGATGGGCGGTATGGGGATCATCGTATTAGCCGTGGCGGTTCTGCCAATGCTAGGTATCGGTGGAATGCAGCTCTATCGTGCTGAGACCCCAGGTCCAGTAAAAGACGCCAAACTTACCCCAAGAATTGCTGGTACCGCTAAAGCGCTTTGGTATATCTACTTTGGGTTAACCGTGGCCTGTGCCCTCAGCTATTGGTTTGCCGGAATGACGTTATTTGATGCCATTAGTCATAGTTTTTCAACTATCGCTATCGGTGGATTTTCTACCCACGATAAAAGCATTGGTTGGTTCAATAGCACGGAAATTGAGTTGATCTGTAGCGTGTTTATGTTAATTGCCGGGGTTAACTTTTCGCTGCATTTTATTGCTGTCAGACGGCTTAGTCTAAGCTCCTATTTTAATGACACGGAGTTTAAAGTTTACCTTTCAATCCTCATTGCGGTGATTTTAATCGCTGTCGGTATATTGGTTTATCACGAGTATTACGATTTTTCCGAGGCGGTGGTCAAAGCCATTTTTCACACAGTCTCTATTGGAACGACCACGGGCTTTGCTACTGATGATTTTACCCTCTGGCCGATCTTCCTTCCGGTACTTCTGCTTTTTGTGAGTTTTATTGGTGGTTGTGCTGGATCGACCGGTGGCGGGATGAAAGTTATTCGGATCTTGTTGCTATTTAAGCAAGGTACGCGAGAAATCAAACGTTTAATTCATCCAAATGCTATATTTAAAATAAGAATTAGCGGAACCGCAGTTCCGGAAAAAATTGTAGAGTCGGTTTGGGGATTTTTCGCCACCTATATCGTTCTGTTCTTTATCTTCATGCTAATTTTAATGGCGGATGGTCATGATCAAATTACGGCTTATTCTGCAGTGGCAGCTTGTATGAATAACCTCGGTCCTGGTTTGGGAGAGGTGGCTGCAAACTATTCTGGACTAAGTGATCTCTCTAAATGGGTACTTAGTTTGGCGATGTTATTCGGACGTTTGGAAATATTTACTCTATTAGTATTATTTTCACCAGACTTTTGGCGGAGTTAAAACTAACAAGCAAGATAGAAGGCTTGTTATTGAATAGGAGTTAAAAAATGAAGAGTTTATTCGCAATAATCTTAATGCTAGCAAGTTTTAACATCGCAGCGGAAGAAGATTTAGTACTCAAAGAAATATCAGAGCAATATGTAAAACTGGTATTGGCAATGGGAATCCATGATCCCGCATACGTTGATGCTTATTATGGTCCAAAAGAATGGGCTGAAGAGGCAAAAGAGAAAAAAATTCCACTTAAAAATATTATTCTAGCGTCACGCTTTTTAATTGATAATCTAGAAGGCGCTTACGCTGAAGACGAGCTGATAAACTTGCGACTAAAGTATTTGGATGTTCAGCTTTCAGCGCTGCATTCAAAAGCAATTATGCTTAAGAATGAGATCCGACTCGACTTTGATCAAGAAAGTAAGGTCTTATATAACACTCAAGCACCCACTCATGAATTGACTGATTTTGATAATACTCTGACTAAATTAGACAAAATGTTGCCAGGCTCACAGCCTTTAAGTGAGAAGGCTAATGCGTTTAAAGCTCAGTTTGTGATCCCAAAAGACAAGCTAAAATCGGTGTTTGATATAGCGATAGCGGAATGTAGAAAAAGAACGCAGGCTTTTGTTGATTTATTACCTGAAGAAAATTTCAAATTAGAATTTGTGTCGGACAAACCTTGGAGTGGATACAATTGGTACAAAGGAAACTCGTTTTCTTTGATACAAGTAAATACCGAGTTACCAATTTATATCTCTAGAGCCGTTGATCTCGGCTGTCACGAAGGTTATCCAGGCCATCACACCTATAATGCGCTTTTAGAAGCTAATCTAGTCAAAAAAAGGGGTTGGATAGAATTTAGTGTATATCCTCTTTTTTCAGCTCAATCGGTTATTGCTGAAGGCAGTGCCAACTATGGAATAGAGATGGCTTTTCCGGGTAACGAAAAAATTGAATTTGAAAAACAGGCGCTGTTCCCGGTAGCCGGTATCGATCCTGAATTGGCCGAGCAATTTGCCGCTTTTACTCAATTGACCGCGGAGCTCAGCTATGCAGGAAACGAAATAGCTAGACGCTATTTGAACAAGAAAATTGAACGTCAGGAAGCGGTGGAGTTGTTGCAGAAATATACACTGGTTAGCCCAGAGAAAGCCAGTCAACGAGTTGATTTTTATGATACTTATGGAGCCTATGTCATTAATTACAACTGGGGTAAAGAATTAGTGAAGCAATGGGTTGAATCAGGTAAAGATCAATCGACTGAAGGCCGCTGGAAACGTTTTTCTCAACTTCTATCATCTCCACGATTACCCTCAACATTAAAATAGAATTGTGAGTAAAAATGTCGAATAGTGTTAGCCAGTCAGATCAAAGCACGGTGCGTTCACCGTGCATTAGCAATTGTTGTTTAGATCACAATGATGTTTGTATGGGTTGCTTTAGACATATTGACGAGATCACTGGCTGGCACAGCGCTGACACCGATCGGAAGAAACAAATCTTAGAAAACACCAGCCGTAGAAGAAGTTCACACAAAACCAGTACTCAGTAGACTGCTCAAATACGATAGACTATTTAAGAATTAGAATATAAGTGCCTTGGTGCACTTCTTGTCATTGTCATCGAAGCATTACTGTCGACCTTTCTTAGAAATTCCCGTAAATTCATTTCTGCTTCTCTAAAGGTTTTATAAGGGCCGATTGTTTTATGTTCTCTAATCCGGATGTATACGCCTTCAGATGCCACCACGATTCGATTGGAACGCTTAAAAAAAGTCCCTGGGAAATAACCATCCTTACGGTTAACTGAATCCATTTTATGTTAATCCTAAATTCGTCTGACTTGATGTGGAGGCGGATTTTACGGATCGAATTTGACTTCGTCAGTAGGCAGAGTGAGCCGATCTTTGTGAGAGATCGACTATTTGTTGTTAAGAGATCAGCCAAAAAAGTAAGTCGTTTATGTAGATTTATTGGAATTTGAGTCATATCCCACTAAATTTATTAATAAAGATCGGGTTATTATTCTATCTACTCAGTAATTGATCATATTTCGCTATCTAATTGTTTTTATTCGTAAATATTATTAGTTTTATAAAAAATACATGATTTAACTGGAGTAATTTAGTGTTTCAGGTCGGAGAAAGATCAAATTTATAGTTGACCTTAAATCACAAATCCCTTAGTTTAATGTAAGCGCTTACAAAAGGCGCGATTTGCCTGTCCTTTTTTTTGGCTTCTCGTGAAAGCGCTTACATTTTCCTAATTAAAATAGTATAGTTATAAAACGGGGTAGAAAATCGTGGGAGCGGAACCATATGAAAAATAAAAGATTTAATAAAACACCTATAGCGGCTAGCTTGTCGCTGATATTAGGTTCGCTTGCAGCCAGTCCTGTATACGCAGAAGAGGATGAGGCTAGCAACGCTGAGGAAGAGCAAGTCGTTGTCATCACGGGTATACGTGGAAGCTTAATTAGCTCTATGAATAAAAAACGGGATGCGGTTGGGGTAGTTGACGCGATTACAGCGGAAGACATCGGTAAATTTCCGGATACTAACCTAGCTGAATCACTTCAACGAATTACAGGTGTTTCGATTGACCGGCAAAATGGTGAAGGTAGTCAGGTAACAGTTCGTGGCTTTGGGCCACAATTTAATATGATTACTCTAAATGGTAGAACCATGCCGGGTTCTTCTTTACCACCAGCAGGTGATCCATCGGACACACGAGCATATAACTTTGAAAACCTTTCATCAGATGCGGTTCAATCTTTAGAAGTAACGAAAACTGGCAAGGCAAATTATGCTTCTGGAGGTATGGGCGCAACCATTAATATTATCACAACTCGACCACTAGATAACCCAGGTTTTAAGGCAAGTGTTGGTGGTAGTTTAGTGCACGATACAACAGTAATTGAAGGCGATGATTTTACCCCTGAACTTTCAGGGATTTTAAGTTGGACTAATGACAGTGAAAAATTTGGTATTTCATTAAGTGCCAGTAAATCAGAACGAGATAGTGGCGTTGCAGCTGCGCTGATTAATCAGTGGCGATCAGCGCAATGGGATGGTGGAATTGACGGTGTAACGGTTACTAACCCTCCCGCTACAGGCGATACTTTCGCACTACCTTCTAACTTGATTTATTACATGGGCGATCGAGAAAGAGATCGAACTAACGCTCAATTGACCCTTCAATTCAAACCAGTTGAACAAGTTGTGGCGACTCTTGATTACACTTTTTCAAATTTGAAAGAAAATGAGGAGCGAAGTGAACTTTCCATTTGGTTTGACAGTTATCAAAATGCGTTTACCTTTGATAATGGTGTCAGTCGTACCCCGGTGATCTACAATGAAGATCGACGAGAATTAGCACCAAGAGATATTGCGTTTGCAGCAATCAATAGAAACTCGCAAACAGATAATAAGTCTCTAGGATTTAATTTAGAGTGGAACGTTTCAAATAATTTAAATTTGGCTTTGGATTTTCATGATTCATCAGCAGAAACGACACCTCGTTATGGATTCGGTAACTTCCTTAAGAACGGACTGAGCGCTAACGTTGTAGCTGGTCAAACAGCACTATTTAATAATGGGCTGCCTATTATTCAAATCGAATTCGATGATTGCGACCCTGCTCGAGGATTAAACTGTAACAATACACTCGATGAAAGTGATGTCGGAACAGCGATTCAGCAACGTTTTTACTCTGAAAACTTAAGTGAAATTACTCAATTTAAACTTGATGGAAGTTACGATTTCGATGATTTTAGTATTGATTTTGGTGTTGAGACACGAGAAATGTCAAACCACACGATTCAATCTAATATCAACGATACCATGGGGGGTTGGGGCGTATCCAATCCAGGAGAAATTCCAGCGGGATTCTTAACTCCTGTGGACTTTGCAAGTGTATTCGACGATTACAGCACCGCTGGTGCCTATACTACAGGGTATCGAGCTAATGCCGCAGAAATAGGAGCGTGGGCTGCTAATCTTTATGGGTTTAGTTTTGACCGTAACCCTAACGAGTCGACTAACCGAAGAATAGACGAAGACGTGACTTCTTTCTATGCTCAATTGGAATACTCTGGGTCATTTGGAAATAGACCATACGGTTTAGTGGTAGGATTTCGGTATGAAGAAACAACTTCTTCAGCGACCGCCGACTTGGCATTTCCAGCGCATGTCTTATGGGAAAGTAATGATGACTTTCGTGTTATTCCTGGTACCGGTGCAAAACAGTTAGTGACGGCAGAAAATGATTATGATCATGTTCTTCCGAACTTAGATTTTAATATCGAATTACAAGACGATTTAATTGCGCGTTTTTCTTATAGTCAAACAATTGCTCGTCCTGGATATTCAAGTCTAAGTCCTGCAGCAACTGTAACCGATGGGCCAGCTCAACCAACGGTAATTGCACCAAATGGTTTTGGTACGGCTACCAGTGGAAACCCAAATTTGGTACCACTAGAGTCTACTAATTATGACTTGTCTTTAGAGTGGTATTTTGATGATGCTAGTTATTTATCGGTCGGTTACTTCAAAAAAGACGTCGAAAACTTTATCGGAACGGGACCTATCTTCCAGAATTTTTACGGCTTGAGAGATGCTAGTGCAGGTCCTAGAGCTCAGCAAGCGGTAGCAGATCTTAATGCATTGGGAATAACAGTAAACGATACAACTCTATTCTCTATGATGGCAGCCAATCAGCTAGGAGTAGCTTATGACTCGATGACGTCTGACGAGTTTGAACTTGCGGTTGACATAGTTCCAAATTCTGACGATCCATTGATGCAGTTCTTGTCTCAAGCACCAGTTAACAATAAGGAAGCAACCATTGACGGTTGGGAACTGGCACTTCAGCACTTCTTCGGAGAATCCGGTTTTGGATTGCAAGCTAACTACACCATCGTGGACGGTGACATTGGATTCGATAACGCTGCTGACCCATCTCAAACGCAATTTGCTTTGATAGGTTTGAGTGATACGGCAAACGTTGTTGCAATGTACGAAAAAGATCAATGGCATGCTCGTATAAGTTACAATTGGCGAGACGGATTCCTTAATAATGCTTCGATCTACAATTCTGAACCGGAATATGTAGAAGAGTATTCGCAGGTTGATTTTAGTATTGGCTATGAGTACAACGATAATCTTTCATTTAGTTTTGAAGGCATCAATCTGACTGAAGAGAATCGTCGTACTCACGGACGGACCCAAGCACAACTATGGAGGCTAGAGCAATTTGGTGCGAGATATTCGATAGGCGCACGTTATACGTTCTAATAATATGACCATTTAAGTCGTAAGTAGTTGTATCGGCCGTCTGGCGAAATAAGATCGTTAGGCGGCCTTTTTTGTGGTTTACTCGAAAGCTTTTCTGTGGAAATATGGGAAGCAGACCCTATTTATTCATTCTAAATTATAAAGAGAATAGAGAATGCCAAATTACGTTGTTCTAAATACAGAATCCCATAGAAACCTATCAGTAATCACTGAATATAGTAATGAGTATGGAGATAACACTTCAAATATAATGACATTTCCAACTGAGTTTGGTGATGTGCAAAGTGAGTATCCAATATTATTCAGAAAAAATCCTGAGTCAGGAGAATTCAGCTCATTTGCCATGCTAGGGTTTGGTGCGAATGAAAACCTATTCTTGAATGATAGAAAATGGTCAGCTCGCTATGTACCTGCCGCAATTGCAAAAGGGCCTTTTCTGATAGGATTTCAAAATCAAGAAGCTATCGGAAAAAGTAAGAATGAACCTGTGATTAATATTGATATGGAAGACCCACGAGTCTCTTATGATAACAAAGGGGAAAGACTGTTTGATGAAGAAGAGAAGCAAACCCCTTACGTAGAAAAAATGATCACGATTTTGTCTGGCATTCATCAAGGAATTGAATTCAGTAAATTGATGTTTGAAGCTTTTATAGAGCACGACCTAATTGAGCCAGTTACTATCGATGTTCAATTTAATAATGGTGAAAAAGTACAGTTGCAAGGTTGTTATACCGTTCATGAAGAAAAACTCAAATCGCTAAGTGGACAAGCTTTAGAAAAACTAAATCAGTCAGGATTCTTACAAGCCGCTTTTTTGGTAATTGCTTCACTTAATAATATTAAAAAATTGGTTGATATGAAGAATCAAAAGTTGGTTTAAACCAGATGCAACAATACTTGTAGAGAGGAAGAGTTTAACTTGAATAAAAAACCAATTCAAAAGGTAGTTATAGCTGGTGGTGGCAGCGCTGGTTGGATGGTCGCTGCTGCCTTGTCCAAATTATTAAATAAAAGCTTAGAAATTAGTCTTATCGAGTCTGAAGAAATAGGGCGAATTGGCGTTGGCGAAGCGACTATCCCGCCATTAAAAACGTTTAACCAGTTGTTAGGAATCAATGAACAAGACTTTATGAAGTCCTGTCAGAGCACGTTTAAACTAGGTATTGAATTTCAAAATTGGGGCAACAAAGGCGATAAATATATTCATTCTTTTGGAGAAACCGGAAAAATTTGTTGGGCTGGAGAATTTCAACACTTTTGGTTAGCCGGAGTAGAAAAAGGGCTTGATGGAGAGTTCGGAGATTATTGTTTAGAGTTAAAAGCGGCGCGTCAAGGAAAGTTCGGTATGCGCGACCTCAGTAAGATCAATTATGCCTACCATTTAGATGCTGGTCGTTACGCTGAATATCTCAAAAACTTTTCCATACAACATGGTTTAAAAAGAATTGAAGGGAGAATAGTTGACGTTAACTTAAATTCTGAGTCTGGATTTATCGAATCTCTTTTATTGGAAAGTGGCGATATTTTAGAAGGAGATTTATTCATTGATTGTACCGGCTTCGTAGGACGACTAATTGAAGGCGCATTGCACACTGGATACGAAAGCTATGGACATCTATTACCCTGCGACGCTGCGATCGCAGTGCAATCTGAAAAATTTGGCGAGCCTCGGCCCTACACCCAATCAATCGCCCATGACTTTGGTTGGCAATGGAGAATTCCGCTGCAGAATCGAGTCGGCAATGGACTAGTTTTTTGTCATCGATACACCTCTGACGATGAGGCCATATCCTTAATACTTGATAACTTAGAAAGTCCCGCGATTACTGAGCCAAAAGTATTGAAGTATCATACTGGACGACGCATCAAAGGGTGGAATAAAAACTGTGTCGCTATCGGATTATCAAGCGGATTCTTGGAGCCTGTTGAATCGACCGCAATTCATTTGATTATGGCCTCAGTACTGAGGTTGATGAGGTTATTTCCTCATCATGAAATCAAGCAGTCAAATATAGATGAATACAATAATCAAACTAAGGAAGAGATGGAACGTATTCGAGATTTTATTATTCTACATTATAAGGCGACTGACCGAGAGGACTCACCGTTCTGGCGATTCTGCAAGAACATGGAAGTACCGGATACACTTTCACACCGAATAGAATTATTTAAAGATACGGGACGGGTTTGTATTACACAGACTGAGTTATTTAAGATTGATTCCTGGACCCAAGTCATGATGGGGCAAGGAATTATGCCAGAACAATATCATCAAATTGTTGATCAAATGAAAGAAGGAGAGCTCGCTCGTTTCTTAGGGCAGTTAAGCAGCATGGTTGATAATGAGTTAGCGCAGATGCCTACTCACCAACAGTTTATTGATAGTTATTGTAAAGCAAATTGATTTGTTTGATATTAGTACAGTTGCGGATGTGATCGGACAAGGCTAATTTATGAATTTTAAACAACATCCCGAGACAAGAATTCAAAAATTAAAAATTGGCAAAGAAAAATTACCATTACTGGTTATTGATAATTTACTGAGTCAACCGGATTATTTAGTAGAGCTTGCTTGTAAAACTAATTTCTCTGTCAATTCCCCGTATTATCCTGGTGTACGGGCTGACGCGCCAAGTCAATATAAGCAGTTTATTTTAGAAGAGTTAGCAGAAACGCTAATAGAATTTTTTAAGTTTAAAACTAGCCAGTTAACCTTTAGTTTTTGTCAGTTTTCAATGGTTACAACTCCCCCCAATGACTTACATTTACTTCAACGTATCCCGCACTTCGACTCGTTGGATAAAAATGGATTGGCGGCGGTACACTATTTGTTTAAAACCGACCTTGGCGGAACATCTTTCTATAGACACAGAGATACACAATTTGAGTCTATTGATGATGAGCGTAGAGCTGCCTATTTCGATTCAATGAAAAAAAATGGGTCTACTAATTTGCCGCCCGCTGAATACATTAATGGTGATACGGCTCTGTATGAACGTATTGCAGAACAGCAGGGAATTTATAATCGAATTATCATTTACCCCAGAAACATTTTGCATTCTGGCTCTATCCCAAAAGACTTTATTCCAGATCATAACCCTTTAACTGGAAGATTATCGATTAATAGTTTCATCGATCCGATTAACTAGTTTTATTCGAAGAAAACGAACAAGAATTACAAGAACGCATGTAAGCGCTTCCAACTAGGAGTAGAAATGTCCTCAAGTTATACCGATGCAGAAAGACCACTAAAATTTTCCGAAAAAGCCGGTTATGCTTGTGGTGACGTTGCCTCAAATTTTTACTGGCGAGTTTTTGATGTCTTTCTGTTTATTTTCTATACCGATGTATTTGGTATTTCGGCTGCGGCGGTTGGTACCATGATGCTAGTCACTCGCATGATTGACGCATTTAGTGATCCATTGATGGGGGCGTTAGCAGATCGCACCAACACCCGGTTTGGAAAATTTCGTCCTTACTTAATTTGGGGAATTTTACCGATTGCAGCGGCAGGAGTTTTGACTTTTACGGTCCCAGATTTTGATGATAACGGAAAGCTAATTTGGGCGTACTGTACATACATTTTTATGATGTTGGCCTATACCTTCATTAACGTTCCTTATGGCGCCTTATTGGGAGTGATTACAGGTAACTCTCAGCAAAGAACCACTTTAACCAGTTTCAGGTTTATCGGAGCATTTTCTGGCGGGACGCTAGTTGCGTATTTTACCCCAGAACTAGTCAATTTATTAGGAGCTGGCAACGAACAATTAGGTTGGCAATTGACCATGGTACTCTACGGAGCAGTTGCAGCCTTGCTCTTCGCGACATCTTTTTTAACCACCCGTGAACGAATATTGCCACCAGCTAATCAAAACACATCAATAGCTCGTGACCTGAAAGATTTAGCGGGTAATAAACCTTGGTTAATACTATTTAGCTTGGCTTTGGTAATTATGTTAACCATTACTCTTAGAGGCAGTAGCGGCACTTTCTATTTTAAATACTATGTCGGTCGTGAAGATCTAATCGGTAGCTTTGCCACAGCTTACATGCTCTCTTTGATGGTTGGTGCGGCAATTACACCTTTGTTAACTAAGTTTTTTGATAAACGAAAGTTGCTGCTAATACTAATGAGTATTGTTGGCGCGCTTTCCCTTATTTTTTACTTTATTCCAAAAGATAACATATATCTTATTTTCACATTGCAAATTGCAATAGGTTTGGCCTTAGGCCCTAAGTCACCTTTGGTTTTTTCAATGTACGCTGATACTGCAGACTACTCAGAATGGAAAAACGGTCGTAGAGCCACGGCAATGATCTTCTCAGCGGCGTCTTTCTCACAAAAGTTAGGGGGGGCTTTCGCTGGAGCGATCATGGGGTGGCTTTTAGCAAGCTTAGGCTATGTTGCCAATGAGATACAATCTGACGCGTCGGAACATGGCATCGTTTTACTAATGACTATTATACCTGGGGCATTCGCAATACTAGCAGTATTGATTGTTAGGTTATATCCGCTAAATCAACAACAGCTGAAGGAAATTCATGCGGATTTATTTGAATCCAAAAAGATATCTACACATGACTCAGAAGCAAAGCCAGCCAAAAAATCATTGAATGAGCCGTTTGCTAATGGTTGAGCAAAAGCTTTATCAATTAAATCAAGCTAACGGAGATATTAAACTATTCTCTCCGCTAGCAATGCCTAAAGCGAGCGGTTATCTTTGGAATCAAAAGTTACTGGTTCAAGCGACCTGTCGTGGGTTTGTAAACTCGCAGTTTACTCAACCAGAGCCCGCAAAATATTCTAAAGGTCCTTGTTTAGAAGCGACTAGTTTTATTCAACCAGAACCTTATTATTATGCCCACCATCCCGGTCGGTTTTTTTACATTAAGGATGAAATCTCGGGTGAAATGTTTTCCGCTCCTTATGAACCAGTCAAAGCCGAATTAGATCGTTTTGAATTTACTGTAAGCTTGACTGAAATCTCTTGGCTCGTTGAAAAGCTTTCGATTCGAATAGAGCTAGTCCTTTCTATTCCGAATGATGAACAGTTAGAAGTTTGGGATCTTAAAGTAACCAATCTAAGTAATGAGCAACGTAAGTTAGCGATCTATCCGTATTTCTCAATCGGTTATATGTCTTGGATGAATCAGTCTGCCAAGTATTTACCAGAGCACAATGCAATAGTGGCTAGTTGCGTTACTCCTTATCAGAAACTAGAAGACTATCCAAAGCAGAAAAACTTTAAAGATAAAACCTATTTAATGTCGGAAAAACCAATTCATTCTTTTTGTGCTAATCAAGAAGCGTTTGAAGGCGAGGGTGGACTTTCACAGCCGGATGAAATCAATGCTCAAATTCTTTCCAGCCGGCCTTCTCAATATGAAACGCCAGCGGCGGTGTTTCAATTTAGAGAAACAATTGCAGCAGGTGGGAGTTTTAGCAACCGTCTTTTATTTGGTCCCATGCTAATGGAAGCTGAACTAAAGAGCGTGCGTACTAATTATTGTAATAATCCTAGTCGTAGTTTTGATAACAAAGATTTAACTCGATTAGAGTATCAAAATTACATGCAACAAGCGCAAGGGTGCATACAAATTAGTACCCCCGAACCAGAGCTTGACCACTTCGTCAACTATTGGCTACCACGGCAAATATTCTATCATGGAGACGTGAATCGATTAACTAGTGACCCGCAAACTCGTAACTATCTGCAGGACCATATGGGGATGAGTTACATTAAACCGTCGCTGGCAAAGTCGGCATTTATCAATGCTATTTCGCAACAAAAAAATAGTGGTGAACTGCCTGATGGGATCTTGCTGCATGAACAAGCAACACTAAAATATATTAATCAAATACCTCATGCCGATCATAACGTGTGGTTGCCAATTTGCCTATCTGCATATTTGAAAGAAACCAATGACTATGACCTCTTACAAATGCAACTTTGCTGGGGTGATAGCGCAGAATTAAATTCAATCGCAGAGCATATCGATCGGGCGATGGATTTTCTTCTAAATGCTAGAGACGAGCGAGGATTGAGTTACATCGTGCAAGGGGATTGGTGTGACCCAATGAATATGGTTGGTCACAAAGGTAAAGGTGTTTCTGCTTGGCTAACCATGGCAACTTCTTATGCGCTGAAAGAATGGTCTGAAATATGCTACTCATTAAACAGAGTAGAAAAAGCAAAGGAGTATTCCGACCAACATCAATTACTCAATCAACTCATCAATCAATACTTTTGGTCACAACAATGGTTCGCTCGAGGCATTACCGACGATGGACGGTTGTTTGGGGTCGAAAAAGATCCCCAAGGTAAATTATTTCTAAACCCGCAAAGCTGGTCAATTCTATGTAATGCATTATTGCCCGAGCATATGGATAAACTATTAAAGGCGACCGAACAGCAGCTACAAACACCATACGGTATGATGATGTTAGCGCCGGCTTTTACCGAGATGCGAGAAGACATTGGCCGAATCACGCAAAAGTCGCCTGGTGTTGCTGAAAATGGTTCGGTATATAATCACGCGGCAATATTTTATGCTTTTGCGCTGTATCAGTTAGGCCAAGCGGATAAAGGATATAAGGTGCTTAAGCAGATGTTGCCAAATGCAGAGGATGCAATAGAAAGAGGGCAGCTCGCAAACTTTATACCTAACTATTATCGGGGAGCTTATCATCAGTTCCCGGAACACGCTGGTCGATCAAGTCAACTTATTAATACAGGAACGATTAGTTGGTATTATCGCTGCTTGGTTGAAGGATTGTTCGGTGTGTATGGAGAGCAAGGAGAGCTAGTGATTAAGCAAAATTTACCTTCCCACTGGCAACATGCCTCTATCAAAAGAAGGTTTATGGGGGCGACTTTTGAAATTGAATTTAATCGTTTGGATAAACTATCCAAATGCCTAATAGAAGTAGATGGGGTTATTCAAGATAATGAAAGGATCACTAATATCGAGTCCGGAAAATGTTATCGTGTTGTGGTTAATATTCCTGGTGAGCCATGATCGATTGCATTAAACGTCACCAAGAGAGTAAACCACTTCTTTTTATCATTATGGGTGTTAGCGGTAGCGGTAAATCGACGATCGCTTTCGAATTGGCAAAACTCAACTCTTTTCATTTTCTTGAAGCTGATGACTATCACTCTGAGACGGCTAAGCAAAAAATGCAAAATGGGCAAGCGCTCACTGATGAAGATAGAAGGCCTTGGATAAACAGCATGTGTAAAACCTTAGAAACACTGACCAAATCAAAAATTGATTGCTGCTTAGCCTATTCTGGATTGCGAAAAGATCATCGTCAAGAATTTCGTCGTTTAGGCTATCAGGTGATCTTTATTCATCTTTCTGGCACTATCGAGCAACTGGAACAAAATTTAAAACGACGCGAATCTCATTTTTTCGAACCAAGTTTGCTTAGTAGTCAGTTTGACGCAATGCAAGCTCCAGAGCATGAGTCTGATATTGTTACCATCAATATCAAAGAAAGCATTGACGAGACTGTGATGTTGGCACAAGCGATCGTCCTCGAAAATATGACAACCCATTAAGCAACTAATTAATCGCAAAAAATTAAATTAGGAAAAACCAAGTGAAAATATTCTCTCAGATGATTATCGGCCTTAGCTTGCTATTCTTATCGAACAAAGCGAGCGCTTATGAGGTTGAACTGACTAAACAGGCAATCGAAATCGATGGCCTCGCCACTGAACAAATATGGACCACGCAAAAATGGCAAGCCATCGATCAAGCCATTATTGGTAAGTTACCTGAGCCAATGGATTTTAGTGGTCGCTATAAATTGCTTTGGGATCAAAATTTTATTTATATTCTCGCTGAAATTGTTGATGACAAGCTATTCGACGGTCATCCAAATCCTGTCGACTTTTATTGGGATGATGATTGTTTAGAAATTTTTATCGATGAGGATGCATCCGGTGGTAATCATCAATTTAACTTTAATGCGTTTGCTTATCATCTTGCTTTAGATAATCAGGTGGTGGATATTGGTGAGAAAGATAAGAACGGAGAGCCACAGTTTTTAGTTTTAAATGATCATGCTAAAAATCGTTGGAAACGCAGTCAAACGGACCCGACAAAAATCATATGGGAAGTTGCACTGGCCGTTTATGATGACCAATTTCGACCTAATAAGGATGAAAATAATCCAGTCAAATTACATGCCGGTAAGCAGATGGGATTTATGATGGCCTATTGCGATAATGATGGAAGTAAAGGTCGAGAGAGTTTTATTGGCTCTAAAGATATTAAGGCGGTTAATGGTGATAAGAATCGTGGGTATATTGATGCGGGGGTGTTTGGGAAGATTAAGTTGGTGGGTAATAAGGATTAAAAAGGTAATGAATTAATTGTGGTAGCCCAGACCTAATCTTGTATTTTCTAATTAATAAATTATACCAACTCTACATCCAGACATTCAGCCAACTGAAGTTAGAAGGGGCATACTGTTTCTCTGCTATGGTTTAAGAAGTGACAGATTTATTATTCTTTTTGAATACAAAACTCATAAGCGTTTTACAGCTTTTGTGTTTTTGATATTCAACTAATTAGGCGTTTTTCCGAGTTTTAGGTGCGGTTTCGCAGCGCTAAAGCTTTTCTGCGAGTTACTTTTGGCCAAATCACCAAAAGTAACCAAAAGTGCTTTTCGCTGAAGATAACTGGTAGATTTCTTGCGGATAGCTAATCTAAGCCTGAACAGTCCTTATTGGTTGAACGAGAGTCAGCGGAAGAAAAGAGCTCGCTGGCGCTCATTTGCTTTTCTTGTCTACCCGCTGTCTCATGAGTTTTACGTCGTCGTTATAGCCGCTAGGCAAGTAGTTTTTCTTCGCCCAGTGGCTACGAGCAGTTCGACATCCCCATGTCCATCGGATTAGTGGAAAAGCTGTTTGAGCCTTCGGCGTCAGTTTTCTGCTCCTGCAAAAACTGCATACCGTCCATCCATGGACATAAGTTCTTTTCCGCCCGATGGGCGCAATAAGCCGCTCCGACCCAGTTTAAGACTTAAAAGCGTTGAAATATATTTATTCGCGCTCGTTTCAACGAAAGAGATTTTTGCTTACTTTTGTTCTCTGACAAAAGTGAGTCGCAGTCCGAGCTTTAGCGCTGCGAAACGCTCATGAATTAATTTTAGCTCTAATCAAAGTAAAAGCCTTCAAACTGCGAAAGTTTTACATCATCATCCAATAGCTTTATCCTAACTAGCTACAAGCTATAATTTTAAGACAAAGTATATCTACTAAATAATGTCGAATAGTAAAACGACTCCCATTTACCTTTGGGAGTCAAGACATGATAATAAGGAGTCGCAATGGCACACCCTAGTGCAAAAAGTATTCAAGATCTCAACCAGGCTATTTCTAAAGGCAGCGAGTTTGACGCGGTGATTGTAATTTCACCCGATGCCAGCTATCCAGACAACAATACGCTGCAGAGTGCATTAACTGACGCTGCCAACATTGATCAACGACTTGGCAATCAAGCTGTATTAATCCATAGCAGCGAGATTGCTGGAGGTCGTTTAATCCATTCGCCGACCGGTAGTCTTAAGAAAGATTACGACGATGTCAGAAACTTTGCTGACGCGGCAAAAAAAGCGACAATCATTGCCAAAGATGCTGGTGCCAAAAATTTATTGATGGTTGTTTCGGGCGTACCTAATTCTAGTGACTATCAGTTTGCGCTGGAGTCCTGCTATTTGGGTGCTTGCCAAGCCTTGTGGCAACCGTTAGAGGCTCGCCAGAGTTTGACTGAGTCAGAGATTGAACCGGTGCAGACTATCGGTCTTTTTGATGTCGATAACCGTGTTGATTGCGACTATCTAAATGCCGCAGAAGCGGGGCGTAGAGTGGCTAGAGATTTATGTGGTACCGAGCCGGAAAGAATGGCACCGATTGGCTTTGCTGGATATTGTGCAAGCGAATTTACAGATTCAGCGGTTAATATTAACGTTATCGCAGACCGAGAACACATTGCAAAGGAATACCCGTTATTTGAAGCAGTTGCCAGAGCATCTTACGCGGTTGAGCGTCATCACCCACGAATTATCGAACTGAGTTATCAAGGTAAAGGGCCGATCAAAAAGACGTTAATGTTAGTCGGGAAAGCGGTTACCTATGACACCGGTGGAGCCGATGTGAAAACCGGTGGGCATATGGCTGGCATGAGCCGAGATAAAGGGGGCGGTGCTGCGGTCGCTGGTTTTATGAAAACCCTAGCAATGCTGCAACCTGAAGGGATTAAAGTGGTTGCCAAAATTGCAGCCGTTCGTAATTCTATTGGTGCCGATGCTTATGTGGCCGATGAAATTATCACGGGACATTCAGGTAAGCGAGTTCGTATTGGTAATACTGACGCCGAAGGTCGCTTGGCGATGATCGACTCTTTGTCTCATTTCAGACAGCAAGCCGTTAATGAAGTCAATCCTTGTTTATTTACGGTGGCGACTCTGACTGGGCATGCGTTATTGGCTGCAGGTCCTTATACTATCTTGGTTGAAAATGGTTATGCCCGTCAAAATGGCGTGGGCAATGAAATTGCCGAGCACGGTGAAGCTTGGGGAGACGGTTGTCAGATCAGTCTTTCGCGCCGAGAAGATTGGGATATTATTAAGCCTCGTACTAAAGCTGATGACGTGCTTTCATCCAACAATGGTCCATCGGTTTCTGTACCGCGCGGTCATCAATTCCCCATGGCATTTTTATCCGAAGCCTCAGGGCTTGAAGAACACTCGAAACACAGCGAACAGCCTATTGCCTACGTGCATGTGGATATCGCCGGAAGCGGAGTGGAAGGTTTAGATTGGCAGCATGGTAAACCAACTGCTGCGCCGGTGCTGGCATTATCAGCAACTTACCTTCGTTAAGAACCATCAAAATAGGACTGATCAAATTTAGATTTTTTCAGTCTTATTTCTTGTTCATTTGTTTCATGAAAATCTTTAGGTGAAAGCTATGTTAAATCGTTTAGTGACTGTTCTCTTTTCTTTTTCTCAAGCTACGTTCTTGATGATTTTTTTAATGAGTTGCCAAAGTGTCGACTTAAAACAAATTAATGATCAGCTAGCCAATGCGCGTCCCTTGGATAACAAAACAATCGTCGCCGGACTAAAACAAGCGCTAGAAGTAGGCACTAAAAACAGTGTTAATTTAACAAGCCAAAAAGGTGGTTTTAGCGATAACCCTTTGATTCGAATTAATACGCCGCAAGAACTCGATAAACTAGTCAATACTTTAAATAAGCTCGGTATGGGGAGTTATGTTTCTAATTTTGAAACTCAAATGAATCGTGCGGCTGAAAGTGCTTCTGCCGAAGCAAAACAGGTTTTCTTCAACAGTATTTCTAAAATGAGCCTCAGAGATGGGTTAAACATATTGCAAGGGCCGGATGATGCGGCGACCCAGTTTTTTAGATCAACTTCCACCAGCGAACTAACAACCAAGTTTAAACCGATTATTACTCGCTCAATGTCTAAAATAGGTTTTTATGACGATTATAAAAACTTGCTTAAAACTTATGATGCAATCCCGTTTACCAATAAGCCAGATCTCAATATTGAGAATTATTTATTGCAGCAAACACTAGATGGTTTATTTACCATGATTGCCAAGGAAGAATTAAAAATTAGAAAAGATCCCGCGGCTAGAGTCACTGAATTATTAAGAAGAGTATTTAATTAGCGGTTGGAATACTACCTTTATACTATTTTTATAAACGCTACACACGACCTGCCATTGACATGGTGTTAAAAATACAATGCGCGATAATCAATGGCCATAAGTTTCGACCAAAAGCTACGTAACCAATTCCCAGAGCCAGTCCAATTAACGCGACTGTAATCGACCGTTCAGAAATATCATAAGAGTGTCTAAACCCAAAAATTAGCGCTTGGATTAATACCGCCATAATGGTCGCAAACAAATTGCTGGAAAGCGCTCTTTCAATCCAGCTGATCATAAATCCTCTGTCCAAAACTTCTTCTAACATCGACTGGATCCAGATAAACGGAATGATAGAAAAAAATAACATCCAGTTTCCAGCTAGCTCACCAAACTTTGCTGGCGCAGCTTTATCCGACTGGTCGGCAGCTAATTCCAATCCAAGATTGTCATTTAGTAAATTGAAAATGATGATGAAAACCGGAACAGCAACCAGTATGAACCCAGTGGCAATCAGCGGTTGTTTGTAGTCTTTAGGCAAACATAATCCAAGCTCTTTCCATGATAAATGACGAACTCGCACTAAGATGGCGGCTGTTAGCAGTGTAGTAAAAGACCAGAACAAACCATTGGTGATAAAGTTAAATTCGGAGAAGTAGATCTCTCTAATCAAGAACATCACAGAGACATAAATGATTAAGTCAAGCGCGAACCAAACGGGGGATGTTTGCTTTGAGGTGTTTGCTGATCCATCTTGGGCGGTATCAAACTCTGTAGTCATTATACATTCCTTTAAGTTGACTCTAAAACGCACGAAGAGCTGGATAATTCCAGACTAGTGTGCAATTACACTCTTAAAGGTTAGTCACGTTTGAAAGAGTTTTATTACAATAATGGTATTCGAAAGATAAGCCGGCTGAGCCTGTCGAAGCCTCACAATGCAGCACTTCGACTGCGCTCAGTGAGCTTTATTCCTATCAACACAAACAATACAAGCCGGCTGAACCTGTCGATGCCTCAATGAAGCGATTGATATCGATAGATTTTTTTAGTAACTTAGTCGGATAATTTAGAGTTATTGTTAGCTGTAAGATTAATCAAAAAAATCTTAGAATTATTAGAGGGTATTTTGGCTACAGTCATTTTAGTAGAGGGGCCTGTTGGTGCGGGTAAGTCAACATTTTCAGAGGACTTAAGCCACAAAGTCGCTGCACCTCATATAAACCTGGATTCTTGGATGGCTAGGTTATACAGGCCCGATCGTCCTACTACTTCAGTCATCGAGTGGTATGTTGAAAGAAAGGAGCGATGTATTGGCCAAGTATGGGATGTCGCTTTTAGGATTCTGAATTGCAAATGTAACGTGATACTCGAGCTAGGTCTTGTTCAGAGTAAAAGGCGGCGAGAAATGTATGAACGCATTAAAGGTTCTGGTCATGAAGTTCTTGTTTATGTGTTGGACTGCCCCAGAGAAGTAAGAAAAGAAAGAGTGCGAAATAGAAATCTCAATAAGGGAAGCACCTTTTCAATGGAAGTTCCTGATGAAATATTTGAAATTGCCAGTGATATGTGGGAAGAACCAAACGACATTGAGTGTGAAGAACAACAGGTGATTTTTGTGCCACAGTCTACAGCCAACGAAGCATTCCAGCGGTTGTGCGGCTGAATCGGATATTAGCTAAGCAATGAATGTTCTCAGCCCTGCGACAATAGTTTTATATTTAATTAGTTTATTTAGTCTACTGGGGTGCAGCAGCACCCCATCAAAAACTATCAACCAGCAAAATAGCGTTCCTTTGTTTAAAGATTACCAAGATATTGGTATGGCTTTATCTGAAGAACTAAACAAAGAGTATTTAGCGGGTACTTTTGAAGGAACGGTGCTCATTGCCTCAAATCAAAAAATGCTGCTTAACTATTCATACGGCTGGGCTCAGCGTGAGAATAAATTAAAGAACTCGAACAGAACGATTTCGGATATGGGATCTATCGCTAAAACTTTTACTGCCGCCGCTGTTTTACAACTTGTATCAAATGGCAAACTAAAGCTTGATGACACTATTGGAGATTTTTATCCGGAAGCTCCGATAGATAAAAAAAGGTTAACCATCGAGCAGTTACTATCACATTCCAGCGGAATGGATAATTTTCACAACAAAACTGATTTTGACAAAATGAATAAGGCAGAGGCCTTAAAAAAGATACTTGAAATGCCAGTAATTGCCAGACCTGATGAAAAAATAGCATATTCAAATGCTGCTTATACGCTATTAGCCGCGATAGTCGAACAGCGAAGCGGCCAGTTGTTTCAGCGATATATTCATCAAAATATTTTAACTCCCTTGTCACTTTCTGATACAGGATTTTACGGAGCTACGGATATACCTGATGCTAGGTTAACACATGGTTATGGTGGAGCGGATAATGGTTCGACAACGTTTGAAAAAGGACTGACCTGGGCTCTAGTAGGCCAAGGTGGGATGGTTACATCGACCAATGACCTCTATGCGTGGTTTGATGCTCTTTTACAAGGAAAAATATTTCTAGATAATGCACAGAATCTCACTTTTTTAACAGCAAACGAGAAATGGAAGCTTGGAAATATTAGACATTTTGATTCTTGGGGCCCTCAAATTTTGCATATGGGCGGTAGCACTGACTATGGATACACTGCCTTAATACAGTATATTCCCGAATATCAAGTGGTTATAGTGATGCTGCTAAATGCTTACAATGAAAAGTATGCTCAAGCGACTCATCAAGAGATTAGCAAAAATCATATTGTACCAATTCTTGTAAAAGGCGAAAGTGTGCTTAAAGTATCTAACGATTAAACCCAGTAATATAGTTAGCAAAGTACTTAATCGGTGGCTTAATAGGTAGTGGTTTCCGCTATCGTTGCAACCACCTCATTGTTAGAGCGTTTGCCAAGCGAGGGTTAAATGAGAATATCTATTGCAGAGACAGATGAAGAAATTCTGAGTAGCTATAAGGTTTTGTCTCAACTCAGGCCACATATTTCCAAAGATAATTTTCTAAAAAGAGTTACATCCTTAGTTGAAAACTGTGGTTATAAGTTGGCACTTCTGGACGATAGTGGAATTAAGGCCGCAGTAGGCTACCGCATCTCTGATTGGTTACACACGGGAAAATATCTTGAAATTGAGGATCTTGTAACCTCTGTTGAGCAACGTTCATGTGGTTATGGTAGTAAGCTATTCGACTGGACATTAGAGCAAGCAAAAACTCAAGGTTGTAATCAGGTTCGCCTAGTGTCTGGTGTCCATCGCGAGGCAGCTCATAAATTCTATGTCGAGAAAGGTATGGTCTGGGAAGCTAAATACTTTTCAATTAATCTATAAGATGGCATGACCAATTTACAGAGACCTAGTAACCAGTGTTTCTTGGTGTTTACGCAACGGTTCCTCTCACTTTGGAGAGGAAATTAGGTCAGTAAATTAGTCGGCTACAACCGAATACCCAACAACCGGCTTAGCTATAAAAATTCGACAAACAAGCTCCTCCCGTTGCCAACAAAGCTCATGTTCACCAACTGTATTTGTGATATCCAACCAATTCTCTAGAGATATTTGTCGACTGTTTTTGCCATCAATACGAGTAATTAAATCGCCTTCTTTAATTCCTGATTCATCAGAAACGATATCTGGAAATAAATATCGAACAACAAATTCGCCACCGGTGGTTTTTCTAAGCTCTAATCCCAACAAGTTATAGCGTGTTCTAAACTCAGTATTTGGGTAGGCGATTAAATGAAGTCGTTCATTCTGGTAGTCAACAATACTGATGTATTGATTGAGCAGTGCACTGCCAACAATCCAAAAGTCATCATCTTCATCACTTTTAATAACATTGGCTTTTACATTATCAATGCTAAGCTCCGCTAAGGACAAACTTGGAACCGTAATTCGCTGATGAGTTGCCCGGCCATTCAATCCAAAATCTACTGCGGTGATTGAGGTGCCTGGTAATTTAATGTCATTATCTACCATGTAAGTATTGTTTAGTTTTAGGTAATGACGGCTACCGGTATCAATAATTAACTCACGATCTAAAACCTGATTGTTTCCCATATCAATTGTTGATTCGATATAGAGCTTGCTAAAAAAAGTATCTATCGGCAAAGTCACCGCTGACTCAGAAACCTCAAATTGAGCACTGCTTATTTGGATGTGATTGTCACGCTTGTCAAATTTCCAATTAAAGTGCTTCATTAAGTCATGCCCAATCACACCATCATAAACCGCTTCGTCCGCGCGTAAAAAATATTTGGTTAAGCTCGTTGGCAAGTAAGCAATATTAACTTCGTTAAAGTTAGCTTGCCCCAAAGCAATGTTAGATAATTCGGACTGGAAAGCCGGCGAATCTTCTTCATCACCCCATCCGCTAAGGGCTAAATCGTAACCTCGTTTTAGTCCAAGCGCTTTCACCTTATCAGTATCTTGCAAGATGGTAATCGATGCGCCAGTGTCTACCAGCATTTTAAAATTATCGATGCCATTAATCGATACATAGATATAAGGCTTTTCTCCATCGTACTCGGTCTTGAGCGACGTCAGGGTAGTATTGTCATTCCATATTGGTTCTAGATGGTCGTTGGAGTTTCTTAGCCTTAACTGATTGACTAAGGTGCAGCCCGTAAGAAAAGCAAGTAGCACAAAGATGCCGATTATTCGAAATAACTTCATAAACTCATACCTAATGGTTAATTAACTTGATGAACGCAGGGTTACCGCGCTAGGCATAAAGTTTAACCAAAGGCATGTCAAATGAATGTGAAATACTCGAATAACGGATGAAAGGCAATGTCCGACTATTTGATTAAACGACCGGCCAAACAAAAATCGCCAGAATGCCAAGAATTAGTAAACAGGCACAGATTGATAAAATACACACACCATCGTCTTGTTGGATGTCAGAGTCCATTTGAATAACCTCCTTAAACTTGCTTAGTATCACTTGTTATTATGGTAGGTGCGTTGTATTGGCAAAATATCCCACCTAAACATGAAAATCATTGCAAGACCGGACTTTATTGCTGTAGAACCAAGGTGCTGAACGAAAAAGCATTTTGAGACATAATGATCCGTATTTGGGATATAACAGTATTAATTGTATGATGCCGCTTACAAGATTGATTGGATTTGGGGAAAAGATGACGAGATTGGCAATATTCGCTTTACTAGGGCTGTTGAGCACACCAGTGTACAGTGATGAAGATATTAACGATTATGAAACCCTGTTTGAAATTGGCGTCGGTGTCTCAGTCGTCGACATTCCGCACTATGCTGGAAGTGAACAATCAGAGAGTTATGCGTTACCTTTTCCCTATTTTAAGTATGAGAGCAAGAAAGTATCGCTTAATCGCGATGGCCTGAAGCGATATTTGTTTAAAGGAGACAACTGGGATCTCGATATCAGTTTTTCTGGAACCATTCCTGTTGATAGCGATAAGAATAGAGCAAGACGAGGAATGCCCGATCTCGATTGGGTAGGGCTGGCTGGACCGGCTTTTAACTATCAGGTCTTTAACAATCAACACCACCGAGTCAAAATTAGCGTACCGTTGAGGTTTGGTGTTGCTACGGATTTTAGTCAGTTCGATTCAGTCGGCTGGGACTTTGCACCGAGTCTTCAGTGGCGTTATAAAACATTTAGCCAATCGGTTGAGTGGAATTTCATAAGTTCATTGGGACTAGAGTACGCAAGCGCCGATTATAATGGTTATTATTATTCGGTCGATCCGCAATATCAGATTACGACTCGCGATGCTTATCAGGCAGAGTCTGGGTATGGTGGACATAAGCTCACTTTTGGTATTAATCGCAGAGAAGGCAGGCTCTGGGTTGGGGCTTTTACCCGATACCGAAACCTGGATGATGCAACGTTTGCCGATAGTCCGTTAGTGACTGAAAAGGATAATTTTTACGTAGGGCTGGCTGCCGCTTGGATAATCAAGTCCGAGCGATATTAAACTTCCGTTGCTATAAAATCCCGAATGTAATTTAAATCGGCGCGACGCACTAGGTACAAAACCTGTACTAGTAACACCAGTGCTTGATGGCTAGACTTGATACAAAGCTCAGTAATGCGGCAATGAAAGGGATGTAATCATGCAATCAATGATCAATCAATTAATTTCTCAGAATGTGAAATCAGCCTCTGAACAAGCTAGCGGGGCTGGCGAGAAACTGTTTAATGCAATCGTTAAACGCGCTCAAGAATTTAGAGACCATGGCAAGTTGGCGGATAGCCAACAAAAAATATCCAGCGAAAATTATCAAATCTTAAAACAATTGAAGTTTTTTTCAGCTTTAGTGCCGGAGCAATTTGGCGGGCAAAATGTTTCATTTTCTCAAATGTGTGGCGTACTAGTTCAACTCGCTAAATTGCATCCATCCACCGCCTTATCCTGTTCCATGCACCAACACATTATGGCTGCCACTCGCTACAACTCAATCAACGGACGACCAGGGCAAGCCTTATTAGAAAAAATACTAGCCAATGAATTGGTTTTGATTAGTACTGGGGCAGGTGACTGGTTAGCATCCAGCGGCGAAATGCAAAAAGTGGATGGTGGTTTTTGTTTGAACGCGACTAAGCATTTTGCGAGTGGTTCGACAGAAGGTGACCTACTAATGACATCCGCTCCGTTTAATCATCCGGAGCATGGCTGGCAGGTGTTACATTTTCCAGTTTCCATGTCGGCGGATGGGGTCAATGTTTTGGATAATTGGCAGCCAATGGGAATGAAAGGAACAGGTTCTAATAGTGTCGAGTTGAATAACGTATTCGTCGCTGAAGAAACCGTTGGCATGACTCGGCCTCGCGGTGATTTCCATTCGGTTTATAATGTAGTATTGCCGATTGCTTCAGCGATGATTATGTCAGTGTATGTCGGGATTGCGGAGTTAGCGGCTGAGAGAGCGCTGCAACGAGTCAAAGCCAGTGATGATCCGGTAACTCCCTACTTGTTAGGTGAAATGCAAAATGCATTAACTACGGCACAGGTAATACTAAAAGATATGGTTTCAATTGTTGATGAATTTAATTTTGAAACAAGCTTATCTTTAGTTAATATGTCAGTGACGCGAAAAACATTGGTAGCAAACGCGTGCACTCAAGTGGTTGAAAAAGCCGTTGAAGTTTGCGGCGGTCCCGGGTACTTAGAGTTCGCCGGAATCGAGTGTTTGTTGTGTGATGTAAGGGCGTCTAGCTTTCACCCATTGCAGGAAAAAAGACAATTACTATTTTCTGGTTCACTTGCCATGGGAAAGCAGCCACCGAGCCAAGCCTTTTAAATAATTGGAAGTAACTTTTGCAGTCTTCGATACAAACTATTCCGCTCACTAATTTAGCACTGGCTTTTATACCAGTCGCCATTGCATTGTTTATCCTAATCAAATGGTCATTGAATGCTAAGAGCGCGGTGTATGCCCTAACCAGAATGTTGGGACAATTGTTATTGATAGGTTATTTCCTAAGCTTTATTTTTGAATCTGAAAGCTCATTGGTGGTGTTGTTAGTTTTATCTGTGATGGTGTTTTCTTCTAGCTGGATTGCACTAAGAACGGTCGAAAAACAACGGCTACAATTATTTAGATTTGCCTTGTTATCGGTTGTTATTGGAGGCGGTAGTACGCTAGTTGTTATCAGCCAATTAGTCTTGCAACTAAAACCTTGGTTCTTGCCACATTATATGATCCCTTTAGCCGGAATGATCTTTGCGACTTCAATGAATAGTGTCAGCTTAGCGGCTGAAAGGCTTAGTTCGGAACTAAAGCGTGGCGAAGAGTTCATTGAGGCAAGGCGCTCAGCAATTGAGGCTTCGCTTATCCCCGCAATCAATTCACTGTTGGCTGTCGGATTGGTTTCCTTGCCTGGAATGATGACTGGCCAAATTCTGTCGGGTGTCTCGCCCTTAGTCGCGGTTAGATATCAAATTATGGTGATGTGTATGGTGTTTGCCGCGTCCGTTATTTGTGCGGCGTTGTTTTTGGTTTTAAGCAAAAAGTCTTTTCTTGATAGGAATGAATAACCAATATTTTTCTCGCACCCTTCGACTCCGTTCAGGACACCGCCTCGCATCCTTCAACTCCGCCTAGCAACTAGATTTAAAATCTCCCACCATCTAACATCAACAGAGTACAATCCTCAATCACCTGAATCCCTTGTTGAGAAAGTGCTTGTGCGGCTTCGGATGATTCGCTTCCAGGATTAAATATGACACGCTTGGGTGCGAGCTTAATCAGGTTGTTAATTTCTTCAGTGATGTATGAAGGGTTTATGTAGACCGTCACAGTATCGATTGGTTGGTCAACATCTGACAGTTTTGTATAGACCTTTAGTCCATCAATTTCGCCACCCTTAGGGTTTACCAGCACCGTTGTGTGTTGGTATTGAATCAGCTTGCGTTGTGCTCGATTAGAAAATCGCATTGGGTTGTCGCTAGCGCCAAGTATCAAGGTGGTCATGGGATGGACCTCTGCGTTATGGATTGCTCAATTATAAACTGCTGCATTATGGATTATTTGTCGAGAGGCTGCTAGTTATATTAAGATGAGGCTATGAAGTCATGTAATCAGTGTGGAAAGTGTTGTGAGGACTACAGCGATGGTGGGCTGGTTGCGACACCGGCTGAGGTTGAGTATTGGAAGCAACATCATCCTGAGATTTCGGCTTATGTTCATCAAGGTCAGATTTGGTATGAACCAAGCACTAATAAACCTCTGAGTCGTTGCCCTTGGTTACAAGAAAGCAGAGCGAAGAATGATCGGCTGATATACTCATGCCGTATTTATAACTATCGGCCTGCTGATTGTCGGCAGTATCCTGTGACCATCAGCCAAATGCGACAAGATCGTTGCCAAATGCTTGAACCATCAGATCTAAAAAGACCCAAAAGCGCGCAACGACAGTTAGATAAGTTAATGGCGGAAAGCCGAGTGTGGTCGATAGACATATTGGAAATTTCTTAAAGCAAAAATGGAACGTTTATGAAAAACTTATTAATGGTTAGTTTTGGCTTATTTATTGGGGCAGCGGTGTACAACGTTGATGTGCAAGCAACTAATTTGAACGTTGAGGAATTGAGGCTTGGTAAAGCGGTCAAGGCGATGCCAGAAGCTGCCACCCAGTTTGGGTCTCGGCTAAATCGGTTTTCTAAACTCATCTACACGGTAGATTCGTATGATGGTGCTAGCCGATTAATTGCTAACGAAGGTAATCAATTGTGGCGAACAGCCATTGATGAATACGCAAAGCGAAAAGACTTCGATGACAGGCCGCTTTACTGGGCCCGACTAAAATTCAATTCGATTATTAAAAACACAAAATTATTCGCTAAACTTTCGGAAAGCGAGCAACAACAATTACTCTGGATTTCAGAACTTGCCACTCGCGGCAATTCGGACGTTGAGTTTGATAAAAACACCCGATTCAAAATTTTGCTTACCGGTTTTGACCCATTTTTCTTAGATAGATACATTGATCAAAGTAATCCTTCGGGAGTCATTGCAACGGCTTTCGATAACAAGGTTTTTTATGTCGGCGGTCAGGCCGTTGAGGTAGAAACTTTGATTGTTCCGGTAAGGTTTGAAGATTTTGATAAAGGAATGATTGAAACGATGCTCACTCCGCGTCTCCAGAATAAGCAAGTTGATATGATAGTCACCGTGAGCATGGGACGAGATGATTTTGATTTAGAGCGATTTCCGGGGTTACGTCGAAGTGCTAAAGCGCCTGATAATTTAAATGTCTACACTGGAGCTAGCGCCGAAACCCCCTTAGTTCCTATGTATGCTGGGAAAATGCTCAAGGGTCCTGAATTCAACCAGTTTAGCCTTCCAGCTTCGGCGATGAAGCTAGCCGAAGGGGCTTTTAAGATTAATGATAATCACAAGGTCACTACTAAGACCAAAAGCTTTCATCCTAAAACCCTTAACGAGTTAGAAGGCGAAGTATCGGTACAAGGCTCGGGTGGCGGTTATTTATCCAATGAAATCTCTTACCGCAGTTTATTATTGCGCGATAAATATCAAGCGGATTTACCTGTAGGGCATATTCATACCCCTAGGTACCAAGGTTTTAAACCAGAAAAAATCGAAAAAATGGTTAATCAAGTGGAGCAAATGTTAATCAAAGCATTGGAATCTCTGACGGAAACAAAATAACACTAGAATTATGTAATTTAGTCTCCATTGTTAAGTCTTAACTGTTGAGAGACTAAACGAGATTGCATTGAAATCACTGCAAACCATTTAATCGTTTTACCTATCGTGAAACATTATCCAAGGACAAAAATATGTCTAAATACAATGAGCTGAATGAAGAAGAGAAAAGGGTCATCTTAGAAAAAGGCACAGAGCGCCCCTTTACTGGCGAGTATAATGATTTTATTGAAGGCGGCATGTATGTGTGTAAGCAATGTGATGCGCCACTATACCTTTCTCAGCATAAGTTTCAGTCGACTTGTGGTTGGCCGAGTTTTGATGATGAGATTGAAGGGGCGGTAAGGCGAGAAGTGGATGCTGATGGTCGTCGAACAGAAATTCTATGCGCCAATTGCGATGGTCATTTAGGACATGTATTTGAAGGCGAAATGTTAACCGAGAAAAACATCCGACACTGTGTTAATTCGGTGTCGATGAAATTTGTGAGTTCTGATGATATGAAAAAACAAGATAGTTCAATTAAAGAAGCTTATTACGCTGGAGGTTGTTTCTGGGGAGTAGAGCATTTGATGCAACAACAGTCGGGTGTGCTAAGCGTTGAGTCGGGTTATATGGGCGGTGAAGTAGAGAACCCAACTTACGAGCAAGTTTGTAGTAAATCGACTGGCCATTTAGAAGTAGTTAAAGTTGCCTATCGACCAGATGAGGTAAGCTTTGAAACTCTGACCAAACTATTTTTTGAGATCCATGATCCCACTCAAACCGATGGACAAGGCCCTGACATAGGTAATCAATATTTGTCAGCGATTTTTTATACTGAGGATAGTGAGCGAGAAGTTGCTCAAGGGTTGATTAAAATTCTGGAAGGAAAAGGTATGTCGATTGCGACTCAGTTATTACCTAAAGCTGAGTTTTGGAAAGCTGAAGATTATCACCAAGATTATTATCAAAAGAATGGACAATCGCCCTATTGTCATCAATATGAGAAGTTGTTTTAGGGGCGAATAAAAACTCACTGAGCGGAGTTAAAGATAAAGTTCACTGAGCGCAGTCGAAGTGTCACATTAGTGCTTCGACAAGCTCAGCCGGCTTGTATCTTTTTAACACCAACTCACAAAGTTTCTTTTGCCACAACCGGATTAGCATACATCGCTAATAGCCACTTTTTCTGAGTTTCATTTAATTCAGCCAAGCGCTTTTCAATAAGGCAATTTTTATTCACTTTAGAATGGGCATCTTTGACTCGTTCATAAGCGACATGATTACTATCGAATAGTTGATAGTTACCAATGATTTGTTGATCAATAGCTGCAGCAATTTCTTTACTGTCCGCGAAGTCACCAGCGATTGGTGTTCCAAAAGTTAAATGAATTTTCCCTTTATAACCCATCAAACCTTTAGTAATACTGTTGATGTCTTCATGCTCGGATTTTTCATATTTGCCTTCGGTTTCAATAGTCGCCAACTCTTTCGCTTTATCTTGGTCACATGGATCATATTGATAAGCAATGGATACCGGAATGATATTTAGTTCATCCAGATAGTCTTTGATTGCCATCGGCTTGGGTTTGTTTAATAGCAACATTGAGATAAGAGCAGAATTGGTTTTATCAATACCATCTTTGGCACGACCTTCTTTTTGTGCAATCCAAATCGGCTGCTGTTTGTCGGTCAGTGCATGATGAATATATGCGGAAAGGTTTTTCGAGGCGGTTAACATAGCTCGCTTAGTTTTTTCGCTTCGTTTTACAATAAAGCTTTTATTGATCCGCATGAGATCAGAGATCCATTCTTTAGTCAGTAAATTATCCCCGACTGCAATTTCAACGGTTTTAGCACCGATATCAAATAAAGCGTAATTTACTAGCGCTGGGTCGAGTACGATATCTCGGTGGTTACTAATGAATAAACTCGGTTTACTAAGGTCCAATTCTTTTAAACCAGAGTAAGTAAAACCATCAGTACTTTTACGAATAAGTTTAAATAAATATTTGGCGACTTCATTTTGCACTGCTTCTACACTGGTAATTTTGCTAATCTTTCTCAGCAAAGACAGCCTTACAATGGTTCGTGCTAATCCGGGCAATGGGCGGTAGAGCCAGCGCATGGTATAGATAGCCACTGACGATAATAGCTCTTTATCGTTTGCTAATTTCTTTATGACTTCAACAACTTCATCATCGCGGTACGGACGAATATCATCAAACATAGGAGGACTCTGCATTATTCTTTGATTTATGGATTGCGCAAAAACACTAAGTAACAGCGCGTTCTACTGCATAGCAAAGGCTATACGCTAACTAGATAAGCGGGGCATTATACCGGAACCTAAGTGAAATTTACGAACACGATATGACTGAGGTGTTACAAAATAGTAATAATCCTGGTTTTTAACTTAATTATCAACGAGTTATATCTAGCGATTAATGAACTTCACTCGACCAAAAGCAAGCTTTAGTCCGATTAGAGCGAGAATTAGAATGGCTGCAAGACCCACCACCCCCATGATACGGTCGATTGAGTCAATCCCAGTCCATTGTAAATAGTGAATTTCGTACATTTGATTAATAAAATCAGTATCTGGGCCCTTTTGGCTGAGTTTCAGTTGAGGCCAGTTTAAATTGATCACTATGTCTTGGTTAGTGACGATTTGGTGATCATTGATACTAATGATTTCGCCGTAACGCGCTTTATCTTCAGCAATTGCATCATCAACCAATAGTCGAATTTGATCTTCAGAGAGTGATTTCCTTAAATCAAAGGTGATGGGATCGAGCTGTTGCCATCCGGTGTTTGTTTTAACCAATAAATGATCACCCAGAATCGAACGTCGCCATTCAAAAGCCAACCAGCCTGAAAGTGGTTCAATAGAAACACGGGATTGTAGTGGGTAGGACTTAATGTCGAGGGCTTGGTAAGCCTCTTTATACCCTGGTTTAACAAAGAAAAAGATTCCGGTGATGGTCCAAGCGATAAAAGGTAGGACCATTATCAGCCCGAGGATTTTATGGAGTTTTCTCATTAACCACGTCCAGTTACAAAAAAACAGATTATAAGGAGATTTCTACTGGGTTAAAAGAAAAAGCCCATTGATATAAAAATTCGGTTAGGTTTTAATGAAAGAAGTTTAGCCATAACCTTGCCCCATCGTGTGGCAGCTTGACTACTTCACTATGGAAACCTATTTAATGATGAAGCCACTATCTAAACTGTTCAAAATTTCAAGTTACATTGCTCTGTCGGGTTGGGTTGTGTTAATTGGCTTTCCGTTTTGGCAATTTGGACATGCTTTAGTACTTTCGATTTCAGTATTACTTCTCTGCGGAATTTACACTTTTTTAGTTTTTTTTGGAAAGAAATTTGATGGCGAGGAAAAAGTTAAGGGTAGTTTTTGGTCTTTCAAAGGTGTTGTGTCCTTGTTTAAAACACCAAGAGTTGTTTTAGCGGGATGGGTTCATTACTTAGCCTTCGACTTAATGGTTGGTTTGTATATTGTTATTGACGCGGCTAATTTAGGTATTTCCCATTGGATGTTGTTACCTTGCTTGTTTCTCACGCTTATGTTCGGACCTGCAGGGTTACTGGCTTACTTTGTTCTAAAAATTGCGGTAGTACAAGACTTTCTATTAATCAGTACAAGTTATTTGATCTGACATTAACCGGCAGTCGTGTGCTACTGCATTGTGAATTGAATTAATTAGAGGCTTATCATGCGTATTAATCAAATTGGCGATCCTATACTCAGAAAGGTTTGTCGTCCGGTTGAACACAACGAAATCAACTCGACCGAAATCAACAATACCATTATTAAAATGAAGGAAATTCTTAATGGTATTAAAGCGATTTCTAACGAAAATGGCAATGCGATTGCGGCGCCTCAAGTAGGGCATTCAGTTCGTATTATACTGCTAAGATTAAAGGAACAATTTATACCAATGATAAACCCGACTTTCACTCAAATTTCTGATGAAACTTTTGAGTTAGAAGAAGAATGTTTTAGCTTCTATCACCTAAGAGGATTAGTGACTCGCTATTCTAAAATTAGAGTCGATTACTTGGATGAAAACGCACAGACCACCTCTATACTTTTAGAAGGCGAAGATGCCGGTATTGCACAACACGAAGTCGATCATTTAGACGGAATATTTTTTTTAGACCGATTGAAAAATAAAAACACAGTGATGTCAGTCGATTTTATGTTAAGAGACAATCCACAACGACTATCGGTAGTAAGAAAAATGATCAACTATATGGTGGGGTATTAAATACTTATCATTTAAGAGCACCTAGCAACTCCATATCTAGATATTAGGTCAACCCGCACTTGAATAAAAACTGTGTAAGCCGACCTAAAACGGCAGTACTACTTTAAGCGATTGCAATTAGCGTAAAATGAAACCGTTGCAGGCCAATCTGAAAATACTCCAATTACACCAACCTCTTTTGCTAAAACATCTAGAAGCGTGAGAACGTCGCCATCGTTATTAATTGCATTAGCAGTCGATTGAAAATACCAGCCTCCACCATTGGCTAGAGGGCCAGAACGCTCCAGAGTCCAAGTAATTATTTTTAGTCCTGCTGCTTTCGCTTCTAGCGCATAAGTCGAAGGAACCATTTGATTCTCCGAGTCTAAGTCGACTAGCATCCACATAGGAGGCGCAATAATTTGTACTCCCTCACTCACCAATTGCTGCATCGTAGGTGACCAAGTCAAGGGTTCCCTAAAATTAAAGTCTGGGTCACTATATCGACCATCTAGATAAACCGATTGACGACCAAACATTGGCTCGTTGGCAATCCAGTACTTAATATCGTCCAAGTTAAACGATTGCGCAAACACCTTCCTTGGAGATACTTCCGCTTGCTTGTATTCGTTAATCATTTGTTGTGCATAGTCTTGTTGGCTGTATTCACCTTCAAAGGGCATATCAACACTTGGCGCTTTTAACTCGGGAGTCATTTTTACATCAAGTTTTTTAAACAGCTCAATGCTCTCTAAGTGAGTCAGTAGAGTTCCTTCTTGGGTATAAAGATCGGTTCTCCAAGTAGCCGTTCCTCCGAGGTATTCCTCTACTGTAGTGGCGGAGCGGTCAGAGGCATCCATCTTACCTTTAAGTGTTTTAAATTCCTCAACAGTAATGTCACTGGTGCAACACTTTGCGTTGGCTGGACTAAGCATTTTTCCATTTGGGTCAAATGTGGCCGGAGAAAACGGCACCGAGCATTTCTCAGCCAATGGGGTAGCAAGAATATTTGTGGTGGTGTGTAAATCACATTGAGAATGTCTGCAGACAAGTTCACGGTCCTTAGTGAAGGTAACATCACATTCCAATATTCCAGCACCCATTCTAGCTGCTGCAATGTAGGACTCTCTAGTGTGCTCTGGAAATTGCATTGGCGCACCGCGGTGACCGATAGAAAAGTCACTTTTCTTAAAAGTTTTTTTATTGTCTGCACAGTATTGCATTTGGTCTTTTAGTCCTCCTAAATCCATATCTTCCACTAAATAGAAAGGTCTAGGGCCAAATTGGACTGAGCGCGGTTTTGAGACATCGTTAAAGGATTCTGATTCCATGGCATTACTATTAGAAACAATTAATAATGTTGAGGAAAAAATTACGGATGTAAATAAGTTAACTTTCTTGAGCATGGTTATTCTCCCACTTGGTTAGAGTAGGTTCAGCTTAAGCTCGATTTGTTAACACTAAATGACGGAAAGGTTTAGAGTTTATGACGAGTTATTTATGAGTTTCAATGTGAACGTTCAGGTTTAGTTTCACTTAGCCTTACTAGTTTAGAGGAACCTCCATAAAGTAGTCAAAGTGTTCTAAATCCAATTCTCGGTTGGCTAATACTCGGATGTATTTTTTCTGGCTGTTTTTCACGCGATAGCTGAGTAATAACTCATCATTCGGTGCTAGATTGAAAATACGACAAAGATACTTTTTATTGGTCTCTTCTAAGGGAATTTCTTCAACAAATTCAAAAGTGGATTTACAATAAATACGCAGATGACGAATCACCTTGTGACTAGAACAAATATCAGGTGCCAAAGATAATAATTGATTATTAGGACCAACGAATTTACATTTCTTTGAGGTAGTCGAACTTGGGTAATCATTAAGGCTAGCATCTATAGTGGATTGATAATGCGCCAGTTTTAATCGATCCCATTGCGTATTGTTCATTGTTTTTATCCGCTTATCGAGTGTGTAACTCTAATCATACTCGATAAACATGAATCAATCCTGAACTGAGAGTAGAAGAAGTTACTCTCGTCTTGGACATTGATCCGGGATAAATCCATAAGGCTCAAAATTCAAATGAAGATGTGGGCCGGTACCGTGACTTCTATCTTCAATCCAAGCCGTATATCGTTTGTCATCGACCGAGTAAGCTGTTGATTTAATGATTGCTTTGAGGCGCTCGACTTCGGCTTTAGAGTGACCAGCGGTGCCGATATCCACCGCTCTATTGGATAAATGTTTCGATATATAGCAATTCCGACCAATTTGGTCGCTAATTGCTGCCGCTATAGTCTTTCTATTTTTTATCGGCAGTGCTTGGTATTCAGCCACCGCCGCTTGGTTTTCATAAACTTTACATCCACTCGCTAAACAGCTCAGCATATATCCTGCTTGAGCTTCTATGGTTCTTTGGATACTAGTGATTTTTAAACTTGTCCATGATTTGTTGGCGTTTGTCTGCTGAACACAAAATTGCTGACTCACTAATTCTAAAACCTGTCTGATCTCTGTAGACGCGGCGCTCAAATCACCCTTCAATTGGTCCTTACAAGGTAAAGAGTCCGCTTGGCTCGAGTTAACAACCAGTGAGTTAAGAACCAAAAATAACATCATTATTCTTCTAATACTCATAGCCATCTGAATCCTTATATAGTTAACAAAATCAACTGGTTAGCTGGTTATTGCTATCGCCTAGTTGGTTGACCAAATTAATTATCTTACATTTTCTACGACAAAAACAGTTGATTAAAATATGATCTATATGTACCATGGGTGCATGGGGTACATGTGGTACAAGCTGATTTTGCCAGCATCCTTACTCAATAAGAGGTTTATTAGGCACCATGGAAATAGTGATAGATATTGAAGATTCAATGCCGTTGTTTTCGCAATTGGTCAATCAAATCAAGCAAGCTGTCAGTACCGATCAAGTGTCGGTGGGCGATCCGTTGCCTTCTATTAGGCAACTCGCTAATGACCTTGATATCAACAACAAGACCGTAGCTAAAGCTTATCGTTTGCTCGAAAGAGATGCGGTGATTGAAACAAAAGGCTATCGAGGAACTTTTGTTCATCCACAGGCCAAACAAAATTGTGAAGTTAATTTAAGCGAGTGGGCTAACGAAAAGCTAGCCAACGTTATTAAAGAATTAAGAAATGCCAATATCACTGATTCTGAAATCAGAATTGCATTTACCCAGATAATGAGTAACCAACCGGTTCAAGGAGTTTAATATGTGGAGTAATTATTTGCTTTATACTATTTTTATCGCACAGATATTTTTTGTTTCATATTACTTCCCAATGAGGTTAGTTAAACAAACGTTTAGAATTCTAGAAAAATATTCCCCAGAAGAATATCCAAAACTATACCCCGTTTCTAGAGATGTTGCGGTATTAAGAATCATCAACTTTAAACGTTTTAATCTAGCGATTGCCCTCATCGGAGTTGCGATTGTTATGCATGCTATCGTCACTCAAAGTGAAGAGTTTCTGTTCGCAGATAGTATGGCAGTCATATTGGCTTATTTTATGTTGCAATGGGTACCACTACTAATGATGGAGTTTTCTGGGCTTCAGTATTTAAAGTTAATGAGAATGGCCAACACAAGTCCCAAGCGAAGTGCCGCATTGAAGCCAAGAGGTCTTTTGGATTATGTTTCTAAGCCTGCGCTTGCTTTCACTATTTTCATGCAGCTAGCTTTCGTCGCAGTAGTCATTTATTTTATCTACAACCCCTTCGAAGGTTTTGGCGGAGTGGCAAATCTAGCTGGGATCGTTTTTGCTGACTGCTTTTTTATTGGCATTCTTTTATGGAATATCAAAGGTAAAAAGAAGAATCCTTATTTGGCAACGGAAGATAGAGAAAAACAAATGCGTCAATTAGTTAAAGTGATGTTAATCACCAGTAATTTAATGATCGCTTTTGTCAGCCTCGAGTTAGTGATGAGTGCGGCCGAGTCACGACATTTACTGGATCCTTTTATGAGTTTGTATTTTCTAGCAATTGCTTCGGTTAGTTATCAAGCTTATCAAGTTAAAGGAATTGATTTTGAAGTGTACCGTGAAAAATCAGCCAGTTCATAGGTGAAGATAGATGCCTTTGCTGATAATTTTAATGAGCTTGATTGTTTTGATAATTAATCATCAACCCACTAAATCAACACAGCTTAACCCAGAACAAAATCTAACCACCGTAGTTAGTAAGATATGTGAGCAAAGGCAGTGCGATAAACAATTGGTTGATTGTAGTAAGAAAATGCAGTCTTTATGTAAAGAGATCTTGAGTGAGAATTCTCTAAAACCAAAGGATCTAAAAACAAATAAAACTAATCTAAACTATCCGTAAGACTGATCAAGTTTTACCACATCAAATTCAGAGACTAAAGTTTGTGTCGCAGTGATGGTTGCACGCTGCAAAATATAGCCTCGTTTTGGTAGAGTGATAATAATCAGTGGTAAATCGAGCTCTGCGATAATGCCACGAAGAACACATATTGAGTGACTCACTCCTTGAGGGCCAGTAAAATGATTGCCTCTCCATACCCGCTCGATAAGATCTGCGCGTTCAATCAATTGATTTTCATGTTGCAGTAATATAACTAGCACCTTCCATAGTTTGGGGCGCAGTTTTACATCTCTATTTTGAGTACAGAGTTTCCTATTCTGTGAGTCTAGTGTGAAGTGGTTTTTTTCTGAACTGTCGCTAGTGAGATAAAGCGGTTGATGGTTCATTATATTCTCCGTGGCCTAGTTAATAATCATATTTAAATATTTTCGAGCACTGATTTAGCACTTATCCCGTATTGATTAACAATGTCGGTGTCAGCGCCTAACGACAATAGCAATTGAGTGGCCTCGTTATTCGGCGCAGAAAGTGTCCAGTGGAGTGCAGTATTGCCCATTACATCAGTGAGATTTAGTTTTGCGCCAGCATTATGAAGTTGACGAATAACATGAGAGTGACTGTGGGCGGCGGCCAAAATGAGTGGTGTAGCTTTCATCCCGCGCGAATTAGCCTGTAGATTAACTGAAGCCTTGTACTTGAGCAGTAACTCGACCATCGATGAATCACCATTTCTAGCTGCAATCATTAGTGCGCTAAATCCAATCCGATCGGTCTGATCGACAGGTTGCTCGGCTTGTAATAATAACTCGACACATGCCAGACATTTTCTATTGGCCGCATAAGTTAAAATCGCGTTTTGGTAGCCATCACGAACTACCTTGTTATTTATTTTATTCACCAGCCCTTTTAGACTAACAAAGTCTCTTTCTGCAACAGCAGAAAATAGCTTAGTAACCAGTGGTGATTCTTTCTGTTTGTCAAAACTAAGCAACAAGCTATCAACAATACGATGATGACCTTGGCGCATCGCTATGTCCAAGGCGTTGCCGTGAATGGTGGTTATTTTTACGTCGGCACCATTAGCGGTTAATAGTTTTACGATCTCTGTTCTGCCTAAATAGGCCGCCCAGTTAATGGCTGGATCACCAAGTACATCAGTATCATTTATATTGGCTCCCGCGTTTAATAGTAACTCGGAGACTTCCGGCAGGTTTGCGCTAACTGACTGCATCAGCGGTGTACTGAAATAGCCAATGATATTGGATTGATTAACGTTAGCACCATATTCTATGAGTGCACTGACTAGTTTCGGGTCACCAATTTTTATGGCTTCAAATAACAAAGTCGAACCGTCCTTGAGAAATAGATTTGGGTCGGCAAGTTTAGCGATAGCACCTCTAGCTTTTGTGGTAGATTTTTGTTTTATGAGATCGGCAGCTGTATCAGCCTTATTTCGTTCAGCAATAAACTGCTCGATAATGACGATAATGTCTTTGTGACCACGTTCATTGGCCGTTCTAAGGGCGGTATATTCATCCTTGTTCGGTTGAAGAGGATCGGCTCCTCTGGATAATAAGTATTTAACCGCCTTAGTATGTCCATACAATGTCGCCCAGTTAATGGCTGGGTCGCCGTTCTTATCGGTCAAACGAATGTTAGCGTGGTTATCCAATAGTAGTTGTACCATTTGCAAATAAGCCGTTTGTCTGAGCGCGTCGGTTAATGGCGATGTTTGGTAGCCACCTTTGGAAGTTTGATTAACTTTAGCACCGCGTTTTATTAGAAGTTTGGCAACATCTAACTGTCCAAAGCGTGCGGCATAATTGAGCGGAAAATAACCGAACGATTTTTGTGATATGGTCGTAGTTGATAGGTTGGCGATCTGTTCAATCGGAAATTGGTTAACAATTGTCGAAGCAAGAAAACCTGAATGTTCACTAAAGAATTTTTGCTTCGGAAATTTTTTATTGGCAATTGCTTGCTCTGCAATTTGTCTATCTCTTGCAGACAGGTCCGCTAATAAAAATTCGGTGAGTACTTTTTTGTTGCCCGTTTGATAAGCGAAGTCGTATGGAGTATATCCATCTCTCATTGGAAAGTTTGCATTCGCACCTTGTTGCAGAAGATACTTAACGGTTTCACTCGACTGAATCATCGCTGCCAAATGCAGAGCCGTATAGCCCCTGGCATTGGGTTTGTTGACATTAGCCCCCGCGGCTATAATTTTCTTTAATAATTTTAAGTTGCCGGCTCGAGCCGCTTGGTTTATTGGGCTGGCTTCGTCGTTTCCATTGTTACCTATATTGATATCGGCTCCAGCCGCTAGCAACGTATCGATCATTTTGTCCTTATTTAGTCGGACAGAAAAAGGTAGCGCGGCATAACCTGTCACGTTGTGAAAGTTTGGATTAAAACCATGCTGCAATAGTTGCTTAAGTCGTGGTAAATCATCTCTGAGAATCGTTTTTAATAAAATTAGGGACTGAGTCTCTTTACCTGGTATTGCCGTTGGCTTGGTCTTTGAAACGTTGCCAATTGTCCATTTATCGGTGCTATTGGTTGCGTTGGAATGGTTTGAGTTGGACTGCTGAATTAACTGCTCGGTAAGAAGGTTCATTACTTTGTATTGGCCACTTTCGAGCGCCCAGTCAAATGCTTCATAGCCACCTTGGTGCTCTAAGCGGATATCGGCACCTTGCAAGAGTAGAAATTCTACAACTTCTATGTGACCATAATAGGCTGCTTTCATCAGTGGTGTGATCGTTGATGAGGGAGCTTTATCGATTTTAACGCCAGCATTTATAAGATGCTCTACGATTTCTAGCTGTCCCAGTTTTGCGGATTTACTAAGCGGTGTCTCGCCTAAAATTTCGTTATTAAGTAGCTCAGGGTTGGACACCCTGATTGATTCAATTTGTTGTTTTCCTTGCAGCACATTTCCTTGCTTAATGTTATTCATCAGCAACGATAATGACTGCAAGTTAGCTTCTTTTGATTTTAGAGAGCCGGAATCTGTTTTAGCATTGACCTGGATTGGCGCAAAAAGATTCAGCATCAGCAAGCATTTCACTAGAGTTAAAAAATTCAATTTCATTTAATCGCCTTTGTATTCAATAATTGAGTGGACAGCCAAATGGTCAGTCAGTGATAATAATATCGCCAGTGAGTAGCACTGAAATACCAATGAGTAACTTATGAGTGATAATCAACTTATTGATAAATATAATAAAATCCGATTCAAGAATTTCGTCTTTGATTTTAAGACACAGTCCTTGTCAGGGCTTGCAGATGATAAAGATTTACCTCCTAAGCCTTCCGAAATTTTATCGTTACTACTAAATCGTCCTGGAAAGTTGGTTACAAGAGAGCAGATCATTGAAGCTGTGTGGGCTGACCAAGTCGTCGATTTTGACCAAAATATTAACTTTTGTATCAAACAGATCAGGCAGGTGTTAGATGACGATCCCCGTGCCGCAAAGTTTATTGAAACCGTTCCCAAGAAGGGATATCGATTTATAGCCGATTATCAACCTTTTGATAAAAAGGGCACTAGTAAGAAACTAGTTTGGGTCGCTGCTGTATTGACTGTAAGTTTGTTAACACCTGTTGTTATCTGGCAACTTTATGAACCGCCTCAACTAGACGACAAACATTATTTTTCTAGTTCCGAAGCAGAACAAGCTATCACTCGTGGCTTCTATTTATTGGATCAAGGGGGACATGAGAATTACCAACGCGCGCAGCGCTTGTTTGAAAAAGCAATTTCCTTGGAGCCTCAATTAGCGGATGCGCATGCAGGAGTGGCGTTAATTCGGCTGTTTCAAGTTTCAGATATAGAAGGCCGTAATGCGGTTAAATCTCAAGTGACTAAAGCGATGCATCTTAATCCCGATAGTGCGCAAGCTAATTTGGCTCAGGCAAAAGTTAGCCTTTATTATGATTGGGATATTGTTGCTGCCCGAAAGTATTTTTCGAGAGCCTCCGAATTAGCGCCCAGCTCAATTCCTGCATTGCATGATCTTGCCGTTGTAGCAACCATTCAAGGGGATTTTGATGTTGCAGAAGCGAGCATTGAAAAAGCGTTGGATATTGATCCTGGACGATTCCAAGAGCATTACCATGCAGGCTGGTTTTATCAGGTGGCTGGCAAATATGATATGGCTCTACGTCAGTGTGTACAAAGTTTAGAAATAGAGCCAGATTATCATTTCAGTTTACTTTGTGCAGGGCGCTCGGCATTAAAGCTCGAACTCACTCAAACAGCAAAGCATTATCTAAACGAATTTATGCTGCTATTTGATATTCCTGTTGCTACCGTGGAAAGGGTGTTAGCGGAAGTTGAAAAAGGGAATCCAGATGCTTTTAATCAATGGTATATAGACTTATTAATTGACTACCAATCTGATCCATTCAAGTTGGCACTTGCTTACGGCGAGATTGGCGAGTCAGAAAAAGCGCTCAATGCTTTACAAAATGCCATTGAACAGAAAAATCCTATGGTGCCGACCGCATGGGCATTTGATGAGCTGAAATTGCTTCGCGAGAATGAGCGATTCGTAGAAATGATGGCGGTTGTAAATCGTGGTTGAAGGCTTATGTTAAGATTATTAGTTGAGTGACAGCACTATAACTATTTCTGCAATCGTCTACCCTCAACCGTTTGTTTCAATCACGACTCCATTGTTTAAATTAATTCGATCGCTGTTCCAGAGACGTTGATTCCCCCGTCGATTGGAATGCTCAATTTCAATTGGCTTGGACGCCCCATTACTTCACCTTGTAAAATATCAATTTCTTTAGGAGCACTGATAAGATTTGCTTCACGCAAGTAGCCACCCAGTGCAACGGCAGCGGCGCCAGTAGCAGAGTCTTCGACCACTCCACCTACAGGGAATGGATTGCGAGAATGGATTAGCTTTTCGTTTTCTTTCCAGATCAATTGAAGCGTGGTTAGATCGTTGTCTAGCATTAGTGTTTTGAGCTTTTCAAAGTCATAGTTTAAATTATCTAAGCGAGATTTAGATTTAACTGCAATGACTAAATGCCAATTGCCAGCAAATGCTCGAGCTGGAGGTAGCTTTGGGTCTAACTCCTGTTCATTCCAGTCCAACGCATCAAGTGCTTTGCTTAATAGCTGTTCTGGAGCTGATTCATACTTCGGTTCGACTGATGTCAGAGTCGCCAAAAATTTTCCATCTTGTTCGGTGACTTTTACCGGAATGGTTCCAACCGTTGTTTCAAATTGATAGACAGCAGAACCCGATTTTTGCCCAAGTGCTACACCGGTCGCGACTGTCGCATGCCCACAAAATGCGACTTCAGCTTCAGGGCTATAATATCTCACAGTTCGAGTGGTTCCTTGCAGTGGCGCAACAAATGCAGTTTCGGAAAAGCCAACTTGTTTGGCGATGGATTGCATTTCTTCTGCTGTGGGTAGCTCGTTACCAATCCAAACACCTGCAGGGTTTCCACCTTGCGGGCTCGAGGTAAAAGCGGCTAATTTTTGTAGTGTCGGCGAGGTCATGTTGTGCTCCTTGGTGCTTAAGTTAGGTTACACAATTACTATAAGATGTTCAAACATGGGTGTAAACAAGCTATAATTGGCTGCATATGTGCATAAATAAACAGGGATAAACCCTTAACAGGGAGACTGTTCATTTAAGGAGAGTCCATTGAATTGGGATGACTTACGATACTTTTTATCCGTCGCCAGAGGTGGCTCTATCAGCGCTGCTGGACGAGAATTAGGTGTAAAGCACACTACAGTCGCTAGACGGATTCAGGCCTTAGAAACGGATATGGACGCGCGTCTGTTTGATCGTACTCCCACAGGTTATGTGATGACTCAAACCGCTGAAAATTTACTGGATAAGGTTTCAGCTATTGAAGACAAAGTAAAGTTAATCGACCGGCAGGCCAGCCATTCGGATTCGGCACTGGCGGGTCCGCTTAAGTTAACCGTTGCATTTGAGCTAGCTAATCGTATCCTTCTACCAAAACTCGATTCGTTTTATCAAGTCTACCCGCGAATTGAACTGCAATTAATGATGACAAAGGGGCTAGTGGATCTCGCTCGTCTCGATGCCGACCTAGCACTTAGAATGACACCCAGTCCGCCCGAAAGCCTAATTGGTCGGGAGCTAACCAAAATCAATCATGGCTTATATGCCAGCGAATGTTTGCTTAAGCAATGTACCAAAAGATTGCCGACCATACTATTTACCTCAGAGTTAAGCCCGCCGCCTTGGATGAAAAAGCATTTTCGCGATAGTCCAGTGGCATATCGAATTGACGATGTTGGATCAATGGCTGTTGCTGCTGCCCAAGGACATGGTGTGGTTAAGTTACCTTGTTTTATTGGTGATACTCAGCCAGGATTGCTTAGACTTGATTACGAATTAGAAAAATCTAAATGGGGCATCTGGTTGCTCAATCATGTCGACCTTCGCTCAACCGCCAGAGTGAGAGCCTGTAAAGAATTCTTGCAGCAACTTGTTGCTGACTCGAAGTTTCTTTTTACTGGGGATAACTCTAGATATTATCAATCGTAAGCCTGTTAATTGATAACTTTCAGGGAAGCGAAATCTATCCAGCTTTTTGCTTAGACAGTTGCTCTTCAATCAACAAGCCTTTGGCTAATTCCTCGTATATGGCATCAAGAACTAACTTCGTAGGTTCTGCTTCAGTGAGTTTGGCATTTTTTTGTTGCAGCTTTTGCAGTATGACCGAAAAAGATTTTTGCATGGTACCTAACTGCCAAATCGACTCGTTTAACATCATGGTAAAATGTTCGACTTCAGCAATATCTTTGCTGGTTAAGCCAATAGGGTCGAGCGATTTTATCCAGTCCACCAACGATTTATCAAGAACGCCAGAGGTGACCACGACAGACTTGATCCGCTCCATCATTTGAATATTGTGATCCAACTCTGGAGAGCCTTCAATTTTTAGTAGCTGATTGTTGAGTAGATCTGCTAGCCTCACCCATTCATGAGCCTTGGGTTGGCAAGTTAGAATTCGCTGTATTTGAGATCGCAGATCTTTAAACACCGGTTTTCTCTTTTTATCGACGGCTAAAGCCCGAATCAAACGCATCGCAGCTTCGGTATTTTCTTGAAGATGTATACCTGCATTGATTTGCACTATGGCACCTAAATCAATTAATGAAAAGCCATGACCAAAAACATACTTATAAAAGAGTGCAATAAACATATCGGAGAAGGCTAGAATTTGACCTTCGATGCCTAGTTTTTCTTTTGACAAATGTCTCGGATAACCAAAGCCGTCGGTTCGTTCATGATGTTCCAAAACGGCTCGAGAAATATCTTTACTAATGTTTGGTAGGTGAGCTAAAAACTGATATCCAATAGCAACGTGACCTTGTAACAACTTCCATTCCGCACCGCTAAGAGCGTCTTTTTTCTCCACAACTTTGGGGTCAATATGAACCAATCCCATGTCTCTACATAGTGCTGCGATAAAAACATTATGCCAAATTTTTTCATCGAGATTTCTTTCTTCACAAATTAATAAACCAAGATAAACACCAAATAAGGTTTTCTTATATTGTTTTGGATAGCGCATCGAAAAAACGGTCAACTTTTGCAGAATTAAAGGGTGTTTCTTTAACTGGTCGCATTGGCTAGAGAATCGCTCAATCGACAATTTGTTATTAAATATTTCTACCATCTCCGGATGAGTTGGCATCGCCTTTATTTGCTCAATGAGTACCGGCTTGGTGATTAGCTTATCGAGAGAAACACTCTCTTCGAGTGGTTTTTGGAGTTTATGTTGGACGATCTTTTTTGCATTGTCCGCATGGATTTCAGCCCCAGCGGCTAGTAATAATGCACCATTGGAATTATAGATGTTCTCTCTGGCTACGGCTTTATTATTCTTGTTGATAATGACTAAGTTATCAGAATAAAAGTCCCTGTCGTTTTCTTTTTGCATTGTTAGAGTTCAATGTCCTTTAATTTAACTGTCCTTAGCAAATATAGCTCATTTTTAGAACCGAATAGTACTTTTTTGGCTCATCATGAACGACTTCTCATTAAGACTAGTTCAATAGCCTGCGCTTTGTCTATAGTATTAATGTTGTATTTCGATTCTCGTCTAGCTGAATTCTAGGGGAATGTGTTTTCGTACCGGTGAATTTTGCGGAAGTATTAATATATTGGTGACGAGATATTCTTTCGAAATGCATCATAAATCGCTGTATTTCTTGAGGCCTCATCGCCGAACTTTTTGTTAACTCTAGCGTGCTCAAAGAGTTAATAAGCTGTGACTCCTGCTGCTGTCGCCACTGGCAAACCGTTTCAAACGAAGGTGGATAAAAAGTTATAGAGTCGTCTATTAAGCTAAACAGATCTTGATAGCTACCTGCAAGCTCCGTATTTACGTAGGTTCGCCAAATAGCCTGAGGATCAAGTTCTTGTTCCAGTTTATTAATGGGGTGCACAAGCGCTTCAGTTGATTGAGGAGTTGCGTTCAGACACCAGCCTTCAAACAGGATAATATCGGGTGGTGCTATTATTTTCCTAAACTGTGATGGAGTGACCCTGTCGTCTATAGACTTGTCAAACTGTGGAAGCATAATAGTGCTAGCTTCTGACCCATTTTTAATTGCCGCGATAGTTGAAACGGCTAAATCAACATCATGTGTTCCTGGCACGCCCCTTGTGCTAAATAACGGATGGATTTTATCAGCCATTAGGCGACGCTCTGCGCGAGTCTTATAGAAATCATCAAGTGAAATGGTGAGCACTTTCAATTCATAGCAAGTCTCCAGAACAAGTTTGAAAAATTTTACAAGGGTTGTTTTACCGGCTCCTTGAGGAGCAACTAGTCCCACTAGAAAGGGGGGTGGAAAGTGACTGAGAGAAGCTTGGTGAACTAAAAATTCAATTAGCTTTTTATAGCAGTTTTCAAAATTTCGTGAAAAAGCGCTATTCGCGATAGAGTGCTCTTCACAGAATTTGAGCAATAGCTTTGAGGGAGCGGAGGAGTCCATAAACAGTTCTTCGGTTGACCAGTGATAACTATATCCTTCAATTGGCTGAGTGACAAATAAGTTAGGCAGTTGTTTTTGGCAGGAACCGCCTAGTGATTCATCCAATAAGTCGAAATGAGTGATATACGAAGTCCTAATTTAAGCGTAAATTATACCTACCCGATTTAAAGAATACTGAATCGTTCTAATGCGGCTAGTTTTGCCGCTTAGCGGAATTATTTAATACCCTATTAATACTTTAGGACTAACAGTTATGAAAGCGACACTACATGAACTCGCAGCCAAAATTACTGACAAGAAAGAAAACGATCGAAATTTTAATGCGTCTTCTTTAATTGAACAGCTTTCTCCCTCCGAGATAGCACGACTTATTGAGTCGCTACCGACTAAATTTAGGAAGTCATTATGGATTAACTTACCGTCTAACCAAAAAGGTGAAGTATTACTGGATTTACATCGAGATATTCGTCGACGTTTAATTCAACAGACACCAGATAATCATTTATTGGATTGCTTAACATCAATGCAAATTGATGAGTTGGCTGATATCGATGAAGACTTACCTGAGTCAGTCGTTGGAACAATGGTTGGCGCCATGGATAGTCAAAGGCTACAACGGTATAACCTGCTGAAGGATTTTCCCGATGATACCGCCGGCGGGTTGATGGATACCGATGCTATTGCAATTAGAGCGGATGTGAGTTTAAAGGCGGTCTATCGATATCTCTGCCAAATGCGCCGAAAGTTTGGCGACTTACCTGAGCATTTTGACAGTTTAGTGGTGGTCGATCGAAATAACCAAGTTCAAGGAAGCTTGAAATTGAGTGATCTAGTGTCTTTGGATAATAGTCGATTAGTCTCAGAGGCGATGAATTCAAATGACCCGTTGATCACTTCACTGACACCAGCAAATGAAGTGGCGCAATTATTTGAAGATCGTGATTTGGTTTCTGCAATTGTTGTCGATGACGAAAAGCGTATGCTTGGTCGAATTACCGTCGATGATGTCATCGATGTTTTACGTGATGAAGCAGAAAGTGAGATCTATGGTAAAGCTGGATTGAGTAAAGACTCGGACATGTTTGCCCCAGTGGTCAAAAGCGCTTTTAAGAGAGCTATTTGGCTTGGCACTAATCTAATCACAGCATTTATTGCTGCTGGTGTGATCGGGCTTTTTGAGGCGTCGATTGAACAGTTAGTCGCGTTAGCGGTGTTAATGCCAGTAGTTGCCAGCATGGGGGGAATTACCGGCAGTCAAACTTTAACCTTGGTGACTCGTGGCATCGCGTTACAACAAGTAGGCTCCGACAACATCGGGCCGTTAACAAGACATGAACTAAAAGTCTCGGCACTTAATGGGATCTTGTGGTCGGCAGTGGTGTTTTTGGTGGCTGTTTTTTGGTATCAAGATTGGCAGCTAGGATTGGTATTTGCGGTGGCGTTGTTTGCCGTTAGTCTAGCGGGAACCATTTCTGGTGCATTGATCCCATTGGGTCTTAAGAGAATGGGCGTTGATCCTGCAATAGCAGGTGGTGTTGTACTCACCACCATTACTGACGCGGTTGGATTCTTAATCTTTTTAGGCGCTGCGAGTCGTTTCTTATTATGACTTTTTTAAGATGATTTATTTAGGATGATCTGTTTACCGTGGGCATCCGTGCAACTTTGATTTCTTTGCCAACCGCTTTGGCTATTTTTTCAACCAGCCGTTCCTGTTCGGGACTCACTAATGAGAAAGCGTGCCCTAAAATATTGGCAACTTTTACTTGTTTAGCTGTTGGTATTTCTCTCGATTTATCCAGCGTTCTATTTCGGAAGTTTCGTTGTGATGCTTGCGACTTTAGTTTACCCGTGGATTGCCTTGCGACTTCTTTGACCGCGCTTTTTGAAGTGGCTCCAGTTCGAGCTGTTCGTCCAGCCCGATGAATATAATCATTGCTATTTACCGGTAGGTCATAATTGATCACATAATAAAGGTCATCAATATCAATACCTCGTGAGGCGATGTCTGTGGCAATTAAGAATTTAAATTCCTTATTTTTGAAAGCGGTTAATCGTTCCAGTCGTTTCTTTTGTGGGATCTCATTATGAATTCCTTGACAGGGATAACCTTTTTCTTGCATCCGTTCGACCAGAACATTGACATCATTTTTAGTTCGAACAAATATTAATGCTCGTTCACAATTTAGCATCAGTAACAGCTCGCAAAGGTTTTTGGTTTTATCCTTTCGGGTGCTGCGATACATCGTATGAATAATTTTTTCGAGAGCCGGTTGGTTTTGTTCAGTCTTAACAAACTTTTGGTTCTTAAGATGTTCGTGGCTAAAAGCGGTTAGTGCTTTTGAATCGGTGGCAGAAAACAAAACAAATTGTTTTTTCTTGGGCATAGCTTTGAGGATCTTTTCTAGTAGTGGTTGAATGCCCATACTAACCAATCGATCGGCCTCATCCATGACAAAGTGTTCTACATGTTCAATGGAAAAGGCTTTCTTTTTGAGTAAATCAACTAATCGTTTTGGCGTAGATACGATTATGTCAGCACCACGTTTAAAACGTTTTGCTTGAGACTCGATTCTTACCCCACCAAATAAAGCGATGGTTCTTAAGTTTAATCCTTTACCGTATTCCGCAATAGATTGTTCCACTTGCTGAGCCAATTCTCTAGTCGGTAAAAGAAAGAGTGCTCGAACAGGGCGAACCTGATCGGCAGAATGATCGCTTTGACTCAACTCTTGGAGTAGCGGCAATAAATAGGCCGCGGTTTTTCCGGTACCAGTTGGTGCGATTGCGTAGGTATCCGCTCCTGATAACACCGCACCGATGGATTGTTCCTGAATATCTGTGGGAGTTTTATAACCCAACTGTTTGATATTGGCTTGGATGGTTTTGTTGAGGCCGAGCTGTGAGAAGTTAGTCATGATTTGAGGTCTATTAAGGGGGCTGCTGTATTATACCTGTGTTGAGAGGTGAGGAGGGGATTATTTGTTGGCGGAGGAGTTTTTTTTTATTCACAAGCGTTTCGCACCGTTTCACTTGCGTGCGAGTTTCTTTTGTAAGAAGACAAAAGAAACCAAAAGCTTCTTTTCGCTGAAGATAACTCATTATTTACGTGTTGATTGTTGTTCTCAGCCTGAACGGTCCCGATTTTTTGAACGAGAGTCAGCGGAAGAAAAGAGCTCGCTCACGCTCATTTGCTTTTCTTGTCTACCCGCTGACTCATGAATTTCACTTCTCCGTTATAGCCGCTAGGCGGGTAAATCTTTAATAAAGAGGTTGTGACCAAGCTTAGAAAGATAAGGACTAGTTTTTCGATATGAGCTTGTTAATTTTTTCGCCCAGTGGCTACGAGCAACCCGACTTTCCCATGTCCATCGGAACAGCGGAAAAGCTGTTTGAGCCTTCGGCGAGTTCTTTTCCACCCGATGGGCGCTAAAAACCAATACTCTCTATCTTTAAGAAATTGAGACGTTCAAAAAACTCCGAAGGCGCTCGTTTCAACGAAAAAAGCTTTTGGTTACTATTATCTTTTCATAAAAGTAACTCGCAGTCAGAGCGCCAGCGCTGCGAAACGCTTTTGATTTTTAAAAACAAAAATAACCCAAATCAAAGCGATTGATCAACTTCCCCCCTACCGCTAGGCTTACCACCCCAACCTAAATATATCTCGAAAACACAGAAGCCAAGACTAACCTCTAACCGACTCCCTCGGTATAAACTCCAACACCGTCGCATTAATACAAAACCTCGGTTGACCATTGGGCCCATCAGGAAAAACATGACCTAAATGGATATTCGAAGATTTAGACCTAACTTCCACACGAGACATTCCGTAGGAGTAATCTGGCTTTTCGATAGTTGAACCATCAACGGCTTTGGTAAAAGACAACCAGCCTGTTCGTGAATTAAAGCGATCACGCGTATCAAAGAGTGGCGCGCCACTGAGTTTATCGATAAACACCCCATCCGGCGTATTCTTAAAAATCTCATACTGTTTGCAATAGCGGTTATCTGTGCCTTTATCAAATGCAACGTCATATGCTTCGCTATCACCAAGTTTAAATACTCCCAGTGCCTTATAGAAATCCTCCGGACTCATATAACCCTGTCGACCAAAAACTTCTTTGCCATCTTCTAAGAATAAAATGGTTGGAGTCGCCCAAGTCGGTGTGGTAATCGAAAGACCGTCCAGCTGGGAGGCTAACCGGAATGTCATTGGTATGCTGCCTTGGTAATCTTTAACCACATTCGCCTTAAATTTTTCGCAATAGGGACAATAATCATCTGAGTCAATCACAACAATTTGTTTGCCTGTGGTTAAGGGCTGGTTATCAACCACCTGGGTCTTAGTGTTTTTGTTATCAAACTTTACTCCGGTCGAATGATCGGGGCAATATCCATTGGGGTTCTTGACTAAATAATCTTGATGATATTCTTCAGCAGGGTAGAAAGTCTCTAACGGTTTTATTTTAGTGGTGATCGCACCCATGTTGGCTTGAGTCAGCAAAACTTGAAACTGTGATGATACCTTATTAGCTGTTGCGAGTTGCTCAGGGCTATTGGTCAGAATCGTCGAGCGATACTGTGTACCGATATCGTTTCCTTGTCGGTTAAGTTGAGTCGGGTCATGGGTTTCAAAATATTCTTTTAATATAGTTTCCAAACTGACCATGGAACGGTTGTAGGTGACTTTAACAACTTCCGCATGATTGTTTTCATTAAAACGATTTTTTCGTTGGGTGATGGTTCGATAATCGGCTTTGATATCTTTGCCATCAGCATAACCCGAGACTGCATCTATGACGCCTGGAATTGCCTGGTATCGTTTTTCTGCTCCCCAAAAACAACCAGCCCCTAATACAATAGAATCCAGATGACTGGTAGCTACTGGGTCGGAACTAAGATCTGCTATTGCTTCAGATAGTTTCTGAGTATTGGAAATTCGTTCATTTTGTTCAGCCGAGTTCGGCGAGAGAGTGAATAGAGTGGCCAGTGATATCAATACGATGGTCACGATACTGAAGAGCTTCTTCATACAACGTTATCCTGAATTAATTTGAGTAAATGGTTTCATCTGCTAGCGATTTATTGCTTAGTCTTTATTATCTACGAAAAATAACGGTAATTAATCACTGAAATATCACGATTGAATCAAAATATTGAACAACACGAGTGCTTTATCGCGATAGTTTAGCCTGTAAAAGGCTGTTTTTTCGCCAAAAACCTCTCTCTGTGAATTCTTCGTACTCAATAATATTGGCTATTTTTCATATAACTAGTTTGTTTACTCAAGAGATTTTCTCAATTTCACCCTACGAATCTTGGAAAAACCTGGATACTAGACCTATACTGAATCCTATAAATACTGAACGTTTCTCAGCAATATCCTGTGATAGCCACTTGGTTTAGGGTTGATTGAGGACAGAATTAGTAAGGCTATGTAAAAATCTCAAAATACAATTCCTACTCATAGCAGTCAAATCTACCAATAGGGCTATTCCGTTGCTTAAAACTGTTAATACAAACTATTTATCAAAGCTACCGGAAATGAGAACCTTTTATGGTGTGCCAAGGAGAGCGTAAATGAATGACCTGGCAGAACAACCGTCTCAGATTATCGAAAGAAGGAATAAATCACGCTCATCAGCCTCTCAAGAAGCTCTTTACTTTAAGGTTCCAGGGTTAAGTCTTTGTCTTCCCTTGGACAATGTAACCAAAGTACTTCCGATTATGGCACTGCAAGAATTACCACACACGCCTGACTATCTAGTTGGTTTAATGAACTTAAATGGTGCAAGTTTGCCGGTTATCGATTTATCACTAAGGTTAGAACGTGAACCTCCAGTCTATACTTTAGATACACCTATTTTGCTTTGTTCCGATGGCGATTTTTATTGTGGTTTAATTGTTGAAGATGTACAGGGAGTCGACCGGATAAGAAATAGCCATCGACAAATGAGTAACATGCTTGAGGAGGGAAATTTGCCATTTTTGGCCGTGTTCGATAACGACAAAAACCTTACTTTCATGTTAGATGTTACTAAACTACTCGACATCTCACTTGATCAACTTAGCGTCGCAGACAGTAAACTTACTATCAAAAATAGCGGTGAGCAAAACGTGGTGAAACCTTGATGGTCAAACCCCTAACGCCCGCGGCCGATTGCTTTTCTACTAGAAAGCGCTTGGCGTTGGAAGAGTTTATTCGAGAAAAGCTGGGTATTGTTATTCAAGAACATCAGATAAGTAACTTAATCAAAACTGCCGAAGAAGCTTGTAAAGAATACCAATTTAACTCGTTCGATGACTATGTCGATAATATCTTAAAGAGTTCGGTTGAACGAAACCTTGTGAAACATCTAGTAGCGGGAATAACGGTCGGTGAAAGCTATTTTTTTCGTGATAGTTCTCAAATGAGCTTCCTAGAAACGGAGTTTTTTCCGAAGCTATTACAGCAAAAAAATTCTGTCGATAGAAGTTTTAGAGTTTGGAGCGCTGCAGCGTCCAAAGGACAGGAGCTTTACTCTATTGCTATGATGCTGGATAGATTACTATCTCCGAATGAACGTAAAAACTGTCATCTAATCGGTACTGACATCAATACCGAATCGTTAGCGTGTGCGATTAAGGCTGAGTACAATGAGTGGTCTTTGAGAACAGCCGCGTTGGAACTCAAACAAACTTATTTTGCTAAGCATGGACCTCTCTATCAACTCTGCCCAGAAATCAAGTCGATGGCTAGGTTTTCTTATCTAAACCTTGCAACAGATTCATTTCCGTCATTCTTAATGGATATACATTCGCTTGACCTAATTCTTTGTCGCAATGTTTTTATATACTTGCACCAGGATGCAGTCAAAGAAATTTTGGCAAAGTTCGTGGACAGCTTGGCACCTGGTGGAATCCTATTACTTGGTACTTCAGATCTGGTCGATAATCATGTTAAGGGATTAGAGACCATCAGCAGAGATGGCCTAACCTTTTATCAAAAAAGCGATAAGCTCGACCCACAAAATTATAGCGATAAATTTGAGAAAAAAGTCATTAACGAAAATCTAGTCGTAAAACCGCTAATTACAAAAAATAATAAGAATAGCTTGCAAGAGAATAATACAGCAAAAAACGCCATCGAAGTCTTATCACAAGATATTAAGTCAATGAGAGAAACACCTTTGGCGTTGGAAAGAGTCAGTACAAATTCTCAACCGTCTTCACAACCGAAACAGACGTTTTGCGTTAACCAGAAGGTCGCGTTTAAATCGTTAGCCGACATCGAACAGAATTCGTCAGATTTAGTTAATTCGTCAGCTTGGGATGAAGTTGTGGACTTCGTTAACCAATACTCAGGTGATCATAACGAATCTTTCTCGCTATTAATGGACCTTGCCACAGCTTATGGAAATCTAGGGAAATATCAAGAAACTATCGCAACCTGCAATAAAGCTATTGAAGTTAACTCGACCGATAAGCGTGCGTACTTTCTATTAGGGTTAGCATTAATGGAAGCTGGTGAGACTGTATCGGCTGAAGCAGCTCTTAAAAAAACGTTATTTTTAGATTCTAACTTTTTGGAAGCTCATTATCAGCTTGGTATTCTACTTATTCATCAAGGCAATCTCAAAGGCGGTATAAAGCGATTAAAGAACGCGCAAACCCTCGCCATGAATGGCGAACCGAGTAAGGTTTTACATAATGCTCAAGAGATGACATACGGTCGCATAGCTGAAGTTCTTACGAAGGAGATAGAGCTATATGAAAAAGCAATCTAGTCGGTGGCTGGTATGAGAAAAGATAGCAAGTCAAATTACTTTGATGGTCTGCTTAGCGATTCAGAGTCTCTTGCGGTTTTAAATCGTCGTTCAGAAGAAATGGCCAAAGAGCAAAAGTTGCATGATGATTCTCAGATCAAAGAAGATTTTATTCATTTCAGGTTGGGACAAAAGGATGAATATGGAATTCCCTATCGAATAGTAGAAGAGGTGATTTCCGTATCGAAAATTACCAAGGTACCTTGTACACCTAGCTTTATCGCAGGAGTAGTCAACAGACGGGGAGAAATGCTTTCGGTACTTGACTTGTATCATTTACTTGGGATTGAGAAAACCTTGGATAAACCTAACAACTTTGATGTGGTTGTGATTCGTTCTTCCAGTTCGTTAGTAGGTATTCGGGTAGATGACTTAATTGGAAATGATGAATTTGAACCAAATAGTCTGACCGAGCCACTCGAATCGGATAGACAAGACAATTCAAAATTTGTTCTGGGTATTCACCAAGGAAAAATTACAATGTTAGATTTTGAAAAACTATTAGAGAGTTCGATACTTCAGGTTAATAAAAAAATAGACTAATTATTATTTAATGAAAAAAGGATTAGAGAATGAATATGAATGATTCTACTCAAGACCAAGCACACGCAATTTCAATTAGCTCATCGGAACGGGAAAGACGACTTAAATTTGTTCGTTTTACGGCTAAAGATGCCAAACTATTAGCTGAAATGTTAGATACGGTATCTCCTAAGGCAAATGCGATCGTTGACGACTTCTATGATAATTTGTCTCAATACCCTGAACTGCTAGATATCATCAATCAAGCTGGCTCTAGTGTTGAACGTTTGAAAGCTTCTCAGCGGCACTATTTGCTCGATTTGTTTGGCGGTGAATACGGTGAAAACTATTTCATGAGACGCTTAAAAATTGGAACGGTACACACACGGATAGGTCTAGGGCCTCAATGGTATTTAGGAAGTTACGCCGGATATACCCGTCAAATTATTCCATTGATTACTAAAAAGTACCGATTTAGACCAAAAAAAATGGATGATACGATTGGTGCGTTAAATAAAATTATCTTTATTGATGCTCAGCTTGTGATGGATAGTTATGAAAGTGTGACCAAGCAGCTTGATAAGGCCATGGTATCTTACACTAAGTTTGTGGATGAGGTTACAGGAGGAAACTTGACTAATAAAGTTGAAATTCCTTCCAATCCCGATCTTGCTCGATTGGGGATAAGACTTAATCAAATGACGGAGAGCTTGGCTGAAATTACTAATCGTAATGAAGAAGCAAGTAATGGCTTAGCGGTAACTGTGAAT
>JBDVOJ010000010.1:0-89620 GCA_039969155.1 Kangiellaceae bacterium
AAAAATCAAACCACTTGGACTTATGTTGCAAATCAACCCTATTTTGTTCGCCTAGCTACCGAAACCCAAATTGATTTGAGCCTTGCAGCGGAGCTTAGTGAACAATCTATGTCCGAGTTCTATCAATTAAATCCAGCCTTCAACCATTGGGCAACAGCGCCGGATGGGCCACACTATTTGCTATTTCCAATTGATAAGCATGAAGCGTTCTTAAAAAACCTAAAGACAATTCCAAAGGATGAGCGTATTGCTCACAAACGCTACAAAATAAGAAATGGTGATACTTTAAGCAGCATTGCTCAAAAATTCTCAACGACCGTTAACTTATTGAAAGCAAACAATAGTTTGTACAAGAACAATATACGTGCAGGTCAAATGTTACTTATTCCTGTGCCTTCAGAAAAACGTACCGCATACGTAAAAAGCGCACAACAAAGGCTGTTAGCGAAGCAAAAAACTAACCGCAAAGGTCATAAGAAAGCGGTCACCGTTAGATCCGGTGACTCTTTTTGGACTTTATCAAGAAAACACAAAGTCAGCGTAAGAAACTTAGCTGGATGGAACAATATGGCTCCAAACGATACCTTAAGAGTTGGACAAAAACTGGTTCTATGGACAAAAACACCATCAAAATACAGTGGGTTAATGAATTCAAATCAAAAAACCAAGAAAATACGCTATAAGGTTAGAAGTGGCGATTCCTTTGCAAGAATTGCCGACAAGTTCAACGTCAGCTTGAGTAAAATAAAGAAGTGGAACAAAACACTCAGCAAAAAGAAATACTTACAACCAGGTCAATCCTTGACACTATTTGTCGATATTACGAATCAGCTCTAACCAGAAAGTTAGGCTGATTTTGACTGTTGCATGTCCTCTTTAAACACCATATAAATATCGGCGCGAGAATAGCTAGATGTTTCATTTGGCGACTCTTGTTCCACAAAACCGTACTTATCATATAAATTTAGTGCAGCCGTAAGTTGTCGGTTTGACTCCAAGAATAGACCTTTAAAATCAGTAGCTTGATATTGTTGGATGGCAGATTTTAGTAGTTTTTCACCGATTCCAAGCCCTTGATAATCTTCATCGACAGCCATCTTAGAGAGTTCTAACTGCCCATCTTTACTTGCCATTAGTGCTGCAGTTCCAACAATTTGATCTTTGATTCTCGCCATCAAAACAAAACCGCCTGGTTTAATAATTTTATTCATCGGATCGGACAAAATTTCATGATCGATGTCTTCCACGTAAAAATAACGTTCTAACCAATGCCTATTGAGTTTGTAAAAGCTGTCACCATGTTCGGGTTGAAAATGAACTACTTCGACTGACTTAATTAACCTTTCTCGCCTTAACTCGACCATTCTTTCGGTGAGGTTTAATTGAGATAACTGGCGTTCTAACAAGTCCATGTTACTCATTAAGTTGCCACCTGAAGTCGTCATCAACCGCCCCATTACAACTTGCATATCTTGCCAAATGGGCGTTAGTTTATCTAAAAGCTCATAACCTGCAGGGGTAATAGATAGAAGCCTTCTTCTCTCATCAGAACCATCGATGTGGTGGTAAATCCACCCTTTTTGTTGCAACTTTTTACTCATTTGACTTATTGCTGGGTGAGTTTGTCCCAGTACATCTGCCAACTGAGTGACTGACATAGATTCATTTTCGTTTAGAAGCTGGAGCAAAGGGTAGTTTCTTGCGTGAAATGTTATTTTTTCGACTTTGTAAACGTCGTCCAATTGACGAAACAATAGCTCACTTAACCTTTTTAGACGAGAGCCAAGACCTAAAATCCCTAAGTCATTAAGATTTTTCATTTTTTTCCTTATATATTAATGCGTTACAGAAATTTCATCGATATAAATGCAAGGAATCAGTGTGTTTTTGGTATTATTTTGACTGCAATCCATTAACTTAGTATAGACCGATTTTTAGTAATTGCAGTTAATTGAGATAGTTTTAGGTAATTTGTTACGTAATTATGTTCACAGAGGTTAAATATTGCTCAAATGTTGCCAGTTTAGTTAGATAGAGATAACAAAATTAAGCACCGGTATTAGAATGAAAGACCGATGCTTATTCTGTGAAGCTAGGGCTGTCGAGTTGACATTGACTTAATTTCTAAACAACACTTGTTCGCGTTGAAACCACCAACTGCAAAGATATAGCAAGGCTCCAGCTACTAACGAGGTTGACCCGAATATTACTAATAACATTTGGTAATCAATTGTCCCTTTAAAAATTTCTTTTATTGCTAACGCAACATTTGTCAGAGGGACGGAAGCCCAAACCCAGTCCAATTTTACACCTGGTAGAAGCGCTAAAATAAGAGGAAATATGGAAATCATCATAATGGGTGACATATAGTTTTGAGCTTCTTTAAAGGTTCGCGCATAAATTGATACGCTCAACAAAAGAGAAGCGAAAATCGCTGCAGTGGGTACAAGCATTAAGAACATCAACAACACATCAACCAACGATATAGATGCGAATGTATTAAGTAGAGAAGTGATCGCCTCATTACCACCAGCGCTCATCGCAGAAAACATCATTGGGCCAAAAATAGTAATCATCAAGGCGAAACTTATCAGCGAAAAGAAGACTGCTAAAAATGATGTGGTAAAAATCACTAAAAACTTTGCAAATACAATTTGAAACCGTGGAATAGGAGTAAGCAAAAGTGTTTCAAGTGTGCCCCGCTCTTTCTCGCCAACCCCCAAATCGATGGCTGGGTACATAGCCCCAGTGAGACCAAGAAGAATCAGTATGTAAGGTAAGAAACCACCAATTTTCTCTCCGAGCGATTCCCTTTTATTGGCAGTGGTTACTTTCTTTATTTTAAGGGGCTCTATTAAACCAGCTCGCTGTTCTGTGGTTAAGCCAAGAAGACTCATTCTTGAATTGGATAGTTGCTCATCCAGACTTTCCAAAATTTTCTCGACACGTCTATATATGATTCCGCTAGTGGTGGATGAATCATTATAAAACAGTTCAATCTCTACCGATAATCCTTGTTCTATTCTCTGACGTGTATCTTCAGGAATTTTCACAGCAAAGCGAATTTCTTCGTTTTTTATCGCACTCTCTGCGTCGGTCTCGGTCGATAGCTCTTTTAGAGTGATAGTTTCATTACTTTTTAACAAATTCGCTAGTTCAGAATAGTTTTCTTCTCCAATAATGGCGTAAGACAATTGCTCTTCAACGGCTTTTTTGGCTATTTTTGCACTTAAAGCACCAAATCCAAGCATAATGACCGGCATAATCAGAGTCGGTAATAAAATTGTAAATATAAGAGTTTTTTTATCTCTAGTTAGCTCTAGTAATTCCTTAAAATAGACCTTCAACATCTTACGCAACCTCCTTTTGGCTAACTAGATCAACGAACACATCATAGAGATTATTAGTACTTGATAACTGTTTGAATGCCTCGATTTTTCCATCAAATTTAGTCGTACCTTGGTCGATTAGGACGACTCTATCGCATAATTTTTCAACTTCATGAAGGTGGTGGGTAGAAAAAATAACGGGGATGCCTGACTGTTTATAAGACTCAATAAAGTCGAGAATAGTTTTGGCAGAAATTACATCTAGGCCTGTTGTCGGTTCATCTAAAACTATAACTTCTGGCCTATGAATAACAGTTCTTGCTATATTTGCTCTCTGTTTCATGCCTGTTGAAAGAGAATCCGCTTTTTTATCTGCAAAGCTATGAATATCTAATAATTCGAAGACCTTTTTTATTTCCGACTCCAATTTTTCTTCTGTCATACCATGTAAGCGACCAAAATATTGAACATTTTCTCTGACCGTAAGCCTATGATACAAACTGGTTGTTCCTGAGAGAAAACCAATTCGTTTTCGCATTACTAAAGGATCTGCTACGACATCTTGGCCATTTATGATTATTTCTCCAGAAGTTGGTTGAAGAGCAGTCGATAGCATTCTTAGACTTGTTGTTTTACCTGCGCCATTCGGTCCTAAAAGACCAAGCACTTCTCCCGAGTCACAACTAAAAGAAACATCTCTTACGGCGTTAAACCAATGTCCTTCCTCTCTCGGATCGAGCTGAGAAGCTGGCTTCTTTCGATTTTCCTTAATCGTCTTATTATCTAACCTAAATCGCTTGTTTAAGTGTTTCACTTGAATCATAGAAATTACCTTATCGCTGTGAAGTTTGTTTTTTTGGTTTCGTTCGGAATATTTGTAATACAAGAGCGTTAGTCTCACCGATGTATGATTTATTACACCTTTGTAAGCTAAGTGAACCACTAACGCTTAATGTGAGTCATTATTCCACAAAATGATAGACTAGTTTTGTAATAAAATGACAATCAGCATGACTAACGAATTAACAAAACTAAAATATACCCAAAAGGAAAAGCCAATGTCTGATAATAATCCTTATGTTCCAGAATCTGAGAATACACCAATGACTGGGAACTTTACGATTCTAACTAATATTTTCACCGCGCCCTCAACAGCTATGACTCAGGTTCAAGAGCGTTACAGTGTCGCATTTCCACTTCTTATGACTATCATTCTAACCGGAGTTGTGTGGTTTTCTTACTACACAATGATCGACTATGAGTGGTTTATCGACTATATGGTTGAAACGAGTGCAGGAGAATTAAGTAAAGCAGAACAAGATCAAACAAGAGCAGGCATCTCTATGATGTCTCCCACTGTTATGGGTTCAATTACGGCTATAACTGCGGGAATAGCAATTGCGATTATTTACGTTATTCAAGCTGTTTACTTTTTGATTGTTTCCAATGTAAACGGAGATGGTTATCAATTCAAGCAGTGGTTATCTTTTGTTTCATGGACTTCAATGCCCATACTACTGACTATTTTCGCTATGTTCGCGATGTTGTTTGCTTCTGCTTCTGGCCAAATTGCACCAGATGCTTTAAACCCACTAAGCTTAAATGAACTTATCTTTGGTTTAGAACCGTCTAAAGGACTAGGTAAAATGCTATCAACGATACATCTACCGCAGCTTTGGAGTTGGGCAATCATGGTAATTGGATACAAAACATGGACGAAAAAATCGACTGCGAGTTCAGCCATGGTAGTACTAACCCCATTTGCTTTGATTTACCTTGCTTGGTTCCTGTTTATCTAAAACAGGTCTATTAAGTCATTTACATTTATTGTTGGAGGAGTGGTAAAACTCCTCCAAAGTTTCACTCGCACTAATTTCAGGGCAATTTAATGAAAAAAACACTAATTTGGGTTGTGATTATACTGGTAGTGATAGGCATCCCGGTATCAAAGCAGTTCTTCAGCAAAGAAACCGTTAAACAAGTGACTACCGAAGCGATTTCTAAGCAAAGTATCGAGGCTTCGATATTGGCTTCTGGTCAATTGAAACACGAACAAGAGGTTAAGCTTTCTGCCGAGGTAATCGGAAAAGTGACTAAAGTTTTTGTTGAAGAAGGCGAGAGTGTTACTAAGGGACAACAGGTTTTACAAATTGACGACGAGTCATATTTGGCTTCGGTAGAGCAACAGTCGGCAGTAGTCAGTCAACAAAAAGTAGCTATCGAACGGCAGGAGTTAGTGGTTGCAAACCTGAAACACCAGTGGTTAAGGAAGCAAAGCCTATTCAATAAGAACCTACTTGATAAAGACGGTTTTGAGGCAATTTCTCATGCCTACGAGGTTGCCAAGGTTGATTTACGTAGTGCGCTTGAGATTTTAAAGCAAGTTGAAGCAAGGCTAGAACAGGCTAAAGATCAACTTTCTAAGACTAAAGTGACTTCTCCGATTAACGGGCACATTACTTCTCTAGATATTAAAGAAGGTGAAACGGCTATTTCAGGCACAACCAATATTGCAGGGTCTTCATTAATGACTATTGCAAACCCAGAGAGCATGCTAGCTGAAATTAACGTCGATGAAGCTGATATAGCGGATGTTAAACTAGGGCAAAAATCAGAGATCATTTCAATCGCATTCCCCGATCAACCAATAATCGGATATGTTGACTCAATCGCATCCAGCGCAAAAAGCACTCCTGGGAGACAAAGTTTAAGCTTTGCTGTTAAGTTAAGGCTAGAAAGCCTCGAAGGAGTTGACCTTAGACCAGGCATGAGTTGTCGAGCCGAAGTATTTACACAGGACCAACAAAGCAAATTATCGGTTCCCCTTCGAGCACTAAGAACTGAAGAAGACAATGACGAAGATTCAGTTAAAAACTACGTATTTAGAGTGAATAACGGCCAAGCAGAACGGGTCGACTTGCAACTTGGAATATCAGATGACCAGTATCAGGAAATTATTAGCGGTCTCAGTGAAGGCGATAACATCGTTGTTGGACCTGACAAAGTTTTACGTCATTTAAAAGACGGCGAATCAGTTGAAATTGACAATGAGAAGAAGAAATCTAAAAGCTCAAATAAGTCAGCCAAAAAAGGATAATTGGTAATGTCCTTAATTCAATTAAAAAACATCTGCAAATACTACAGTATGGGTGACCAAACGGTTAAAGCCCTAGACCAAATCGATCTGAGTGTTAACAAGAATGAATACATTGCTTTCATAGGTTCTTCTGGCTCAGGTAAATCGACCATGATGAATATCTTGGGTTGTTTAGATAAGCCGACTTCAGGGAGCTACTTACTTAACAACAAAGATGTTTCCCAGTTAACCCAAGATCAGCTCGCAGATATCCGAAACATTGAGATTGGTTTTATCTTTCAAAGTTTCAACTTACTGCCAAGAGCATCGGCTCTACACAACGTGATGCTTCCGTTAGTTTACAAAGGGATTTCTCTTAGAAAAAGAAAGCAGCTCGCAACGGATGCATTAACGAAGGTAAATTTGGACGATAGAGCGGATCATATTCCAAGCCAACTGTCCGGAGGGCAGCGTCAACGGGTTGCAATCGCAAGAGCTTTAGTCACTAATCCGTCTATACTTTTGGCGGATGAACCTACTGGTAATCTTGATAGCGAAACCACCTCCGATATTATGCGATTATTCGATCAGCTTCATGATGAAGGTCAAACTATCATTATGGTCACTCACGAGGATGAAATTGCAGCTCATTGTCATCGCGTTGTGCGACTTAGTGATGGAAAAGTCCTAGAAGATTACCTTAATAGTCATAAAGCCTCTTCAAATGTTAACGAACCTAGAGGAGTTAGCCATGTTTAGCCTAATTGAGAGCTTTCGAAGTGCTATTAGCTCTGTTAGAGCCCATGGATTTAGGAGTTTTCTGACTACTCTCGGTATCATTATTGGGGTTAGTTCAACTATTGCAGTTGTTTCGGTGATTCAAGGGCTTAGCTATTCAATTAATCAGCAATTTGAAGGATTTGGATCAAACTCTATCTCCATCCGCTCCTACACTCCAAGAAGTGAAAGGTTAAAAGGAAAAATAGCTCGAATTACGCCCGACGATGTACTCGCAATTAGAAAGAACGCTGAAGGAATAGAATATATCACGCCGCAATTAGGCTCGAACATTGGCGGGACCAGCGCGTTAAAATACAAAGGTAATCAAAGTTTTGCTCAAGTTGCAGGCTCCACCTATTCATATCAAAACGTACAAAATATCGATATGAAATTTGGTCGATTCATTACATATGGTGATAACGAATCACGCAGAAAAGTGGTTGTTATCGGCGATAAATTGCGGGAGGAGCTAGAGTTACCTGACGACCCAGTTGGAGAGTTTGTTAATTTTGCTGGCGAGTGGTTAAAAATTGTCGGTCTCGCAGAGCCTAAAGGTTCGTTCTTTGGTTTTAGTCAGGATAATTTTGCGATTCTCCCCTACAACACCATGCAAAGTCTCAACGGAAACCTAATAGAGCCAGATATTTTCGTACAGCTTCAGCTAAAAGATATCGAAAAGTTAGATCAAATAAAAGATCGATTAACTCGTACACTCCGTAAGCAGCATCGCCTTGCCCCAGGTGAAGATGATGACTTTAAAATCGAAACTCCAGAGCAACTAACATCGGGAATATCGCAATTAATAGACACCATGACAGTCGTGTTAGGTGGTATTGTCAGTATATCTCTACTAGTTGGGGGAATAGGTATAATGAATATAATGCTTGTTTCTGTCACAGAAAGAACACGCGAAATAGGTATATGTAAGGCGATAGGAGCCAAGCGCCATCATATATTATTGCAGTTTCTCATTGAAGCGATCGTGTTGTCATTATTGGGCGGTGTTATTGGAATAGCGCTCGGATACGGCTTGGGAATGTTAGCAGCCGCTTCGATGCCAGGTTTTCCGCCAGCAAATGTACCACTTTGGGCCGTAGGGATCGCATTTGGATTCTCAGCATTTGTGGGAGTGCTATTTGGTATCATTCCTGCTGCAAAAGCTGCAAATTTGGACCCTATAGACGCTTTGCGATATGAGTAAGCAGATTAGACAACTATTTTCGAGTCAGTAGATTCAACGAAAATTCATTATGCCTTGTTCTAGTTATTGAAGATGACCATTTGGACAAGGTACTTACTCCTTTTATAGTTCTTAGTGCTATTTGAAAAATATTGTATTAAACCAATTTTGATTTGGCTGTGTTACCTAAGGACAACACCTAGAAATCAAACCTATCGATTATTTTCGCTTCTTACTATTCTAAAATTGAACTCAACACTATTTTTAACAATTTAAGTACCTAAACTCAGAGCCAAGTAGTCGCAACTGTTAATCGCAATCTAGTGAACGAACCTTTATTCATGCTCACTTGTAGTTTTGGCTCCACAATTATTTTTTACTCAAAAAAAAGCCGGCTAAACAGCCGGCTTTAATATTACTAAGATTGTATTAAAGCTTAGCAGCATTGGCCTTGCGACCATTAGCATATTTTAAATACTGCTCTGCTTGCCTTTTCCACTTCTTATATTTTTGTGCCTCTCTAAAAGAAGCAATTGAACGATTGTATTGCTTCATTTCTAAATAAGCAACACCTTTTCTAAAGTGTACTTTTCCAACATCCTTTAGTTTACCTTTAGACAGCGCTCTATCAAAAACTTGAACTGCCTGTTTGTAGCGTTCACGGTCGGAAAGCAATTCAGCCTGCTTGACATCGTATTCTCCATCATCAGATTTCGCCGCTGAGCGCCCGTAAGCTTCAATAGCTTTATCTAACTCACTAGCAACGTGGAAATTGGATGCTATATTATTCCAGTTCTTATCTGTATCTTTTACGATTCCTTTCTCGATCCCTTCTTTAAGAATGCTTGCCGTTCTATAAGGAATATCACTGTAAGCAAAAATCGATGATAACTGCTTATAGTCATTCTCAGTTTCCATGTAACCCATAACATAGAACATCTCCATGACTGCTAGAGCATCTTCAACCATATCCTGATTCATATACACTGAGGCAAGATTTCTCCAATAGCGTTTTTCGGTTGGAAAATCTAGTATTAGTTGCCGGAGAATAGCAATAGTTCCAACATAATCCTTAAATTCGAAATGCCCATTTAGCAAAATACCATATGCACTTTTGTTAGGTTTTTTGGAATATTTAGCAGCCCAGTAAGCGGGACAAATTGCTTCCCTAGCTTTACCTGAATCGAACAAAATAGCGGAATAAAGTAAATAAACATTATCGCTATGCTCATTGGAATTCCTAAGCCAACGTTTTAAATATTCTATTGATTTTTCTTTCATGTCATTGCTATAGAGCATAGACGCTACATTCTGAGTTAGATCTTGAATTTCTTTATGTTGTAAATAGCCTTTCCCTAAATCTAGAGCTTGGCTAAAGTACTCTGTCGCCTCTACTGATTTACTTTGCTGTGCGTACGCTAACCCAATATATTTTGCGACAGAGGCTCGCACAAATTGATTTTTTGAGTCCATCATATTCTTGAACAAATCGATTGATTCAACATAGTTCTCTTCTGCAAGTTTTTCCAATGCTCGAGAGATCCTCTTATGAGCTCTTTCAGGAAATCCACTAATTGGTACTTTCGGGATCTTTAAGTTTGTATCAATAAGAGGCTTACAATCTTTAGTTAGTTTTGTGACAGGTACTGTAGGCGCGGCGCCAGCAGAAAACACACCCGCAATAGCAAGAACCGGAACACAAGTTAAAAATCTTATTTTCATATACTAATCTCTTCCAATTCAGTCTTATTATTCTTTAGCCAAATTAAATTGCATCGTATAAACCATGTTGTGCTGCTCTACAGCCTTGCCGTCAACTACTTTCGGTTTAAACTTCCATTTATAAATAGCCCGTCGAGCATCTCGTTCGAACACTCGTCTTGGTTGAGCATCAACTAACTCTACATTTAGTGGAGTACCGTCAGGTGAAATAGTAAACTTGAATTTAACCCAGCCTTCGATTCCTTCCATAGCCGCTTTACGCGGATATCTTGGCTGAATAATAACCATAGGGATAGCTTCTCCATCTCCCATATTTCCACCACCAGGAGGTCCTAAATAAAGACCGTTTCCGGCTATAGAAACATCGATTTTCTCCATATTTAGATTCATACTTTGAACCTTGGGTCGCTCAGCCTTTGCAACTCTCTGAGTTCTTGGAGGTGGAGGGTTTTTTGGTGGTTCTGGCTTTTTGGGGAGCTTTCTCTCCAAAAGGTTTATATCGTCGTCAGGCTCAACCATACTGATTTGAATAGTTACAGCTTTCTCTGATATCGGAGGTCTTACATCAGCTTTTACCAAGTAAGCCATAAGCACGAACAACCCAAAGGTTACGCCGCCACCAATTCCTAATCCGATTAAAATTCTTTGCATATTATAAGTCCGCCGCTACTGAAATATTCTTGACACCTGCCGCTTTAGCGGCGTCGAGAACTTTAATTAGGACACCTGCATCAGCTCGATTATCTGCTTGAACTACTACCGTACTTTCTGGGTTTTCAAGCAACATTTCTTCTAACCCCGCTTTTACAGCATCTTTATCTACTTTATTTTTCAACATGTAGATATCGCCGTTGTGGTCAATTCCTATAAATATATTTGCTTTTGGTCTCTTTTCTGCAGTTTCTGCATTTGGCTTTTCTACAGAAATACCCGACTCCTTCACAAAGGAAGCGGTAACAATGAAGAAAATTAACATAATAAATACGATGTCTAGCATCGGAGTCATGTCAATTTGAGCTTCTTCCTGTTGTGACCCAGGTCTATTATTCGCCATAGTGATTTGGTTCCAATTTGTCGGTTTCTAACTTCAAACTAGAGTTCAGTACAGAGCGATTCAAACAACTACACAAGTCGCTTATTTAGCCTATACACAAGGGGTTAAGCATAACCCCTTGACTAGCTTCTTCTTCACCAATTAATGGTGTGGCATATGATCTGCGAGTTCTTGAGCTCTAACACTAGCTGAGTACTCTAATCTAGCACTAATAAATAGGCCTGATAGAGCCGCAACCATTCCAGCCATGGTCGGAATTGTCGCTTGCGAAATACCAGCAGCTAATAATCTAGCACTACCAGTACCAGCCAGAGCCATAAGCTCAAACACACCAACCATTCCGGTTACAGTTCCAAGTAATCCTATCATTGGACAAATTGTCACAATTGTCTTGATTACAAGAAGGCCCGAGTTTAGCTTTTCTTTCATTTGTGAAATCCAAGCTTCTCTAATTCTGTGAGCTTTCCAAGATGTAGTGTCAGCTCTTGCATCCCACTGGGCAATCATCAAGCGTGCTTGCTTTGGATAGGTCTGCGAAAAAAACCACAACCTTTCAATGATCAACGTCCACATAGCAATTAGAGCAATCGCAATAAACCAAAGTACATCGCCTCCAGTATCAATAAACTTGGAGACGGTTGCCATTAGTTCCTCGAGGAATAGCATAAATTATGCTCCCGCTTCTTCTTCATGCTGTGCTATTAAACCAGTACTTTGCTCTTCAAGCATATGATTTAAGCCTTTAGCAATTCCTGAAACTACACTATGAAGCAGTATTAAAGGTAATGCAGCTACGATACCTAATACTGTAGTAATCAATGCTGACGAAATACCGCCTGCCATAACTTTAGGGTCACCAGCACCGTAAAGAGTAATACTTTGGAAAGTTTCAATCATACCGGTTACAGTACCTAACAGACCCATTAGCGGTGCTACGGCTGCAAATACTTTAATAATGGTAATTCCACGTTCGATTCTTGGCGTTTCTTTTAAAACAGCTTCATCTAGTTTTAGCTCTAGATTTTCGGTGTCATCATCTTTGTTAGCAAGATAGACAGCCATGATCCTTCCTAGAGGGTTGTTTCCAGGCGTACTTGATTTAGCTTGTGCACGCATTTTGCCTCGAAGAGTTAGAAGTGTGAATAGACGCTCGATTACGATCAGTAAACCAATACCTAATACCACAAAGATCGAATAACCAACCACACCCGCATATTTTTCTACACGGTCAGGCCATGATTCTCTTTGAACTTCAATAGTAAGGATACTTCCTCTTGATGGGTCGATAGCTAAACGTTCAACTCCAGAAGTCGTTGCCTGATACGGTTCGATAGTGTCAACAAACGCACCTTTAGGCTGGCTCAATAGTTGGTTGATATCTTGCTCTTCAGCATTAAAAACCAAGTACTCCCCGTTAGAAACAAGATTGAAACCACCAATACGGTCGATTGTTCTTTCTTCCTTTCTACCGTCTCTATTAACGATTTCAGTAGTAAACTTAACAATCTTAGACTGTTCAGTCATTTCAGTTTGAATTTCAACCCACAAACGTCTAATTTCTGGGATTTCCGGGAATACCTTAGCTTGCGCTAAAGTTTCTAGGAATTCATGACGTCCAGGGTATTGAGCTGTTACGATTGAGCGTCTAAAACGTGCAGCTGAATCACCTGCAACTTGTCTAACAACCCCAATCATTTCACCTAAAGAACCAGCTTTAAGTAATTTTGCTTCTTCCAGCTCAGCAAGTTTTTTCTCATTGGCTTCATATTGAGCTTTCAATCTAGCAGTTCGATCTTCTTCTCTTTTTTGTTCAGCTTTAGCCGCATTAAGAAGGCCACGTTGCTTATCTCTTTCTTTTCTAAAGTTGGCGATACGCGTCGCATTTACTTTCGATTGGCGAATCTTATCTTGTTTTACTAGTTGTAAAAGCTCTGCAAGAGTATCTGCTGCTGGTGTTTCAACTGCTCCAGTATCCTTTGCAGGTTTAGACGCTTCAGCGGCGTTTACACCGGTCGTAGAGGCTGCAACAAATAGTAATGTCGCGAAAATATTTCTAATTGTCATTATTCTGCCCTCTTAGCTGCAGGGATTGGGAGTTCGATTAAGTTCATTGTTGCTTGCTTATTCGCCATTTTGATACCTTGTTCAATACTTCTTATATAGCCATCATCTAAAGGCTCAAATCGCTTATTTTCAATGTTCCAGAAGCCCGCTGATTTACCATCTAATGTTAAGTAAACTAGAGCAACACGGCCAACTTGTAAGAACTCAACCTGAACTTCTTCCGCACCGTCCATAATCTTGCCTTGGTATGCATCGATACTCTCGCCGTAGCCAATTTCAGCTTGGTATGCTTCTAAAATTTTTCGATACTTTTCTGAGTTAGGAATATCCGCACGAATCATGTATGTTTTTAGCTTCTCGACTCTTTCCATTCGTGTATCTTTCTTGAATGGAATGTCAATTTGGATGAACTTATCAATAGATGCAATCATCTCATTCATAAGTGGGATAGCACCACGTTCAGTTGCATCAATGGTTTCCATTTCTCTTTCGATAGTCGCCATTTCCTGTTCTTGAGAATTAATTAGTAATTCAAGCTGGTTGTTATAAATTCTCAAGCTATCAATCAACTGTAAAGTTGCTTTGTAGTCTGAATTTAAGTCAATCGCTTGATCGGCAAATCGGTCAACTCGCTTCTGGGCAGCCCGAGAATCTTTGTTTATTTGCTTTTCAATCGCAACTGATTGGTCATAAGGTCCTGCTGCAAAAGCATTCCCTGCCATGAATAAAGCTGTCAGTGCAATCACCGATGCTCTAAATAGGTTGTTTTTATTGCTACTATGCATGTGGCTTCCTAATCGTTATTTTTAGGGTTGAAATGAATTTGGTCCGGTTGGTTTCACACTAAGTCAATTGTCAGGTGAAATCTCCAACCTTTTGATATTAAAGGTTAAAGTTTTCTCTTTCGGTCGGACCAGTTAGTGTAAATATTTAACCAACGATTACTCTCAGATTTATTAATTATTGTCTACCTGATTCAGTAATATTCTTAACATAAGCGCCTGTTAATAAGTAATCAAGCGCATTGTGCCGACTATAAACACAAATAAAGATTGAGTCAAACGATCTGATTAAACATTCAACCTATTTAAGTTCATTTAACCGCTGAATCTCATCTACTCAACGTAGGGTTAAATATTGACCAACATGCGAATTAAAAACACGTTCTCAAAACAAACTACTAACGAATCTGTTGATTATGACTTCCTGAACCGCTAACACAACTGTAGCAACTATGTTACGGTGCGTCAATAGAAAAGCCAGTTAACTTTCGTTAACTGGCTTTGGAGACTACTTTTAGATCAATTACCTTCCTAAAGAATAATCAAATTGAAGACTGTACTCTCTGCCATAAGCATCGTACTGACCCGTAAAATAGTATGGATAACTATTAAATGTTGGATCTACTTGAGGGCTCTTATTTCTTAAATCCTTCACAAATAACCCTACTCGCAAATCGTCAGAAACTTGATATGCAACCGACATATTGTAGCTGAATTGTATACAACATCTCTCAGTTTCAGCCCAATTAGGAACAGAACCGGATCGACGCCCATAAAGCGTTGTACTCCAGTCACCGATGCGCCAGTTCAAAGAGGCAGTGAATGCACTTCTTAGATTAAATACTTGCATATTGTCTCTTAGGTTTCTAACATCATCGCCTTCAAACTGTTGGTCTTGATCTTTGACTACATGATTATATTCAGCATGTAAGAAGAACTGCCCCAGATCTTGAAGCTCGAAACGATAGTCCAATTGTGCATCGTAACCAGCCGTTTCTCTTAGCGCAGCGTTTATAGGACCAGTCGTCACTGAGGTAATCAACTCTGAAGTTGGAGTGACATTGGAACCATTTCTCGTAATCAAAGAAAACGCGTTTTGACATTCCGCAGAATTACTATCGAAAGTCTCTGTACCAGCAAAGTTTTCACCTAATCTACAATTAGCTTCTAACTCCAACAAACTTGAAATGCTTTGGTCGCGAACTACATTCCTCATTTCAATGTGGTAATAATCAAGAGTAAAACTCATATCTTCTGTTACATCGAAAACAAATCCTATTGTTGTTGAATCTCCCTCTTCTTCTTCCAAGAAAGTAGAACCTTGTCTAGCACCACCAATTCCGTATGAACCAGGGATACCAGCGCCGCCGCCTAGTCCGATATTTAAAGTACAGCTATTGAAATCTGCACCTGTGGGTGTGGTTATTTCGGCAAGCTGCTGTACCCGACATAAATATTGATCCGTGGCACTAGTAAAGAATCCACTAGGATCAGCATATACAAAATGCATATCTGGCGCTCTAAAACTAGACGAACGAGTTGTTCTTACAAGTAGGCTATCAGTCGGCCGGTACTCTAGACCAACGTTATAGGTAACCGCATCGTCTACATTGGTGGCATCATCATACTTATCCCAACGAGCAGCAACGTTAGCAGTCAAATCTGACGACAGTGGAATCATAGTTTCTACACCTAAAGCGAAGCGGTCTCTCTCACCTCCTCCTCCAGTTCCGGTGTACCCAAACCATTCTCGGTTAATCAGCTTTGGATCTAACTCAATAGAATATTCTTGACTTGCAGCTTCTAATACAACAGCAAGTCCAGCAGACCCTGCAGGCATATCCCACAAATCTTCGTTTGTAAATACTAGCGTAGAAGTGACATTCTGAGAGTCCGCATTTGTGGTATCGATACCACTGATGGAAGCGTACTCTTCATGCGTTAGTTGTCTATATAAATTTGAACTAGGGGCATTATGGATATTCCACACACCAAAGCCAAAATCAACAGTCCCTGTAACCGGCCCTAAGAAAAATAAGTCTGCAGACTCTTTGTCTATCAACCTGCGTTGCCTTTTCAAGTCATATTTGGACATACTTAAAGAGAACTCGTAGTCAAATCCACCAAAAAACTCCCCTCGAGCACCAATTGTTGCATCTATAGACGTCTCAAAAGAGTGATTATTGTTATCAGCAACTTCCTCAGTAGTAAATATTCGCTGCCATAGTTCAGTTTGCCCGCCGATTCCAAACCAGTCAGTATTCGCAGAGTTTACAAAATATCGTCCAAGGTCATTGGTTTCAAGACCTCCTTCGTATTGCCAAAAGTTAGTACCGACATCCCACTCAACTTCATTGTCGGTTACTATCAAAGTCGTAAATAATTCATGAGAGTTGCCTAACTGATACGTACCATTTACATACGCAGAAATATTATTTTTGGCGTTCCGAATACTGTTAAAACCTATATCATTAGCAGTTCCGCAATAATTTCCAGCTCCAGGTCTAAATGAATACTCCAAGCTTTCGCCTGCAAGATTACTTAGCGGAGCACAAGTTGCTTCACCGGGATCGACATATGAACCAGGAACACCATCACCATTAAAGGGGTCGAGTATTAAGAATGAACGACTGTTGACAACATCTCTTACTCCGTTAATAACATCGGGGTTATCATTAAAAGAGTCCATAAATTCTCTTTCATAAGCCATGATTGGCTCTCGATTAAAGTACTCCAGACCGTAAATCAAATCCAAGTTATCATCTTGAATTCCACCTGAAAACTGTAATCTGTAACTCTCGCCACCACCATCATGAGTGTCTCCGAGTCTGACGGTCGCTAACATTCCTTCCATACTATCTTTAAGAATGATATTTACTACCCCAGCAACAGCATCGGAACCATATATTGCAGAAGCTCCAGATGAAAGTATCTCAATACGATCTATCATAATTGATGGAATGTTAGCGACATTACGAATGTTACTTTGGCCGTTATACGGTAGCGGATAGTCTGAAATTCTTCTGCCATTTACTAGTGTCAGTGTACGTCCAGGCCCGACAGCTCTTAGGTTTAATGAGTCGGCACCTTGCGTAAATGTCCCTCCATCTTGCGCCCCTTGATTAGAGCCATTTACGACGGTTAACGATTTTAAAGCTTCAAAAGCTGTTGTGAAGCCATTCGCTTCAATATCTTCTGCAGTCAGCACCGTAATGGGAGCTGCACCTTCAACGTCGTTTCGTTTTAAGCGCGAACCCGTAACGACAATTCTATTATCTTCACCATTAGCTTCTTCCTCCTCCTGAGCGAAAAGGCTTGGCACCGAAAGAGTCGATATAGCAGTGGACATTATAAGTGCAGACTTAATTGCGAGTGCAATCGGGCTGCGTTTAGATTTATTTTTCAATGTTTTCTCCCCATGGCTGATTGAGTGCAGAATGAACAAGACTTTTGTTTTAGTTATTGTCTTCTAGCAGTAATCCTAAGGCTTATAACTATAGTTTTAGAACTAGCCAAAATATACTGCGACGCTGAATGTTATCGTTGCTGTTTGGAGTCGGTCAATTGATAACAATGTGAATATTCACATTCTTTAATCCCATCAATTAAAGCTTTCGCAATCTATGGCGCTTTCGATACAAATGTTCAAAGATTTAAAATTCAATTAGACAAGCAGAGAGAGCTTCGATAATTCCTTACCTGCCAAAATTAGTAGATTAAAGAGTTTTCTTACTCACACGATGCAAGCAGTTGCAGTAAATTGATGGTTTAATTGAAAGTCACCAAATGGCTCTCTAATCTATGTTATGAACTCGATTAATCTCCGACTATATGTTTAGCTTAGGAAGTGCTCGAATATCCTTTAATTCTCGAAATTTAGACCATGAGAATCGATTCAAAAAGTCACTAAAATCGTATTGGCTCTTTAAAAAATCGGTAAGATTTAAATTGATCTATCACTGTTGATTTTTTGCAGCTTAAGCGCATATTACATGTGTATCGAATCCTAGATATTATGCAAAAAAAAAGAATCTCACCACACATAATTTTTAGTTCTGGTGTTATAATTCTCTTTTAAAGTAAGATAAGCTTTTAATTTCACTTTGCTGTAATTTAGAACAGAATATTTGTATTCGAGCTGAAGAAATTGTCAATTGGCTGGAATAGCCCACAACTTATCGGATTAATCTATGCAAACTCATTGGAACACATTTTGGCAATCAGGTGAAATATCGTCAATTCCCCTTTCGACTGACAATGAGTATTCTTCAATTATTGCGAATTATTGGTTGGAATTTTTTAAAGCCCAAAAGGCACGGTCAAAGATATTAGATACTGCTACGGGTAATCTTATCGTTCCTGTATTTGCAATGATTTCAAATTCCAATGAAAACAAAGGATTTGAGGTAGTTGCAACCGATTTAGCCGAAATCTCTCCTTCTGCAGCAATGATAAGAAACCCTCATTTAACAGAATACATCAAACAAGTCGAAAGCTTTGGAAATGTTAACAACGAGGACCTCCCATTTGCCAATAATTCATTTGATATAATTACATCGATGTATGGTTTTGAGTACTCTAATTTAACCAAGAGTATTAACGAGTTTAGTAGGGTTCTTAAGGTCAATGGAAAAATCAAACTGTTGTGTCACTGCTACGATTCAAGCATCGTTTGGAAAAACAATTTAACTTACAAATGCATAAATGATATTTTTGACTGTCAACTGTTTGACCTATTAAAAGACCTATCAATTTCAATAGGCGCGATTGACTCCCCAAAGGCCTTTGAGAACATGAAAGCAAACTCGGTGACTGAAAGCAAACGGAAGAAATTTAATAAGCAAGTTGAAGCTGTGCAGCTCGAGCATAAAGAAGCATTGCTTTCTACTAGACTTTTACACTTTATTCAGGAATTTATAAGCAATTTACCAAACTCTACTCACGACCTTAGATACTCTAAAATCGAAGATTTCATGACAGGCTTGCACAACACTAAACAGCGTTTGGCAGAACTCTTCAGAGCAGCTTTATCACAACAAGAATTCGAAAAGCTAGTCGAAACGGCTAAGAAGTTAGGACTAACTTTGACAAACAGCCGAAGAATAATTGACAGTTCGGGAAATGTACTTGGTCTTGGTATCGAGTTTAAGAAGTAAAACCAGCTAATACCTAAATAGCCTACAATTAATCTAAATGAAACTTGAAACTTTTCAATTCAAACCAATATTCTTTGAATGCTGCTCTTTGACGAGCCCTTCTGATAAATATAGTTAGAACTTAACAAAACTAAAAACTTTAAATTGTTAATTGACAGGCACTATGTCTTCTTAAAGGAAAAATAATTACCTACATTATGTTCAGATGCGTACATCAGCTCCCCGGTCTTTTCTAATTCAAAACCACTATTTAGGAAATCTTTATACCAATTTTCCTCATTATGAATTAAAGAGTTTGCCTGTAACATATCAACAAGACGCGAATACCCGTAACGGATCTGTGTAAAAAAACCTAACATTGCATTGTAGTTTAATTCAAACTGCTCATAGTTCATTTGGCCTAATTTACCAAGGCCCGCTAACAATGACCGATAAAATCTCGATTCTTGCTTTTCTAAATAGATATTAAGGTTGTCAAAGCAAGACTTTATTGATTCAACTAAGCTTTGATAAGCCACTTCTGAACGATCATACTCTTCAACCATCCTAAAAAAACCGTTGTCAATTAGCAGCCTATATTCTCGGTACTCAGATTGCATGAATTCTAGCATTTCAGATGTCACCGAGTGACTAATTATTCTTAGCTTTCCCCCCGGCCTTAGCAGTTGATAGAGCTTTTTCGAAGTAACCTCCAAATTGGTATACTCTAACCCGTATTGGCTAATAACTATGTCGAAAGACTCATTCTCTGCATCAAAGTCTTCAATTTTTGTATTGCTATAAAACGATATTTTGTTTATGGATTGTTCTAGATTTGGGTACCGATGAATAATCGCTTTCGGATTCACATTTGCTGAATCAACGCCATGAATTTCAAAAGTGCTATTGTTTTGAATGGCTAAAAGAGATAGCGGTCCATTACCACAACACACATCGAGCACCCTTGCACCATTCGGAAGATCGTTAAAAATATCACTCCAGAAACTAGCGATTTCACCGTCATAGTTTACTTTGAAGTCTTCGGGTAAAGATGTTAAAGCACCGCTTGACCAATAACTGCTCCAGTGAGCAGTTTGTAAATTATTATCGTTCATTAAAAACCTTTAAGCTTGACTTACTGACGCACCAAATAGTATTAGGAGGCTATATTACTTATTTAACATCCAACCCGTCAATGTATATCTGGAGTTAGGTGTAAAACTAGAGACTTGTGAAACGAAATGCCACATAGGGGGCTTAAACAATACGAGGGAGTTAAATTTCGGTGTGAAACTAGCTCTTATCTTTCTCTTAGTTGGCTCAGTAATATGCAGGATCCCTCCCCACTCGGGCCGCCATTGATGAGTCAAATTGTGAATATAAGTGACTTCACGTCCTTCTTCTACATACCCATCATCATGCTGAGTCAAAAAATGTCCGCTATTATAGCGAGCAACCATTGCATCCATTTTAATAATACTGGAACAACTTGTAAGTTGCCTCATAAAGTTTATGTATTCAGGATGATTTAGTGATTCTAATATTCTATTCAAATATAACTTCGGATTTCTACCTAAAAGGTAATTGTCTACTAGTTTATAGACTTGATATATATATTGAAAATCGAACTCTGAGAAATCGTAAGCACTAGAGACCCTATTCTTTAAATCCTCTTCGTCCATGGTTTGTAGCTCTTCAAAAGTGATTATTTCACCTTTGGTCCTATTTGAGAAAATAAGATCCCATGTGACATCTGACCTAAGACATTCACATATTTTATGCACTATGTCCGAACAAAAAAAATTCTCAATCTCAACAATACCATGTCGTTCAAAATGAGCTTTAATTCCAGCCCAATCATGGTTTAGATTTACTAGCTTATTCAAATTCATTAGTTTAACCGAACGAGGCACTAAAATTAGAATAAGTGTGTAATTAAACAGTATCTTACACCCTCTGTGATTTCCTCTACTTCATGCAACAATGAAGAAGAAAAAACTATCGCAGTTCCGGGGCTCGAATCATATCCACGATTCGTATATTCCTTAAAAGTTAGGTTTCCACCAGAGTAATTTCCACTTGAAAGATTGAGCGTAAAAGCAAACCTGCGATGAGCAGTAGCCGGCATTTGGTTATCTCTGTGCCCAATAGCCAGACCAGATCTCCCTTTGACATAACGTAGGATAAAGAAGGGCTCTCGCTTCTGAACATCAAAAGAAAATGCCTTCTTAATCATTGGGTTAACTAATTTTAACATCTTCTCTTCAAGAAATGATATGATTTTCTTGTCCGCGATCATATGGTTTATTCTATCTTGCCTATTTTGGTCATATACTGGAAACTTATAGTCCTGAGTATTATCTGTGGGTTGGCCTCCGATAATCAAATCCCCTTTGCTTTCAAATTGCTTAACCAATAGATCACATTCTTTTGCAGTTAGTACGTTTGGAATAATAAGTATTGGAGGGTGTGGACTTTGTAAACTTGTTTCATAAATAGATATAGCGTTTTTTAGTTGAATTCTAATTAGGTTGGCAATATTTGTCTCCATCGGAAAATCTATAAAGCTGCGGACTCTTCGGTCAGGAGAAAGGACTACAACACGTAAATCGATTGAACCATTTCGCTCTAATCCAAACCCAGCAAACGTTACTCCCGCTGGGTCAGCCAGTACAGGGAATGTTAGTTGTAAATTCGCTTTCGCTTGTCGATTGAATTCGGCATTCGCATCTGCGCTTATCACAACAATATTAGCGCCTAACTCTCGCAATGAATTCTCTTTTTCTCGCAACAACGTAAGTTCATTGTTAATAAGCTCTTCTTTCAAACTTGATACAAAATAGATAATTAGAAATTTTCCTGCCAGAAAATCATCATTAAATGTTAATGGCCTACCTAATTCGTCAGACAAAGATTCGACATAAGCTGTATCTCCGACTGTGAGTGGTTTTACGTATTCTTTCAAAGAATCCTTTACTAGCTCTGTAGTGCTCTTAGTATCTATCATAATTTATCATATTTAGTTAGTTCGAAATAAGTTTGCTAATTTTTCGATGTGATATAGCTAATGGTGCACCACGATAATTCAATTATCTATAGTCGTCAATAGCTGCAATCTATTGTATTTTCACATTGAATAATCATCTATATTTTGAAACATTGACGCAAATGCGTCATCTTGGAGGAGATACGACTTGTAATGTTTCCACCGAGCAATGAATTTGTCGCTCACCGGTTGGCGAACTTGAGCAAAGCTAGCTGTAGAGGAACTGTCGCGATTTTTGTGAAACTCTAGGCAATTGTTCTCAAACTTGACATTACAAAACTCCAAGACATTGTTTACCTGGCATTTAAAGTCATTTACAAGTTCTTCATACTGAATTGTCATAATGTTATCCGGAAAAAGTTGAACCCAATAGTTCATCAAATCATCAAATTCTGTTTGGTAATTTATCGTGGCCTCAAGATTGTAGGAATAATCGTATTTCTTAGTATGTTGAGCAAACAGTTGCCGGTAGTTGCTAAAACAGCTATCTAACTTGTTTCTTCGCATAAGTATTACTCGACTATTAGGTAATGATTTGAGAATGTAGCCCAGATAAAGATAGTTAGTCAGCGATTTGTCAACATAATACATTGTATTGCTGCCTCCTTTAGCGATAGTATGCAAATACTCCCTCCCTACCTCTCTAAACTCTTCCCTTTTTGTAACGCTAATATTAGGCTTTCCACATTCGTCTAGTTTTAACTCATTTCCCTCGGTAAACACACCAGAATTAAAGTAATTCAACTCTCCCACAGTATCGATATGTGAATGACTGGCTAAAACTCGCTCGATTAAAGTTGTGCCACTTCTGGGCATCCCTAGCACAAGTATCAATTGATTGGATTCATTTTCGCTAGAGCCTTCGAGACAAAAAGTCTTTTGTATAGCTCTAAACAGACTCCTCTGATACGCTAAGTCATAATTAGCTCTATTAAAATAAAGTTTATTTGCAAAATCTAAGCTCTTGAATGCTTTCTCGTAACTTTTCTTTTTTTCGTACTCTAAATACAAGGCGAAGTAAATCTGAACTCGAGAAAAGAAATGTTGGTTAGCAGAATCGCATACGAGTAAGAGCCTTTGAATCCGTTTCATAGCACTTTCTTCGTCAGTAAATGTTGCTAAAGCATAGTGCGCTGGGCCATGCAACGGATATCTTTGAATAACGCCTTCTAGGTTTTTCTCTGCTTCGTCAAAATTTGCCAAGTACTTTTGGGTTGTGGCTAGGTTAAATAATAGGTGAGCACTATTTGGATCTTTTTCTAAAGCTTTTTTGAAAAGTATCTCAGCTTTCTTATGCATTTCAAAAGTGCTAAAAATCTGTCCAACCACACACAACACATTTAAATCTTGTATCTTTTCCCATCTGATTTTTCTAGCGACTTGAATTGCTCTATTTAGTTGTCCTAGTTTAATTAGACATTTGATAAAATTAGCTTGATATATAATTATTTCTGGAGCTGATAACATCGCGTTTTCCAAATACGAAGCAGCTTCAGAATAGTTTTGTTGTTTTAGTTCAACCATCCCCAATATAAATAATGAATAATGATGATGTTTCTCTTTTAATAGAATCTGCCGACATATCGATTGCGCGGAAATCATATCTCCTTTATTTATTAATGTAGCTAAACGTTTCTCTGATTCACCCAGGTTGAACATGCTCCAATTTATTCCTTAGTAAGATGTACTTTATGAGTTCTTTAAATGTACTATCCGCAATGTACTGTAAGGATAGCACAAGACGCCAAATACTAATTGCCAATATCGATTCCAGCAGTGACAAACATATCTTCCAATATTTTTAACTGTGGACGATATTTCATCCATCGGTTTAAGGATGATGTGTATATGGGTCGCCTTACTTGCGAAGTACTTGCAGTACTAGAAGGTGAAGTATTTTTGTAAAATTGCAGGCATTGCTCCTCCCATTCTAACCCACAGTATTTAATTATCCCTTTTGCTTGTTTCTCTGTATCAAGAACCAAGTTTTCGTAACTCACAATGTGGAGCTGTTTCGAATATAAAGCATTCCAAAATTCCATTAACTTTCGATAAGTCAGATAGTATTTTCCCAAATCGGTCAAAGAATAGCTAAATCTTACACCACTTGTAAAATACGCTTTATACAATGCATAGCAAGTATCCATAGGGTTTCTCTCTAAAACAATTATTTTTGCTTTTGGAAGACACCTTAGAATTAAGCCTATATTCATATAATTCTGTGGCATTTTGTCTATAAAATGGGGAACTTGTCCAGTTCTAGGTCTAGTACTATCTATATATGCTTGCCCCAATAGCGAAGGCTCTATTTGATACGCTAAATCCATGTAAGACTCATATTTAGATTGGTAAGACGAAGGCTTAATTAGCTTCTTTATCTGACTAGAAAAGTTTCTTAACTCACCTGCTGATTTAATTTTCGAATGACTGTCTAAAATTCTTTCTGTTAGAGTGGTACCTGATCGAGGTAGACCGACTATAAAAATAGGTTCATCGCTATTACTGTACGACTCCGAAATACTAGCACCAGGTTTTGAGAAAGTTTCAATGACGTGGTTGATACTACTAATATCTGCTTCGACACTGTAATCCATGCCAGCTCGCCTTCGAGTGCTAGCTTCTTTTAAGCTAGAGAATGAAAGCTCAGATTCTCCTAAATCCTCATACTCCTTGGCTAACGCATATTGCAGTGAAGTTTTAAGCTCCGAGTTGTTATCAGCTTTTTTTAGTTGTTGTAAAAGCCATTCAATATGATTGTTTTCATTGGTTTGTTTCCTCAAACGCGAACGAGTGAGGATAGCATCCCCATCCATTGGATTACCTATCAATACTTCATCTAATAATTTTTCCGATTCCAAATTGTTGCCTAAAAATCGATATGAGTTAGCAAGATTATATTTATGCTCTAGATTTTTATTATCTAGAGAAACAGCTCGCTCAAACAACTGAAATGCTTGGGTTTGCTCATCACAAATACTGCACGCATTTCCTAAAATACTTAGTATTTGTGTTTCTTTTACTCCGTCTAGAGAAATAGAACTAATTACTCTTAAAGAGTTATTTGTTTCGCCCGATTTAGCATACTCAAGTGCCAATATGGCTTTTATGTAAAGGTCTTGAGGGTTTAATGTAGTGGCTTCGCTAAAACAATGAATCGCCATATTATGGTTATTTACACGAGATAGAAGTTTTCCGGCCTCTAACCAAGAATCAACCTCTAAGGGGAAGGCCTGAGTTATATATTTAGATAAATTTAGAGCTTTGTTGATATTTCCTATTTTTTCATATTCAGATATTTGCTTAATCAACTCGTAAAGTGAAGGAACAGAGTTCATAGTTTTCGCCTAAATTTTAAAAATTATTTTGTACTAAAAGCGCTACTTAGTCGTTAATGTTAAATAATTTACCGCATTTCATTTTAATCATCTGTTCGCCCTACTGTAGAAAGCTCAAAAGTTGTGGATTAAGCGCCTGAGAGTAGCGTGTTCTTACTGAATTAATAGGTTTTATTTATGTATTAACGTAAAGTATTGAGAAGCTTTAAAAAAAAAGGGTACCTCAATGAGATACCCTTACCTTCAAACAGTATTTAATCTACTGAATTATAGGTTGATTGTATATCGAATATAAGGAGTACGACCCTGCTCACTATACAGGCCAGTGTCATAGTTTCTTAATTCAACATCCCGGTTTAAAGAAGGATCTCTATCTAACAAGTTCCTAACACCGATACGCAATTCGCTATCCCAAGGTAGAGATACCGAGTATTGTAGATCATGAGTAGTATAACTCGCTACATGCCCAACTAAATCTAACGAACCATTCATAGAAGTCGAATCAATATAGCTAGTTAGCAAGGTTACACGGTGGTCATCGAAAGCAATACTGTTGGTCCAATTAGCTCGAGATTCTGGTAATCCCTGAGTTCCCACAAAATTGTCGCCAAATTGAGAGAAGTCTAATACATAACCAATTTGCAGATTGGTATCGAATCTTACTGAATCCATATCTAGTCCATATCGAATATTTAAGTCTAGACCTTCTGTATCGAACTCAGATATATTCGCTTGCACCGCTACAACACCTAATAACCCACCATTTGGAGCACGACTAACTGATGTACCTGATGGTAAAGGTTGCCCCCTAGATTCTCTGTCCAAAATCGTAGTTGCACTTATTCCAGCAATAGCTTTAGTTAGCTGGATATTGTAGTAGTCTAAGCTCATACTGAAGTCATCCATTGGAGCCCATGCTACACCTGCAGAATACTGATCTGATTCCTCAGCTTCTAAATCAGGGTTACCACCAGAACTTACAGGTATTTGATCAGCTAGACACGCTTGGTCAACTGCAAGTACGGCTGCTTCATCCCAACTATCAGAGTTAGCGGGAGTAAATCCTGCTGCAGCACGGCATGAAGTTATGTCAGCTACACGAGGGTTACCGGTACTTACCGCTGAGAATAGGTCACTTAGAGTTGGAGCTCGGAACCCAGAACCGAAGCTAGCTCTTAGTACTAACTCATCCATTGGTTGGTATCGAACAGATGCCTTTCCAGTAAACGCTCCATCTACATTTTGATCACTATAATCATCAAAACGACCTGCGATAGAAACTTCTAGCTCTTCAGTAAATGGCATACTTAACTCGCCAAATACAGACCATTGCTCACGATCGCCTGCAGCACTGTTACCGGCAGATCCAATTACGGCGCCAGCTTCTGACTGTTGGTCATATATATCTGCATAGAACGATTCTCTGTAGTCTCCACCGAAAGCGACTTGTGCAGAACCGCCTCCCATTTCAAACGCATCCATAGAGAATGTTGCTGAAATGGCGTCTACTTTAGATTCACCTTGACGGCCAATAGTTATAGAGTGCTCTGCAGCATCGCTTACACCGTCACCATCCAAATCAGTTGTGGTATTAACAAACGGGTCTGTCCAATCGTAATCACCGTTAGCAATTGCTGTTCGCAGTGTTGACTCCAAACCGTAATTATATCCAACGCTATCAAATAAATATCTACCAGACTGAACATAGACTTCATAGTCGACGCTATCTCCGAGTACACCTTCAAGACCAATTGTAAAATCAGTTACGTGGTTAGTATTTGTATTATCACGAGGACCATTACCTGCCATACGATGACCTAAATACGAATACTCAAACTCTGTGAAACCAGGAAGAGTAGCGTAATCAGTTCCCCATGCATCATTAACACCTTCACCAACAAACGGTCCTACAAAACCTAGCGCAGGTGCATAACGACCAAAGCCTTGAGTTTGAGTATAGGTAAATTTCGAGAAGAAGTTGTGATCATTAGATATTTCATAATTGCCGTTAACGAAAATAGATTTGCTATCGATCGCACCATTTTGCATCGCAATGTTAGCAAAATTGTAGGCACATACTGTTGAACCAGGACTTCTTGGGTGAGTTAACTCACGATAGAAATCTGGGTAGTTAGTTTCTAACGCATCACACCCAGGTGCAGCGGTATAATCTGGAACACTACCGAGAAAGCTCCAGATCGAGTTACCCCAAGCACTTACATTATAAGTGTCAGCAAAGTCACCCGTCTCGCCCCAGTCACCAGCCGTATACCAGCGATCTCTTTGGAAAATTCCCTCACGAGATTCCCAAGAAATGCCCGCAGATATGTTTCCTTTCTGACCAGCAGTACCGATTAAGATGCTACCAGCTTCTTCGTCGCCGCCTTCCTGGGTTGGACGCCCGGCAGAAACGCTGATTTGAGCTCCTTCAAAATCTTTTCTTGTAATGATGTTAATTACACCACCAATTGCGTCAGAACCATAAACAGCTGAGGCGCCGTCTTGTAGGATCTCAACTCTTTCAACTAATGCAGCTGGAATCGAGTTTAAATCAACATTACCGCCACCTAAAACGGGTGAAGATACAGCACGTCGACCATCAACAAGAATCAGAGAACGGTTAGAACCTAATCCTCTCAAAGAGATGTTAGCCTGACTTTGACCCGAAGAGCCAGAAACAGTTCTAAACGAACCAAATGAGTTAAAAGTAGTGTTTCTCAAAACTTCAGAAATGGCTACCTGACCTGAAGCATCTATATCTTCACGTGAGATTACTGTTACTGGAAGCGCACCTTCAACGTCGGTTCGTTTGATACGCGAACCAGTAATAGTGATTTTTTGTTCGTCAGAAGCCTCGTCTTCCGCAGCAAATACTGCTGGGGCTGAAAAAGCGGTTATAGAAGAACTAGCAATAAGAGCAAGTTTTACTGCTCTTGCCAGTGGGTTTTGTTTGATTGTTTTACTCAATTTATTTCTCCCAGGTTGTCATGGAGGTTGTTATTTAACAAATACTCGGCTCGCCGTTATTGTTCAGCAAGTCCGAACTTTGTCTTTTGTTGGCCATACGGCCTGATCTGCCAAAAGCGATAATAACTGGATTTTATAATGTAGGTCAACAGCTAATATTGCTAATTTTCTGGTAATTTTGGACTCTTTATCAATCTATGGGTTAGGCGCTAGAAGCCCGTAATCCATGACGTTAAGTGATATTTAGGCTCTAACAAGGCAAGTTTATAAGCATGCAGAATGGAGCATTGTGTTTAAAATTTTCAGTCAATAGTGAGCACTTTGTTGCCAATTAGATTTGACTGATAGAGGTTAGATAGATTCTAATTAAGTCTTAAATTAACGCAAAGGTCTATGCAATTGACAACGAACAAGCAAATGAACACAGCTCAAGGTTTTAAACACATTATTATTCTCGGCGGCGGAACAGCGGGCTGGATGACTGCTAGCCTTTTAGCAAAGCGCTGGCATGAAAAAGGAGTTAAAATATCTGTGGTGGAATCGCCAGATATAGGAATCATTGGTGTAGGTGAAGGATCTACTCCATCATTGAAGGTTTTTTTTGACTCTATCGGCGTCCCCGAAAGCGAGTGGATGAGTCAATGTAACGCAACATATAAGAATGGTATTCGTTTTGTCAATTGGTCAACAACCCCCGGCTTTGAGAGCTATTTTCACCCATTTACTTCTACTGTTGACCCTCAAACTCAGAGTATTTTTGAATACAATACGGTATTGCGCCGTAAAGGAATAAATGTTCACGCTCACCCCGACCGCTTTTTCCTGAACACTAAACTAGCTGAAAAATCATTATCTCCCAAGGCAAATTATAATTTCCCTCTACCTGTAAGCTATGGATACCATTTCGATGCGGCACTAATAGGAAGATTTCTACGGGAACGCGCCATAAAAATAGGCGTGAATCATATTGAAGCTGAGGTTTGTGATGTTGTAACCAACCAAAGCGGGCAAATATGCAGCCTCAAAACTACAAAAGGTCAGACGCTTAGCGGAGACTTCTTTGTGGACTGTTCCGGCTTCAAATCTTTATTAATTGAAAAGACTTTGAATGTTAGACATATTAGCTTCAAAGAAAATCTTTTTAACGATGCAGCTGTGACTTTCCCAACACCTATTACAAAATCTATTCCATCGGAAACTGTATCTACCGCCATGAAAAACGGTTGGGCTTGGAAGATCCCCTTAACAAACAGGTTTGGTAATGGCTATGTATACAGTAGTGACTTTTGCACTTCTGACGATGCAGAAACCGAGCTGCGACAGTCGCTAAACGCGATGGAATTAGATTCCGAAGCTCGTCACTTAAAAATGCGAGTAGGTCGTTTCGAGAAGCACTGGGAGAAAAACTGCCTCGCAGTTGGTTTGTCGCAAGGATTTATAGAGCCCTTGGAAGCAACGGCTTTGCATTTTATTCAAGCGACCGTTGGGGAATTTATGACTGCAGTAGAAAAGGGCAATTTTAGTAGTAAGCATCGAGATACTTTTAATCACAGAATTAACCGAAATTTTGAAGGAGTTAGAGATTATATAGTGACACATTACAAAACAAATTCTCGAGAAGACACTCAATATTGGAAAGCTTGCAGAAACAATAAAAATATATCTAATTCATTAGTGCAGTTATTTAACACCTGGGTTAATGGAGAGAATCTAACCAAAGACCTACGTCAGCAAGATATCGATAAATACTATTTTCCCATTTCATGGCATGTGATTTTTGCTGGTATGGGGGTATTTCCTGATCAGTCTAAGCTGCAAGCTCCTGGTGCTGATTTGAAAAACTTTGAATTAAGTGAAGTCGATGAGTTTATTAATAGATGTAGTCTGAATTTCGTCCCACACTCCCAGCACTTATAATATTATTTAAAAAATGCTAAATCTTGTGTAATCAATCTCAGAAAAGTTACGCTAGTTTTTAGCATGTTTATTAGAAACTCTATAAAAAGATATTTTCCAACCTTTGAAGACATAGTCTAGGGCGCCATTTACTCACTTGTATGCTAATTTGCAACTAACTATGATAGCTTCATTGTATACCATACGAAACGCAAATGCCTCCCGCAAGTCCATCGCTCACGGTCTTAATGGGGCTGTTCTAGTTAGGACTAATACACTTCAACTGTTCTTAAGAATTGATTCTTAGATGTACAAATATAAATCTAAACAGATTGATGCTGACTTTCTTTTCCCTCAAAAAATCAACCTAGTAGAGCCACAAAGCCACCAAAGAATTAATTTGCGTAGACTTACACACTACTAAAAATGTATCTCAGTCACTTATTTAGCAATATGTTAATTGGGATAGCTAATAGTAATAAACTGATTACTCGATACGTTTTCCAACACAGAGATAGCTTCTTCGCTATCTCTCCACTCGACTCTGATTTCGTCAACTATTGAGTTTGCAGCAAGCCCAAAATGTGCTTCAAGCGAAACTTGAGAACTATAACTTGCTCCTAATTGAATTTCTCTCATCATAACTATTCCACCAGATTCAACAAAAACCCTTGCACCAACAGCACTCACATTTTTTTCTTTTCCAATCAATTTAACAGTTAAAAAATTGTTTCCGTCCGCGAAGTTTTTATTTTTAAATAATGTGGGGACACTCCCCATGTCAGTTAATAAAATATCTATATCACCATCTTTGTCATAATCGTAGCATCCTACACCTCGGCCCTGACCTAAATGAGTAACGCCTAGTTGACTTGCCATTTCTGTAAAAGTCCCATCTTGATTAGAAATAAATAAAACTGTAGGGTCTTGCACAAATTGACTGAAGTCTTCATTATTATTGCCAGCAGCAGACATCATTCCGTTTGTTTGTAAAATGTCGAGATACCCATCATTATTAAAGTCTGCAAAACAACTTCCCCAGCCCCAAAATCCTTGTCTGACCCCTGCTCGGTCGGTAATGTCTACAAATTGCCCAGCACCATCATTTTCGTAAAGTCGATTGCCCGACTCACCACCACCATATTGGTTAACATCTATGGGGTTCCAAATAGAAGTGACAAACCAATCTAAATCACCATCGTTATCGAAGTCTGCAACGCTGGCCCCCATGCCGTTTTCATCTGAAATGACTGAGGTTGTCTGGTCTACGAACAAGTCGCTCATCGTATTTATCAGTACTTGACTTGAAGAGAAGTCCCCTGCCATTAATAAGTCTGGGTATAGGTCTTGGTTGATATCAGCAAAAATAGGAGTGAATGATAATTCCTCGGACAAATTAGGGTCGCCCATATAATCTCTCGGGCGAATATCTACTTTTTCACTGACATCAGTAAAACGTCCTTCACCGTCATTTTCCCACAAGTACTCCAAACGACTATGTTCACCCCAGCTTTCTCTCCAATGGGAAAAAACTAAATCGATGTCATCATCACGATCGTAATCTGCGGCTGATACAGACATTGCACCCTTAGTGAGTACTAGGTTAGTAGACGATGTTATATCTGTGAATGTCTTATCCCCGTTATTACGATAGACTAATATATGCTCAGAAGCGTCTATTAAAGCCACTAAATCTAGCAGTCCATCCCCGTCTACATCTGCGAAAATTCCACCACGTTCGTTTGATTGCGCACCAATACCCGAGGATGAAGTAATATCTGCATAGCCTTCATTCCCGACATACTCGAATAAACGACCGGTACCATTCATCCCGTAGGTTATAAATATGTCTTGGTCGCCATCATTATCGATATCACCGATTGCCATCCCCCCAGTCATTCCCTGTCGAATAGTTGTACCATGAGGGCTGGCTGGTTGAACGCATAATCCAACAGTTTGAGTCGCTTTTACAAAAGCAGATTCCGACGTATTGATATCGTCAAAACAAAGCGGTGATGTGGCTGTTTCGTTCTCCTCCGGTTGAGGTGAGCTGCTACCACCGCAACCACAAAAAAATAACCCTATAAAAATCAAAAAGCTATATTGTTTGATTTGATGTTTTTTAAAGAGCGAAAAAAATTGCATTGCGTGATTCCTACTTTTGATGGTCGCCAAACTACGAAAAAATTAAAACCTGCTAACCCCATTATATCCCCGCGCCCTAACTTCTCCTAGAAAGCAATAATCAATCGATTTGTGCTTCGCTAAGCATATTTAAACACTAAGACCCTGCGTCTTAGGTTAGACTTTAGAGTTGCTCCCTCCATTTTCATGAGCGTTAATTCCGACAGATATCAACTAAATTTATCGCAAAAAAATGGATAAACAGACTATTACATGCTTTTTTCTAGAGGCGCCACAAGTTCTTGCTAATTAAACAGTAAACTGGAGCTAACATTACAGCAGACGAATAATAATTTCGAGTCGCTTAGTTAAAGAATAGATAAATGACTAAGCCCAACCCCGAATAACTTGGTCAGGCGTAATTCATAAATAAAGAATATGGCTCTATGCAGCGTCGGATATCTCCGTCGCCGGTCAACATTCTATGAACTTTTAATCTTTGGCGCTCCCGGCCCGATGTGTTTTTCAAGAAATTCTAGAATTTCGCCATAAAGCTCAATTCGATTGTTTTCTTTAGAAAAACCATGCCCTTCTTCATCTTTGTATAGAACATTGTAGGGCTTACCAGCAGCTTTCAATTTCTCTTCTAATAAATAAGCGTTATCTATGGGAACACGAACATCTGCTCCTCCATGAACGATTAGTAAGGCGGCCTTAAGCTTGTCAACATGATAAACCGGTGAACGTTCTTTGACATTTTCATAGCCACCAATCGCATAATTCATATACCAATCTTTTCTTTCTCCGCCTTTCGGGCCTCTAAAAGAGTCTGCTTTGTCCCACTGCATAGCCATCTCATAAACCCCAGCATCAGGAATGGAGCATTTGTATAAATCAGGCTCCTTAACAACCGCGTTCATTGAAGCATAACCTCCGTAAGATACGCCATGAATACAAATTCTCTCCGGATCGGCTATGCCAATATTGATCGCCCATTTAGTCGCATCAGTCAAGTCATCTTGCATTTTAGCGCCCCATTCGGTCTCGCCGGCATTCTGAAAATCTTCTCCGTACCCACCCGACCCTCTGAAGTTTAATTGCAATACTAAATACCCACGGCTCGCTAGCATTTGTGCTCGGCGGTCCCAACCCCAACGATCACTAACTCCGTATGGGCCACCATGAGGGTAGACTACCATCGGTAAATCTTTTTCTGACACATTGCTAGGAATTGTTAACTGACCAAAGATTTTTAATCCATCTCTCGCTTTTAATGAAAAAGGTTCAACAGCCGCCATTTCACTAGCCTTGACTTCCGGTTTTGAGCTTGCCAAGTAGGAGAGTTTTTTTGTTTTGTTATCAAATAAGTAGAATTCCCCTGGGTTTTTGTCACTTCTAACACGTACCACCGCCAATTCCGCATCATCGGTTCTACTAATCATCGCTACGAATTGATTCTTAAATGCTCCTGCCAATGATTTATTAATGTCAATATCAGCTTTGTTAGCTTCATTTTCAATATAGTGAATTTCAGGATAACCAGGCTCTAAATACACTCCAACCAATTGATTCTGCGAGCCAATAATTCCTCGCTGGAGATCCACGTCTGGATGTCGGTAAATTAGCTTAATACTCTTGGTTTCAAAATTTAGCTGAAATAATCCAGCTGTATCGGCATTTTTCATATCATGATTAGAAGTAAAATACGCCAATTTTTGATCGGCTGAAATCCCAATCAGGTTAACTACAGGTCTAGTTTTTCTTACGCTTGGAAGCGTCAATCGAGTCCATTTTTGCTGTGAGTCTTTGTAATGTAAATAACCTTTGTCATCATCAGGGTCAACTTCATCTTCTCCTTGATCATACTCATATGCAAAGCGAACTTGATCATCTAACCCTGTAAATACACCAACAATACCTGGTCTAGAATGGCGAGCTGCTGGTGGCGTACCTGCAATAAATTTCCTTTTAGCGTTGTAAACGTTTAGTCTCGTTAACTTTGCTTCACCTTGATCACTCCAATGACTTTTTAGTACCAGAATATGCTTGGGGTCATTACGTAAACGAGAAATCATTCTCATGTTTGAACCTTGAAAATCCCATAAGGTTTGTCGTTTTGTTCCATCTGCGTTTGCGGCAACCCAAAGAGGGTTTTGATTGCGACCGTCTAGCCAGCCTATTCGTGTGACAACTGTCATTTCGACTCTATCATCGTTTACCCAACTAAAACTGCTGACGTGTCGGTTTTCACCAAATTCAAAAGATGAAATGATCTTTTTTGTTTCTCTTTCCATCACAGCTAAGTTGACTTGAGTTCCCTCTTCATAAGTAAATGCTAGAAACTCCCCCTTAGGAGATATTTCCATATCCAGATATTGCGGGTTCTTGGCAAACACACTCAAATCAGGTAGCTTATCAGCAGCGCAAGCACTTCCAATAAATAAAGTGATAAACAAAATAGTATAAAGCTTTTTCATGGTTTTTCCTTTATGGGTTTTCGGGGCTACTAACCTAGACCAGACCTTATAGCCTCTAGATTTGGTATTTTTTTAACGCATTCTACACAGTTTTAATAATAGCTGCAGAGGTATTATGTGGATTGACTTAAAACGTAATTATTACCAAATTAATTACGTCGTTATTGAAACAACACTATTAACTAATTAGAGCTCGCGTATGCGGACTTAACCCTGGAGATTTCCGATGTCAATTCCCAAAAATACTGGTGATCATCATACTGGGAGAACATTCTCCCTGAACTCGCGCGGTCATCAGGATCTGATAATATAATTTTAGCCGATGAAAAATTGGCTAAAGACTGTTTAACTTTTGATGGCGTTTGACTATTAAGCCTATAATAATCGACGTAATCAAAACTAAGCTCAGCCGTTAAGGGATAATTATGCATGTCGTCTGGCATATGAAGTTCATTGACTAAGAGTGCCGTTTCGAGTTGTAAGTCCTTTTTAATACCAAATGCCATTTCTATAATTTCGGCGATCTCATCATAAAAAGCTTTCCATCCCCCAGGAACTTTCCTGGAGTCTATAAAGTAGCGCATCACCCAAGTAACATGAGTAAACTTCTTACTGTTTTTTGCAAGCTGATTTGAGATTTCTTTTAGAAAAGTAATCGCTGGAATGCCCTTTTCCCATTGTAAGTATCGCATAACATACCTCAAAACAGCATAGCTTTCGGCAACCACGAAAATACTATAAATATGTTTCATTTTTGATAACTCGGCTTCTGAAAAGCTGAAACATGAAATTACATAATCATCTTTGTCGACTTTTATCTTATACTTTTCAATATAGTTTGGGTCAGCCATAGGACTATTAGGCAATAATTGAGTAGGGTAAGCTTTGGCAATAACATCTACGTCAATATACCTTTGTAAGTCCTTTTCAAACGATTCCAAAGTACTACCAGGTAGTCCAATCATTAAATCTGTCGATAAGGGCAAATTGGCCGCAGCAAAAATCTTGGTTAACTCATCATACTTTTTGGTCTTGATGTTTTTTCGGTTTATCACTTCAAGAGTTTGCGAGTCGGTAGTTTGAATTGAAATAATTCCTTGGCTAATAATATTACCTGCACTAAATATTTTAATTATTTCTACGAGTCGTGATGTTGTATTTTTTGTATAGTTAACAACCACTTCCCTTGGGAAACCATATTTCTGTTTGGTATCAACAATCATCTGAGCGATTTCTATGTCTCGGTCAAAAACACCATAATTAGCATCCGCGATCCACAACACTTTTATGTTATGTCTTCCTATCCATTCAATTTCCTGACGCACTCGCTCGACGTCAAATTTTCGGATTTTTTGCATAGTTGCAGAACCCCAATCACAAAACGTACATCCAAATGGGCAACCGCGATTAGTTTCTACTATAGCCGCCTGAACATTTAGATCATATTTATCAAATGCTTGTGACAAGTAAGGAGATGGAATGCTATCCATATTTTTCAATCGCGCTCTGTCGGAAGTCCTAATATAGTCATCGCGTTCAAAAATCATTCCTCTTGAACCAATGTCTTTAGAGAATGCCCTGCGAAAAGTTATACCAGCTACCTGTTTTAGCGCTTCGTCTTGGTATCCAATATTTCCATTCGCTTTGCGTTCAATGCGCTCCATAACCGCCTGAATTGTCAGTTCTCCTTCTCCATGTACGGCTATGTCTACCGAAGAATTCTGTTTCATAAAGTTCTGGCAAGCTTGCTCGTAATTTGGTGTGCTCGGACCACCGTGGATAGTCAAATTTCGATCGTCTAATTGCTTTAATCCTTTTGAAAACCGAGTATTAAAATCTAAAGACCACATATAATTTGAAAACAGCCAAACACCTGGACCAAACTTCTTGAGAAGCCCGTTAATCATTTCATTGGGATGCATATAAGTTATTGGGATTAACTGAAATTTTTCTAACAATGCACCATCACGATAGGAAGATATCGCAGCATGCAGCATTCCTAGGGCCAGGGGAATATGGTTTTGCGTATGTGGGGTAAAATATACGGGGATTTTCTCGCTTTCTTGAGGCAATGTGACCCAAGCCTTAGGTTGAATTTGATGACTATTTTGAGAATGCTCAACTGTTGGAGGTAAAGGTGCTTTTGAATCTAATTTGGGAGCGATAACAACGCATCCAAAGTCAATTAACTCGAGAGCTGCTTGCAGAAGCCAAACAGCTATTGAGTGAGAGTTTTGCTTCAATGATATCGTTCGCGGTTTGATAAACCATTCAACCGCGCAGAGATGCTCGTCACTCATCAAGAGGTATTCTCTTGCTCTTGCTGACCAGGCGACGAACCCCATGTTTGTCGGAATAAGAGCAAAATTAGCAGCTAACTGGTAGGTATTGCAAGTGTTGCTGAGTTTCGTACTACTACCCGATAACTCAGACGATGTGATCACATTGATTGAATTATTGCTTCTATCATCTGAAAAATCAAACAACCGAGATGCTGCCAATTGTTTAATTCGTTGCATGATAACCTGGCTGGGCATCGCATTACCTTGTAGCTCCATCTGAAGTTTTTTTACCGATAGCCATTCCTGTCCCTCCTCGTTTAAAGGACTACGAGAATTTAGGATCGGTAAATCGAACGGAGCTAGCTTTAAGGGCCTAAGGTCCATAGACAAGGCGACAATAAATAACTTTCCTTCATTAAATATTACCCTTAATCGATTAGATATAGTTGCTACTTCACGCATTCAATGGGTCACCGTAGTTTATTTTTAATATGTCGTTATAGTTCTTAATACATCAAATTTTCTCACTTCCGCTGTAAAAAGTATAGATTCAATGACATAATTGTTAATTGTAAGAATGATTGAGCTACAAATGTTTTTTAATGAGTAAATCCCTTTTACGTTTTTGTTGTTTCAATAGGTTAAACAGGCTAAGAAGGTTGTAGAGTAAAGAGATCGATGATTACCACAAAAGAAATAAACCAAAAAGTGCAGCTTGCTCAATCGCAGCACAAAACTAAGCAATTTGAAGAAGCCAATAGAACCTATATAGAGCTCCTCTCAGTGGTAACTCACCCCGACATTATGCACTTGTACGCAAACTTTTTACTGGACCTCAAGCAACCGAACAAAGCGATTTCTGTCCTAATTGATGCAATTAGACTTAATCCTAGTTCCGCCCCGTACCATAATACTCTGGGAATGGCTTATAGAAATAATAATAATGACAACGAAGCTCTCAAGCACTTTAATCGAGCGATAGCTATAGCGCCGAACTTCGCTCCGGCCTATCTAAACCTCGGCCAATTATTTCGCGTTAAGAAAAAATGGACAGAAGCACTGGCGCTTTTCAAAGAAGGACTTTCTCATGATTCTAAGAATCCTAACATCTATTTAGACATAGGGAATCTACTTAGAGATATTCAAAGCTGGGATGAATCGATAAGTTATTTTAATAAAGCCCTATCGTTGAACTCGAGTTTTACTAAAGCAAGATATAATCTAGCGCTTACTCTAAGAGATAAAGGTGACTATTCACAAGCTCTAGCTTTGATTAACCAACTTATAACGACCGATCCCGCCAATCCGAAAGCCGCGCTATTGAGAGGCGAGCTCCTAGAGCATTCAGGAGAATTGAAAACAGCAATGGAAGACTACAGAAACTGTTTAAAAATAGACAGAACCTTCACTGAAGCATATTGGAGTATAGCGAACATAAGCGAGGTTGACTTTTCTGATAAAGATAGAAAAGACATGATTGAGCTAGTAGACCAACAACTTACTCCCCGAAAAAAAGTATTTCTTTATTTCTCATTAGCGAAAGCTTTTGAAGAAAAAAATGAATATCAAAAATCATTTGCCTACCTTGAAAAAGGTAACATGATAAAAAATTCATCAATTGTATATGACAAGCGAAAACATACAAATGAATTACAGTTAATAAAAACCATTTTCTCTGAAAAATACATGAACTCATTAGTAGGACTTACTAACAGCCATATTAGGCCCATATTTATTTTAGGAGTACCTCGTTCTGGAACGAGTCTCATCGAACAAATCTTGACATCATACAGCGATATATCTGTTGGAGGAGAAATAACAACTATGGCAGAAATTGTGTTCGAAAGATTACCCAAAAAGAAACAAACTAATTGGGTTGATAGCTTAAGAGGTTTAGACAAACAAATTTTAGAGGAGTTGGCCGCCATTTACATTGATAAGAATAATTCGGTGGTCGAGTCCGCCTATTGTTTTACGGACAAACTGCCGTTCAACTACACGATTATTGGCCTGATTTATGCCATGTTCCCCAACGCAAAATTCATACATGTCTATAAGAACCCTATAGACGGTTGTTTTAGTTGTTATAAACAATTATTTACGGCAGGCCAAGAGTTTAGTTATTGCTTAGATAATTTAGCCGATTATTATCTTAGTTATCAAAATATAATGCAGCATTGGAATGCGATTATTCCTAGAGATGCGATTTATAATGTAAGCTACGAAAAACTGATTGAAAACCCAGAGAAGCAAATGCGAGCAATCTTGGGCTTTATCGATATACCGTTTGATAAAAAATGCTTAGATTTCCATAAACTAGGTAGAACGGTATCAACAGCTAGCTCAGGTCAGGTTCGACGACCGTTATTCAACACCTCTGTACTGCGTTGGGAAAAATACCGGCCTTTCCTAAAAAAACTAACTACAAAGCTAACCGAAGAACAGTCTTTTTGAGGCTAGGTATTACTGCATTTGAGCAAATTCCTTTTCAAGTTGATATTTCTTTGAAGTAACAAAGGTTTCCATTTTCTGAAGCTTGCCCTCAATTTTGGCAAATGACTCTTCCACTTCAACCAGCGTTACCGCAGGAGCTTCGCCCTTTTTCCACACTTCTTTAACGCTAGGTTTATATTGTCGTTTTTCAGAAGATTCAGTACCGCTGCGCTTTCTTTCATTACCAAAACAGCCCCTTTTACTCTTTGAACCAGGTTTTGGGTCTAAGATAAAGCATGCCACAAAGTAGGCTACAACGGCGGTTCCACCCGAAAACAAAAAGAAAGAGAAAGCAATAACTCGAACTACCCAGGTCTCAAAATCGAAATATTCAGCCAAACCAGCACAAACACCGCATAACTTAGCTTGATCCGGATTCTTGTATAATCGTCGCCCCTTTCGCACATATCGGGGCTCATGCCGATATTCGTCATCATTAGAATGGGGTTGATTACTCATGCTTCATTCTCCAATCCGGTGTTTCTTTATCCAATATTGATTCTAAAGTTTCAATCCGCTGCATCATAGAATCTGCTATTTCGGTTAGCTCTTTTAGTCGCCCTTGATCCGCTTCAGAAATACCCGCTTGCTTGGTACCTTTCGAGCGATAATGCATAACAATCCATATAGGAGCAACTACTACCATAAATACGATTACCGCTTCCATTATTTATCTCCCGTTTTGTTAGATTTAGTTGAGTTACTATTGGATTTTACTCGTTTCTTTAGCTCTGCGAGCTGCTGATCGATAGCATCTTCATTTTCTAAATCATTAATTTCATCGGCTAACGAACGGTTACCGGTAATATCAAAAGACTCTACTTCTGATTCCAAGTCCTCTAGTTTTCGCTCAAATCTTTCAAATTTGTCAACCGCTCTATCGCCAGAATTCTCATATAATGAACGCTTTACTTTTAACCTTGAAGAAGTGGTATTGTGCCTCATCAAGAGCGCTTTCTGTCTGGCTCTAGCATCATTCAGTTTATCTTGTAGCTGTCCAACTTCGGTGGTTAATCTGTTTAGCTCCGCTTCAACTTTATCCAATTCTAATTGAAGATCACTTTTCGCTACATCTGCTTTGTTTCGCTCTTGAAGAGCCGCCTTAGCAAGATCCTCTCTACCTTTAGAGATTGCAAGTTCGGCCTTCTTTTCCCATTCTTGCACATCGTTATCGAGCAATTGGATTCTGCGGCTAATCTCTTTCTTATCAGCAATAGTTCGAGCTGAGGCAGTTCTTACTTCAACTAATGTATCTTCCATTTCTTGAACAATCAGACGGATCAACTTTTCTGGATCTTCTGCCTTGTCCAAAAGCGCATTGATATTTGAGTTAACAATATCGGCGAACCTTGTAAATATACCCATTTGAATCTACCTCCGTAAAATGTGTAATCTGAATTCGTTAATCTAGTTAGTTTAAAAAAGAATATTAGTTAAAGTAATTTGGCTAACTGCTGGCGGCACTTGAGATAAAGTCTCCACTTTCTCAGAAAAGTTATTGCCAATGTTAGAAATTTCGTAGCCTTGTTTTTCATGGTTGTTTTGACCGTTCAACGCGGCATTACTCTCTGCTATTTGTGCTAGCATTATCCCAATAAGTCCAATGATCCCAATTGACATTTCAACAATTAACTTCATTGTACGACGACTCTTCGCTGTGCTAACAGATTTTGATTTAATGTTAGCATCATGACTAAATCCTTGTGATGATTGTGTAAGCATTTGTTCGTTGCCTCGTAAATTATTGCAAACCATGTAGGCAAATTAACTAACCCATTTACCTGATAAACTAGATAATGCACAAAGCTTGCCAGTTTTTACCAGTCTTTATCTTGTTGTTTTGTATAGGTTTTATTTTTTGTTACTCAATCAGCCTTCCTTAGTTATAGTAATTCCACTAAACTTTAGCCAAATTAACCACGTAGACAGAGAGAGTTGGATTTGAAGGCACCACAAGATAATTTGATTGGTGAGTCTAGTTGTTTTCTAGAAGTCCAAGAACAAGTCTCACAGCTTGCAGCCATCGATAAGCCTGTACTCGTTATCGGCGAAAGAGGAACAGGTAAAGAACTGATTGCTGCGAGGCTCCATTACCTCTCCAGCCGGTGGGACCAACCGTTCGTAAAACTGAATTGCTCAGCCATTAATGAGAACCTCCTAGAGACTGAGCTATTTGGTCATGAAAGTGGAGCTTTTACTGGCGCTAATAAAAAACACATGGGCCGATTTGAACTAGCCAACAACGGTACTCTTTTTCTCGACGAACTAGGCAATAGCTCGCAAAATGTGCAAGAAAAACTTTTAAGGGTTATAGAATATGGTGAATTCGAGCGCGTCGGGGGAAATAAAACGCTTAAAGTCGATGTTAGAGTGGTCGCTGCAACCAATGAAGATCTTCCCAAATTGGCCGAAAAAGGCGAGTTTCGCGCAGATTTACTGGATAGGTTAGCATTCGATGTGATTACTATTCCTCCGTTAAGACACCGAGCAGATGACATCTTAATTTTAGCCAGACACTTTGCTCTCGAAATGACGCTTGAGCTAAAACGCCCATTCTTTGCGGGATTTAGCACCATGGCCGAACAGCAGCTAATGGCTTATTCTTGGCCTGGAAACGTTAGAGAGTTAAAAAATGTTGTCGAGCGTAATATCTACAAAACCCATGAAGACGATGAAGTTGAAAGCATTCAATTTGACCCATTCGCTTCGCCCTATCGGTTTGGTTCAAGTGAACAAGAGTCGCCATCAGCCGAAGTACCAGACAATTCGCCGCCAACACCACTCAAAGAAGAAGTATCAAGTTCACTTAGAAGCTTTAATTTTCCAATGGATTTAAAAAATACGATGTCGGAATTAGAGATCGAAATACTAAAATCCGCACTAGAAAAATCTCAATATAATCAGAAAAAGTGTGCAGAATTAATTGGGTTGACATATCATCAACTTAGAGGATATCTCAAAAAATACCATTTGCTCGAACATAAATAGAATTTTAAGGTTAAAACGTTGGCCAAACCGCAAAAAAGTACTGAGCAAGTCAACACGCTAAACCACTTTGTAAAAGGTGCACTAAGTAACCATCAGTTCTTCTATATCCTAACTACCTTTTTATCCTTACAGCTTTCTGGGTGCTCAAAGACCGATAATAGCACCATCAGAGACAACGTTTTAGTTTATTGCTCAGAAGCTAGTCCACAAAGTTTCAACCCCCAATTGGTTACATCGGGCCCAACTTTCGACGCCTCTTCAAGACAAATTTATAATCGATTGATTGAATTTGAAATAGGCAAAAACAACCTAGAACCGAGTCTTGCTACTCGTTGGGAGGTCTCTGACGACGGTAAAAGTTATACTTTTCACCTAAGAAAAGGAGTCACTTTTCATAGCACCCAAGGATTCGAACCAAGCAGAGCCTTTAATGCTGACGATGTGTTGTTTTCTTTCCAACGCCAATGGAAATCCAACCACCCTTATCATCGAGTTTCGCCACTGAGTTTTCGGTATTTCGAATCCATGGGGCTAGACAGGCATATTAAGAACATAATCAAAGTAGATGATTACACGGTTAAATTCGAATTAAACTCTCCTCAGGCCCCTTTCCTAGCAACTCTTGCGATGGATTTTGCATCAATTTTGTCTGAAGAGTATGCTCAAAATTTGACTGAGCTCGGGAAACCTGAACAAATCGATAACATGCCTGTTGGCACGGGCCCTTTTCAATTGGTTCGTTATCAACCGGATGCATTCATTCGATACAAACCTCACCCAAGCTATTGGAAGGGAAAAGAACAGCTAGAGGGGTTAGTTTTTGCGATTACTCCCGATCCGTCGTTGCGTTTTGCAAGATTAATCGCCGGAGAGTGCGACATTATGGCCAAGCCATTACCTATTCAAATAGAAGCCGCGTATAACTATCCGCAATTAGCGAAGTACAGTGAGCCGGGTTCTAATGTTTCATATCTCGCCATGAATACTCGAAAAAAACCATTCGATAACTTAAATGTGCGACTTGCGATTAATCATGCTATCGATAAGAAAGCCATTTTAAAAATAGTGTATGACAACAATGCTGAGGAGGCGGTCAATCCTATTCCCCCGAATGTTTGGTCTTATGACGATTCAGCCAAACCACTTTCCCATTCATATTCAAAAGCTAAACAGCTACTGATTGAAGCAGGTTACCCTGATGGTTTTAGCATGGAATTATGGGCAATGCCGGTGCAGCGTACCTACAACCCTAATGCTATAAAAATGGCAGAGCTAATCCAACAAGACTTGGAAAAAATAGGTGTCAAAGCAAGAATTGTTAGTTACGAGTTTGGAACTTTTTTGGAAAAAGTTAAAGATGGTGAGCATCATGCAGCACTTCTTGGTTGGGTGGGAGATAACGGAGATCCTGATAATTACATGTCATCACTCTTGAGTTGTTCAGCCTCAAGATCGGGTAATAACGGGGCCTACTGGTGCGATGCGCAATTCGATTCTTATATTCAAAAAGCCAGTACCTTGTCAGATATAAAAGAGCGTTCAAAACTTTATGTGAAAGCTCAACGAAGATTCAATGAGCAATACCCTTGGGTTGCCATCGCTCATGCAAAGCAATTTGTATTAGCGAATAAAAGAGTCAAGAATCTAAAGCTCACCGCAACTGACGGAATGTATTTCAGCGGAGTCTATTTGCAAAAGCAACCTGCCCAAATAGAATTGCTTGGTTCCTCAAGCGAGGATCCATAACCATGTTTCTCGATATTTCGCGACTTGTGGGCAACTTTGTAGTTAGTTTTTTTGTGCTGACACTATTTACTTTTACTTTGACTCAGTTTTTTCCAGACGGAACAGACTTTTTATTTGATCCTAGTAAAAACACTCAATTATTTCCGATGGCTTCTTTAACTATAGAGCGACCTGAGGATAACCTGTTGTTCGAGTACATTTACTATTTGAACCACATACTTTCTGGAAACTTCGGCTTTTCCTCTATGCGGGGTACACCAATATTCGAAGATTTTTTCATTTATTTTCCGGCAACCATTGAACTCGCGGCGGCAGCTTTATTATTCGCATTGCTATTTGGACTACCACTGGGCATGTATGCAGCGAAAAGAAAAAACAAATGGCAAGATAAACTAGTCATGTCCGGTACGCTAGTCGGTTACTCAATGCCGATTTTCTGGTGGGCAATGTTGCTAGTTTTATTGTTTTCATTAACTCTAGGGATCACTCCTGTTGCCAGTAGAATCGGGTTTGAATTTGATATCCCCTATCAAACAGGTTTCCTTTTAATTGATACCCTTATATCGGGCCAGCCATTTGCCTACCAAGCGTTTTTAAGTGCACTCCACCATTTGATATTACCTGCAATTGTTTTAGGCACAGTGCCTTTAGCAGTTATCGCTCGTTCGACCCGCTCAACCATGACTGATGTGTTGGCCAAAGATTATATTCGCAGCGCCAAAGCGCGCGGTATTTCCGCGGTAAAAATTTTATGGAAGTATGCACTTAGGAATGCGATGGTTCCTCTCATCACTGCAATGGGTTTACAGATCAGTATTCTATTGACAGGCTCATTAATCACCGAGACAATTTTTTCTTGGCCGGGCATAGGTAAGTGGTTATTAGAGGCTGTTTATCGAAGAGATTTCGCGGTAATCCATGGTGGAATTTTAGCGATTGCTAGCTTTATTATCATCATTCATTTACTACTCGAAATGCTGCGCTTGTTAATCGATCCGGTTGCGAGAAAAAACTGATGAAATCCCAATCGCAGTTTTACATACAAACTCGAATTCCCAGTACAGTTGCTCGCTGGTGGCGACACTACAAACAAAATCCATTGTCTATCATTGCTCTGGTTGTCATGAGCTTGATAATTCTAGTCGCGTTATTCGCTGATGTACTTGCCCCTTACGATCCAGCCCAACAATTTACTGATGCTATTCACCGCCCGCCTTCCTGGTTTGACAATGGAAGTACGACCTATTTATTTGGCACTGATTATATCGGTAGAGATCTATTTTCAAGGTTAGTGCATGGCGCTCGTCTCTCCCTATCATTGGCCTTGGCTGTGGTATTTTTGTCGGCCAGTACTGGTATATTCCTAGGCGTAATTACTAGCTTTGCAAGCTATTGGGTCGATGCGTTGATATTAAGAATCATGGATTTTATCCTCGCGATCCCATCTTTAATTTTGGCAGTTGTTATCGTGGCAATCATTGGCCCAGGCCTCCCTAATGCGATTTATGCCGTTGCATTCGTACTGATACCCCATTTCGTATTGACCACCCGTAGTGCAATTAAAATAGAGAAAAACAAAGACTATGTCACTGCGATGATTTTAGACGGCGCATCTAAGTCGCGATTGTTTTTTCAGTCATTACTACCTAATATCATGCCGCCGATTATCGTCCAAATTACGCTAGCTTTCTCAATCGCTATTTTGGAAATATCTACGCTTGGATTTCTTGGTTTAGGAGCGCAAGCGCCTCATCCAGAATGGGGTACAATTTTATCTGAGTCTCACCATAATATAATGTTTGCCTCATGGACGGTCACTATTCCGGGGTTAGCAATCTTATTCACGCTTTTGAGTGTAAACCTTGTAGGAGATGGCTTAAGAGACGCGATGGAAACCAGAGATAGCCGATGAATTTACTTCATATTGAAAACTTAACTATCGACTTACTCACACATTCGGGTCCACTGCCAATTATCGATAGACTCTCTTTAAGGATGTCCGACAACGAAATACTTGGAATAGTTGGTGAGTCAGGTTCCGGCAAGAGTATGTTAGCTCTAGCCATCATGGGATTGTTATCTTCTAAGATGACAATGAAAGCAGACTACTTTAGTCTAGACGGACTTGATTTGATGAAGATGTCTGCTGAACAGCGTCAAGAATACGTATCTTCCAAAGCGTCCATCATATTTCAAGATCCCAAATCAAGTTTAAACCCCTGCTTTTCGGTCGCAACACAATTGCATGAAACTTTATCAGCTCATGGTATTAACTCTCGTTCTAAAAGAAAATCTCGGGCAGAAGAGCTACTCGACGCGGTAGGAATCAGTCAGGTTGAAAAAGTTTTAAGCCTTTACCCGCATCAATTATCGGGAGGAATGAACCAAAGAGTAGCAATAGCAATGGCCTTAGCTTGTAAACCAAGACTACTGATCGCTGATGAACCGACTACCTCTTTGGATGTTACTATTCAAGCTCAAATTCTTGACCTCATCGTTAAACTTAATAAATCAGAAAATGTTGGTGTCATACTTATTACCCACGATGTTGCGCTGCTATCCGAAAACACTGACAAAATAGGCGTTATTTATTCTGGCCAATTAATGGAGCATGCATCTAGCAAGAATATTTTAGAGCAACCAAAACATCCATACACTCAATCCTTGCTTAATAGCGTTCCTCAACTCGGTCAGAGACACTCAAAGGGAACAAGGCTATTTGCCCTCGACGGTCAAATTCCTACAATTGATAAGTTACCTGTCGGATGTAGACTTGGGCCACGGTGTCCTATTGCCGAAAAACAATGTGTTAAACCGCCAAGACTAATTAGTCTACCTAACCATGGGAAAGTTAGATGCCACTTAGCTAAAAATGACGAGTTAAAAGATCAAGCAAACTCAGCGGAACTGGAGATAAATTCATGAGTTTGTTAAAAGTTAGAAGTTTAACTAAGCACTACAAAGTTTCCACAGGATTGTTAAAGCCAAAAACATTAGTTAAGGCAAATCAAGAGATTGACTTAACGTTAGGAAAAGGAGAAACGTTAGCGATTGTTGGTGAATCCGGATCTGGTAAATCGACTCTCGCAAGACAGATTATTGGGATTGAAAAACCAACGGCTGGTTCGATTAGCCTGAATGAGAAAATACTAAAGTACAACAACTTTAAAGATAAAAAGAACCGGTTTAATTCGATCAGAATGATTTTTCAGAACCCCTACGAATCACTCAACCCCAATGTAAGAATTGGTCATTCGCTCGAACAAACTTTAATTATAAATACAAAGTTAAACAAGAAAGCAAGAATGCGGAAGCTTGGTGAAACACTTGAAAAAGTAGGATTGACTCCAGATGAACAATATAAGTATCCGCACATGTTTTCTGGTGGCCAAAGACAACGAATAGCGATTGCCAGGGCCATTTTATTGGAACCAAGTATTATTATCGCAGACGAACCACTTTCAGCGCTTGACGTGTCTATTCAAGCACAAATTTTAAACCTCTTGCAGTCACTACAAGAAGAAATGGGGATCTCATACATTTTTATCTCTCACGACCTACATGTTGTAGAACACATTGCAGATAATATAATGGTGATGTACAACGGTCGCGTTGTAGAACAAGGAACAGTTGCTCAAATTTTCGACGACCCCAAACATCCCTACACACAATCCTTATTTGCAAGTACCCCAGTTTATCGAGCTAGATTTCCCAAGTTTTTACCTCGCGGACCAAAGAATGATTTCAAGCAAAAAGAGAGTGCCTGTGTTTTTGCGAGTCGTTGCCAATATTGCGTAGAAAGGTGTAAAGAAGAAACTCCTCAGTTGACTGAATATGAGGAAGGACTGAGAATTGCTTGCTTTGCGATTGCTGACAAGGCTCGATAGAAAAGACTTGTATAATGCCAGTTTCGGGGATTCGCATTTCAAAGCTTTTACTCTGAGCAGCTTATTACTACTCAGAGTGGTCAGGGTATTTTATCGGTAAATATTTTCTAAGTTACGACTTACTTCAGCATCACTGCGCTGTTCTTCGATCATTGAGCTATAGTTGGCTTCACCAAAGAAACGGTTTAATCTTTGTTGAGTTTGAGTCGCTGCAGTCACCTCTGCTTTACTAATATCGCCGGCTTCAACTGAATTCAATACAAGTAACACATACTCATTGTTCGCTGGCAAAGTTTCTATTGTCGGAGCGCCTGAGCTAGGCTTAGACATTTTGAAGAAATACTGTAATTGCTGATAAGGCAGAGCCGCACTCGTTCGGTTTATGCCATCTAAGTCTTTCCATTTAAGCCCTTTTAAAGCAAGTAGTTCATCAATCGCTTCGTTCTTCTCTACTTTTTCTTTCAACGAGTCTCCAAAAGCAGTCGCTGCAACCTTCGCTTTTGTCGATTTCAAATTAGCAGTCACTTGTTCTTTTACTTGTTCTAGAGGTTTTACTTCACTCGGTTTATGAGTATTCAACCGCAGAACTACCACGTGATTTTCAGCAACATTGATCACGCTTGAATTCATATTAGCTACAACTACGTTCTCGTCAAATGCAGCTTCTCGGACCTCAGCATTAGCAAACAGTCCAGCGCCTGAATTACGAGAAATCATTGGGCTTGTTTTAATTTCTATACCGATTTGCTTTGAAACTTCAGCTAACGAGTCAGTAATTTCAAAAGTCCTTTCTTCGAGAGTACTACTCTTAGCATAAAACTCTTCTTCGGCACCTTGTCGCTTCAAAGTCGCGACGAGCTGCTCTTTCACTTCCTCTAACGGCTGCGTCTCACCGTCGACGACTTCAGTGAGCTTTATGATGTGATACCCAAATGAAGTCTTAACTGGCTCAGATAAATCACCAATATTCTGCAACTCAGCAACAGCCGCTTCAAATGCTTCTTCCATATCGCCTTTGGCCAAGAAACCAAGGTCACCACCATTGGCTGCACTAAACTCATCGCTAGATTCTTTAACGACTTCTTCAAACGCTTCTCCAGCAACCAATCGTTGTTTCAATTGATTTGCCTTAGCAATAGCTTCAGTACTTTCATCTTCACTTGAAACCAAAATGTGCGATACTCGTTTTTGCTCTTCTGACCGATAACGATCAATATTCTCTTCATAGAATTGGGTTATTTGCTCTTCCGACACTTGAATTTGGTCTTTTATGGTATCGACGGATAATTCGATGTAATCAACCGAAACTTTTTCTTCGACTCTAAACCCTTCTTTGTTTGCTTCGTAGTAAGTATTGATTTCATCATCGGTTATTTCAATTCCCGCATCAAAAAGAGAGTACTTAATAGCCAGTGCCCGACCTGAACGCTTTTGCCCTTGTACTCTAAATGTACTTTCAAGCTCTCTATCAGTAACAAATTCTGAGCCGGAAAGGCCCGATGCAAGCTGTCCTAATACTAGATCGGCGACAATGCTTTGCTTAAATTGCTCTCGAGACATATTCATATTTAGTAATGCTCGATCTAACAATTCAGCAGAATAAACACCTTCCGATTGGATCGCAGGAATTTCTCTGATGGTTTTTCTAATCTGCTCGACAGAGACTCTGATGCCTAGCTCTTTGGCCGTTTGTAATGTAACGGTTCTGGAAATGAGGTTTTGAAGAACATTTTCTCTAAAATTTCTTTCCTGCTCTTCATTCTTGACGATTTGATTAAAGACTTCGCCATATTGCTGTCGGGTTCTTGAATAAGCACGCTGGAACTCATTAGTACTGATACTTTCACCATTAACTACCGCGGCGGCAAAAGGGTCTCCTGAGAAAAAAGCAGAAGTAAAATACCCGGCTCCAACAAATGAGATTACGATGGCAAAAATAACGATTTTTGCCCAAGGTTTTTTAACCCCTTCTCTAATACTGTCCATCATCATAATGATTATTCACTTTATGTTTTATCAAACTAAACCTACTGCTAAATTCTTGATCATTAGCAGCAACACAATAAAAAAACGCGCCTTAAAAAGACGCGTTAATTCTTGGCGGAGCGGACGGGACTCGAACCCGCGACCCCCGGCGTGACAGGCCGGTATTCTAACCAGCTGAACTACCGCTCCACATACTAAATCGTTTAACTATGCTGCTTATCTGTAATCCAGATAACACCTGAAAAAAAACACTTCAAATGGAGTTAAACTTGGTGGGCGCTAGTGGGCTCGAACCACTGACCCTCGCCTTGTAAGGGCGATGCTCTCCCAACTGAGCTAAGCGCCCAAAAAAACACTCAACGCACAAACTAACGGAGCGCTAGTTTACCGCGTCTTTTAGACCTTTTCCAGCCTTAAATCCTGGTACTTTTGCTGCTGGAATTTGAATGGTAGCACCAGTTTGTGGGTTACGACCTTGACGCGCGGCTCTGTCTTTTACAGAGAAAGTTCCAAAACCAACCAAAGCAACTGGGTCGCCTTTTCTCAAACTTTCAGTAATAGCATCAACCATTGAGTCTAGCGCACGGCCAGCTGAAGCTTTTGAGATGTCTGCACCAGATGCAATCGCATCAATTAATTCAGATTTATTCACATTGTTCCCCTTAATTCTATTCTACGTGTATTTAGAGCACTTATTTTGATATAAATTCCTTTCATGCTCCATCCGGTTAACTTTATACCAATGGAGGAATTTAACTGTCAAGAAAGAATTGCCTTTAAACCCAGAAAAACCGCGGCTTTGCTCAAATTTGCATCATCCTACTCACTTTTGACTTTAATTTGAGCAATTTGCCTCTTTATTTTTTAACCCGTACTTTTAATGTGGTTTACTCTTGCTGGTTGAAGTTGTTCTGGTTTTTGTTTTAGATTTACTTTTTGTTGAGCGTTTTTTGACCGTATCTAAAGTAGGGCTGGGAGCTCTAACTAAAGCTTTGTCTAAAACTTGATCAATCCATCGTACAGGAATGATTTCCAAATCCCCAATCACGTTTTCCGCAATCTCTTTCAAATCTTTGACGTTTTTTTCTGGAATAAGGACACGCTTAATACCACCCCGATGAGCTGCTAACAACTTCTCTTTGAGTCCTCCAATGGGCAACACTTCCCCTCGAAGGGTAATTTCACCTGTCATGGCGACATCTCTTCTTACAGCGATTCCTGTTAAGGATGAGACAAGTGCGGTGCACATTGCGCAACCGGCGCTCGGTCCATCTTTAGGAGTCGCACCTTCGGGAACGTGTACGTGAATATCTTTTGATTGATAAAAGTCTTCTTCTATCCCTAAAGACTCCGCTCGGCTCCTTACTACGGTGATTGCAGCCGATATAGACTCTTGCATGACTTTTCCTAAATGCCCTGTAGAGGTCGTTTTACCCTTACCTGAAGTGACAACGGATTCAATCGTTAACAGCTCTCCTCCCACGCTTGTCCACGCAAGTCCGGTTACTTGACCTACTTGGTCATTTTCTCCAGCCACCCCGAAATCAAACTTTTGCACTCCGAGGTACTTGCTTAAATTCTTTACATTCACTCTCACTGACTTTTTGGACTTCTCTAGCATCAGCTGTTTTACTACTTTGCGACAAACTTTGGATAATTCTCTTTCTAAATTTCGAACTCCAGCTTCACGGGTGTACAGCCGCACAATATCAACTAGAGTAGATTTGGAAAGCTGAAGATCTCCTTCTTTTAACCCATTTACTCTTTTTTGCTTTGGCAGTAAATAGCGTTCAGCAATATTGAGTTTTTCATCTTCGGTATAACCTGAAAGATTAATAACTTCCATTCTATCTAACAATGGCGCAGGAATATTCATGGAGTTTGCAGTACAAACGAACATGACCTCCGAAAGATCATAATCTACTTCTAAATAATGATCGTTAAATCGGCTATTTTGTTCAGGGTCGAGCACTTCCAACAATGCGGAGGCAGGATCGCCTCTCATGTCCATAGCCATTTTGTCGATTTCATCAAGTAAGATCAGAGGGTTCTTAACTTTTGTTTTGTTCAACTTTTGAATAACTTTACCTGGCATAGAGCCGATGTATGTGCGTCTATGCCCTCTTATCTCGGCCTCGTCCCTTACTCCACCTAGGGATATCCTAACAAATTCTCGACCAGTCGCTGTTGCGATAGACTCTCCTAACGAAGTTTTACCCACTCCAGGAGGGCCAACTAAGCATAAAACCGGTCCCTTGAGCTTTTTAACCCTAGTTTGGACTGCCAAAAATTCCAGAATTCGCTCTTTAACTTCTTCTAAGCCATAGTGATCTTTTTCCAGTGTATCCTGTGCTTTTTGTAAGTTTGAATGAAGCTTGGTCCTTTTCTTCCACGGTAGGCCAACTAACCAATCGATATACCCTCTAACAACCGTCGCTTCTGCTGACATTGGGGACATCATTTTGAGTTTCTTCAATTCAGATTGGGCTTTCTCTTTTGCCTCTTTAGGCAGACCACCTTTGAGAATTTTGTCTTCTAAGTCACTTAGATCAGACTCGCCATCATCTTCACCAAGCTCTTTTTGGATCGCTTTAATTTGTTCATTTAGATAGTAATCGCGTTGACTCTTATCCATCTGGTTTTTAACTCTGCCACGGATTTTTTTCTCAACATGCAATAAATCAATCTCTGACTCCATCATTGACATCAGAAACTCTAATCGCTGAGCAACGTCATCTATGGCTAAAACATTCTGTTTTTGCTCAATCTTGATTAGGATGTGGGCGGCGATAATATCGGCCAGCTTTTCAGGACTATCAATTGAAGAAATGGTATTTAATACTTCCTGTGGAATTTTTTTATTGAGCTTGACATAGTTTTCAAACATCGCCTTAATAGTGCGGATTATGACATCCTGCTCACGACTATTAGTTAGCAAAGAAGGCAGAATTTCTGCCTGCGCGACTAAGAAATCAGGGTGCTTACTAAATTCGGTAATTTTAGCTCTCTCCACCCCTTCGACTAAGACTTTTAAGTTTCCATCAGGAAGTTTTAGTAACTGCAATATATTGGCAACGCAACCATAACTGTAAACATCACTATCTGAAGGCTCGTCTGTATTGGCATCTTTTTGTGCGACCAATAAAACCTGATTCCCATTGTCGTTAGCAAACTGCAGTGCTTCGATAGATTTATCCCTACCAACAAATAGTGGTATCACCATATGTGGAAACACCACAACATCTCGAAGCGGTAAAACAGGGTACTCGGAATCTAACAATTGGATTGGTAAATTTTCACTCATCTATTACTTCCTAATACGGTGTTGATTGAATTGGAACGTTTACTAAGCGTTTTTTGGGTGCTCAGAGGCTTATTGGTGGTATGCCCAGAGAGAGACTCCAAGCTATTACTGGACAATATGGGTACTTTAGCCAACGATTTCAACAGCAATTTGGATATTTAATCGCTATAGACTACAAAAAAGCCGCGATAGTTCGCGGCTTTTAGACTTTAAAATACATTAAAAATAAAGGCTATTCGGAAGCCGCTTTTTTATCTTGGCTTTCGTAGATTAATAACGGCTCAGATTCTCCATCTACCACAGCGGCATCAATTGCGACTTTAGTAACGCCTTCCATTGAGGGTAGGTCATACATGGTATCAAGTAAGACTTTCTCGAGAATCGACCTTAGCCCTCTAGCCCCCGTTTTACGCTCCATGCCTTTCTTGGCTACTGCTTTTAAAGCATCTTCTCTAAATTCTAAGCGAACATCTTCCATTTCGAATAATTTAGAATACTGCTTGGTTAGAGAATTCTTAGGCTCAGTAAGTATTTTGACTAAAGACTCTTCATCTAACTCTTCTAAAGTAGCTACGACCGGTAAACGACCCACAAACTCAGGAATTAAACCGTATTTAACTAAATCATCAGGCTCGATTTCTTTAAATATTTCGCCCAAATTCTTACTGTCGTCCTTACTTCTAACTTTTGCCGAGAAACCAATTCCTGATTTTTCTGAACGATCGCGTATGATATTTTCCAAACCAGCAAATGCGCCACCACAAATAAACAGAATACTACTAGTATCAACTTGCAAAAACTCTTGTTGAGGGTGTTTTCTACCACCTTGCGGTGGAACTGACGCGACAGTACCTTCAATAAGCTTGAGTAGTGCTTGTTGAACACCTTCACCCGACACATCGCGAGTGATTGATGGATTATCGGCTTTCCTAGAAATCTTGTCGATCTCATCGATATAGACAATACCGTGTTGCGCTTTTTCGACGTCATAGTCACACTTTTGCAAAAGCTTCTGGATGATGTTTTCTACATCTTCACCAACATAACCCGCCTCAGTTAAGGTGGTCGCATCAGCAATAGTAAAAGGCACATCTAACATTCGAGCAAGTGTCTCTGCAAGTAAGGTTTTACCACTTCCCGTAGGACCTACTAGTAAAATATTACTTTTACCAAGCTCGACATCATCAGTTTTTACATCACTACCCGAACGCAAACGCTTGTAGTGGTTATAGACAGCAACCGACAGTACCCTTTTCGCCTTATCCTGACCAATAACGTACTCGTTTAAATGCTCGTCAATTTCCCTTGGCGTTGGCAGCTTGTCTGACTTTTCTTGTTGGCTTATTTCTTGTATTTCTTCGCGAATGATGTCATTACACAACTCGACACACTCATCACAAATAAAAACAGAAGGTCCGGCGATAAGTTTGCGAACTTCATGCTGGCTTTTGCCGCAAAAAGAGCAATACAACAGCTTACCGCTGTCTTCTCGTCCACCTGTTTTCTTCTTATCGCTCATCTAAGTATCCTATTTCTACTTCGAATTCTAATTATCTTTACGTAATTGCTGCCTTATATGGACCACAGCTCACGAATTTTGATCCTTACCGCTAAGCTTAGACCTTTTAAACGCCGTTTGTCGATTTATTCTGCCGTCTTTAAGGCAAAAATGTGAATATTCCTGCAAATACCACAACAACTTTTGAAAAATTGCAACAATAACGCCTAGCCTGCTTAAATACTCGCCTTGCGAGGGTTAACCTGCCAATATTCTAATCAACTACTCTCGAGTATTTATAACCTTATCGACTAAACCATACTTAGCAGCTTCGTCGGCACTCATAAAGTTATCTCTATCAGTATCTTTTTCTAAGTCTTCCAATTTTCGACCGGTGTGATCAGCTAATATTTGGTTGAGGTTAGCTCGCATCTTTAATATTTCTTGTGCATGTATCTCAATGTCGGATGCTTGTCCTTGATAACCACCAAGAGGCTGGTGGATCATAACCCGTGAATTAGGCAATGCAAATCGCTTGTCTTTGGCACCACCGGCTAACAAAAATGCTCCCATACTTGCAGCTTGCCCGATACAAAGCGTAGTAACATCTGGCTTAATAAATTGCATAGTATCGTAAATCGCCATCCCCGCAGTCACTGAACCACCTGGAGAGTTAATATATAATGAAATATCCTTATCAGGGTTTTCAGACTCTAAAAAGAGCATTTGCGCAACAATGAGGTTTGCCATGTGGTCTTCCACCTGACCGACCATAAAAATGACCCGTTCTTTCAACAGACGAGAGTATATATCGTAAGAACGCTCTCCTTTGGCTGTTTGTTCAACTACCATTGGAACAAGCCCAAGCGCCATTTCATCAGTTTTCGAGTTTATCATTATAATTTAGAGTCCTATCTTAGTAATTTGGATTATTCAGCTTTCTCTCAAAGTGACTGAAACCAACAAAGAAGTGAGTGTTTGATTAATATAAATTCCTGAGTCAGACGAAAAAACCCAGTCACAAAACCATTATAGCTAACTTATGGGTAAACTATAATAATTTCAAGACTGGGTTTGTGGTTATCTTCAAGAATTCTTGTCGACAAGTATTTTAATCAGCTTCTATTCCTTTTCTTCCGATTCGGATGCACTTACATCAGCCGATTCATCATCCTTTTTCGGATTCATCAACTCATCAAACGACATCTCAACTTCAGATACCTTCGCTTCAGCCTCAACTAATTCTATCACTGAGTCTTCAAGAACAAGTTGCTCTACTTCATTTAACCGATTTTCATCTGAAAGATAGTAGTTTATTACTTCTTCTGGCTGCTCATACACAGAAGCTAACTCGTCTAGCTTTGCTTTTACCTTATCTTTATCAGCCGATATTTTATGCTGCTTTATGATTTCACTCACCACTAAACCTAATTTCACTCTTCTCGATGCTTTTTCTTCGAATAGTTCATTAGGAAGATCAGGTAGATTAGCCGCATTAGCGCCAAATTGCTGCAATGCTTGTTGCTTCTGATGACCGATTTCTTGTTCTACCATCGCTTTTGGCATATCAAAGCTATGCGCTTCAATCAACGCATCCATAACTTGTTGTTTAACTTTGGAATTCACTACTTGTGATAACTCTCGCTCCATGTTCTTTTTAATGTCACTCTTCATTGTCGCAATGCTTGCGTCTTCGATGCCTAATTTTTCAGCTAACTCGCCGAGTTTTAAGGCTTCTTTCTTATTGACACTGTGTACAGTTGTTTTGAAAACAGCATCTTTTCCAGCAACATCTTTGTTTTGGTAATCTTCAGGGAAAGTCACTTTAAGATCTAATTCATCACCCGCTTTAGTACCTTCCAATTGCTCCTCAAACCCTGGAATCATCTGGCCTTGACCAATCACTAATTCAAAGTTATCCGCTTTACCACCATTAAATTCTTCGCCATCTATGGTTCCGACAAAATCAATCACAACTTGATCATCAGTTTTTGCTTTACGCTTTACAGGAACCCAATTGGCTTGTTGCTCACGAAGGGTGTCTAACATTTTGGTTAAATCTTCATCGGCAACACTGGCTTTAGCTTTTTCAATCTCTATTTTTGCGAAATCTTGTAGTTCTATTTCAGGGTAAACATCAAAAGTCGCAACAAATTCCAAGTCGCTGCCTTCTTTCATAGAAATAGGTTCGATTTTTGGAGGCCCAGCAGGCTGCAGTTTCTCTTGCATTACAGCTTCATAGAAAGATCGTTGCATAACATCTGAAATAACGTCTTGCCTTACATGCTCACCGTAACGCTTTTTGATGACATTCAAAGGAATTTTGCCTGGTCTAAAGCCGTTCATTCTTTGAGTTTTTGCCAATTCTTTCATTTTGGCTAAGGCCACGTCGTCGATTTTTTTAGCTTCAACGGCAACGGTCAACTTACGCTCAAGACCCGATGTGGTTTCAACAGAAACTTGCATGTGTATGCTCCAACTTGGATTTCAACAATTTTATTTGAGATAACTGTCAGCACTTATTAATGGTGCAACAAATAACTCAAATGCTCATTGGCGACTCACGACAAATTAATTAATTTGTTTATTGAATCGACAAAGATAGTTTAATTAATTTTTGGATTACGACTTAAGAAGGAAGGTTGACGCTGTTAAAGAGAGCTTTAAGTCGTTTTAAATGGCTAGCAGCAAACTCAGGCAACCACCTACCGGCTTGAGCCAGAAATCAGTATAAGCGCTGAATCTAATCTGCGACTTATATTATAGTTACAAATGGTGCGAGAGGAGAGACTCGAACTCTCACGCCGCAAGACACTGGAACCTAAATCCAGCGCGTCTACCAATTCCGCCACTCTCGCACTGTATTGTAACTACTCGTCTGTTTTTTAACTAAAAACAGCAAAAATTGGGGTGGACGAAGGGGTTTGAACCCTCGACAACCGGAATCACAATCCGGGGCTCTACCAACTGAGCTACGCCCACCATCATTCCGTACTAAGAAGAAATGGTCTCACAGGCAACTGAAAAGTTCAATTACTGCATGCTATATCTTCTTTCAATAAGAAACTATTAACGTTTCTCTAGGACACCTATGGCGCGCCCGGCAGGATTCGAACCTGCTACCCTCGGCTTAGAAGGCCGATGCTCTATCCAGATGAGCTACGGGCGCATCGTTTCATAGTAACCCCGCACCTAACTTCCAATGGAAATTAAGTAATTTGGTCGGGGAAGAGGGATTCGAACCCCCGACATCCTGCACCCAAAGCAGGCGCGCTACCAGACTGCGCTATTCCCCGACACATCAAACAAAGTCTCCTCTGCTTGAGAGCGCGGAATAATACTGATTTAACTCCTGCAGGTCAACAAAGAAAATAGATTAAAATCAAAAATAATTTAGTGAATTACTGTTTGCTGATTCAATTGCATCTGAAGTGCTCAAATTTCGGTCATCATTGGTGATAAAAGCTGATTCAATTTGAATTTATACGCTAATTTACTTGGCTAAATGGTTCACAATTGAGAAAATAGCGACCAATTATCTTTTCTTAAAGAACCAAACAGTCTTATGACCGCAAAATTAATTGACGGCGTTAAAATCTCAGCTGAATTTCGCCAGCGGATAAAATCGAAAGTAGAACAACGAGTTGCTGAAGGTAAACGCAGGCCAGGCCTTTCGGTTATCTTAGTTGGAGAGGATCCCGCTTCGAGTGTCTACGTCGGTAAAAAAGTCAAAGCCTGTGAAGAAGTTGGATTTCAATCTCAAAAAATAGTCTTCGAAAAAGATATTAGTCAAACCCGTTTAGAACAGGAGATTGATAAACTTAACGCTGACGATAGCGTTGACGGCATTTTGGTTCAGCTACCTCTGCCGGATCAACTTGATGTTAGCCTTATCTTGGAACGTATCGAACCTTCGAAAGATGTAGATTGTTTTCATCCTTATAATGTCGGGCGATTAATGCAAAGGATCCCGAGATTAAGACCGTGCACACCTTATGGTGTAATGTTGATGCTCGAAAACATTAGAATTGATGTTAAGGGACTAAATTGTTGCGTTGTCGGTGCAAGTAATATTGTTGGGCGTCCAATGGCAATGGAATTACTCCTCGCTGGCGCGACGGTTACTGTTTGCCATAAGTTTACTAAGAACTTACCAGAGCTAATTTCGCAGATGGATCTAGTCGTCGTTGGGGTCGGAAAACCTAACTTAGTGAAGGGCGATTGGATTAAACAAGGTGCGATTGTTATTGATGTGGGGATCAACCGCTTAGAAAGTGGGAAATTGGTAGGCGACATAGAGTTTGAAGCTGCCAAGCAAAAAGCTTCGTGGATTACGCCAGTCCCTGGTGGAGTCGGCCCTATGACGGTAGCGACTCTGATGCATAATACTTTGTTTGCTTGTGAACAAAGTGATTAAAGCAAAAAGCCGCGTTATGCGGCTTTTTGTTATCAACTAAATTTTAGAATTTATTAGGCTACTAGCTTTGCCAGAATAAATCCCCACCATGATCTTCAATTGTCTCGAGAACTTTCCCGCCACCTCTAGCTACACAAGTTAACGGGTCTTGTGCGACAATCACGGGTAAACCAGTCTCTTCCATAAATAGTCGGTCTAGATCTTTAATCAATGCACCGCCTCCAGTCAATACCATTCCTCGCTCAGAGATATCAGCGGCTAATTCGGGTGGTGATTGCTCTAAAACCGAACGCACCGCTCGAATCATTCCTGCTAAGGGATCTTGAAGGGCTTCTAAAATTTCATTACTATTAATTGTAAATTTTCGCGGCACACCTTCGGCTAAGTTTCGACCACGCACGTCTATTTCCATAACATCGGTGCTTGGGAATGCGGTGCCAATTTCGTGCTTGATTCGCTCGGCCGTCGATTCGCCAATCACCGTACCGTAATTTCGACGGACATAATCAATAATCGCGTCGTCAAAGCGATCGCCACCAATTCGAACTGAATCAGAAGAAACCACGCCATTAAGCGATAAAATAGCAATTTCAGTCGTTCCACCACCAATATCAACGACCATAGAACCACGAGCCTCTCCGACAGGTAGCCCAGCTCCAACAGCCGCCGCTACGGGTTCTTCAATAAGGTATACATCTCTCGCACCAGCACCATAGGCTGATTCCTTTATTGCTCTTCTTTCAACTTGAGTAGAGCCACACGGTACACAAATTAAAACTCGAGGACTTGGACGCATGAAAAAGCTGGAATCATGGACTTTCCGAATAAATTCTTGCAACATTTTTTCGGTGACTTCAAAGTCTGCGATTACGCCATCTTTAAGAGGTCGAATTGCAGTTATATTACCAGGGGTACGACCAAGCATGGCTTTGGCATCCGCACCAACAGCTGCAATTGACTTATTTCCGCCTCGCTCATGACGAATTGCCACAACAGACGGCTCATTAAGCACAATCCCCTGCTCTCGCATATAAACTAATGTATTAGCAGTACCTAAATCGATGGAAAGATCGGCCGAAAATAGCCCTCTGATTTTATTAAACATATTAAGCTTCTTATTTCCTGTTGCTTTTATTCTTCAATTATCGCTTACTTCGTGTTTAAACAGAAGTAGTTGCAATTTATTTATTGCATTTTGCTGTTATTTTGTAGAGTTTATTGCATAAGATACACATAACCTAACTTTAAAGTAGATTTCCTTAACTACAATTAGTTCAGCCTTTGTTACTAAAATAATCAAGATTAAAATAATTATGATCAAGTTTACCGAATTACATCCTGAAAATGCCAAACGTCTGTCGGATTTAGCTAAGCCGATTTGGCAAGAACACTACACTCCTATCATCGGAGCGAAACAAGTAAGCTATATGCTAGACAAGTTTCAGAGCGAATCGGCTATTTTGCAACAGCTCACGCAGGGCTACCGCTACTTTGAAGTCTACAGTTCTGAAAAGTTAATGGGGTATTTTTCGGTTCAACTAAGAGACTCTAACAGTTTTTTTATCAGTAAGTTTTACTTGGCCAATCACGCACGTGGCAAAAAACTTGGCTCAGCGATGCTTGAGCATATAAAACAGCTGGCTTTAAAAGCAGGCTGCAAGCACCTTGATTTAACGGTTAACAAATACAATCCAGCCTATCAAATCTACCTGAAGCTTGGTTTTGTCAATATAGGTTCAGTAGAGTTTGATATTGGTGGTGGTTATATTATGGATGACTATTTAATGAGGAAAGAGCTGAACGGCTAACAGGGCGTCATAAAATCTAAATTAGTAACGTAAGTGGACGCCATCACACCCATCAATGTTTTTTAGTTGATATAGAAGCTCATCCGTCGGTTTCACCGACCACTCCCCCGACGCAACAAGTTCTGCGCTATATTTCGCTTGCTCGCAAGCTAGTCGAACAGGGCACAACCCGCCTTTAAACTGCTGTAGTGCTTCGGTTAACTCTTCAGCCAATGACGGTCCCATGTTGATGTTTATTTTCAACTCCAAATACTTAACACGACTTTCTCTAACTTCTATCAGCGGCATCACTTCTACACCACTCATTTTTAACCCGCCAGAAAAATCGTCGTTTGATATATCTCCCTTGGCCACTATGACTTGGTCTTTACGAAGTATTTCCTTGCTGGCTTCATAGAGGTCACTGTAAATCATTACATCAACCCGACCACTTTGGTCATCGAGAGTAACAATAGCCCAACTCAATCCTTTCTTGGTTTTCATCACTCTAATGTTAATGATTAATCCAGCAACTAAAACGTATTCTCCTCGCCGAGTAGGTTGCAAAGAATTTAGCCTAAGACTGCCAAACTTCTTAATCTCCGGTAGATATCGATCGATCGGGTGTCCAGTAAGATATAGACCTAAGGTTTCTTTCTCACCCTCCAGCACTCTGCCTTCTGGCCAAGGTCTAACCATAGTGTATTCGATATTCTGTTCAGCATTCTTCTCTGACGGAGTACCAAACAAGTCATTTTGTCCAAGTGCCGAGTTGCGTTTAAACTGCTCGGCACTTTTGATCGCCTGCTCTAGCGACGCCATGATCACCGCACGGTTTGGACCTAGCGTATCTAAAGCTCCAGCCCTTATCAGTGCTTCTAATGTTCTTCTATTGGCTTTTTTAAGATCAACTCTATTACAAAAATCGAACAAATCTTGGAAAGGCCCTTCTGTTTGTCGCTGTTCTACGATGGATTGAATAGCGGCTTCACCGACACCTTTAATTGCTCCAATACCGTATATAATGGTTTTAGCACCATCAATTGTAAATTTGTATTGGCCTCGATTAACATCCGGTGGAACAATTGATAACCCCATTTCTTTGGCATCATCAACATAGGTGACTACTTTTTCAGTATTGTCCATATCGGCGGACATAACAGCAGCCATAAAAGCGGCAGGGTAATGCGTTTTTAACCAAGCTGTTTGATAGGACACCAGTGCATACGCAGCGGAATGCGACTTGTTAAAACCATAACCTGCAAACTTTTCCATCAAGTCAAAAATATGGCCGGCTAATTCACCATCTACATCTCGAGCCTCAGCCCCTTTCATAAAGATAAGACGCTGCTCTTCCATTACTTCGGCTTTTTTCTTACCCATTGCTCGACGTAACAGATCAGCCCCACCCAGCGAAAAGTTAGCTAACACTTGAGCAATTTGCATTACCTGTTCTTGATATAAAATAATGCCATAGGTCGGAGTTAGAATAGGTTTTAGATCTTCATGCTGATAATCAGCATGTGGGTAAGCAACTTCTTGTCTACCATGTTTACGATTGATGAAATCGTCTACCATTCCGGAGCCTAGTGGACCCGGTCGAAACAACGCTACCAGTGCAATAATATCTTCAAAGTTACTGGGTAACAGTTTCTTAATCAGCTCTTTCATACCGCGAGATTCCAGCTGAAATACCGCTGTCGTTTTGGCCGCTTTAAGCAGATCGAAAACGGCTTGATCTTCTAAGTCAATTTTTTCAATATCAACTTTTTCTTGCTCGGGTAAAAGGTTGTTATTAATAGTATCAATCGCCCAGTCAATAATGGTGAGCGTTCTTAATCCTAAGAAATCAAATTTTACCAGCCCTGCTGTTTCTACATCATCCTTGTCAAACTGAGTTACCAACCCGCCGCCAGCTTCATCACAATATAGCGCTGAAAATTCTGTTAGGTCTCCAGGAGATATCACCACTCCACCAGCGTGCTTTCCTGCGTTTCTAGTGATCCCTTCTAATTTTCTCGCCATGTCCCATAAAGCTTGAAACTCTTCCTCCAACTCATATCGCTCTCTAATTTCTGGCTCTTGTTCCCATGCTTTTGAAAGCGACATACCAATTTCGAATGGTATTAACTTAGAAATTTTGTCAACAAATCCATAAGGTTGACTCAACACCCTTCCAACATCCTTAATAACCGCTTTTGCAGCCAATCGACCAAAAGTAATGATTTGCGAAACGCTTTCTCGACCGTATTTTTCCGCGACATAGTCGATAACCCGATCTCGGCCATCCATGCAAAAGTCGATATCAAAGTCGGGCATGGAAACCCGTTCAGGGTTTAAGAATCGTTCAAAAAGCAATTCATACTTAAGTGGGTCAAGATCGGTAATTTCTAGCGCATAGGCAACTAGTGATCCAGCTCCGGAACCTCTTCCTGGACCTACAGGTACACCATTGTCTTTACTCCATATAATAAAGTCTGCGACGATCAGGAAGTAACCTGGAAACCCCATTTCATTAATCACATCGAGCTCTATTTTTAATCGTTCATCATAAGGCTTTCGAATTTCTTCAAAGTCACTACTCTCTCGATCAAAAAGTTTAGTTAACCGTTTTTCTAATCCCTCTTCACTTAACTGACAAAAGTATTGTTCGATGGTTAACCCATCAGGAATAGGATAATTTGGCAAAAAGTATTCACCAAGATGCAAACTCAAATTACAACGCTTAGCAATCTCAACGGTGTTTTCAAGTGCTTCGGGGATATCGGAAAACAGTGCCTGCATTTCTTCCGGTGATTTCAAGTATTGTTGATTGGAATAGGTTTTAGGACGTCGAGGGTCATCAAGCACCCTTCCTTGATTAATGCACACTCTTATTTCATGAGCATCGAAGTCTTGTTGTTCTAAGAAGCAAACATCATTGGTCGCAACCACTGGCGTGCCAGAAGCTTGTGCAAATGCAGCTACACTATGAATATAGTCGCCTTCACCAACTCGACTAGTTCTTTGTAACTCAATGTAGTAACGAGAAGGGAAATACAGATGCCAAAATCCCAAACACTCAGCCGCCAATTCATGATTTCCTGCGAGTAAGGCTTTTCCTACATCGCCATCTTTCCCTCCCGATAGAATGATTAAACCTTCATTTAAGTCTTTGAACCAAGACTTATCGACGGTCGGCACTCCTCGCTTTTGATTTTCTTGATAGGCGCGCGATATTAAAATTTTTGCGTTTAAATAGCCCTTATCATTCATACATAAAACGGCAATTCGAAAACTCTCGGAATCATTCGCTTCATCATTCACCATTAGATCAACGCCAACAATCGGTTTAATACCAAGTGCTCGGCTTTTTTTGTAGAATTTGATCAATCCACAAAAATTAACATGGTCGGTCAAAGCGACTGCGGGCATATCCAATTCTGCTATTTTTTTAAGCGTCGGATTAATTCGGCAGATCCCATCAACCATCGAATATTCTGAATGAAGCCGAAGGTGGACGAAACTTTGTTTTGGCATTATTTCGACCGTTGGCTCTGATACCTTCTCAGGCGCTGAAAGGTTGGTACTATTGATTGTTGATTGCTCGTTAGTCACTATTAATTCTGTTTTATTGTTGATTGTTCAAGAATACGCCTAACCGGTGCAAAACTTCGTCGATGAATTTCTGTAACGCCTATCGATTGAATTGCTTCTAGATGTGCTTTGGTAGGATAGCCCTTATGTTTTGCGAGGCCATAACCAGGATAAATGGAGTCAAATTTAATCATCTCATTATCTCTCTCAACCTTAGCAATGATTGAAGCCGCACTAATTGCGGGTTCCTTCAAATCTCCTTTAACTATCGCTTCGCTAGTACAATTAAGTTGCGGACAACGATTACCATCAATTAAACAATGCTCTGGCTTAATCGAAAGCCCTTCAACGGCTCTTTGCATAGCTAACAAACTGGCTTGTAGAATATTGATCTGATCAATTTCTTCGACCTCAGCCCTACCAATAGACCAAACCAGTGCTCTATTTTTTATCACCTGAGCGAGTTCATTGCGTCTCTTTTCAGTAAGTTTTTTCGAATCAGTTAATCCATCAATCGGCTGCTTAGGGTCTAAAATAACAGCTGCGGCAATAACCGCTCCAGCTAGTGGTCCTCTGCCGACTTCGTCAACTCCTGCGGTGTAAAGACTTCTCATTTTTATTCAGTCACACTCGTTTAATTCTTTGGTTGTTCGGTGAGCAGTGAGGTTATCGCGTCTGCCGCAATTTCACTACCACTAAGTTTCAAGCTCTTATGCAAGGCTAAATAATCGCTCTCAAGTGCCTCACTGTTAACACCATTGAGTAAACTCGTCATTTCACGAACGATATTATCGACTTTACAGTCCTCTTGCATCAGCTCTTTAACCAATGGTTTTCCTGCTAGTAAATTTGGTAAAGAAAAATTCTTAATCTTAAGAAACTTGCTATAAACCCAAAAACTAAATGCAGAGACTTTATAACAAACTAACATTGGCTTTTTAAGCAGCATCGCTTCTAGAGTGGCGGTTCCAGAAGCCAATAAAACGACATCGCTCGCAAGCATTAACTCTCTCGATTGACCTAGATATGTTTTCACTTGAATATTGGGATGTTTTTCAATTAAGAAATTATCAATCTGTGCTTTTCGCTTGTCATTTGCACAAGGAATGACAATTTGTAGCTGCCGATTTTCCGATAGTCTTTCTGCTGATTCGATAAAAGGTTCCAATAAGAACTTTAGTTCAGAACTTCTGCTGCCCGGCAATATCGCAACAATTTTATCGACAACTTTAAAACCAAACTTCGTACGAGATTTGTTTACATCGGGTTGAAAAGGAATTTCATCGGCAAGAGGGTGACCTACAGCTACAGCTGGAAGTTTGTGCCTCTTGTAAATTTCTAATTCAAACGGAAACAAACAGATCATTAATGAAACACTTTTGACAATTTTATGGATTCGATTTTCTCGCCATGCCCATACAGAAGGACTGACGTAATGAACCGTCTTAATACCTTGTCGCTTCAAAACGAATTCTAGCTGGGTGTTAAAAACAGGTGCGTCAATACCAATAAAACAGTCTGCTTTCTCATGCACAATTTGTTTCGCTAGTCGTCTTCGAACACCCAGTAATTCAACTAATCGTTTGAGAATGGGGATCACGCCCATGACAGACAGTCGTTCCATCGGATAGACGACTTCTAACCCTTGCTGCTCCATCAAAGGACCACCAATTCCCCTGAAAATTGGATCATTGAAGCGAAGCTTAAGTGCTTGCATTAATCGCTCTCCCAAGATATCTCCGGAAGCTTCGCCAGCAACAATGTAAAAGGTTATCGGTGAAGAATTAGAAATGGGTGACTCTCCTTTTACTGCACATTCGGTCTTAGTCGGGTTCACGTTGTATTCTTATAGTTGTTTATTGAAGAGTGTGAAGTTTTTTTGGAATACTTAACGCGAAATTCCTCGCTCAGATGCTTGAATAAAATCGACCAGAGTTTTAAGAACATCAGAACTATCAGTCAATTCAGAAATGGCATCAAGAGCTTCTTCAATACGTAGTCCTTGTCTGAATATAATTTTGTAGGCTTTCCTTAATAAGGATATTTGCTCTTTAGTAAAACCACGTCGTTTGATCCCCTCTACATTAATAGAACGAGGTGAACCTTCAGCAAATAAAGTATAAGGCAATATATCTTGTGTCACATGGCTTCGAATACCCAAAAAGGCGTGTGCACCGATACGACAAAACTGATGAACCCCCGAGAATCCTCCTAGAATAGCCCAGTCATCAATAACTACATGTCCAGCGATATTCGAACTATTTGCAATGATGATGTTACTACCGATATGGCAATCGTGAGCAATATGTGTATAGGCCATCAATAAGTTATCGTTACCGATGCTGGTAACTTGTCGATCTTGAGTTGTACCACGATGAATGGTGCATGACTCTCGAATAATATTATTGTCGCCTATGATAGTTTGGGTAGGCTCTCCTTTATATTTTTTATCTTGGTTAGCCTCTCCAATCGATGAAAATTGGTAAAAGTGGTTATTTTTACCAATTGTAGTATGCCCATTAATAACAACATGAGGGCCAACCACAGTACCTTCGTCAATGCTTACGTGCTGCTCAACAACTGAAAATGGACCGATTTCAACCCCTTCAGCTATTTGAGCTTCAGGATGGATCACCGCTGTTGGATGGATTGCTTGATTAGACTCACTCATGATTAGATATCCTGTTTCGAGCACATCAATTCGGCTGCGCAAACCACTTTGCCATCAACTATAGCCTCAGCTTCAAACTTCCACATCGCGCGTTTTCTTTTTAGCAATTTAACATTCAACTCAACTTGATCACCTGGCTCTACTGGTTTTTTAAAACGGGCCTTATCAATACCAACAAAATAGTAGAGAGAAGTTTCGTTTGGTAATTCACTCAATGTTTTGAAAGCTAAGATACCCGTCGCTTGCGCTAACGCTTCAAGAATAAGCACCCCAGGCATCACTGGGCGATGAGGAAAATGACCGGTAAAACAGGGTTCATTGATAGTAATATTTTTGATTGCGTTAAGGTAATCCCCTGCAGAATAGTCAACGACCTTATCCACGAGTAAAAAAGGATATCGATGAGGTAGATGTTTCATAACCTCATGAATATCAAGACTACTTAACTCTCGTTTTTCAGTTGTCACAGAACTCACCCTTTGGTTAAATCTTTTAATTGCTGTTCCAAAGATCTTATTTTCTTTGCCATTTCATCCAACTGCTTAAATCGAGCAACATTCTTACGCCAAAGCCTATTCTCTTGCGCTCCGGTCCCAGATGAATAAATACCTGGTTTTGTATTCGATTTATTAACCATTGTGCCTGCAGTCAAATGAGTTCCAGCAGCAATATTCAAATGCCCAATAATTGAAGAGCGTCCACTAAAAGTGCAACCTTTACCGATTACCGTACTTCCGGCAACCCCTGTAAAAGCCGCCATCGCAGTGTTTTCTCCTAATTCAACATTATGAGCGATATGGCAGAGGTTATCTATCTTGACGCCATTCGCTATCACGGTGTCATCAAGTGCGCCACGATCAATGGTGGTATTGGCACCAATTTCGACATTATCTCCGATTCGCACGCCACCGCTTTGAACTATCTTAACCCAATCTCCCGAGTTATTCGCATAACCGAAGCCGTCACTTCCAACAACAGTCCCAGAATGAATGATGCAGTTTTTACCGATAGCAACATTATGATAAATACTTACATTAGGGTATATTTTTGTTCCTTCAGCAACAAAAGTGTTATCTGCTAAAGTGGTGTTAGCACCTATGGAAACATTAGACTCTATCTTACAATTTTTGCCAACGTATACACCTGCCGCAAGGGTCACACCGTCGGCAATTTGGGCAGTTGGATCGACTGATGCTTGTGCAGATATTGAGTCAGCAAGACGCGGAGATACATCAAGCGCCTGCGAAATCAGCGCAAAGGCCAAATAAGGATCTTTACAATAAATAACCGGAAATTTGTATGATTTTTTACTTTGAGCAGACAGCAAAACACAACCCGATTGGGTTGTGTCTAATTGCTGCTTAAACTTTGGGTTGCTTAAGAACGAAATCTGGTGATCTAATGCTCTATCTAAGGGAGCAACACTTGTAATGCCTTTATTGCCATCCCCCTCTAACTCACCATCAACGATTTTCGCAATTTCGCTAACCGTCAATAACTTTTCGGCCAATGTTTAACCTGCTGGATTACTTAAAATAGTAATGAGCTTGTTTGAAATATCAAATGAGTTCTTATGAAAGCTAACAGCTTCAACTCTGATAATTAAATCATAGTTTTCAGCTTTCGCAAGTTTGTCGATTGTTTGTTGGATTTTCACGACCACTTTCTTTAGCTCGTCATTTCTAGCGCGCTCAATATCTTCTCTTAGGTTATTTTCTTTAAGTTTCAAGTCATTGCTTAATTTTTGCAATTCTCTTTGCTTTTCAATTCGCTGAGCTTCCGTTAGCGTCATAGCATCTCTAGAAAACGCTTCTTGCTGTTTGAGGCCATCTTCACGTAATGCTTTGGCTTCATCCATTCGATCTTTGAATTGAGTCTGAAGTTTAGAAGATATCAAGTTAACCTGAGGTACCTTGCTTAACACTAAGTTTTGATCGTAAACGCCAATTTTTAAATCAGCAGCAAAGGCACTTGTTATACTTGATAGAATAATCGCTGCCGTTAGTAATATTTTCTTAAACATCTTTTTACCCTTATTGATCACTTTTAAATTGTAATTAGAACGTTTGTCCTACGTTAAATGAAAATCCTTCGCGTCGATCTCCTTCTTGCGATTCTATGATTTTAGCGAAACTGATGACAAGCGGCCCCATAGGAGACAACCATTGTATCGAGAATCCAGTAGAAGCGCGATAGGTATTTGATCGAGAATAGTCTGGAATTTTGTCAAATTGAACAGGGTCAACTAACGAGCTATAACGTCCTCTGTCAAATTTAGTATCCCACAAGTTCCCGACATCAACAAAGAAACTAGTTCTAACGGAGTTACTTTGCTCGACAAAAGGTACCGGAAAAATTAACTCAAAACTCGCTAAAGCCTTAGCGTTACCACCAACCGTTCTTCGACCAATCAATATCGAATCGTACTCTTCTGGTAAGTAACTTGGCACGCCGCCGTCAAAGATGTCAACGTTATTGCCATCAGTAATGGATTGCGGCGTTCTAAAAATCTCCCTAGGTCCAATGGTATTTCTTTCAAACCCGCGTACGCTGCTCGACCCTCCGGTTGAGAAGTTCTCAAAATAAGGAAGGTTTTCACTGTCCCCATAGCCATCCCCGTAGGATAGTTTTAGGCGACTTAAAAAAGACCATCCAGGAGAAAGCGGAATATAATGATCTAACGCATAGTCGAGTTTATAGAATTCGAGATCACTACCAGGCACTGCTCCACTTAATGATAAGAACTGCTTGGTTCCTCTGTCGGGGAAAATACCACGGTTGAGACTATTACGTACTATCGATGTACTAAATTTCACCAAATCATAAGAAAAGTCTGGGTCTTGTCTTACATCTTTCCCGTTATCGGCAAAAAAATCAATAATTTGCTGAGAGGCTCTACCTTTAGCACTCAAATCGTTGGTCTGAATACCTAACCCGTAATTGAGTCTAGTAATTTCGTTTACAGGATATCCGAAGTTAAAGTCGAGAGCCGTGGTATCTAGTAAGGTAGCCGCGATATTGATTTCGCCAAAGTCGGATGAGCGATAGCTTAAAGCTGCGCCCGCGCTGATACCATCAATAGTAAAATAAGGATCAAAATAATTCAGTGCGTAGTTAGTCGAGAAACTATTTTTGTTAACTGACAGACCAACCGTTTTACCTGAACCCAGAAAGTTATTATGACTGACATTAGCATTGACCGAGAGTCCATAGGTTGAGCCATATCCTAACCCGCCCGAAATTGTGCCCGCAGAACGTTCTTTGATTTTGTAATTAACATCCACCCGGTCTTCTTTGTCTTCCATTTTAGGTGTTTCAACTTCAACTTCTTCGACGAAGGTGAGTCTCTGTAGTCTTATTTTAGTTCGGTCAACTTGCGCGGTAGACAAGGCACCACCTTCCATTAACCGAGCTTCCCGTCTTAGGACTACATCATTAGTTGTTTCATTACCGGTATAGTTAATACGATTAACATAAACTTTCTTACCTGGGTCAACGTATAGGCTTATATCAACTTTATTGGTACCCGGCTTGACCGTTGGCACTGAAGTAACTTTGGCAAATGCATAACCAAAATAACCTAAGTTTTGCTTGATTTGTTCCTCAGCAAAAGAAATTGCAGCAGCTGAGTAGGTGTCACCAGTAGTCAACGGCATCAATTGTTTCAAGCGAGTCTCTGTTAATATTAACTCACCGTTAAATGCTATTTTGGATACCTCGAACTTTTCACCTTCTGCAACGTTAATAGTGATAAAGATGCCTTTTCTATCTGGGGATATAGCGACTTGAGTCGAAGTAACGTTAAATTTTAAATAGCCTCGATCAAGGTAATAGGAACGCAGAGTCTCTAAATCTCCTGAAAGCTTCTCACGAGCATATTGGTCGTCACTGGTAATAAACGAAAACCAACCACCAGTAGTAATTTCAAACTGGTCAAGCAGTTCTTCGTTACTAAAAAGCCTGTTACCAACAATATTTATGGACTCAATTCTGGCAGGTTCCCCTTCACTCACCTGAAACTGAATCATGACTCTGTTTCGAGAGCGGCGAATCACTTTATTAGTAATCTTTACAGAATATTTGCCGTGCGCAAAGTATTGCTCTTCCATACCACCGATAATGTCTTTAATTGCTGCGGGGTTATAAATTTCACCTTTAGCGAATCCAGCACCTTTCATGGCGTCAAGAATTTGTTCGGTCTTTATATCATTATTTCCATCGATGGTTATCTCTGAAATGGTCGGGCGCTCAACAACATCAATTAACAGGGTATTACCCTCTCTAAAAATCCGAATATCATCGAAGTTATCTGCCGCAAACAAAGTTCTAATAATGGTAGGTACACGGCTCGTGTCTAATCGTTCACCAACTTGCAGTGGAAGCATGTTAAAGAATGTCCCTAGCTCCATTCTTTGTAAACCTTCAACTTTTATGTCTTCGACGACAAAGCTAGAATCATTAGATGCCGCTATAATTGTGCTAGAGCTTAACGCAGCTGCAGCCATAGCAAAGAGTAGAGCCAGCGGCTTAGCCAATCGACTTATATTATTTATACTTTTACCCAAAATCTTACCCATAAATATTTTACTTCTTAATAATTGCTCTACTACAAGAAACTAAATCGTGACAAGTCGTTAAAAATTGCCATAGCCATTAATGCAAAAACTAGCATCATCCCTATCTGCAAACCGATATTTTGTACTTTTTCCGACAGAGGTTTTCCTCTTATCGCTTCTATCACAAAATAAAGGAAGTGCCCGCCATCCAACATTGGTACCGGTAATAGGTTAATAAAGCCTAAATTCACACTTATCAAAGCTAGAAACCTCAGAAAAGTAATTATACCGTATGAAGCACTTGTACCTGCTCCTTCAGCTATTGCCAATGGTCCGCTTAAACTCTTGGTCGATATTTCACCAAACAATAACTTTTTAAACATGCGAACGGTTAATTCTATCATACGATAGGTCTCCGCAAACGCCATATTTACCGCTTGCAAAGGATCCGCTTCAAGAACCACAAAATAAGGCTTTACCAAAGGTACAATCCCTAAGACACCTTCTGCTTGGCCGTTATGCTCACGAGAATCTAAGACCACAGGAATGGACATCAGTTCATCATTTCTTAAAACTTCTATTTGAGTGAGTTGATTTGGTCGTTTTGCGAGCAACTCAGACATATCACGCCATAGCTTTACTGGCTGCGCTTCAATTGAAACGATTTGGTCTCCTTGATAAAAACCTGCTTTATCTGCCGCGCTTCCTTTACTAATCTCACCGATAATACTCAATCTCATCATATGTATCAGTCCAAGAGATTTAAGCACGTCAGGTCTTTGTTCATCGACTTTCCAACCACTAATATCGAGAGATAGCTTTTTTTCTGTCGGCTCGCCTTTTCTTAATACTCTTAAATCAATTGAAGAGCTTTCACCCATTCGCTTTACAAGACTCAAATTGACATCTTTATATGTCTTTGTTATTTCACCATCTACAGCAGTAATTTGGTCGCCTTGTTTTAGTCCTGCAGCTGCAGCAATAGTCCCTAGATTAGGTTCAGCTACCACCGGTTTTAACTCGGTAGTATCATTAATAAAAATAACCCAATACAATAGTATGGCTAAGAGAAAATTGGCAGCGGGGCCAGCCAGAACAATTGCCATTCTGACCCAAACGGTTTGTCGATTAAAAGCTTGCTTTTGTTCCTCTTCAGTTAAAGGTGTTTCATCATCGACTTGCTCTCCAAGCATTTTAACGTAACCACCTAAAGGAATGGTGGCGATGACGTATCTAACTCCGTCCTTAGCAACGCGCTGCCAAAGCGGTTTGCCAAATCCAACGGAAAAAGTAAGTACCTTTACTCCCAATTTACGAGCAACAATAAAATGCCCATACTCATGAATTGTTACTAGAACACCTAGCGCAACAATAAACGAAACTAAATTCCACAAGAATTCCATACTATTTACTAAACTCACTGACAAATTTACTAGCTAGGTCTCGAGCATGCTGATTTGCTTGTACTATCTGGTCAATACTCTGTAAAGATTCGAAAGTTGAACTAGAGAGGGTTCGTTCTATTATTTCTGCAATTTGAGTAAATTTAATTCTCTTCTCCAAAAATGCGTCGACAGCTATTTCATTTGCAGCGTTGAGAATACATGGCGCACTAAGTCCTTCTTTGGCGGCATAAATTGCCAACTTCAAACACGGATAACGCTCAAAATCGGGCGGCCTGAAATCAAGACTTTTTATGGAATAAAAATCTAAAGGCTTAACACCGGCTTCGATTCTTTCTGGCCAAGCAAGACAATGAGCAATCGGTGTACGCATATCTGGATTGCCCATTTGCGCGATAACAGAGCCATCGACGTAAGACACCATAGAGTGAATTATACTTTGAGGATGTAAAACAATTTTAACTTTCTCAATATCAACATTAAAAAGAAAACAAGCTTCGATTAACTCTAAGCCTTTATTCATCATAGTCGCAGAATCAACTGAAATTTTTCGTCCCATCTCCCAATTTGGATGGGCACACGCCTGCTCGGGCGTTTTATCGGCTAAATTATCTAACGGCTCATTAATAAATGGTCCACCGGATCCGGTTAAGAGAATTTCATTGACGCCACTTAATCGTTCAGCTGAATTCTTGTGAGTTGGCGGTAATGATTGGAAAATTGCGTTGTGCTCACTGTCTACAGGTAACAAGGTGGCGCCTTCATATTCAACCTTAGACATAAACAAATCGCCAGACATAACCAAAGCTTCCTTATTGGCTAACAAAATTTTTCGATTCGCTTTCACGCCACTTAATGTAGGAAGCAAACCGGCCGCTCCGACGATCGCAGCAACAACAATGTCAACGTCATATTTACCGGCCGCATCATTCACCGCCTGTTGACCGCTTTCTACTATAATTCTTAGACCACTTTTTTCTATTAAACTTTTTAATTCTTTAGCAGCAACCTTACAAGCCATAACCGCAACACGAGGTTTAAACTGTTGGCACTGTTCAAATAGTTTTTGGTAGTTGGTGTTAGCTGTCAACACTTCGACAGTATACAAACTAGCGTTTCTAGAAACGACATCGAGCGTGCTACATCCGATGGAACCTGTCGCCCCGAGAATACAAATACGACTAACCATTGAACCACTCAAAATAACTAAAAGTTAGCAAAAACACAGGAGCGACAGTGATAGTACTGTCTAATCTATCCAACAGTCCACCATGACCTGGAAGTAGGTTTCCAGAATCCTTAATATTGGACACTCTTTTTAGCGCACTTTCAAACAGATCACCAAAAACAGATATAACCGCCAACGCAAATACTACGGCCAGATAAACAGCCATGTTATCAACCTTAAGATCGAGCACTCCTATACCTGCCCACCCGATTAAAGTACTCAGCAATAAACCGCCTATCGCTCCTTCCCAAGTTTTATTAGGACTAACGGAAGTTAGTTTGTGTTTACCAAATAATTTCCCGGTAACGAAAGCACCGGTATCAGCGGCCCAAATAATTAGCAGCATAAATAATAATAATGAACCTCCGTAATTTGGGTTTTCATTGGCATACCCAATATTTCTTAAACTTACAAAAGATACAAATAGTGCTGGAAGTAAAATAAACCCAAACAAACTGGTGACGTAAACATTCCGCCACCAATTAGATTCCTTAGAAAAGGTTAAGACAATAACGAAGGCCAAAAAAATAGCAATGATTGACAGTAGTAAAAAAACCAACGGAAGATCAAATTGAAGATGATGCGGCCAACTTAATGACGGCCATACTAAAATCGATTCACTAAGGTACCATATGCTTATGTTGATTGAGCTAACAACCAATGCAAATATGCTAGCTTTAACCGGTGAATTGATTTGAGACAGTTTTGCCCATTCAAGCGCCAATAAATAAACAACAATAATTATCAGCCCAGCGAAAGTATCTATCGGCACTCTAAATAAAAGCAGATAAACCACAGGAAGCAACGCTAAGGCGGTTATGACTCTTTGCTTCAACATTTAATTAGCACTCCATCTCAAAAGGTTTTCCTATTCGGAAACCTGTTCTCCGGTCTTTCCGAATCTGCGTTGTCTTTGCGAGTATTCTTCTAATGCCAGTTCAAGTTCAACACGATCAAAGTCCGGCCATAACTTCTCACTGAAATATAATTCTGCATATGCAGCTTGCCAAATTAAGAAATTGCTTATTCTCTGTTCACCACCGGTACGAATCATTAAATCTAACTGCGGTAACTCTGAGGTAGAAAGAAAGCTTTCTAATAACGCCTCTGAAATAGGTTGGTCATTAGGTAAAGTTTGTTTAGCCTTATTAGCCGCCTGCAAGATGTCCCAACGACCACCGTAATTGGCTGCAATATTCAGACAAAGCCCATCGTTTTCTTTAGTTTGCTCTATCGCCTCTTTAATACTCTTTTGAAGTTTGGAATTAAATCCACTCACGTCACCCAAAAATCTCAGCTGTGCATTATTCTTATTGAGCAGTTTAATCTCTCTTTTAAGAGCCATTACAAATAGCTCCATCAAATAACTAACCTCTTCTTCAGGTCGGGCCCAATTTTCACTGCTAAATGCGAATAGTGTCAAAGACTCTACGCCTTTCTCCGCACAAACTTCAATCACTTCTCGGGTCTTTTCGACACCAGCTTTATGACCAAATGTTCGCTTCTTATTGCGAGCTTGTGCCCATCGACCGTTACCGTCCATGATGATTGCTACATGTTTTGGAATACTGCTTTTCGTCATTAATTATCTCAAAGATAAACTCGTTTTTTTTAATTTGTGAGAAGAGTAAATACAAAAAACGCCGCAAAAGCTGGTTGAGCTATGCGGCGCTTAGATGCAAAGCTGTTCTTCTAATTTGCTTAAGCTAGAAGATCAGAATGGCTATATTTCCATCAATTCTTGTTCTTTTACTGCGCTCATCTCGTCTATTTTTTTAACATGAACATCAGTAATTTTTTGAACTTCGTCTTCTGCGCGATGAAGCTCATCTTCACTTATTTCTTTCTCGCTTTCTAACTCTTTAAGCGTTGAATTAGCGTCTCTTCGAATATTTCTTACAGCGACCTTAGCAGCTTCCGCTTCACTACGGACAATTTTAGTCATGTCTTTACGACGCTCTTCGGTCAAAGCTGGCATTGGCAATCGAATGACATTTCCAGCAGTATTTGGTGTAATACCTAAATCCGACTCCATCAACGCTTTTTCAACAGGCTGAACCATGGATGCTTCAAAAGGCTGCACTACCAACGTACGTGAATCCTGCACGGAAATCGTCGCGGCTTGCGAAAGAGGCGTATCGACTCCGTAGTAGGAGACAGTCAAATGAGCTAACAAACTAGGATGAGCTCTGCCAGTTCGTATCTTTTGTAAACTGGTCTTAAATGACTCTATGCTCTTATCCATTCGAGTTTGAGCATCTTCTTTAATTTCATTTATCACGCAATAACTCCCTAATTAGATTAAAACACTCACTAGAAATTTTTATTTACAGTGAATCAATGTACCTTCTGATCCATCAACCACTGCTTTTATTAACGCCCCTGGCTTATTTAAGTTAAACACTCTAATCGACTTATTGTGGTCGCGAGCGAGACAAAAGGCGGTTAAATCCATAATACCCAACTCCTTTGATAGCGCCTCATCATAACTTAACGAATCATACTTAACCGCATTCGGATCGACATTCGGGTCCGCTGAAAATACTCCGTCGACTTTAGTCGCTTTTAATATCACGTCCGCGTCAATTTCAATACCTCGGAGACAAGCTGCGGTATCGGTAGTAAAAAATGGATTTCCAGTTCCGGCGGTAAAAATGACCACTTGCTCTTTTTGCATAAACCGAATAGCAAATCGTCGGTCATAATCCTCACAAACTCCGGTCAAGGAGATGGCCGACATCACTCTGGTACCGACCTTAATTCTTTCTAACGCATCTTGCATGGCAAGTGAATTCATAACGGTTGCAAGCATTCCCATATGGTCACCCGCAACTCGATTCATGCCAGCATTAGCTAATTTTTCACCTCTAAACAGATTGCCGCCACCAATCACTAAACCGACTTCGATACCTTGCTCGATAATCACTTTAATTTCGGCAGCAATTCTGTCTAAAATTGTGGGATCAATGCCAAAAGACTCTGCACCCATTAAGGCTTCGCCACTGAGCTTAAGAAGAATTCTCTTATTAGTCTTAGTTGGTGCAGAACTTGGCATAAATATTACTCCCCTTTTACTTGCGCCATTACTTCGGCAGCAAAGTCATCTTCAACTTTTTCGATCCCTTCGCCAACTTCTAAACGAACTAGGCTAGTAACCTCGGCTGAAGCTGATTTTAACAAATCACCAACCGTTGTCGACGGATCTTTCACGAAAGATTGTCCTACAAGACAAACTTCCGCAGCAAACTTACGCATACGGCCAACAACCATTTTCTCCGCGATGTCAGCTGGCTTACCGCTAGCTATAGCCTGTGCAGTGAAAATTTCTTTTTCACGGTTGTACACATCTTCCGAAATTTCTTCAGGTGTGATGAACTGAGGATTGGTTGCTGCTGCGTGCATTGCAACATCTTTAGCCAGTTCTGCAGAGCCACCTTTGAGCGCTACAACTACGCCTATTTGTCCACCATGAATATAGGTATTCAATGCGCCATCGTTCGCTTCTACTAACTGTACTCGTCTAACAGTGATGTTTTCACCGATTTTTGCGATTAAGTTAGTTCTTGCTGTTTCAACAGATTCACCAGAAGCAAGGTTTGCAGCGATTAATGACTCAATATTTGCAGTTTTGTTCGCCAGCGCAGCATCAACTACCGCGGTTGCGAACCCTTTAAAGCTCTCATCTCGAGCAACAAAGTCAGTTTCACTGTTGATCTCAACAATCACAGCCGTTTTTGCATCATCGCTAGTTTTGGCGATAATGACACCTTCGGCAGCAACTCGACCAGCCTTTTTCTCAGCTTTGGCTGCACCAGATTTACGCATATTATCAATTGCTACTTCGATATCACCATTGGTTTCTACCAAAGCTTTTTTGCATTCCATCATGCCCGCGCCAGTTCTTTCACGCAGTTCTTTTACTTGAGCAGCGGTAATCGCCATAATATTCTCCACTCGTTCTTCAATTAACAGACCGTAAGCACTTTAAAAAAGGGACGGCCCCAAATAATCATGGTTTAGTTAAAAAATAGGGGGCTAAGCCCCCTACTTCTATCGCTAGAATAATTTTATTATTCTGCAGCAGCGTCTTCGTTTGACTCAGCAGGCGCTGCGTCTTCTTTAGGCGCTTCTTCTTTAGTCGCTTTCGCTTTCTTAGTCTTTACAACTGCTTTAGGCTTTTCTTCAACAGCTGCTTCTTCAACAAACTCGTCGCTTGGAGACTCTTCAGCCGGCGCTGTTGCAGTAGATTGACGACCTTCGATAATGGTATCTGCAGCACTAGACAAGTAAAGTTGTACTGCACGAATTGCATCGTCATTTCCAGGGATAACGTAATCGATACCGTCAGGGCTAGAGTTACTATCAACAACAGCAATCACTGGGATACCTAATTTCTTAGCTTCTGCAATCGCAATGTGCTCATGGTCAGCATCAATGACGAATAATACGTCAGGAAGACCACCGATGTTTTTGATTCCACCGATACTAGCTTCTAGCTTTGCCATTTCGCGGCTTAGTAAAAGACCTTCTTTCTTGGTTAGTCTCTCGAAAGTGCCGTCTTCGCTTTGCTTTTCAAGCTCTTTCAAACGGTTAATGGATTGACGGATTGTCTTGTAGTTAGTCAACATCCCACCTAACCAGCGTTTGTCGACAAAGAATTGCTCACAACGAGTCGCTTCTTCTTTAACAATTTTGCTTGCAGAACGCTTAGTTCCAACAAAAAGGACTTTGCCTTTTCTTGCTGCAACTGAACTAAGGAAGTTGAGAGCTTCATTAAACATTGGCAATGAATGCTCAAGGTTAATGATATGAATTTTGTTTCTTGCGCCAAAAATGAATGGTTTCATTTTTGGGTTCCAGTAACGGGTTCTATGTCCGAAATGAACACCCGCTTGTAGCATATCACGCATTGTGACTTTAGCCATTGTAAACTCCTGATTTTATTAGGGTTATGCGTCCACTGCCCCCAGATATCAAACCCTAGAAAATAAATTTTCCAAAGCACCCTGAAATCTGTGTCGAACAGTGTGTGAATTTGGTTAATTTCAGCGTTTGATTTAGACTCTAAATCGATACTTCGTTAACTCGGCGCGCTTTATACCATAGTTGTTCAATCAAGAGCAATAAATATCGTCAGTATTTACCATTTAGCCGTTAAATGCTGCTACTTCCAGCCTTTGCAGGTGTATTCGAAAATTCATTTCTAACGAAGATTTTTTCTATTGGTAACACTGTCTTGTCGCGTCAGGTAACATAACTCTCTAAAAGCACGTTCGCCCAAATGCTTATTGGTAAATAACCACGTTTTTTCATGACTTCCCAGAGAAAACTTCAACAAGCAGAAATGGCTTGTTATCCAGCTGCTAGGTTTTAGCTCTAAATAATCTATCGAACTAGATTCTTCATCTCTTGCCACCAGCCAAGATTCTCCGCTCCAGCATAGGTCGCCCGTCGATTGAGTGATCGCAGCGTAATGCTTTAGTGTGATTACCCAAGAAACTAACACAGCGATAATCACCATAATTGTTATCCACCAAGGCACTTGAGCGATAAGAGCCGCTAAAGCAACAATCAAATGCGTCCCAGCACACAGCATTAACAATTCTGGACAATTCTTAACAGGAAATCTTGCGGCGTTGTTCAACGATTAGGTCCCCTCCATGAGTTTAACTTTACGCCACTTTCATTAGTTCTCGGATTTTAGCGAGTATTTCGGCAAGAGACTGATGTTCACAATCACCAAACCCCATTATCCAAGTATAAATATCTGGATCTGGGAAGCTCAATAGCTCGACGAATGCTTGCTGTTGTTGCAGATTAAGAGAATCGAAATATTGCTCCAAAAAAGGGAGAAGAATGACATCCAGTTCGAGCATCCCTCTTCGACACTGCCACTCTAGTTTCTTTCGATTGATTTGTTCGCTCATTGCTAAACCTTAATACTAGTTTTATTTGCGTAATATACGCCAGCAAGCTTTAAATACAAGCCCCGTTTGATTAATACGATTCAAATGAGCGAGGCCACATAATTTCGAGCGAAATTTGCTAGACCAAATTCGGTTGCATCGTGTGGCTCGGCAAAGTTAAACTGCTGGAAAATTATTCGCCTCAACAATGGTTGCAGATATATGAATGCAGAAACTGAGCACAATCCATTCTTTCTCACTGAACTGAATAACTACTCAGCTATCGACATTACCGGTGCTGACGCGGCAAAGTTTCTTCAAGGACAACTGACAATTAATGTTAGCACTCCGACTAACTCCAAGAGTTATTTAGCAGCCCTTTGCAACCCCAAAGGTCGTATCGTATCACTCTTCCATATAGTCGCGATTGACCAAGGGTTTCGATTAATCATGCCCCAAACGATAATCGATTCAAGCATGCTACATCTAAAAAAATATGGAGTATTTTTCAAAGTTGAAATAGTAGAAGCGCCAATTTCCAGCATTTTTGGGTTAATCAATTCTACGACAAAGGAATTCTCTGAAATCAGCTCTCTTTTAGACCAAGCCTATTACCAGCTCAATGAGCTGCCAATGGCATTTATTGTGACTTCCGATAATAGCCAAGCTCGTTTACTTGCGGCTTCGTTAAAAACTTCGGTACAGCCAGTTGCAGATGCCTGGTTTAGTTCTCTTGCTCGAAACAAGGTGTGCTGGCTATCCGAAAACACATCTGGAGAGTTTTTACCTCATAACCTAGACCTACCTAACCTAAACGCAGTCGATTTCAAAAAAGGCTGTTTTACTGGTCAAGAAGTTATTGCCCGCATGCATTACAAAGCAAAAATAAAGCAAAAACTACAATTATTTCAATCAGTTGAAGATGTTGAGGCTACCAACAATTTCGTGCAAGCAATCGCTAATGAAAAGTTGTTACAGCAGGATTCGAGAGTAGGAGAAGTAATCTGTAGCTGTTTGTCAGAAGAAAAACGCTGGCTAGTTCTCGCTTTGGTCAAAGATAGCGCAAATAAACAACAAAATTTTACTGTTAACATCAAAAATAGTCCTATACTTGAACTAGTCGAATAACTACTTGAACGCGCTAGCTTTTTAGCGCGTTTTAACTAATTAAAGTTGATAATATGAGTCTAGAACAAGATTTTCTAAATGAATTAGTCGATGCAATAAAAAACGACCGATTAACATTACCGACACTTCCTGAAGTCGCGTTAAAAATTCGTGATGCAGTAAGCGACCCAGAAGTTAATTCAAGCACGCTCTCCAATGTGATCGGCCAGGATGCAGCACTAGCCGCTAGAATTATTAAGGTTGCTAACAGCCCGCTATTAAGAGGTGCTGTCACAGTTGATAACTTGCAATTGGCGATTACTAGAATGGGTATTAACTTCGTTCGAAACTTGGCCACCGGACTAGCAATGGAACAAATGTTCCAAGCAACACATGATGCGGTTGATAAGCGATTAAGACGCTCATGGGAGCATTCTCTTGAGGTTGCCTCTATTAGCCATGTGCTAGCAAGTCATTTTACCAAGCTTAAGCCCGATCAGGCGACACTTGCCGGATTAGTTCATGAAATCGGTATTTTGCCGATATTGACGCTAGCGGAAGATAATCCTGAAATCCTTGAACAAGAGGCCGTGCTAGATAAGATTATTCAGCGTTTGCATGGCAAAGTGGGCAAGGCGATTATGAAAGCTTGGGAGTTTCCTGCAGAGTTACAAGATGTTCCGTTAGGATGTACCGATTTTACTAGAGACTCTGGCTCTGTTGCTGATTATGTCGATGTGGTCACCGTGGCAAAAATTCAAAGTTATACTAGCGAAAATACACCCTACCCTAACCTTGATATTGCCAGCGTTCCAGCATTCACAAAACTAGGTCTTGCTGGGGAAGTTGATGTTCATGAGGTCGATGAATTAGCCGAAGAAGTTGAGGAAGCCAAGCAAGCATTGGCTTGATACACGTCGTTATCGATAGTTGTTCACATTTTAGTTTAGAGTCATCCTATGAATATAAGACAGATTCACTTGCTATGGTTCAACTATCTAACAGCTAATTCTCGAAGGTTTTTTTAAGCTATGCGCGCAGTTATGCAAACATCTAGTCTTTTCTTATTACTCATATCATTAGTACTCGGTCTAGCCACCTCTTCATCCTCTGTTAAAGCCACTGAAGTAGTCAACTCAAATACCCCAGGAACCGGAAGTTATACCTTGCCGGCGGATGACCAGGTCACCATTGTTATTGTTGGCGGCGAAGGCGGCGATGGCTCAAATACCACCGGAGGACAAGGTACCAGCGTTACTGGTGTTTTTAATCTGAGCGCTGGCGATACCATCAGCTATGTGGTTGCTGCGGGAAGTCTAGCCGCCAATAGCGCCGGCGGCGGAGGCAGTACAGGCGTTTTTGTCAACAACACTCTGGTAATGGTCGCTGGCGGTGGCGGTGGCGGTGACAATAGTAGCAACGCCTTCGGTTTGGGCGCTAACAACACGACCAACGGTGACACGGGGACCGGGGGATCGGCTGGCGCCGGAGGTACAGCCGGCTCTGGAGGAGGATCCTCAAACGGCGCAGCTGGCGGCGGAGGTATCAACTCCGCCGGTACAAGCCAAGGCGGTGTTGGAGGCGGACAAGCAGCAGACTTAGATCCCAGTGATGGCGTTACTTTTGCAGCTGGAGGTGCCGGCGGTGCAGGCTCGTCCTCGGGAGGCGGAGGCTTTACCGGAGGTGGAGGTGGTGGACCAACCTACTGGCCTGGCGGTGGCGGCGGTTACTCGGGTGGTGGGGCAGGAGGTTCCGGAGGACGGGCTGGTGGAGGTGGTTCCTACTTAAATACTGCGATCGCAAGCTATGTAAGTGGCTCGATCACAGCAGGCGCAGACGGCGCCGGTTCTGGCGCTTCTGGCTCTGATGGGAATGATGGCTCAATTACAATTAATGACACAACCGTACCTCCTATCGCCGGCTTGATTGGCGAATGGCGATTTGATGAACTCTTTTGGAATGGTACTAACAGTGAAGTTCTTGATGCTTCTGGTAACGATTTACACCTAACCGCATTTGATGCGCTGACAGGAAATACCGACCAAGCGATTCCTGGAGATCCTGGAACTTGTAGTTACGGTGTATTCAACGGTTCGGTGAGTTTCATTCAATTGGACGATGATACTAGTACAACCGACTCTCTGTTAGATATTCCCAATACCCTGACTATAACAACCTGGATTAATACTAACGTTATCCCTTCATCAGGCCTTAAGTCTATTTTATCTAAAGATGAAAACTACGAATTTCATATTAACACTTCGGGACAAATATTTTGGTGGTGGCGTTGGGCTACGTTAACTACTACCGGAACTCCGCTAACTCTTAATCAATGGCACCACATCGCTGTAACCTGGCGAAGTGGCGAGCAAGTGATTTATATTGATGGCGTTGAGCGAGCGCGTTCAGCTAGAACCGGTACGCTAGATATCAATAACGACCCGTTACAAATTGGCCAAGATTTGGCGATTCCAGAACGCTTTTTTGATGGCGAAATTGACGAAGTTAGAATTTATGAAAACTTTTTGAGCGCCGCCGAAGTCAACCAAATCATGAACGAGACTAGACCTTGTAGCTCGACTGGTGTCTGCACCTTAACCTTTGAAGACAGCTTTAATTCTGCGACCTACAACAATAGTACCGGTAGTCAGCCTTGGGCGACTGATTGGATCGAATCTGACGATGACAATTCGCCAACGTCCGGTAATATTTTGATTTCTGGCGGTGAGTTAATTATGGATGACACACCGAATTCAGGTGGTGAGCCAAGTTTGGAGAGAGAACTAAATCTTAATAACTATATTGATGCCTTTATAACTGTCGATCTAGCCACCTCTGGCACACTAGAAAATGGTGACCGGTTTGATATAGCTGCGTCCAGCGATGGTGGAGCAAGCTATACCATTTTAAATTCCTTTAGTAACGATTTTTCCGGTTCATATAGTTACGACCTCTCACCTTATATGGCCAGCAATACAAGGATTAGACTGAGAGTAGAAAACGGATACGGAAGTTCAGGCGAGTTTATCAATATCGACAATGTCAGCATTACAGGGCTTCGTAATTGTGGTCCCGACCATTTTCGAATAATTCATGACGGCGCTGGTATAAACTGCCTAAGAGAAGCGATCACCATTCGAGCTGAAAATGCTGATGGGACTTTAGTGACCGATTATTCGGGAACCCTCAACCTTTCGACCTCAACAAACAATGGTAATTGGACTACTCTTGACAGTGGAGGAGCTAGCAGCGATTTAGCTAATGGAAGCTTATCTGACACACCACTAGATAATGATGGTGTCGCAACCTATCAATTTAACGTTGCTGATGGTGGTGACGTTGTTCTTTATCTTGAGGATACTGTCGCTGAAACCACCAATATAGCGCTCGAAGATAGTGGCGTGTTCGATGATAATACGGAGGGCGATATTACATTTAGACCCTTCGGATTTGTTTTCAGTCCGAATCCGATCGACACCCAAATAGCAGGTCGACCTTTCGATGTGACCTTAACAGCAGCAGGACAAACTCCCACCGATCCATCATGTGGAGTGATAGAAGAATACGATGGTACCCGTTCAGTCAATTTTTGGAATAGCTATGATGATCCAACGACAAGCCCTACTTCTGTCTCAGTAGATGGTTTAAATATTGCCAGTAGCGAAGCACTTTCAACTCCGCAGAATACCAGTTTTACTAATGGCGTCGCGACAATCTCTGTGCAATATAATGATGTCGGAGAGATTGCTCTTTCAGCAAAAGATGAAATCGATATTGGTGAACCACCCAGCGGTTCGACGGATGAGATTATCGGTGGCATAAGCCCATTTGTCGTTCGACCTTTTGGTTATGACATTCAGATTGATACTGATCCTTATGCAGATGGTTCAGGTTCTAGCGCAGTGTATAGAGCGGCAGATGCCCCATTTAATATGACACTTCGAAGCGTATTGTGGCAGGCGCTTGACGACCTTGATAATAATGGAATTCCCGATCCATATATCGACACCGATTCAGATGGTATACCTGATAGCGGTGGTGATCTAAGTGACAATGGGATTACCCCAAATATTGCCAATACAACCGGCAGTATAACCTTAACTCCACAAGCACTTTTCGTGACGAATTCAAATGGCACTATCTCGACAAACTCTATAGCTCATTCGAGCTTTTCGGCTACTGGTAGCGCCAATGAAGGGACTATTACTTTCGCTCAAAGTTGGGACGAAGTTGGAATATTACAACTCGATGCAATCAACAGTGATTATATGGGTGGCGGAGAAGATGTGACTGGTCAAAGAATAAACATAGGCCGATTTATCCCCGATCATTACCAAGTCAGCGCACCAGTACTTGTCGAGCAATGCGGTAGTTTTACTTATGCCGGATTTTTTGACGGTGTAAATGCAGGATTAGATAAGCCGGGTCAAACATTTCAAATCTCCGGTACAATTACCGCGCAAAACTCTTCTAATGTGACCACACAAAACTACCAAGATCAATTTGCAAAGTTGCTCGCCTCAGACATAGTTTCAAGTGGTTTTGACACTACCAATTCCTTAGCAGCAACAGGTAGAGTTAACTTTGCTCCTTCGGCACTTTCATTTGCTAGCGGACTATCCAACTATTCCGATACAGCCTCAGATTACCAACATGATCAACTGGCAGCCCCATTTGACCTTAGAGTAGATTTACAAGCCACTGACTCAGATACAGTTTCTAGTGCAATAGCCAACTCCAATTCTATTAATGTCCGACTGGGTCGTATAAGACTAATTGATAGTTACGGTCCGGAAGTTTCAGCTTTGGAAATGAGAGTGATTGCTGAGTATTATGACGGCAGTAATTGGAGCCTCAACACCGAAGACAGTTGCACCACTTACATCAATACAGACGCCAGCTTTGATTTAACTAGCTATACCAACCAATTGAATAATGGGGAAACAGCAATTTCTGATCCTACGGTTGCGACCAACATCCTCAACGGCCAGTCTGTACTCGGCTCGGGCCTAGAATTTACTGCTCCAGGAGATGGCAACTATGGAAGTGTTATAATAAATTACGATATTTCCAGCCAGCCATGGCTACAATTCGATTGGGATGGTGATAATTCAATCGATACACCATCCGCTACTTTGAATTTTGGTTATTACCGTGGAAGTGATCGAGTGATTTACTGGAAAGAAGTTAGGAACTAGCTTACCAGTAAATCGAAAACACTAGGGTATAAAGGTTAATTCGCTGGCTAAATTTTCGTTTACTGCCTGCTCAGTCACTAGATGGCGCCGAAATTTTCCCAGTGCATAGTCAAGCGCTTGATCATCATAATGGGGGTCACTCACGATACCCGATTGACCGGTCGGTAATATTCCCCAACTTTTATTTGGGTCTGAAAAATCAATAACCCTACGAGTAGATGGTCCCATCATTATTTTTAGCTCATCTCCTTGCATCACAAATTTTAAATTATTGATCGCCTCTACACCGGCTTCACTTGGCAGTGGCCCCACATTAAAAACCTTATCCAGTGGCGACACTTTCCCTAGCGGGTGCTCATGAACCATTTTGACATCCTTTTCCCAACGCCATTCCACAAGGTCGTCTCCGAATCGCTCTCTTAAAAATTGAGTCGATTCTCGCCACGCTGAAAGAATTAATTCTTCTCTTGTTTCTCGTCGAGAAGTATTAATATTATCCCACCACGGAGAGTCAGGGTTATCTAGCACTCGCCAAATAGAGCGATCCATTAAAAATCCAAATTGAAAGTTTTTATATAGCGACTTTCCTAATTCGTCCTGCATCGCCATGCGCATAAGAACAATTCTAAATCGGTTGTAGATAGTCGCGCCGGCTTCATTCGGTGAATGATTACCTTTCCAATCTGCAAACATCTGCAACGACTCCGATTCAATCGGTGTAAGCTTTTCATTTCGTAGTACCGGAATTGCTATTTGTTGAAAAAATAATGCCGAGGGAGTGACATTATCCATTAACATTTTCTTCATATCATCCGGGTTAAATTTTTCTTTTTTTGATAATAACTCAACGATTCGTGTGGGTCTGTCAGTGGGAGAATAATAACCTGGTACAAGCCCAACTCCCCGATCGGCAGGTTGATTATTGGCAGAATATAAATAGCCAGACGCTGGATTTATTTGTTGTGGGTTATTAGAGAAATCGTAGTAGCCTAAGATATCATCTCTACCACTAGCCCCATCGAGAATAAATTTGGGGTTAACATGTGCTGGCCTGATGGGAAGTTTAGCACTTGCCCACCACGCAATATCTCCAGACTTGTTAGCGTACATTAAATTTAATCCTGGAGAGTGGATCTTTGCCGCAGCTGCACTGGCTTTTTCAACCGTCGTCGCATAAGGAAGCTCGTAGAAGGCTTGCATCATATCATTGCTTGGATCCAAAAACGTCCACCACAAAGCTAACGGTTGTCTGACCTTATCCAACCCATACTTACTACCAGGGACTTCATCAAAAATGTTATTAATAATGGTTCCATGGCGAGATGATCTTAATTTGAATTCAATAGGTTTAGCATCTTTTACTGCTATGACTTCAGTTCTTGTTTCAAATTCTTCCCAATGGTCAATGGCCCAATATTGATTGGGATTTTGTGGATTCACTTTTTCAGCAAATAAGTCCATATCATCATTTTCAAACATGGTTAATCCCCATGCATGATCGGGAGTTTGTCCCAACATAGGCAACGGTACTAATGCTAAGAAATGACCATAAACATCAGTTGTTGGGGAGTTGAGTTGTGCCTCGTACCACACTGAAGGTTGACTGTATGCAATATGAGGATCATTAACTAAAATCGCGCTGCCCGACTCACTTCGCTCTGGAGCAATCAACCAACTATTACTGCCATGAACTAAGCCAGCAGATTGGAGACTCTCAACCATATAGCTGACGGATGAAGATACTTTTTCGGTCAGCATTGAATCAACGGGTATCTGCTCAAATCCGGGCGTGTATAAAATACCGAGATCGTCCAGATAAGCCTCACCCAGTTTTTGGGAAATATGGTGTACTAGCGGATCGTCTCTCAGTCCTTGAGCAAACGAGAATGACATATAGCCGGCAATAGAGGCAATATCTTCCAGACTATATTGATGTTCAGGCATACCAATAATTTCGAATTCGATTGGGGTCGTACCTTCCTTTACGAAAAGGTTAACTCCCTCCAAGTAACTTTCCATTATCGCAATCATATGGGGGTCTGCTCGTTGCTTTACAGAGTCAACCCATTGTTTTGCAAAACGACCAATATCTAGTGTACGAAATAGCTTGTCCACTCCAACCAAATCACTACCGAGTATTTCTGATAGCCTTCCCTGAGACAATCGTCTTGTCATTTCCATTTGAAAGAGTCGATCTTGAGCGTGTAAGTATCCAAATGCACGATATAAGTCGATATCATTCTCCGCGCGAATGTGCGGAACACCGAGCTGATCAAATTTGACTGAAACCGTTTTACTCAAACCAGTCAATTGAATGGTCCCATCTCGCACCGGCTTCTTAGCATTTAAATACACAAGAGAAGAAGCGGTTGATATGAGTATTATTACTAATAAAAATAAAACAATTTTCTTAATCATAGTGTTCTCTATTCCATAAAAAAGCCCCGACAAGTCGAGGCTCAGTTTTACTCTAATTATTCAAAATAATGAAGAATTAGTCATCCAATAAAGTAGGATCTACAACTTGTACCGCAGCTCCACCACTTGATAAGAAGCTAACGATTTGAGTTTGCATTTCCACTGTAGCTTCGTCTGGTGAAAGAACTGATGAGTGACCACC
>JBDVOJ010000011.1:0-1410 GCA_039969155.1 Kangiellaceae bacterium
TAGTTAGTGATGATATTGAGTATTTCGCTCAAATTACAGCTTCAGACGGAACTGCTGCGGAAAGTGCTAGTTCTGTTTCTACAGGTGAATTTACCATAAGATTAAGTGAGGAGAATAATACTGGTAGTCCTATTATAGTTGAATTCTTAATTGACGGAACAGCAGATGTCGGAACTGATTTCTCTGCAAGTAGTACAAACGCTGTAAGTATTCCAAATGGGGAGCAAGAAGCCGAAGTGTTAATTACGCCTATTGATGATCAAATTCAAGAAGGGACGGAAACTGTTATAATTACATTACAAAATGGTACTGGTTATTCTTTAGGTTCGGTTGCTACGCAATCGGCTACGGTTGAAATTGAGGATAATGACCAAGCGACATTAACAATTTCTAACGAATCATTAAATGAAGACGATGCTGCCGGTGAAATGGTTTTCGAAGTGGAATTGGATTTAGAGGTTATTGGTGGTACAACGGTTTCATATTCGTTTTTTGATGATACTGCAGAAGGTGGTGGTGTAGATTTTACTGGTAACAATGGTTCTCTGATATTTACTGGCGATGCCGGTGAAACTCAAACTATAACAGTAGCTATTAATGATGATGCTGTTTTAGAAAACACAGAGACTTTTACCGTACAATTGGGGTTGCCAACAAATAATGTGCAACGCGCAAATGGAGGTACGGCTACAGGTACTATACAAGATGATGATAACTGTGTGGCAGCGCCAATTTTAGACGAGTCTGTTTCAAATATTTATTGCGTTGAAAATGCTGGTGATCCCTTTTCGGCTAATCTATTTGATTATACTTCTAGTACTGCACCTGCGGGAACGGTTTTAACCTGGAGTAGGGTTTCCAATCCGTTAAATACGAATTCGCATCTAACCGTTGCAGAGGCTCAAGATGTTGATTTGCCAGCGTCTTATTATGGTTTTTTCTATGATGAAGATAATAATTGTGCAAGTGGTACGATAGAAGTACAAATTGTTCGTAATGTATTGCCACAATTGACGGTTATTAACGATAATGAACGTTGTGGTCCAGGCACATTATTATTGAGTGTTGAACCTAGTGATGGCGCCTCTGTAAATTGGTACGATTCTTTAGATGCTGTTACTCCGATCGCCACCGGTGAAACGTTTACGACGCCTTCATTGAATGCTACTGCTACCTATTATGTTGAGGCTACCGAGAATGAATGTACTACTGAAAGACAACCTGTAGTAGCGAGAATTGGGTCTCAGGCTTCAGTCGGGACAGCAACAAATGGTTCTATATGTAATGTGGCAGCAAACGGACTTACGGCAATAGATCTAGATTCTAGGTTAAATGGTGCGGATCCTGGTGTGTGGATTTTTGTATCGGGTCCTGATAATATGACTATTAGCTCTACTAATGTTGTTGAGT
>JBDVOJ010000012.1:0-9810 GCA_039969155.1 Kangiellaceae bacterium
TGTTTTTATGTTTCCAATTTGCCGAGATACTATCATAGGAAGAATAGAGCTGTTGTTGGTTGGTAACTATCCCTTTTACCATTTCAAACTCGCCAAAAAAATAACCAAACAGATCAAGCCCATGACTGGCTAAATCATCAAAATAACCACCGCGAGCTATATTTTTGTCGGTTCTCCAATTTGGCATCCCCGAAAGATCTAATTCACTTGGTGGTCGAACATAGGTCCAACTAATGTGCCTAACTTGACCAATTTCACCTGACTCTAACAACGACTTTACTTTTTGAAATCGCGGCAAACTTCGTCTGTAATAGGCAACAAACAAAGGTACCTTGCTTTTCTGGAAGGCTTGGTAAATGGCAAGACTATCTGCATAACAACTGGACATCGGTTTTTCTACACAACATGGTTTTCCAGCATTCGCCACTTTGACTGCGTATTGCTTATGACTATCAGGTGGAGTGGCAATGTAGACAGCATCGATGGACTGACTATTGATTAGTTCATCGGCGGAATCAAAGACTGTCTTAATGTTATGCCGCACAGCATAGTCATTTGCTAACTGAGTATTTCTTCGAGTAACCGCGGCTAGCTCAAAACCATTGGTTTGTTGAAACGCTGGACCACTTTTTACTTCGGTGACTTGACCGCAACCAATAATGCCCCAGCGAATAATTTTCTTTTGTTTTAAGGCTTGTGGCATTTTTATCTCACGAGTATGTGTTTAGTTCAACGATAGATGTTTAACTCAAAGATACTACGAGTCTTCAAACTCATTTTCTATGCTAACAGGTAACCGAATTAAATAAATAACAACCATCACCAAGATTAGTCCAATGGACAATTTTAACCAAAGATTACTAAGTGTATACCAAGTGACCCCGTAAGAAACAGCAATCATAGCAATTGCCAGCTGCTTAGCGCGTCTTGGTATACTTTTATCGTTGTTCCAGTTTTCTATGATCGGGCCAAACCAGGGATGTTCTAGTAGCCTTTGATGGAGACTTGGGGAAGATTTTGCGAAACAAGCCGCAGCCAAAATTAAAAATATAGTGGTGGGCAAACCAGGAACAATGATCCCAACAAGACCAATTAGAACAAGCAGCAATCCACATAGAATTAGGCTGTATTTCACCACTAAGCTTTTTGACAGCAATGACAACTCCTGCAAGTTTTAACAGCTAATTCTTAGTTTTGTTAGAATTCAACAACTCAGATTCGTTCCTGAGAAGCGGCCTTATTAAGTTCTCTGACGCGCTCGCGTTGACGCTTTTTTTGCTCTCTTCTCTGATTGAGGAATTTTTCAGCATCACCGCCAATGTGTTCTTCACCGCGCATTTTTGCTAGTTGGATCTGTCTTTCTCTTTCCAAATAACGTGCTTTTTGCTCATCACTAGTCTTATCGAAACAATGAGGACAACTGACTCCTTGCTGATATTGTTCACTTTGCTGTTCTTGCTTTGTGATTGGCATTCTACATGCGTTACACTGATCATACTGGCCAGGTTTCAGATCATGATCAACCGTTACTCTATCATCAAAAACAAAACATTCACCCTGCCAGCTGGTGGATTCTTTTGGGACTTCTTCAAGATACTTAAGAATTCCGCCTTTGAGATGATAAACCTCTTCAAACCCCTGCTGTTTCATATAGGCTGTTGATTTTTCGCAACGTATGCCACCCGTACAAAACATCGCGACTTTCTTATGCTTTTTGGGATCTAGATTCTGTTTAACATAGTCTGGGAATTCACGAAATGATTCAGTATTTGGATTTATCGCGTTTTCAAATGTACCCACAGCAAATTCATAATCATTACGAGTATCAACCAACACCACTTCCGGATCGCTGATTAAGTTATTCCAATCAGCTGGCTCCACATAGGTACCAACAACTTTTCGTGGATCAATATCCTCGACCCCCATGGTCACTATTTCTTTCTTTAGCTTAACCTTTGTTCGTTTGAATGGTTTTTCTTTAGAGGTAGACTCTTTCACGTCAATGTTTTCTAAACCTGGCTGCAGGTTTAACCAACTGATTAAGCTATCAATCGCTTCTCGTGAGCCTGAGACGGTACCATTAATTCCTTCGTGCGCTAGTAACAGCGTACCTCGGACTTGGTGTTCATTCATGACGGATAATAATGGTTCGCGAAGTGATTTGAAGTTGGGAAGCGCAACGAATTTGTATAAGGCACAGACAATATATGGCATTGGTGTATTTTTCCTATAGCTAGCTAGAACGTAAATCTAGTGCAAATAATGAACAGCGCATTATATAGAAAAGGCTTTTCTTGGCAAGTTTTACTGTTCGAGAAAAAATAGTTACTATTACTTCATGTATTGGAGAAACTCAATATTCTTAAGCGTGGTCGTTAATTAAAATGAAATCAGACAGGTGGAAACGTTTTATAACGGTCGACTCTAGCCAAAATATTGATACCAGACGTAAGAACTCCGTTCTTTACTTCTTCACCTATATTGGCGCCTCGATTGTACTTTTTTTCGCTTTTAAGACACCTTCTGAAGATATCGCGCTAAAGTCGGCATTATTCGGCAGTGCTGGCTTTATGTATCTCAACTCAATCGCCTCCATCTTTCATAAAAAAATTCTAATCACCACCACACTCACTAGTTTTGCTGTGCTAGGGCTAGTGTTTTCGGTAGTTTATACCGGTGGATATGCCAATACGGGCTTGTATTGGACCTACCCTTTCCCAATCACATTTTTTGTGTTTTTCGGTCCATTTCGTGGATTAATGGTAAATCTTTTCATGTTCATCATTATCTTACTGATGATCAATAATCCAGACTTGATCTCGGCGGAATATAGACCAGAAGAAGTCGCACGATTTGCGCCCACCTACTTCGTCAATCTGTTCTTATGTTTTATCGCAGAATATTTTCGTAATCGCAGTCACAATGAGTTATCTAACATTAATCTAGACCGGTTGAAGCAAGCCAACACTGACTCATTGACCAACCTGCCCAACCGGCGATTTATCGACTCTGTCTTCATGGATGCAGCCAAAAACGATCATGGTTCGCACTTTCCCATGACGATCGTAGCGGTCGACATCGACTATTTTAAACGAGTCAATGATACTTATGGCCATGATACTGGTGATATGGTCTTAAAGCATATCGCCAAACTCTTTCGCCGTAATATAAGAGAAATGGATGTTGTTGCAAGAATCGGAGGGGAAGAGTTTTTAATCATTTTTCCACGAACCAATCTACAAGACGGTATCAAAATCGCCGAGAAAATTCGTAGAATGGTAGAAGAATCTCCCTACAGAGATAATGAAGTCACGATTAACCTCAGTATTAGTCTGGGTTGTACCGAAGTTAAAAAGTATGTTTTTATCGAAGAAGCAATCAAACAGGCTGATAGCTACCTCTACAGCGCAAAGGCTAATGGAAGAAATCGCTTAGAATACGATAAACCGCAGCAATAGGAACCACTTCATTAGTCTTGCCTAAACGCTTCACAGTCGCCCCTCAATTGATTTAAATCAATTATCGCTGAGCTAAATTATAAGATAATCCTGCGTTTTCTAAACTAGCAAGACCCTTATCTCAAGCAACAGTCCGGTTTGCAGATAAACTATTGAGTTACCAGTCGTTATGAATCAACTATTTACGCCCGAATTGCTGGCTCCAGCCGGTTCACTTAAACACATGCGTTATGCTTTCGCCTATGGAGCGGACGCGGTATATGCGGGTCAACCTCGATATAGCCTAAGAGTACGAAACAATAGCTTTAACTTACAAAACCTAGGAATAGGAATAAAAGAAGCACAAGCAGCCGGTAAACAGTTTTTCGTTGCAGCCAACATTGCACCTCACAATGCAAAGGTAAAAACGTTTCTAAAAGATATTGAACCAATCATTCAAATGGCGCCTGACGCTCTCATTATGTCGGATCCTGGCTTAATGATGATGGTTAGAGAGAAATGGCCAGAAACCGTTATCCATCTATCTGTGCAAATGAACACGGTTAATTATGCTGCTGTAAAATTCTGGCAATCTGTTAGAGTAAAACGAGTGATTCTTTCTAGAGAACTATCTCTCGATGAAGTCGCTGAAATTCGCCAACAATGCCCTGATATCGAACTCGAAGTGTTTGTTCACGGCGCACTATGTATCGCATACTCGGGACGCTGTTTGCTTTCAGGTTACTTTAACCATAGAGACCCAAACCAGGGAACCTGCACCAATGCATGTAGATGGGGCTATGATGTTCATCAGGCTGAACAACAAGACAATGGTGATATCTTAGTAATGCCTGATAGTTCTAATTTGCCTAAAACGGCCACCGGAATTGGTTCACCCTCTGACAAACTCGTACTGCTAGAGGAGAAACAAAGACCCGGTGATTATATGCCAATGTATGAAGATGAAAATGGTACCTATATTTTTAATTCTAAAGATCTCAGAGCCATACAACATGTCCAACGACTAACAGAGATCGGCATTGACTGCCTTAAAATTGAAGGTCGAACAAAATCATTCTATTACGCAGCTCGAACATCACAAGCTTATCGAAAAGCGATTGATGATGCAGTTGACGGCAAACCATTTGATAATCAATTAATGGATGATTTACAAGGTATGGCCAATAGAGGATTTACCGAGGGCTTTTTTCGGCGGCACGTGCATGACGATTATCAAAACTACCTCAATGGAAGTCCTGAACAACATCAGCAAAAATTCGCTGGGGAAATTATCGAAAACAAAGGCGAGCATCTGCTGGTAGAAGTGAAGAACAAATTTCAAGTAGGTGATCGGCTAGTATTAATGTCTCCAACAGGAAACCAGTCAATAACCCTTGAATCAATGACCAATCAATATGGCGGCAAAATGATAGTTGCACCAGGATCGGGTCATCAAGTTTTGATCCCCAGACCAGCAGGATATGATGGTAACATGGGATTAATCGTTAATGACTACTCTGGAAAGTCTGAGTGAGTAGTTCAACTAAATCTATCCATTTCTTAGGTAAACAAAACAAATATTAACAGTATGGTCAATAACATAAATCCAGAAATAAACTGCCAAAATAAAGCCTGGTTCTTATCTTCTTTATAGCTAGGATCATCTAATAGATAATTGGGGTTAGGATGATGAAGATCTTTAAGAAACTCGTCTAAATTGGTATAACGTTTTTCAAGATTAAATTCGACACCTCGTTGTAAAGTTCGGTCAAACCATAACGGAATCACTGGATTAAACTGATTGGCGCTTCGGTATCTTAAGCGGTCATAATCTAATGCTGATTGACATTCTTCAATGGCGAAACCATAAGGAAGTTCACCAGTAAATATTTCGTAAGTGATTGTCGCTAATGCATACAAATCGCCTTGAACGCCGGAATTCATTCCCATCAAATATTGCGGGTCCGAATAACTGGCAGTTCCTAATGCCCCTTCGTGTTCTAGAGGACGAAATATTTCTGCTATTCCGGCAACATAGACCGAGCCAAAATCAAGAATTTTAGCATCTCCGTCTTTGGTGATCATCACGTTACCGGGTTTAAGATCTTGGTGAATGGTTTCCTGATTATGAAATGCTTTTAAACCTTCAGCAATCTGCTCGACGATTTTGATCGCCACTTTAGGCCTTGGAAAGCGATTCTTCTTGATCCAAACTTCAAGAGTCTCACCTTCCACATATTCCATCAAATAGTACAAAAAATTTCTTTTACGACTTTGATGCAAAGTCTTAACAACGAAAGGAGTATCGATTCTCTTGCCAATCCATTCTTCCTGGATAAATCGATCAATATAGGAGGTATCATTCTCAAAATTAATTGAAGGCGTCTTCATTACGGCCTGTTCACCACTATCTTGATCTTCCACTAAATACAGTTGACTACGGCTGCTAGCAAAGATCTCCTTAAGCACTCTAAACCCATCAATTTTCATCCCGGCTTCAAGTTCAGGGGGAAATGGGAGTCGTGTTAAACGGCTATTAAAGTCGTCCAAACTTTGTTTTGGAAGCGACTCTACTTTAGCCACAATACAACTAATATTGTCGTCACTCTGGTTGGCCTTTGCTAACTCTACGATAGCTTCGGCAATGACTTGTTCCGAATCTTGTCGTTGTAGTTGATCTATAAGATCTTGGTTAGAGACAAAGTCATGCACTCCATCGCTACTCAACAGGAAAATATCCCCCTGCTTAATTTCAATTTTGGAATAGTCGATATTTAAGCTACTATCCATTCCAACTGCGCGCGCAAGGATACTTCTACCCTTACCGATCATAGCGGTATGATCATTGGTTACTTGACGAAGTTTATTGTCTTCTACCCTATAAATTCGGCTATCGCCCGCATGGAATATGTGGGCAATTTGTGATTTTACAATCATGCCACTAAAGGTACATAAGTAACCCTTTTCTTCATTGGCATATTCATGACTTTTTCGATAAAGTTTTAAATTAATTGCGGTTAGGATTTTTTGTCCGGAATGACTTACCGACCAAGTGTCGGGAGTTTGATAATAGTCTGTGATAAAGTTTCCAACAGCTGTTTCACTTGCCTCTTTACCAGCTTCAGCGCTACTAACGCCATCGGCTAAAGCTAATGCTATACCTTTATTTTCAAGTTGGTGAAGGTTAGTTGGAACATAAACACTGACATAGTCTTCATTTTGTTCTTTTACGCCTTTAGTTGAGCAGGTTCCAAGATTAATCACTAGTTTGGTTTGTTCAGAACTATCGTTTTGATCTTGGTTATTATCTGATATCGAAGAAGAGTCTTTTTGTAGGTTGTCATCATTCATATTGTGGAGAGGTTCTTTCATTCGGTAGTTGTCTCGCTATTCAACACAATTAATTGACAGGCGTATTATCATTGTAACTATCTTTAACTTAGGAACAACCGGCTAATCTCATTTGAAAGCCAAACAAAACACTAATTGCTTGGCTTCCAATGATTTAGTTTTAGATTATTCTACATCGATTAGGTGCACACTACCATCGGGCATCACTTCTGCCATTTGTCCTTTTGGCTCATCGATAAACCAACAAAGGAAAAAGATGACCGCTGCACACGCTGATATCACGTAGAAGAAAGTGCTGTAGTCAACAAATGAAAGTACGGTTAGAAAAGTCACCGCTCCCACATTTCCATAGGCACCAGCCATACCGGCAATTTGTCCAGTCATTCGTCGTTTTACTAATGGTACAATTGCGAATACCGCACCCTCACCTGCTTGTACAAAGAAAGAACAACACATGGTTGCAATGACTGCAACAGGTATCCACCATGAGCTATCGATATTGGCCAAAACACTATACCCTATTGCAAGACCGCCAATTAAAATCATCAAGCTTTTGCGACGCCCAAACTTATCACTAAACCAACCACCAGTGGGTCTAGCAACCAAGTTCATAAAAGCAAAACCAGATGCTAGTAAACCTGCTTGAACAGCACTTAATCCTGCAAAAGTATCAAGGAAATAAAGTGGCAACATTGAAACGACGGCTAGCTCTGAGCCGAAAGTAACGAAATAGGCGATATCTAGAATAGCAACTTGTTTGAACTTGTACTTCTCTAAATCAGGAACACCTTTAGCTAGATTCTCTTTATTCACTTGATAGATGGCGTGAGTTTGAAATAAAAATAAACCAAACAAGCCAATCCACATAATATACATTGTTTCTGTAGTCAGTAGCCCAACACCCGCAGGTGATAATTTCCAAGCAAGCACAGCCAAAGCAAGATACATAGGAATATTCATTAGCAGATAGAAATAGAAGTCGCCTTTGCTAGTAACTTCCAAACCACCGGCCTTTTTGGGCTTAAAGTAAGTGGAGCCTTTAGGAGTGTTTCGGGCGACACTGTAGAAAAACAAACCATAGAGTCCTGCGATAACACCAGTTAAACCAAGCGCATAACGCCATCCATCATCTCCACCAAACATTAATGCAATCGTTGGCAAAGACATCGCACCAGCGGCAGAACCAAAGTTTCCCCAACCGCCATAAATACCTTCGGCAACACCAACTTGTTTAGCTGGAAACCATTCGCCAACAAGCCTTATGCCTATGACAAAACCTGCTCCAACAAAACCTAAAAGAAACCGAAACAGTGCTAATTGTTCATAGCTTGTCGCGGTAGCAAATCCGAAACAAATAAAGCTAGAAACAACCAATAGCCCACTGTAGACAATTCGAGGTCCAAACTTATCAACCAAGATGCCGATGGCTATTCGAGCTGGAATAGTTAAGGCAACATTTAGAATCAGTAACGCTTTTACTTGCGGGGTGGTTAGATTAAAAGCTTCCTTAATAAACACCATCAGCGGTGCATGAGAAAACCAGACGACAAACGATAAGAAAAATGCGAACCATGTGACATGGAGCATTTTTATCTTGGGATCTTTAAAATTAAGGATATTTAGCTTAGTGTGTGTAGACATTATTATTCCCCTTACAAATGGAACATCACGGGTAAAGTAACTTTCAGGCGGTAGTGTATCAATCAGGTTGTATTAATCCTGATCTAGGTCAAGCGAACATCGTATAAGCTGAAATCAAGCAAAGTTTCGTTAGAAATAATACTCCTTAAGTGATAGTCTCTACTCCCAAAGTAGTAGCCATTTGACTGCTTGTCCTGACAAATTCTTCAGTAAGCCTCTTGCCGTAAAAATCAACATTTGTTGACATCAAACAATAAACAAACAAGTTGTTTTAAATATCATTCAGTAGTAAAACTGTGCTAACAATATTCAATCGAATCCATTCTTGGTGTAGATAATATTATTATGTGAGCTCGATAAGGGAATTGTATGGACTTTCAAACAAAACAGGCTCGGCGCGTATTGATCATGTCAACCTTGGCATTTGCCGCCAATTTCTCGGTATGGACTCTATACGCAGTGATGGGGATCAATATACAAGAATCACTCAACTTAAGCGCTACAGAGTTTGGTTTTTTGCTAGCATCACCAATGCTCACAGGTGCCATCCTCAGATTTCCTGTAGGTATCCTTTGTGAGATCTATTCATGCCGTAAACTTTTTATAGGTCAAATGGTACTAGTATTACCAGCCCTAGTTGCTTTGCGTTGGGTCGAAAGTTATTGGGGATATATCTTTGTTGGATTTTTAATCGGTATCTCAGGTGTTTCTTTTACTATTGGCATCCGATACGTCTCTGTGTGGTTTGAACGAAAACAGCAAGGATATGCCATGGGAGTTTTTGGTGCAGGGAATGCTGGCGCTGCCATCACTTTAGCGCTTGCTCCCCAAATCATAAATTACCTAGGTTGGGAAATGATTGGTATCGTTTATGCTGCTGGAATACTCTTAATGATAGTGCTTTTTGCAATAATGTCTCCAGAAGAAACTCGTTATATGGAAAAACGTCGCAATACTAGCATGGCGTTTCACTTAGCCCCCCTAAAAGAAATGCATGTTTGGCGTTTTGGCCTTTACTATTATTTTGTTTTCGGAAGTTTCTTAGCACTACTCCTTTGGCTTCCCCAGTATTATATGACCGCCTATAAACTTGATTTAGAATCTGCAATGCTACTGACATTAGTGTTTGTCACCTCTTCTAGCATGGTAAGAGCCTTGGGCGGTTGGTTTTCAGACCGATATGGCGGACGAGCAGTCAATTGGAGCGTATTTTGGGTATGCTTGGTCTGTCTTTTCTTTTTGAGTTATCCACCAACAACGATGATCATTCATGGAGTAGAAAAGGACGTTAATTTAACCATAGATGTTAACGTATGGTTTTTCACTTTTCTAATCTTAGTGATTGGCTTGGCTCAGGGATTTGGTAGAGCAAGCGTGTATA
>JBDVOJ010000013.1:0-2034 GCA_039969155.1 Kangiellaceae bacterium
CCTATTTGATTTATATTTTTGGTTTGGCTCGCAATCAGTTTGCAGAATACTGGCGCTCTATAAAAAACGAGCAGCTCTTAGAAAAACAATCGAGAACCGATGCTTTGACTCAACTAGACAACCGACGCTTCTTTGATGAAAAGCTCAATGAGCTATGCCACTTAAGTTCTAGGAATCATGAAATCCTTGCGGTAGTGGTGATCGACTGTGACCATTTTAAAAACATCAATGATAACTATGGCCACGATGTTGGTGATATTTGCTTGCAGCATGTCGCTGAAACTCTGAGGTTAGCACTCCCAAGAACAACGGATGTTTGTGCTCGATACGGCGGTGAAGAATTCAGTGTGTTATTACCCGGAACCGACAGCAAAGGAGCAATGTTAGTCGCAGAGCGCATTCGTGAAAGTGTCGAACAAACGCCACTTCATTATAAAAATATCACTATCGAAATGACAGTTAGTGTTGGGGTAACCGCACATCATATTGACAACTTCAAACCGGAACTCCCCAAAGCGCTTTTTAAAGAAGCTGATCAAGCGCTCTTTCAAGCGAAAGAAAGTGGAAGAAACTGTTGCAAGCTACATCACAAAAACTAACCCAACTTCTTGGTTGATTTTCAATCCAGCGATTATCGTGAATCACCTACCAAGCTCAAATAGCTCAGTAGCGGCAATTCTAATTCAAATTGCGTAGATAGAGGGGCTTGAGCTAGATTGCCCATAGCGTTATAGTTTGTTACCTTTCAACGCCATTTCTATCACCTACGAGGTTATATGTCGCCCCGTTTAATTACTTGCCAGAGTTGCTTAAAACGTTATCAAGGTGAATTTTGTAATCAGTGCGGGGAAAAACGTTTTGATCCCGAGCAGCGCAAAATATCAATTCTTTTCGCTCACTTGATCGAATCGCTGGTTCAAGTCGACGGAAAATTTTTTCGAACACTTCGTTATTTTTTTACTAAGCCGGGATTTCTTGCCTATGAACATTGGCGAGGAGTCAGAAAACCTTACATGACACCGGTTGCTTTCTTCCTGATTATCAATGTCATTTACTTTTTATTCTCTCCACTGACAGATTTCGCCATTCCACTTAGTAATCAAGCTATTCAACCTTATAGCCAGTGGGTAGCTCCAACAATAGACAATTACATTTCTCAAAACACCACCACCTTTGAGCAACTAGCAGTTCGATACGACGCATTAAGTGGAGCAATCGCTAAATCATTAGTTATACTCAGTTTACCTTTCTTCATACCATTTATTTGGCTAGTTAATCCGAGTAGAAAATACTACCTTTTGGATCATAGTGTCAGTGCACTCTATCTTTATTCTTTTGTGCTAGTTTGGCCGATGATAATTACCAGCTTGATGACAGCTTTTTTTACATTAGCTAGCGGCTGGAAAAGTCCGCAAGGACTAATTTTATTATTGCTTCTTACACCCTATTATATTTATGCCGTGTTATTTCAAAGTTTTATGTATAGAAACAAATGGTGGGTGTGTTTAGTAAAAGGCTTCATTATTACCATAGGAATTATTATCTCTCATTTTATCTATCGATTTATTCAATTTTGGATTGTCTGGTGGCAAATAATCTAAGAGTTTTGCGAGCAATAATAAACAACCATCACGAACACCGTTCTTCTAGAGAGATTGGTGCGACTATTAACCACAATACTTAGTCGATCAATTAATCGGTACGGAGGTCAAACGACCTAGTTTGTTCGCCATCTATTTTGGCCATTGAATTAGATGGCGCTAGCTTTATATAGCTTTTAGCTTATTGAGTATATTGTTCGATTGTTATCTTTCGGCTGTTATTATTGGCTAGCTTAACGGCATCCAACATAGCGTCTAATTCTTGGCGCTGCCAGTATTGACCATTAGCCATCACCGCATAGATTGACTCCGTATTTTGAATATTTTCTAGTGGGTTATCATCTAATAGAACTAAATCTGCACGATAGTTAATAGCAATTCTTCCCGCATTGATTCCCATCCAATCCGCAGCTGATACAGTAGCCGCATGTAG
>JBDVOJ010000014.1:0-1709 GCA_039969155.1 Kangiellaceae bacterium
CCTCTATAAACTCATAAAGCAATTTGAAAACATCGACTGGGCGACTAACCAGAAGGTCATAATCAACGATCACCAGCCGGTCTGCGAAGTCGGAGTAGCAAGCTTCTCGCAGCGCATGCCACGGATATCCAACCAAACGATTGGCATTTGCCAGCGCTTCAACCCTTGTGTAAACCGTTGAACGTTCTGCGGGGCTGTTGAAAAGGCCTGTATGCTCGAACGCATTTTTTCGAAATTGTCGTTCCATGGAATCCATGATCCATGAAACATCCCGAGCGAGACAAATGAGTTTTGATTCAGGAAAAAGACGCAACAACAAGTCAAGCTTTGCTGTCCAGGCTCGGTTGGTGTCGAAAATCACAGGTTGCTCATGATTACTATAGTAACTTTCAAACAAACCGCGCAGGAGTCGTTCGCGCTGTTCATCGGTCACCATTGAAGCCATCTCAGAGCCAGCGGAAAATTGAGCCACGATGTTTTCAGTTAAGTTAGCAACGGGGCTCGACATTCCTGCATGAAACCGCGGGTTCTGCCTCAAGATACCAGCAGTGAGTGTAGAGCCTGAACGAGGTAAGCCAGAAATAAAATGGAATTTGGTCAATTTAAAACTTTCTAAAATTCAGCATTGAAATCACAGTTTTGAAAAAAATCGCCTGAAACAAGATATGCCCGATTATACTGGACAGCACTTTAAAACTTCAAGGCATATAATGCGTGCGACGTTCCTATTACATCGAAAAAAGAGTTGGAATCACATATTAGATGCCATTGCCAAGTAAACCAATGTTAAGTTAAGTTACTAGCTGTTATTAGCGTCAATGGAACAGGGCTTATCAGTACGACCACATTAAAGTGGTGTTAGGGGATGGGTATTGAGTGCAATTACAAAACGCTATTCTCATCGCTCAACGAATTCACAGCGATAAAAGCTGTAAAATCCAACTGAATGACTCTCCAAATAGATTTCACGAGCCGTAAGAATAAGCGCGGGCGTGTTGATTCTAATCTGTCATCTGATTTCGTCTTTGATGAATAGTTTTTTTTCTAAGCTAATTCGCACTATGAATTCAGGGGTTTTTAAGAAGATATATCAATTGCATACCTTAACTTTGATATTAAAAATCAGAAGTCACCTTTGACTTATCAAAATTGTAGTCTTCATTTAATTGTTAACCATTTTTAATATAACTTAATAATTACTTAATTTTTCGTTGACTGTTTTTATTTTTCGATTTAATCAATTTGGGTAATAAATCTCATATTCACTCTGCTTTGGGAGATGGCAGTTGTTTTTTGTATTGTGTAATTTAATTAATTCATTTCTATTTTATGGGGCATTTTATAATAGACCCCATCATAATTTTTGTGCCCCCGCTGGATTAATCCAGAGGGGTATTTTTCATTTCCCATATCGAAGCTGCCCGTTAGAGGCATAACGTATTTTTGGAATACACAGTGAGGCTAATGCCGTCACTGTTTTGGAATACCCGAACAAATTAATTTCTTAGTAAAAGGCACTATTATGACCGCTCCAGATATAGCAATCAATCCTATTGGAAATTTAGCTAACAAACTAAACACAGAGCCCACTACGATTAGTGGCACAACGGATGATACTGCTGCTGTAGTGGTGATGATAGAAGTCGATGGCACACCATTTACTTATACGGTTACGCCAGTTTCGGGCCAATGGTCCATAGATCTTACGA
>JBDVOJ010000015.1:0-99380 GCA_039969155.1 Kangiellaceae bacterium
CATTCCATCCATTTCAGGCATGCGTAAATCACATAAAACTAAATCAGGACTGAATTCTTTAAATAGCTCAATCCCCTGCACTCCGTTTACGGCCTGAATGACATTAAACCCACTATCTTCTAAATAGATAGCCATACTCTCTCTTACAAGAGTTTCATCGTCTATAACTAGAATCGTACTGAGTTTAATAGAGGTGTCCAATATTGTTGTTGAATCATCCATAGATACTGCTGCGGCTTCAAAGGTTTTGTTATTTGATTATAGCTCAATTAAAATTTAACGAGTTAAATCCTAAACAGTGGTTTTATTGGTATTTTAATTGACCGACAATCATTTATTTCCTAGTATTATAGCTGAAAATATAGCAACACCAGCTAAGAATTAAAAATTGTACTTTTAGGGGGAGCTCATGCCATCGACCGGTAATGATTACGACGAGAAAAGAAATTTTATCCGCATGTTCGTTAATGCCGATGTGCAAATCACTGATCCTGCCACATCGCAGACATATCAAGGCCAAGGTAAAAATCTCAGTGGAGATGGTGCGGCCTTCACCACTAAAGAAAAATTTAAGATAAATCAAAGACTTAACTTAAATATTAGTTCGGAACGAAGTCCTATGGCATCCTTGAATGCGGAGTTTGAAGTGAAACGTGTTGATCAGCTAGAAGATGGCTCTTTCGAAGTTGCTGGCACAATGGTAGACGTAAGGTAAAGACGATACTGAAATCTTCATTTGCTAGAATATCAAATAAAAAGGCCCCATATCGGGGCTTTTTTATGACCTAAAATTTAGTATTTAGTAATAATTAAAACTCGCAATCTTCTTCATCTTCCTCTTCGCATTCAAATGCGTCGTCAAAAGGCAAATTCCCATCAAAAACTTTATATCGTCGGTTTTGTAAATAAATATCCCTAACAAAAGAATATTCATCGGTCGCCGATTCTAGCTGCTCCTCGTACGCTAGCAAGCCAGCTCGAGTATCGATTAATTCTATTAGCTTGATTTGATTTCGGGTTCGAATATGATCGATCTCACTGATAAGGTCAGTTTCAGAGTCAATCGGCATCGCAAAGGTATCCCTTAAAGTTGATGGACCGATAAATGGCAACATGACATAGGGCCCATCTCCAACGCCCCAGGTGGCAAGTGTTTGACCAAAATCTTCATCGTGCTTATCAAGACCCATACTCGATGCAGGATCCCACAGGCCTGCTATTCCAAGGGTTGAATTAACAACAAAACGCGCAAGATCGGAAATCGAATCTACCGGTTTACCCTGCAAAAGGTTATTCAGGAAATTGGGAATATCACCAAGATTACTAAAAACATTGCTAACACCAGTCTCAATAAAATCGGGTGTTACCGCTTTATAACCTTTAGCGACCGGTTTGGCTACCGCTGAGTCAACTGCCTTATTGAAACTGTATACACCTCGATTCCAGCCTTCCCAAGGATCTTTGGGGTTGCTGCCAGAACTAGCGCAGCCGCTAAGAATTAAAGCCGTCAAGATCATAGCGCTTCTGACTAAAATCAATGTAAGTCTCCTCGTGACTTCTATGTCACCAAAAATATCTTTAGGCAAAAAAAATCAGGCCTACTTGAGTAGAGCCTGATTTTATCTTCTAGAACAAATTTAGACTAGATAAATTGGTGTCTATTTACCACCACACTTACCTTCGCCACATTTGCCTTCTTTTTTACCTTTCTTCTTGTCGCCGCATTTACCTTCGCCGCACTTGCCTTCTTTTTTACCTTTCTTGTCACCGCATTTGCCTTCGCCGCATTTGCCGTCTTTCTTACCTTTCTTGTCACCGCATTTGCCTTCGCCGCATTTGCCGTCTTTCTTACCTTTCTTGTCACCGCATTTGCCTTCGCCGCATTTGCCGTCTTTCTTGCCTTTCTTATCACCGCATTTGCCTTCGCCGCATTTGCCGTCATCACCGACAATAGTTTGCACTTGATCCACTTGAGCAAATGGGTTCGCATCTGCAGAAGCAGTGTTGATAAACATTAAAGAGAATACCAAAGAGCTGACTAATGCCGCCAATTTAGTAAATTTTTTCATGAGTGTTATCTCCGTTTTTATAGAATTTAAGTGTTAAACCCAAATATTACTCAGGCTGCATTTAAGACGGTTGTTTATACTTATTGTTACAGCCAAAAATGTTTAATCTGAGCAATTTCAAACCGATGACTTACCTCACAAATCGTTGAATTACATAGAAAAAGCAATTCAAACCTACATCATCGATAGCCAAACAGATTGTTCTGATTTGGTCGTGCCTTAAAGATGCACCACCCATTAGAATTATGCAACAGTTTATTGTTGCAAAGTTCACATTTATTTAAAAATCATAGACTTAAGAATGTAACTAGAGATTACTGCTTAGATTTTTTAACAAATTCACGTTTCGCAAAGTCTATTTGCTTTTGCAAGCGGCTTGTATCATTACCTGAGTTGGCCAAGATTTGTTTTAATCTTTCCCAAGTATTAATTGCCAAACCAAACTTTTGTTGTCTTAATTGAATGAAACCTAGAGTCAATAGCGCACTTTGATGGTCTGGTTGTATTTGAACCGCCTGACGCAATAAGTACTCAGCGCGAGCAATATCCGCCTCTTCGCCCCTTGCTGTAACAACTTGCGCATTGGCTACCAACCAGTCTGGTCGCATTTCTATCCTAAGAGCCCTCGTTAGAGCGGCGTCTGCAAGGTCGGTCATTTGTAGTTGGAAATAGACTTCAGCAAGCATAAACCACAATTGACCATTTTGAGGGTCTTTATCGATTGCGGTTCTTAGAGATAGTACTAATTCTTGGATATTACTAGCATCAGCGGTTAATTCTTTGCCTAACTTTAGATCTTGAAAATGCTCTTGCGCACTAAGCCACTCGACTTGTTTATCAAGATTTCCTAACCAGAAATAACCAACAGGAACCAACATAAATATAATAGTGATAACTAAAATAGATTTCATGCCAGAATTATTCTTGCTTGAAAACAAATCTTTTTCTTGTTCATCAGCAGCTAAAATCTGTGAATGAACGCTTTGCCATATATAAACAATCGCAGCAATGAGGCTTATCGCGACGGCCAACCAAAAATTAGTCATCTTCGTTTACTCTGTTTTTAGAATACCATCTAAGAAAAAATATAAGAGCCAGCGCTAAAAAGATAATTGGACCAGCCCATAAGAATGCATTACTCTGATTTAGCTCTGGATTAAACAAAATAAATTCTCCATAGCGCTCTTTCATAAAGCTAAGAATCTGCGCATCAGATTCACCATTCTTAACTTTTTCATAGACGATTCTCTTTAGGTCTTTAGAAAGATCTGAATCAGAATCTGCCAAATTCTGATTTTGACATTTAGGACACCGCAGTTCTGCAGTTAATTTTTGGAATCGAGCTTCTAACTCTGGATCATCAAAATCATAAGTTTCGATACTCGCAGCAACATTAATACTGGCTAATACGAGTAAAATCACTAGTCCGATTCTAATTGCATTGTTTAAAACGTCTGAACAGTTCATCTAAAATCCCTTTTTTATTTTTTCAATTAAAGGAAGTATCGTATTATTGTAGACTTCGGGTGTGACCACGCCAACATGCCGATATCGCACTTTACCTGCTCTATCGATAATAAACGTTTCTGGTGCTCCATAAACCCCAAAATCTATGCCTAGTCTGCCGTTTTTATCAAACAAATTCCATGCAAAGAAATTTCCTTGTTCCGCCAAGAACTTTAAAGCTTTCGGTTTAGTATCTCGATAATTCAGACCAACCAAAGTTAGATCTTTATTTTTTGCGTACTCCTTCCAATAAGGATGCTCTACATAGCAAGACGGACACCAACTGGCCCAAACATTAAGCAAAGTAATTTTGCCTAGGAAATCTGCTTCAGTTCGAAATTGCCCTGGCTTCAATAAATCTTCTACTTGGAACTTCGGAATTTCTCGATCAATCAACTGCGATGGTAGCTTAGTTTTATCTTGGCCAACCAAAATATAAAAAGCGATCACAACAGCAACAAATGTCAAAACGACTATGATATTTCTAACTAAGTGACTTTTCTGTTCCATAAAAAAAACCTAAGCTTCAGCGACAATTTTTGATGCGTTTTTTGAACGAAGTTTGCGGTAGCGTTTGTCAAACATGGCAATGAAGCCACCAAACCCCATGAATAATGCTCCTAACCATACCCAACGCATAAAGGATTTGACGTAAATTCTAACTGACCAAACTTTACCCGTGCTATCTAAGGATTCTCCTAGAGCAACATAAAGATCGCGGGTAAATCCAGCATCAATATCGGCTTCTGTCATAATTTGCCGCCCAGCCAAATAAAATCGTTTTTCGGGTTTTAGCTCAAAAAGCTTTTCGCCATTTTGGAACACCTCAAAAGTGACTTGGGTGGCCTGGTAGTTTTCCTTTCTTAAGTCTTTAACTTCCGCCATGTTAAAGGTATATCCTGCTAGCTCTTTCGATTCGCCAACAGCCATTCGAAGATCTTTTTCGATACTGTAAAAAGAAGTTAAAACAATACCTGCTAGCGTGATCACTACGCCAATGTGAGCCGAGGTCATTCCAATATTGGTTAAGGTTAAACTTTTTAGCTTTCCGGCTAGCGTTTTTTTGTATCGAGTCATTAAGTTTAGATGATAAAAACTACTAATAGCCACCCACAAAGACAAACTCAATCCAACTAACACCCATAAATAAAAGTCTCCCATCAACCAGGTACTTAGTAGGCTCAATGCAACGGCAATAACCGCAATGCTTAGCAATGGTTTTTTGAGCTTACTTAAGTTGTGCTTTTTCCAATTAAGTAAAGGACCAACACCTAACAAAGCAAATAAGATCACCATAGGAATTGGAAATATTGCATTGAAATAAGGCGCTCCCACTGACATTTTTTTACCAAACACTTCAGCGATTAAAGGATAAAGTGTTCCAAACAACACGATAAAAGTCGCGCTGACAAAGAGCACATTATTCAGCAGCAAAAACATATCCTTGGACAAAATATTAAAGTCTACTTTTGTTTTTACTCGACCAGACCGAGTTAGAAATAACAACAAAGCACTGCCGACAACAATCGCCAAGAACATCAAAATAAATCGACCGCGTTCAGGATCATTGGTAAAAGAATGAACAGACGTTAGTACTCCTGACCGAATTAAAAAAGTCCCCAATAAGCTTAGCGAAAATGTAGAAAGGGACAGTGCTAAAGTCCAACCTTTAAACGAATTTCTCTTGTCGGTTACCGCCAGTGAATGCATTAAAGCTGTACCACTTAACCAAGGTAGGAACGATGCGTTTTCAGAAGGGTCCCAAAACCACCAACCTCCCCAACCGAGTTCATAATAAGCCCACCAGCTTCCCAGCATAATCCCTAATGTAAGGCAAGACCAAGCTGCTATGGTCCAAGGTCGTGTCCACCTAGCCCAAGTCGAAGTCCACTCTCCTTCAATTAATCCAGTCACAGCAAACGCAAAGGATACAGCGAATCCTACATATCCCATGTAAAGTAAAGGGGGATGTATAATTAATCCAAAATCTTGAAGTAATGGGTTAAGATCTGAACCGTCAATCGGAAAAAACGGCAAGGTTCGTTCGAACGGATTGGAGGTAAATAACAGAAATGAAATAAATCCACAGGCAATCATCCCGAGTACTGACAGAATACGCGAATAACTCAAAGCGGGTAAGTTTTTACCAACAAGTGCAACCGCTATCATCCACCCTGACATGATCAAAACCCAAAGTAAAAAGGATCCTTCATGCGCTCCCCAAACGGCTGAAAACTTATAACGATTTGGTAGCAATGAATTTGAATGCTGTGCTACGTAACGGATGGTAAAATCATCAATATAAAACGCGTAAACCAAACAGATAAAACTCGCTAATAATGCGACAAAAAATATCACTGTTAGCGGTTTTGCTGTTCGCGTTAAAAATTGATTCCCAGTAAAGCTGCCATACATAGGCAATATGCTTAAACTAACCGAAACAATGAAAGCTAGTACCAATAAATAATTGCCGAATTCAGCATGCATAAGAATTATTTCCCTTCAGCCTTTTTATCGCTACGATCGACCGGATGCCCTGCTCGCTCTAACGCATCAAGCACTTCGGGCGCTTTGTATTCTTCATCATGCTTTGCCAAGATATTGTTGGCCACAAAGATCCCTTGTTCATTCAATTGCCCCATTGCGACAACGCCTTGTCCTTCTCTAAAAAGGTCTGGCATGATTTTGTCATAAGTAACCGAAATTTCTGCGACTCGATCGGTGACTATAAAATCAGTTCTAAGCGAAGTCTCGCTGCGCACGACGCTACCTTCTTTAACTAATCCACCAATTCTAATAATTCTGTCGGTAGGTGCTGCACCTGCTTGGACTTCAGTAGGAGTAACAAAGAGATTCATTTTTTGACTACTGGCGTAAAGTACGAGACCAACTACAGCCCCAACGGCAAGCACACCAAATACAATTGCTAATAATCTTTTTTTTCTATGCGGTTTCATCGCCATCATTAATACCTTGTTGCTATCGCCCGTTCTAACGGGTATAAAACTAAACTCAATTGAGCATTTTAAAAATTTTGTTTATTGCTCTGTACTGTTATTTGATGATTGGTTATTCAAATCGAGTCGCTGATAGAATTTCTCAAGCTCTTTAACTCGCCTATTAACCTTTTGTTTGCTGTGGTAGAAATAAAATACCAAAGAAAACAATACTACTCCGTAGCATAGCCATACATAAAAACCGTGGCCACCCATAGCTATAAACTCTTCAAAACTTTCAAAGTGTAATTTAAACATCTTGCAGTTACTCTATATTTATACCATTTCTCATTAGAAGCAGTTATTGTTGACCATTTCCAACCAGTTTTCTAACCCAACCTGCCATTTTCTCTCTTTCTAATATTTCAGATCGAATGCGTTGCATTAATACCGTCAGAAAATAAAACTGGTAAGCTGCAATCATCGTTAATAAAGCAGCTAACATATCGGGGTCCATCGACGGTTTTTCAAACTTGCTAATGGTCGCCCCTTGATGAAGTGTGTTCCACCATTCTACAGAGAAATGGATAATCGGTATGTTAACTAACCCTACTAATGCAAGTACAGCAGACGCTCTGTCCGCAGCTTTTCTATCATCAAATGCACTGTGTAACGCCATAAACCCCAAGTAGAGAAATAGCAATATCAAATAAGAGGTTAAGCGAGCATCCCACTCCCAATAGGTTCCCCAGGTCGGTTTTCCCCAAACGGCACCGGTAATTAGAGTCAGTAGCGTTAATATAGCACCAATTGGCGCGCAGCTAACAGAAACGATATGAGCCATCTTTATCCGCCAAATAAGTCCAATACCACCGCTAATGGCCATTAGTACATACCCAAACATCGATAAGAATGCTCCGGGCACATGGATATATAAGATTCTTACGGTATTTCCTTGCTGATAGTCCAAAGAAGAGAACAATAAACCTAAGGCCAGCCCAACAACAAACAAAATGAGTGTGATTGCTTTGAACCATGGCAGTAGTTTTTCAGTAAACTGAAAAAACCATTTCGGTGAAGCCATTTGATAAAACCAAGTCCACATACTTAAAATCCTAACTTTAATATCATTTAATCTATTGCGATTTTCATTGCCGCCGAACCAGCTAATGGCGATAGCATAATACTGAGTATTAGCATGGCGCCCAATACGGCTAGTTGACCGGTAACCCCATCATTTAATGACGCAGCTTGAACCGCTAACGCTCCAAAAATGAGTACTGGTATAAATAATGGGAGTATTAGCAGAGTTAACAGTACTCCGCCGTTTCTCAAACCGAGCGTCAAACACATACCAATAGAACCGATAAAGCACAAACTGGGAGTTCCGATTAGTAAGCTGACAAACGCCACTCCGATTGCTCGACCGTCCAGGTTAAACAACACGCCAATCAATGGTGCCATTATAACTAACGGCAACCCAGTCACCAACCAGTTGGCGAGACTCTTGGCGGCAACTATTTGAGTGCCAGAGACCCCCGCCAGTAGAAGTTGTTCTAAGCCACCTTCTTCATAATCTGGTTGATAAAACCCATTAAGGGATAACAAGATACTCAACAAAGCGGCCACCCATATAACGCCGGGAGCTATAAAGGCTAACTGAACGGGATCAGGGGTAACGGCTAGTGGAAAAAGACTAGTGACGATAACAAAAAAAGCCACAGGGTAGATAAATTCGTTCTTACTGCGAAAAACAACCGCAAGTTCACGCTTAATTAGGGCGATACTGCTAGAACTCATTCTTGCTCACCCAATCGCTTGTAAAAAGCGTTTAAGTCTGCTGGTTGCAAGGTTAATGACGTAAGATTATCGATTCCTTTTAGTGGCTGATGCGAAGTTAGGATGATTAGTCCTCCTTTCGATAAATGCTGGTTACACACTTCTTCGAGCCACGCTTGCCCATCTGTGTCCAAAGCGACCATTGGTTCATCAAGAATCCATAATTTGACTGGCTCGCTGATTATTCTAGCAAGCGCAACACGGCGTTTTTGTCCTGCCGATAAATTAGCAACCTGTTCATCTAAGTAATTTTCTATTTTTAGCGCCTTCAAGGCTCTATGAATATTAGGCTGATCGGCATCAAATCTAAGCTGCTGGTAAAAGCTTAAGTTTTGATTTACGGTTAGCCTTGGTTTTAGCCCTAACGCATGACCTAAGTAAAGAATTTGCTTGTGGATGTCATGTGTATTGGAACTGATTAGCTTACCGTTCCAGTATATGCTGCCTGAATAGCGACTACTTAAGCCGCAAAGACAACGGAGTAAAGAGGTCTTGCCAGAACCATTGGTACCGGATATTTGAAGTGCTTCTCCTGAAATTAATTGGAAGTCGATTGTCTCAAACAAGGGTAAATCTGAACGAAATACCGCTAAATTTTCGATTTTCAGTAAGTTTTCAGATTCTTGGTACAATTGAGTACTCTATTCAGCTAAGGCATAAGGCAAAAACTGCGGCTATACTATATTAAAGACGCTAGGTTTTCCATTGATGTAGGGCACAATTTTGAAGATAACTTCGAACGACATAGGGTCAAATAACTCGACTCAACAAGCAGTCGATTCGAAAGTGATCGAGCTATTAGCAAAATTGGCTTCAAAGCCGCTATTAATCGATAAGCTGCTGCTCTCCAAAGACAATGGCCTACAGTTGACCGTAAACTCACCTGAAGGCAAGTTGCAGCTCAGAATGCCCCTTCAACTAGCCCAACAGATGCAGCCTGCCGCTGCCCCGTCAAATAAGAACAATCCGAGCGTCGAACTTTCACTGAACAACAAAAGCCAAGTATTGCTTAAGTTAGTATCTCAAGTGGTTTCAAAAAATAGAGTTGTCAGCTCGACGCGCGCAACTCAATCCCCTGTGCTCAGCCAAGTAGTGTTTGGGCAAGCAAGGTTGGTCAACCCCGAGCTTTTAAAACTTGATTCCGCAATATTGCCCACGCCAAACAATCAAACAAGTACTAATAAGGCAATAACTGCTAACCCACTTCTAAAATCAAACCAAACTGTTGATAATCGCACGATTAACAAATCAGTCAATTTGGAAGCGAATTTAAGAAGTAGTCACCTAAAAGGTCTACATACCCTGGCTTCTCAGCACAATAGCCCTACACTGCAGGGAAAACTCTCCTTAGTCAGTGTCAGCCAAGCCAAACCCAACTCGTTTTCGAGCATAAGACTCACTCCCGCGGCAATTAGTAACCAAAGTATCGACCCGAACAAAATCATAAAGAACTTCCTGCGTCAGAGTTTTCCTAGCAAGGGAGGGTTGGCTAGCACTATTCAAAATCTTCAATATCAAATAAAAGAACTTCGACAGATAGTTTCCAAAAGCTTAGCTGGGGCGGCTAGTAACATTTCAAAAAGTAGCGTACCAATCGCTAATCAAATTATCGGTCAATCGAATTCCATCGCGGAACTGATGAATCAACTAACAAGAGCCACTAGTAGGCCTCAATTAAGTAATGCTGCAAGCATCATGGAAAGACTTAGCAACAGTGGCAACCTATTCGAAAACAAACTTGCTTCGTTCAGCCAATCTTCGACCGACGTCAGCTCTGCTAAAGACCCATTAACCATACTTAAATCAAATAGTATAGCCTCTCCTCTGTTGATGAATGCCAAGGCAAACACTTCCTCAAGTGAGTCAGCACAACTCCTTTCAGGTAAGGTGAAGGCTAAAACGTTAAATAATCCCTCCAACCAGAGTAATTTAAGCGTTAACGATATAAAACTATTACTAGTACAGTTGAAAGCCCAAGTTGAAAAATTAATCAGTCAAATAAATTCACTTCAACCTAGAACATTGACAGAACCTGCAAGCCAAACAGCCCCCCAATCAGCCAATAACCAAACAGCGGTTCTAACAGAGCAAATACGGCGAGAACTTGAGAATAATCCCAATACTTTACTGAGAAAGGAAAACACCACTGGCGTCGGTGTTGCTAATCAAGGCAAAAGAGCTGCTGCTAGTCTATCGAACTTACTTTTAACAGTCGGACAATCTAATCAATTAACCAAGGCATTGTCGGAAATTGTAATCGAAGTGAGAGCAGCCCTAAGCCAAATAGAAACAAATCAGCTCTTAAGCCTTAGAGCAGAACAACCCAATATCCACCAATTCTTGGTTGATCTACCATTCTCTAACAATAAGCAAATCGATTCCTTTGAATTACTAATCGAACATCAAAATGAAAACCTGACCAAGTCAGTTAAACAGTGGAAGGTTGTCGTTAGGTTTGATTTAGATCCGCTTGGCCCTATGTTTGCGCAAGTTCAATTGAAAGATAATCGTATCTCAACCAATATTTTTGCCGAGTCACAACCAACAGCAAAACTAATTAATGAGCACTTACATGTATTGCAAAAATCTTTAGCTGATGCAGGCTTGGATATTGATCAAGTGGCGGGTAGTCAAGGTAAGATTCCCGAAAGCTTAGCTAAGAATACTGAGCACTCTGTGGACATACGAGTATGAACACAGAATCAAAAAAGCCGAAAATCGGTAAGGCAGCCGCACTAAAATATGATGGAAAAAATACGCCTAAACTTGTGGCGAAAGGTCAAGGGCAATTAGCTCAAGAAATAGTTTCTTTGGCTGAGCAAAATGACGTTCACATACACTACGATCCACTATTACTTAATGTACTTACCAAGCTAGAGCTTGGCGACGAAATACCCGAGCCTTTATATTTAGCGGTTGCTAAAATCATCGCATTCGCTTATTACTTACAAGGAAAACATCCTGATAAAAAGAGTCACTCACCCGACCCAGAAAAGCTACTTCTAAGTGATGAGATCCAACCCATAGATATGATTAATTTGCCTGAAGATTTTGCAGAATAGATTTATCTAAAGCGCATCTATAAAATCAATTAATACTTTCATAAACGATCAAAAACTTTGAGAAATAGTCTCCTGACTAAGCTCGTCAGGAAAGGTCTTTCGAATTACCAGAAATCGCTCTAAATTATCGAAAAAGAGTTCAACTAGCTTAGGATCAAAGTGAGCGCCTTGCTGGGAGCGAATATAATCAAAAATTGCTCTATCATCCCAAGGCTCTTTGTAACAGCGTTTAGAACAAAGCGCATCAAACACGTCAGCTAGTGCAGTAATTCTTCCATAAAGGTGTATATCTTGACCTGACTTTTTGTTGGGATAGCCTGAACCATCCCATTTTTCATGATGCTCAAGAGCAACAATCGCAGCTGTTTTAAGTATTTCTCTATTAGAGCGTTTTAACATGTCGTACCCTAGTTGTGCATGAGTATCCATGATCACTCTTTCATCATCAGTCAAAGGTCCTTTCTTGTGAAGAATATTATCAGGAATCCCCACTTTACCTAAATCATGCATTGGTGAAGCTAGCGCCAAAACATCAGCCTCGTGAATAGGTACTCCGGATAGTATTGCGAATAACCTGGAATACTCCGCTACACGTTTGACATGCATTCCGGTTTCTTTGGATCGAGTTTCAGCAATTGCTCCCAAAGTCAACACCACTTCTTTTTGCGAATCTTCTAATTCGTCGTTTAATCGTCTTAACTCGAGGATGGCTTTATCAATCTTCTCTTGCTGCGAATCCTCATAGGCTTTAAGTTTTAGATGAGTTCTTACTCTTGCCAATAACTCAGCCGTATTGAAAGGTTTGGTGACATAATCTTGTCCGCCCGCGGAGAAGCCTTTAACAATACTATCGTGATCATCCCTAGCGGTTAAAAAGATTACTGGTGTTTCAGTATAATTGGAAAGTTGCTTAATTCGTTTGCATGTTTCATAGCCGTCTAGCCCCGGCATCATAATGTCGAGAAGAATCAAATCGTACGCAGACTCCCTTACGATTTCTAGAGCCTGATTACCGCTCATTGCATAAGACAAGTGATAATTCTCATCCTTCAACAAGTTTGCGACAACTTGAATATTCTTGCCTATATCATCAACAATTAACACTCTAAATCTTGACACTCTACCTCCAAGAAGCACTCTAAATTTTTCCTTGTCTGGACGAAACTATCTCGACAACTCCGCTTTTAAAACTCTTACTAATCGGTCTATTTCTTCCACATCAAACGCGTCGCACGCAGACTTAAGCCGATTAGTAAAAATGATAAAACTCGGCTCGGAATGCGCTTCAGCTTCAATTGATAATTGCTCCACAAAAGACGACAATTTACTAACATCTCCCTGGCGGTATGCCACATCAATCGGCTTTAGAAAGCGCTCGTTAATAGTCTTCCTGAAATCATCTTTTAATTCTAACCGGGTACTTTCACCCGCACCTCCATTGGAATCGACAACATGAGTTTCGTTGGAGATAAATCGCGCCATCGTTTCTATTAACTTTGACTTTAGAACAGGTTTTCTTAAGAACGCATCAAACACCTTCCGTTTTTTTCGCGACTCCTCATCTTCCAAAGCTGATGCCGTTAATGCGACTATAATGGTGTTTTGTTGTTTTTTTATCAGTTTGGTCGCTTCGTACCCATCTAACAATGGCATTCTTAAATCCATAAATATAATGTTGGGTTTGATTTTTTTAGCGAGCTCTACTGCTTGCAACCCATTTTCCGCGACAAATACTTCGAAAGGATAGTCTTCCAAGTATTTTATCAATAGTATACGATTGCTTTCGATATCATCCACCAACAAAACAACAGAGTCGTCGAACTTGTATGCGAGATTCGCACTGTCACTAAAATCAAAAGCCTCCGTTGTTTTGATATCAAACAACCTGAAAGTAAAGCAACTACCTTCCCCCTCGGAACTCACTACACTTAGATCGCCCCCCATTTTTTCGGCTAATTTTTTGCTGATAGCCAAGCCTAACCCAGTGCCCGATAACTGCTGTTTACTTTCAGCAAGATTTTGCTCAAAATGCTCAAAAATCAGCTCCAAAGACTCCTCATTGATTCCAATTCCAGTATCGGAAATGTCGACAATTAAATCTACAGCTTCTGAGTTATCATCTCCATTATTTGCTCTCACTCTAATCTGTACACTACCTGAATTGGTAAATTTTTGAGCATTGCCGATAATATTAAGCAGAACTTGCCTCACCCGGTTTGCATCGAGTACCAAATGCTGAGGAACTGATGAATCTAAATGCACAGTAAACTCAACGCCTTTACTTTTCATACCTTCTTCAAATAGCAGAGTTAACTCCTCGATCAATTTATGAAAGTCAGTTGGCTGATAATCCATAGTCATTTTTCCAGCTTCAATTTTGGATAGATCGAGAATATCGTTAATTATGTGAAGCAAACCATCGCTTCCAACTCGAATAGAATGTAAATAAGATTGTTGTTTCTCGGAAAGTTCAGACTCAGATAGTAAATGCGAAAAACCCACAATCGCATTGAGTGGTGTTCTGATTTCGTGACTCATATTCGCAAGAAATTCAGACTTTGCTTTGTTTGCTAACTCAGCATCTTCTCGCGCAGACTTCAGTGCTTTCTCAACAAGCTCTTTGTGGTAGATTTCCAATTTGAGCCTTCTTATCCAATAAAGGGAAAAGAACACAAACAATACTCCAATGCCGGCAATTCCAACTAAAGTCTCAGTTCTGATCCCAGAATGATAATTGACTGCAAACCAAGCGTTAGTAATACTCCGTTTTTCGATCTCGCTCAGTCTGTCTAAAGTTTTATTGATAATGCTTTTTAAAACTATATGCTCGGGACTTACTTCAAAATGAAGTCCTAGTTCAGCACTTATCAACCCACTAACTCGTAAATTATAAAGTTCCGCATTTCTCAAATAGTGAGCCACAACGGCCATACTTCCGACAAAGGCATCAGCGCGATTTCTAGCCACCAACGTAAGAGCATGGTCAATACTATCGGTATACACTAGATTTATATTTGGATGCTTAGTTCGAAAGTAATGTGCAAGATAGGAATCTTCGTTTATAGAAACGGTTAACCCATCGAGTTGTTCAATATTTTGGACATATGAGTAACGTTCTGAGGTCACTATAGAGAGTGGAGAAGAAATATAATCCTTAGTTAAAAAATCCGAATCACTGGCAGGTTTTATTCGCGGAACTGCCACCCTTAAACAAATATTGCCTTGAACTAGTTTGGAATTTAAATCTTCAAGGTTATTAGATGGAACGTACTTAAACTGAATTCCTGCATCCTTAGCTACTAGCTTAAGATAATCGATCCCAATACCTGAAGCCTGACTATCAACAATAAAAAGTGGAGGTCGATGAAGTTCACTGTAATAAACAACGGGGTGTTGCTTAAGCCAATTTAATTCTAGTTCGGTATAGGCGCTGTCGTTCGAATGGAATGAGGTGCTATTTTGAGGGTTCGACAAAGGCCCTGTGTTGTATAAACACAAAAATACAAACGCCATACTCTTGATGAAAATATTCACGTTTATCCAATTGTCGGACTAGTTTATAAAAGTAACTAGCGATTAATAAATTCTGGTCCCCGATGCTATTGACAAATTATAAAGGGCGATTCATTAAAATTAGCTAACTTTCGCCAATAATACAAGTCAAACCGCCTTACTATCAATCAGTTTTCTAGTTTTTCCAAAGGCCCTAGTGCTGATGACCACCAATTCCGTGCGCATGTCCGTGGGCTATCTCTTCAGCGGTAGCGGCTCTCACATCTTTGATTTCCACATCGAAAGTTAATGTAAGACCGGAAAAAGGGTGATTGGAGTCCACCACCACCATGAATTTTCCTGGTTTAACAACCGTGACTCTTTTATTTCCTTGCTCAGTATGAACAACTCCTACCATTCCCTTCTTCCATTTCTTGGCTCCTTGCAAATGTTTCATCGGTATCTTTTGTTCCATGTTGTCTCTCTTGACCCCATATGCGTCCTCCGGCTCCAAGGTTACCGAAATATTGTTACCTGCGGCATGTCCCTCTAATGCTTTTTCCAACCCTTTTAATAATCCGCCATGACCGTGCAGATACGCCATTGGTATCGAGTCTGAAGTGTCTTCTAACACATTATTAGTTGCATCAGACATTTTATAAGTGAATTGAACAACCGTATCTTTTTCTATTTTCACATTGAATTCCTAATTGAAGTGACCGTTGGTATTAGATTATTATAGAGCATGCTTCCTTTGAATTTCTAACTATATGCCTGTTCTAGTCCAGCGCCACAATGATGTAGTGGTCAATAAATTTGAAATAAATCATCAGGGCCTAACTATCGGCCGTTCGATAAAAAATGATCTCTATTTGGACGACCCGTCTACCAGTCAGACACATGCCAAAATTGTTGCTAAAGAATTAAAGGATGGATCGTTAATCTATTTTTTGGTTGACCTTGACAGTACTAATAAAACATTTGTAAATCAACAACCTATAACTGAACATTTATTAACTGATCAGGACGAGATAGAAATAGGAATGCATCATTTTAAGTTTATTGACGAAAACAAAGAATCTTTGGCCGCAACTCGGCAGTATAAAAAGAGCTGGATTCCTGGGGTGTTGGTTCTCAAATAATAACCGCAGCTAGATTTATACTAATTTTTGACTTTCCAATCAGTCAATAAAAATCACCGTTATCATTAGCCTTAATTAAAGGTTGTGAAAACCAGTAATAGGACCCCGCCACGTCTGAAAGCGCAGTACAGTTTATGCGGCTTCGACCTTGCCATTTCGTATCTTCTAAAAGAAACACCCTACCAGACGCCTGTTTCTTTGAAGGCAGCAGACGACCATCTGAAGCAAAACAATTTACCGCAAGGTGATTGTGAGAAGCAGCCAATCGAACAAACAACTTTAGAGATTTTACCGTATTAGGAATCAATTGAGAGTCAAGAATATCATCGTTTTCATCTAACAAAATCGCCGCTTTCACTTCTAGCGCTCGGCTATTTACTTTTAAAACAAAATCCTCCATTTTGCCAAACCTGCCTCCAAACGGAAATCGAGGTAATGCTAATTTATCGTAGTTATTTCCCACGGCTCCAGAGTGTTGGCCAAATGCAATATAGCCTTGTTTTTCTATTTCAGCTTTAACTTGATTATCAAATTCTCCATAGGGGTAAGCGAATACTTTGTGAACTTTAGTCAGATTTATTGATAACGTTTTCTCGGCGCGCGAGATTTCCTGTTGATTGCTAATAGACTTCGAGGAAGCAGAATGATTCTGATTCTTTGGGATCATATGGGGGTGACTGACAGAATGATTAGCGATTGCCCCACCGTAATCTATGATGGTTTGCAACTCTTGCCAAGTCATAAACTGTTCAAGTTTTTGTTCTAGCGGCTCTGTATTCACAAAAACCGTAAACGAATAGTTATATTTTTTTAATAAAGGGAACGCAATATCGTATATGGAACGATATCCATCATCGAAGGTAATCAACACACTCTTTTCCGGGAAAGGACGTGCATGTTCTAGATGACGAATAAAGGTCTCAAGGTTTAAAACTTTAAACTGGTTTTGATGAAGATACTCCAGATGTTTAGCAAACAATTCGGGATTCAGGCTAGTAATTTCAGGAGTGCTGTTGGATATATGGTGGTACTGAAGCACCACCGCAGTTCGACCAGCGATAGGGGTTAATACAAGGCCAAAGAGTGTCGCAATAAACCAACTTAAAACAATGGATTTAAGGTGCATAACTGTTGGCCTTTATTAGGCTGCCCTATCAAGGGCAAACCACTAAAATGAAGTTTAAAACTCCCTTTTTAAATTCTAAAACTTAATCAGATGATTACTTTTTTTTCCTAGCAGGTGGTAAATCGGTACAGGTTCCTTCGAAAGCCTCCGCAGAAAAACCAAACGACTCTGACAATGTTGGATGAGGATGTATTGTTAATGCGATGTCTTCCGCTTCACATCCCATCTCAATGGCTAGTCCCATTTCAGCAATCAGCTCGCCAGCATTCACACCGACTGCAGCCGCTCCGATAATACGATGATTACTATTATCGTATAAAGTTTTGCTAAACCCTTCGGTTCGGCCGACACCGATAGCTCGACCACTAGCAGCCCATGGGAAGGTACCCACAGAGTAATCAATATTCTTTGCTTTGGCTTCTTTTTCAGTCAATCCAACCCATGCAACCTCTGGGTCGGTATAAGCAACACTTGGAATACATCTAGGTTCGAACACATGTTTCTTACCAGCAATCACCTCAGCCGCGACATGTGCTTCATGGGTGGCCTTATGAGCTAGCATAGGTTGCCCTACTAAATCACCAATCGCATAAATACTATTCACATTGGTTTTCAATTGATTATCGACAGTGATAAATCCTTTATCATCTACGGCAACTCCAGCAGCTTCTAAATTCAGTCTATCAGCATTTGGCCTGCGACCGACAGCAGAAAGTATTTTGTCAAACCTTTGCGGTTCTTTCGGCGCTTTTTTACCTTCAAAAGTAACCCACAATCCATCTTCTTTAGCTTCTACTTTAGTCACGCTAGTTTCCAGCAAGATAGAGTCGTATTGCTTTTTCACATAGCGGTGTAAAACTTTTACGACATCCGCATCACCAGCTGGTATGAGTTGATCAAACATTTCAACCACTGTGATACCTGCACCAAGAGCACGATAGACTGTTGCCATTTCAAGGCCGATAATGCCGCCGCCGATGACTAGCATTTTCTCAGGGATGTCTTCGAGCTCTAAGGCACCGGTGGAATCGATTATACGAGGATCTTCAGGTAAAAATGGTAATTGCACCACTCGAGAACCTGCAGCTATGATGCAGTTATCAAAAGAGATCGTTTGAGTGCCTTCGTCAGTTGCTACTGCAACAGAGGTCGGAGATGTGAACTTCGCCACACCTTGAACAACTTTAACTTTGCGCATTTTGGCCATGCCAGAAAGGCCTTTAGTTAACTGTCCAACAACCCCGTCTTTGTATTCTCTAATCTTATCGATATCAATGCTTGGATCACCAAAGGAGACACCATGCTTTTCCATACTCTTCGCTTCGTCGATGACTTTTGCGGAATGAAGTAATGCCTTAGAAGGAATACACCCAACGTTTAAGCAAACCCCTCCCAGCGTAGAGTGCTTTTCAATTAAAACAACTTCTAAGCCTAAATCGGCGGCTCTGAAGGCGGCAGTATAACCGCCGGGTCCAGCTCCAATAACTAGTACTTGCGCTTGAATGGAATCACTCATTTAATCGTTCTCTCAATTTAATTGTTCGTTTATCAGATGTTCGCGATATTAATCAATATAGGTATGGCAAGAACTAATTTAATAGCACTCGTCTGATATCTTTTAATGTCACCGCTAAATGGACTACAAACCTCGCCGCATCAGCACCATCAATCACTCGGTGATCATAAGATAATGACATCGGCAGCATTAATCTCGGCTCAAACTCTTTACCATTCCAAACTGGTTGCATGTTATTGCGAGATAATCCTAAGATTGCAACATCTGGCCATTTTACAATAGGCGAAAACGCAGTGCCACCAATTCCACCTAAAGATGAAATGGTAAAGCTACTTCCTTGCATATCATTTGCCCCTAATTTCTTGTCTCTAGCTTTGGCGCTAATTTCACCTAATTCGTTAGCTAACTGGTAAATACCTTTTTGATCCACATCCCTAATCACTGGAACGGTTAAGCCATCTGGTGTCTCTACCGCAACTCCAATATGGTAGTAACGCTTTAGCACTAGGTTTTCGCCATCATTGGCCAAGCTAGCATTGAACTTGGGAAAGGCTTTTAGGGTATGAACCAGCGCTTTCATAATGAAAGCGAGCGGCGTTAACCGAATTCCATCTTTAAGCGCCTCGTCTTTCATTGATTTTCGAAAAGCATCTAGCTCAGTAATATCCGCATTTTCGTGCTGAGTCACATGGGGTATGGTGATCCAGTTGCGATGCAAGTTGACACTACTAATCTTTTGAATTCTAGTCAGTGGCTGGCTTTCAATATCCCCCCACTTAGCATGATCGACTTCTGGCATCTCGGGCATAGCAAATGCGCCAGTAGAAGCGGTTGCTTTAGGTCTTGATAACTCAAACTTAATGAATTTTTGCACATCCTCTTTGAGGATTCTGGACTTGTTACCGGAGCCTGTCACTTGAGTCAAATCAGCGCCTAACTCGCGTGCGAACCGGCGAACTGAAGGGCTTGCGTGGACAAAACCATCTGACCTTTTCTTCTTCATATGCGGATGATCAGGCACTGGCGCCCCGCGATTCATCGATTCGGGATTTGGCGCACTTGGCGCTGCATGAGTTGCCGTTACGGAAGCCGGCTGCGACGCGGTAGAAATCTTTTTATCAGCTGGTTTAGTGACCGCACCTCCGGACTCGGTCATTTGCCCAATCACATCTCCTTGCGACACTTTATCACCGACTTTTACGGTGACTTTTGAAACAATTCCTGCAGCAGAGCTTGGAACTTCCATAGTCGCTTTATCGGTTTCCAGAACGATTAATCCTTGTTCCTTCTCGACACTGTCCCCTTCTTTGATCAAGACTTCAATCACATCAACTTCTGCGGCATCACCGATGTCAGGAACTTGGATATCAACCTCTTTCGATTCAGCGCTATCGGACTCAGCAGCGCTTGACTGAGCGACATTATCTTCAATCGGGCTTGCCGCAGGCTCCGCTTGTTCATCTTCAGCGGATTCCTTTGCGATGGATTCGTTTTCAGGGACAGTCTCGTTCTTTTGAGCAGAGCCAGCTTTTGCGCCAGCTTCTAACAAAACAATGAGATCCCCATTTGAAACTTGATCACCGACACTGACCTTGACCTCTTTGACCACTCCGGCATGGCTTGAGGGCACTTCCATAGTGGCTTTATCCGTTTCTAAGACTATCAAAGGAGCTTCTTGCTCAATACTATCGCCAACAGCCACTAGAATTTCAATAATGTCGGCACCTTCAGCGTCACCGATATCGGGTACTTTTACTTGTATTAAATCACTCAATTTTATTCTCCCAGCCTTAGCTCAATAGTGGGTTGGGTTTATTGATATCGATATTGTAAAGTTTTATGGCCTTACTCACTTGCTTCGAGGTAATTGTTCCCTCATCAGCAAGTGCTTTTAAAGTTGCCAATACAATAAAATACCTGTCAATTTCAAAGAATCGTCTTAGATTTTCTCGACTATCACTCCGTCCGAATCCGTCAGTCCCAAGCACCGCATAAGTACTTGGAACATAGGCTCTAATTTGTTCTGCGTAGGCTTTTATATGATCAGTCGAAGCAATCACTGGACCTTGTCGACCATCTAAGCATTGAGATACATAGCTTTCATTGTTCTTGGATTCAGGGTTTAGAAGGTTATCCCGAGTCACATTCATGCCATCTCTTGCTAATTCATTAAACGATGTGACACTCCAAATATCTGAATGCACGGAAAAGTCTTTTTCCAATAGTTCAGCCGCCGCAATCACTTCTTTAAGAATTGAGCCACAGCCTAATAGCTGAGCTTTTACCACTTTCTTTTTGCCTTTAGCGGGTTTGCTTTCTTTTAATAAGTACATCCCCTTAATAATGCCTTCTTCACAATCTTTTGGCATTTCTGGATGAACATAGTTTTCGTTAAGCGTGGTAATGTAGTAAAACACATTTTCTTGTTCGTCATACATTCTTCGCATACCATCGCGAACGATAACTGCCACTTCGTATCCATAAGTAGGGTCATAACTCACACAATTTGGGATCGTTGATGCAAACACATGGCTATGACCATCTTGATGTTGCAACCCTTCTCCATTGAGGGTAGTACGGCCATAGGTCGCTCCTATTAAGAAACCTCGCGCTTGCATATCCCCAGCGGCCCAAGCTAAATCACCTATCCGTTGGAAACCGAACATTGAATAGAAAATGTAGAAAGGAATCATCGGCAGGTTATTACTAGAATAACTGGTAGCAGCAGCAATCCATGAAGACATTGCACCTGCTTCATTAATGCCTTCTTCCAAGATCTGGCCTTTTTTATCTTCTCGATAATACATTAGCTGATCCGAGTCGACTGGTTCATATAACTGACCCACCGAAGAATAAATACCAATTTGACGGAACATACCTTCCATTCCAAAGGTTCTTGCTTCATCGGGAATAATTGGAACAATATGCTGTTTTAGTGCCTTATCTTTTAACAATACATTCAACATTCTTACAAATGCCATGGTGGTCGAGATTTCCCGACCATTTGAGCCATTGGTGATCGCTTCAAATGCTTTCAACGGGGGAATCGTTAAACTTTCTGACTGCTGTCGGCGTGCTGGTAGATAGCCGCCTAAGGCAGAGCGTCGTTCGCGCATATATTTAATTTCCGGGCTATCCTCTCCAGGATGGTAGAACGGCGTAGATTCAAGGTCTTTATCTTCAATAGGAACATTAAAACGGTTTCGGAAATGCTTTAACGCCTCTAAATCCATTTTCTTAACTTGATGAGAGATATTTTTACCTTCACCGCTTTCTCCCATGCCATAACCTTTAACAGTTTTGGCTAAAATAACCGTTGGCTGACCTTTATGATTTACCGCTTGATGATAGGCAGCATAGACCTTGGTTGGATCGTGACCACCTCGGTTCAATCTCCAAACATCTGCGTCCGACATATTGGCAACCATTTCAAGCAATGCTGGGTCTTTGCCAAAGAAAAAGTCTCGAGTATATTTTCCACCTTTAGATTTATAGTTTTGATACTCCCCATCGACAGTCTCTTCCATGACCTTTAGCAGTTTACCGTCTACGTCTCTGGCCAATAGTGGATCCCAATATTGTCCCCATATGACTTTGATGACATTCCAACCTGCTCCGCGGAATACCCCTTCTAGCTCCTGGATAATTTTGCCATTCCCACGAACAGGGCCGTCGAGACGTTGCAAATTACAGTTGATAACAAATACCAAATTATCGAGATTTTCACGGCCTGCGAGTGAAATAGCGCCTAACGATTCAGGCTCATCAGTTTCACCATCTCCCATAAACGCCCAAACCTTTCGATTTGAGGTATCTGATAATTCTCGATCTTTTAGATATTTTAGAAACCTTGCCTGATAGATCGCTTGGATAGGACCGAGCCCCATAGAAACCGTCGGAAATTGCCAGAAATCAGGCATCAACCAAGGATGAGGATACGATGATAGCCCCTTACCATCGACTTCTTGGCGAAAGTTTTGCATTTGCTCTTCCGTTATTCGACCTTCAAGGAATGCTCGAGCATAAATTCCCGGAGACGAATGACCTTGAAAATAGATTAAGTCACCTTCTTGGTTTTCATTGGTCGCCTTAAAAAAATGATTAAAACCAACATCATATAACGTCGCAGAGGAAGCAAAACTCGATAAATGGCCACCGAGCTCTTTGTCTTTTTTACTGGCCTGCAACACCATCGCAATCGCGTTCCAACGAATAATCGAACGAAGCCTCTGCTCGATAGCTTGGTCGCCAGGGATCCTGGCCTCTTTTGAGGTCGGAATTGTGTTTAGATAAGCGGTCGTCGCTTTATAGGGTAAATGGGCGCCAGAACGTCTCGCCATATCAATTAATCGTTCTAGGAGGTAGTGAGCGCGGTCGGTACCTTCGGCCTCGAGTACGGCTTCGAGTGCTTCTAACCATTCTTGCGTTTCTATTGGATCAACATCTTGGTTTATTTGTTCTGTCATAACGACTCTCTTCAGTTGATTGAGTATTTTTTTAAAGGATTTCTAATTCTTGTACTGATGGCCCTTAAGGTTATCGTTAGTTCTTATCTAACCAATCAGTATAGCAGTTGCATAACTAATCGCATTTACGCTGCGCTTTAGAGCTTATAACTAGAGACTATAGCTGCTATTTGAAGAATTGTAGCAGTAGAAAGATGATTTTACAATTGTTAGCATGGCTAACATCATTCAACGAGTGACCTTAGGCCATTTCAAGTAGAATTTTTGGTGATAAATGTCACTAAATTAAAACACAGCAAGGATAAAGATTTCAAAATTAAAGCCCAACAAATTAATTAGCTAGGCTTAATAGTATATTTCTTAAAATAAGATTGTGAAAATAGCACCGATCACTAAGTAAAATATAATTGATCGCTTGACCATCGCCATAGCGTCTATATTCTCTTTAGCGGTCGTGTCACTAACTCCAATTTCTAGGCCTAGCGCTGCAATCCCGGTTTCAGAAATTAGTTGATTATTGTCAGCATCAAAATCGGTCAAGTAATCTTGAACTCGATACAAACCATTAACAAAATCCCCAGTAAGTAAAAACATCAAGCTAGTAACTCTCGCTGGCAACCAGTCTAGCCAGTGTAGTAGTTGAGCAATTAATGGCCGGTGATCGTCAAATTCTTCGTCGGCACAAAGGTCTTTGTATACGTACGCCAATCTGTAAAACAAAGCAGCCACCGGCCCTAGCAAAATAAACCAAGTGATAACTCCAAAATACCTTTTACTAGATTCTGTCAGGATCAACCGAGTCGTTGTTCTGATGAGTTCATCTTGTTCAGGAGGCTCTTCAGCTTCCTCGAACAACTGCTGATCTTTCAAGTGGAGATAAGCCGCTTCCGCGTCTCCTCGCTCCAACGCCTGAAAATAGCTGCTAAATGATTTCTCTAGCGGAGCTGGGCCAAGTGAATAAAACAATATGGTCGCACCTAAAATGAACTGTATTGGCCATAACCAAGTTGTATCAAATACACTGATAAGAATATTGATTGCAATAGCCGGCAATAACAGAATAATCCCTAGGCCTAACCAACTATCGAAAAAAGCCTTGCCAATAAACAAATCAGCTAAATACTCTCTCATTTGAGCAAACCAGCCAAATTTTCTATATTCGCTACCCAGTTTAAAATGCAATTCGACAGCTAGAGCGGCTAAAAGACAGATGAGGGTCATAATATTCTCTTTTATTACTTATTAATTAAATGATTGTCATGAAGGAAATTGTATTTACAGCGAGTTAACTAAAATAAGTTACCTGTTTAATTATAGCTTCAAGTCTCTTGCTCTCAAACGGATTTTCGTTTGTTGACGAGCTAATTATGCGTCTAGGGCTTATCCTATCATTAATTAGAGTAGTAATTGCTTATATTTTACCCAATCAAAACAGGGGCCGGGATCGGTTTTACGATCGGGAGCGATATCACTATGGCCGCATATTCGTTTGCTAGTAATTTGGGGATAATGCTTCATTATTTCTAGGGTTATTTGGGCTAATTTCTTGTACTGCCTTTCGGTAAATGGAATATAGTCAGTGCCTTCTAATTCGATTCCAATTGAGTAATCATTACAATTTGGGATTCCTTCAAAATTAGATAGTCCGGCATGCCAAGCTCTACTGTCAAAGTTAACAAATTGAATGACTTGAGCATTTCGTCTTATAAATAAATGCGCTGAAACTTCTAATCCTTTTAAGTCAGCAAAAGAAGGGTGATATCCATAATTTAGAGAATCACAGAATAGATCCTCTACACAACTCCCTTTAAAATTCCCTTCAGGCAAACTAATGTTATGGATCACCAGTAAGCTGATTGGCTGCTCTATGGGCCGTTGATTAAAATGTTTCGAAGGTTTTTGAAGAGCCAGACTCAACTCTCCATTAACAATGGACATAAGTATTCAACCAAAAACGAAGTATCGCTTAAGTTTACTCGCTGTGAAGCAGAGAGTAAATCGAGGTTTATCGGTTATCTTAAGCTTGAGCCTTCATTGAACGAAGATTCGAAATTACTGATTCTAAGGCTCGATCAAATAAAGCTTCGTCATCGAGAATTTTGAGATTGCCATTTTGTAAGTTCTGACACAGCTCAGTGGTTAAAAACTCTGCCATTTTCATTCCATTACGGTTTACAAATATATATTTTCCGCTGGAAGCTATTCTTGCAGCTAATTTACTTCGCTTAAATTCACCGTTGATTAAAAGCTCTACCCAACTGCCTGCTCTCAATTGCTCGATGGTCCGCGAAATATGACTATCGATATGAACAATTTCTGATTCAATATCGCGGTTTAACTCGCCTGTTTCAGCTTTGGAAAAACCGATATCTTCAATTTCTATGATTTCATCAACATCAGCGAATTCGTGCTCTGCCAATGGATTAAAGGACTTTTCTACAGGTTGTTCTTGATGAGAAGCTGCATCTGTGAGGCCATTCAGATCAGGGTCAATCGCCGGCAACCTTAGAATCTCTTCTTCGCTCATCGCATTTATTTTCTTGCGTCCGATTTCAATCACTTTTCGGTGAGTTGCTTCTAGTTTTTCTAGCAAGTGCGTTGACTCGATGGTCGAGAACGATATTAAATCCATTCCTTCTCGTAAGCTCTTCACTAGTATCGGAACTCGAGTAATTAGCTTCTCTAGACGGTCTGCGTTTTCTATGGGTTGCACCGACCAGACTAGCAGCTTGGCCACTTTAACTCTGCGATTCCACCCTTCCCTATTGTCCTTAAGCCGCTCAAGCAGCATCACATGAGACCAAACGTTCTTGAGTAGTAGCCGCACCACTTCTGGCACATGAAGCTTTTTACATATGCTTTTTAATTTTTGATTAACTTCTGATCGTGCACTTTCGGTTTTAGCCTTGCCTTCTTCGGCTTCTTTAGTTCTTTTTTCGAATATCTTGGCTCGTTGCTGATGTTGTTGCTTAAACGAAAGAAAATCGTCCAGCATTGCATCAAAAATCTTAGTATCGTCAATAAAATCCTGAATAATCGTCTCAGCTACCGTGCATATTTTGTCATACATCGGCTTGGCACTTGGATCGGCTCTATCCCAAGATAAGCCTGCGTGAGCCAGCTCGTTAAGCAAAAGTCTTGCTGGATGTCGTCGCTCTGAAAAGAAAGACCTATCAACTAATCCGACTTTTAACATGGGGATCTGAAGCCTGCCGATTACACTTTTTAATTCAGGTTGGAGATTGTCATCCTCCAGAATAAAGTCAAACAGCATAGATACAATATCGATCATATCTTCATTAAACTGTCCTATCGCGCCATCAAATCCAGCGGAACCAGAGCTCAGATTAATTTGTGGCAACTGCTGACCTAAAGACATTTTAATCGACTCAGCGTCAGGCCTAGCAGAAAGATCGACAGGTGCTGTTTGCTGTAATTGAATTTTGGAAAGTGCACCAATCAATTGGCTGGTATCAACGGGCGATCCTTGAACAGTATGAGATTGAGAACTCTCACCCATCATAGGTATTTGGCCAGTACTGCTCTGCTGACGTTGACCAGCTAGAAGGCTTTGAATAACCGAGAGCACATTTTGCTGACTATTCTCTAACTGCTCAGCAGTCGCTTCTGCAACACTTTCATTGACAGGCAATGAATCGATTACTGCTTGGCTATCATTGTGATGCTGGTTAGAATGATTTCTCGTACGATTATCGTTGCTCTTAGATTTGACCACACGATTTCGCAATTCAGGAAGAATTCCTTTATCAATAAAGTATTGATTGACTCTAAGGTAAACGGAATCTAATTCCTCAATCACGCTTCTATCGAATAGCTTATAAATAATCAGTAGTGAAGTGATGTCTAGATCTAAGGCTTGAGTGGCATTTCTAAACGCGTCACAGATATAGACAGGTTCGAACGGGTTATTGTGTTGTTCAATACTTTTGTCAGAAATAATGGTGTCAATTCTGGTTCTAATATTTTCTAGAGCATCTTGATTCTTTGTTCGCGCCCGATTAATCATGGTATCAGTCGCAATATCCTCTTCTAAATCATCATCTTTAACTAGTGCTATATTCTCGAACGACAGCGTTTCTACATTGTCCTGACTTAAGTTGGTCGCATCAACCTTACCTAGGGTCTTTTTAAAATTATTGGTTAGTTCTTGCTCAAAACTACGAATTAATCCCTCTCGTTTGACTCTTAATAGCCGCATAGCGTCGAATTGGGCGTTGTTATAACTGGTTTCTGACATATCGAACAAGCGATCGTCAGCGGTATCTAACATGCTGACCAGTTTGGCTTGAAGCTCATCAATAAAAGTCGTTTGGGCACTTTTTAACAAAACAGGCAAGGGTCTATACTCCGCGGAAGTATCATGTTTCGATGAAAAACGAACAATGTGATCTCTCGAACTCACGCATTAAACCTCTATCTAAATGATAATTAAAACGGAGCAATCCTTCGCGAATGACATTTTGGTTGGCAACTGAGCTGTCTCAACTCAGGAATTCTTGAACAAACTCTACTTAATCTGATTAGTTAGAAAAACCACTTCGTTCGCAGAATCGTTATCGCATGCGGCTATATACAGATATAGAATACAAACGATCTTTTGACTGAGAACCAACACTCAGTTTTAATCAAGGCTATATCATCTGCCGACAAGCGGTTGAAAAACAGTTACCAAGGGCAACAGATTTTTCCAAAGTTAGCTCCCGAAATCGTCCTACAACATTAGATAAAGTATAGACCGTAACCGTATGCCTGAGCGTTAATTATTGTTAAAATAAGGAACATTCATCACACTTCACCAACTTTAGAAGGTTCAAAATTTTGGATCCCCAATTATTTCGTAATGCTTTGAATAGCGAGATTAAACAAATGTGTGCTATCGCATTGGCAGAAGATCTAAATTCCCCGCAGGGGAGTGACATCACAGCAGAGCTTATTCCGGAGCAAACTCAAGCCAATGCCACACTAATTACACGGGAAGATGCTGTAATTTGCGGAGTAAACTGGGTAGAAAAGATATATCAACTATTAGGAAACGATGTTCAGGTTAAATGGAAAGTCGCTGATGGTTCCATAGTAGAAGCTGGTGACACAATATGTGAAATCAGTGGTAACGCAAGACAACTCCTCACTGGCGAGCGCGCCGCGATGAACTTTTTACAGTCACTTTCAGCAACTGCAACGTTAACTAATCAATATGTCGAATTGATCAAAAAGACTCAGTGTAAACTACTAGATACTCGTAAAACCGTTCCAGGAATGCGTTACGGTCAAAAGTATGCGGTCAAATGTGGTGGCGGCGTCAACCATAGAATAGGGCTTTCTGATGCCTATCTAATAAAAGAAAACCATATCATGGCATGCGGCGGTATATTGGCTGCGCTTTCTCAGGCAAAAACCCAGCATCCCAACACAATGGTGGAAATAGAAGTTGAATCATTGCAAGAATTAAAATTAGCCATCGAAGGTAAGGCTGACGTAATCATGCTGGATAATTTCGATATCGAACAGCTTAAACGAGCTAGATCATTAGTAGATTCAACCGCACCGACTATCAAATTAGAAGCTTCAGGAAATGTTAATAAGCAAACCATCGCCGATATAGCAGCGACCGGAGTAGACTTTATTTCGGTCGGAGCTCTAACCAAAGACATAAAAGCCGTTGATTTATCGTTGAGAATCAATCTAACGACCAAATAACTTTGAACATATTCATTCTATTGTTTAAAACAGCGTTATTAGTGTGACCTAATCTGTCACTTTGCGTAAAAAAATGTGACGTAGCTCGCAGCTTTGTGACGTAAATTGTCAGTTTTGAGATACGCTTTCTAACTATTCTCAGTTATTTTGTTCAGTAGAGCCCAATTCCAATAAATATTTCCACACTATTTCTACAAAATATTTATAGGACTAAAAACACCCTAACCAATTGAATAATAAGTATTATCTTAATTGCTAACGTGCCGTCCCCTTGGCAATAAAGCACAGTTTTCCGACGAAAATGTAACAAACTTTGTAAACTTGGCACCCCCTTTGCAATTTAAGATTCCGAAAACAAAATTTCTTGATGTTTCAAAGAAATGGTCTACTTTTTAACTAGGAAAGCTATTTCTTTACAACATTAACAAATTAGCTGAACTTTTAATTTCATTTACACTTAAACAAACTGAGGTTTCACACCATGAAAAAAGTACAATCAGGTTTTACACTTATTGAATTAATGATCGTTGTTGCGATTATCGGAATTTTAGCTGCAATCGCGTTGCCTGCTTATCAGGATTATACTATTCGTTCAAAAGTAACTGAAGGGTTATCGCTTGCTGCTGGGGCAAAAGTAGCTGTTTCGGAAACCAATGCTTCTCTTGGCGCGTTGCCGACTACAAATGCAGGAGCGGGTTTAGCAGCTGCCACAGATATCAGTGGTAATGCTGTCACTTCTGTTACTGTTGGTGCTGCTGGAGTAATAACAGTACTATTTAACAATACACTGGGTGGTGACCCTTCAATGGATGCTCAATCTATTACTTTGACGCCTACTGTTACTCCAGGCGCAATTACTTGGGAATGTGCTATTGGTGCCGACGCAACTAGATACAAATACGTGCCTGCAAATTGCAGAAACTAGATTTAGCTTAAACTGTTGATTTAATAGCCGGGCTTTAATTAAAGACCCGGCTTTTTTATGTTTCAAGTTACAAGGTAACTACAAAGTATCTACTTTTTTACTGAAATGATTTCACACTCTCTCCTTAATTTTATCCACATCTAATTGATTTCTAACTAAAAACAAGAAATTTGGTTTCGCCTAGACTATACTTGTAATACAAAATCGTTTTGATATTCTTCGTTAGAATATACAATAGAATCAAGCAACCGTAATTGGAATAAAGTAAACATGGTATCGGCAACCAAACCAGCCACGGTAGTAAGTGGTTTAGCTAGAAAACTAATAATTGATGGGTTCCTTGACGAGTCCGCGGCTATAGAGGCAATAGATTCTGCGAATCGCAATAGAGAGCACTTAGTTTCGTACCTTGTGAATAATAATTTTGCTGATTCAAAGACCATCGCTGTAGCGGCATCAATAGAATTTGGAGTCCCCTTATTTGACATAGACTCGATAGATTATGAACAAATTGCTGTAGCTCATATAAGTGAGTCTTTAATTAAGAAACACCATTCAATTCCACTTTTCAAAAGAGGCAAAAGGTTATACGTCGGGGTTTCGGATCCAACAAACCTGTCCGCATTAGACGAGTTTAAGTTTCATTCAGGTCTAACAACAGAAGCAGTGCTTCTAGAAGAGAGTAAACTTCAAAACCTAATTGAAAAAATTCTCGAAGAAAAAGAAAACCAGGAAATGGGTAGTTTCGAAGATGAGGACTTCGAGGATCTAGACCTTGAGACAGTAGACGATGACTCTCGAACCGAGGACGATGATGCTGGTGCAGATGAAGCACCTATTGTACGTTTTGTGAATAAAATTCTTTTAGATGCGATTAAAAAAGGCGCATCAGATCTGCATTTTGAACCCTATGAAAAACGTTACCGCGTGAGGTTTAGAATAGATGGTATTCTAGCAGAAGTTGCTAGCCCACCAATCAACCTAGCAACTAGAATTTCTGCTCGTCTAAAAGTTATGTCTAAATTAGATATATCAGAAAAGCGCCAACCACAAGATGGAAGAATTAAGCTCAAACTATCGAAGACAAAATCAATCGATTTCCGTGTCAGTACTCTCCCAACGTTGTTTGGCGAAAAAATAGTTATGCGTATTCTGGATTCAGCTGCGGCTCAGTTGGGAATTGATGTGCTAGGCTATGAAGAAGAACAAAAAGCCCTTTATCTCGAAGCATTGCATAAACCACAGGGTATGGTACTTGTGACAGGCCCAACGGGAAGTGGTAAAACAGTTTCACTTTACACTGGAGTCAACATAATTAATACCGTCGAAGCCAATATATCAACAGCGGAAGACCCAGTGGAGATAAACCTCGAAGGAGTCAATCAGGTTAACGTAAACCCTAAACAAGGTCTCACTTTTGCTTCGGCTTTACGCTCATTTTTACGTCAAGATCCCGACATAGTTTTGGTTGGTGAGATTCGTGATCTTGAAACAGCTGAAATCGCAATAAAGGCTGCTCAAACAGGCCATTTGGTGTTGTCTACCCTTCACACCAATAGCGCACCCGAAACTATTACGAGAATGGTTAATATGGGTGTTCCTGCATTTAATATCGCAACTAGTGTAAATTTGGTAATAGCTCAACGTCTTGCTAGAAGGCTGTGCGAAAACTGCAAGAATGAGGTGCAATTGCCTCAAGAAGTACTTATACAAGCAGGGTTTAAGGAAAAAGAATTAGGAACTTTCAAAATATTTGAACCAGTCGGTTGCGATAAATGCACTAACGGCTACAAGGGAAGAGTTGGCGTATATCAAGTAATGAAGTTTTCTAAAGAAATGGGCCAAATCCTAATGGAAGGTGGCAATGCTTTAGATATTGCGAACCAAGCAGAGAAAGAAGGTGTTAATGACTTACACCGCTCTGCACTATTAAAAGTGATGCAGGGAGTTACTTCTCTGGCTGAAGTTAGCCGAGTCACACAACACTAGAAATACGTTCAGCATGTGACATCAGCCTCAAATTCAGATGTCTAGTTGGGAATTCATTGTAACTTCAACTAGAATACTAAATAGTAAGTCTCTAATAAAGGATAGGTTTATGGCTGTTCAAGCCCTTAAAAAAAATCGAGCCCCGGCAAGTAGAACCAAGGCAGCTAAGGCCCCAAAGCAACTAAATTTCAAATGGGAAGGAGCTGACAAAAAGGGCCAAAAAATTAAAGGCGAAATGACGGCTGAAACTCCGGCTATTGTCAAAGCCCAGTTAAGAAAACAAGGTATTAGCCCATTAAAGGTTAATAAAGTTGCTGCACCTTTATTTGGAGGAGGTAAAGGAAAACCTGTTGAACCCGCAGACGTTGCAATGTTTTCCCGCCAGATAGCGACTATGATGAAAGCCGGTGTACCACTGGTTCAATCTTTTGATATTATCGGTCGAGGGCATGAAAAGCCTTCGGTTCAAGAATTGTTGCTCAGCGTAAAAGCAGATGTAGAGTCGGGACAAACCATGGCTGACTCTCTCAGAAAACACCCTAAAGAATTCGATGACCTATTCTGCGACTTAGTTGATGCTGGAGAGCAATCCGGGTCGCTAGAAGGAATGCTAGATAGGATTGCAACATATAAAGAAAAGACCGAAGCTCTGAAGTCCAAAATCAAGAAAGCCTTAAACTATCCGATTGCAGTTGTAGTAATTGCAGTAATCGTAACGTCTATTTTACTCGTAAAGGTTGTGCCGCAATTTCAAGATATTTTCGAAGGTTTCGGGGCTGAACTTCCAGGTTTCACACTTTTCGTAATTGGAATTTCTGACTTCATGGTCGCATACTGGTGGGTGTTTTTATTTGCAATAGTGGCGTTTGTTTTTACTTACAAGTCCATGCTATCAAAGTCCAAAAACATGAGAGACAACCAAGATAGATTTCTGCTGAAAGCGCCTGTCATCGGTGAGATTCTGCACAAAGCAGCCATAGCTAGATATACAAGGACACTTTCAACGACATTTGCAGCGGGTGTACCTTTAGTAGAAGCATTAGACTCAGCAGCGGGTGCGTCTGGAAACGCATTGTACAGAGATGCCATTATCAGTGTTAAAAATGATGTAACGACCGGTATGCAGATGAACATGGCCATGCAGTCAACAGGGGTCTTTCCAAACATGGTTGTGCAAATGATAGCAATCGGTGAGGAGTCCGGAAGCATTGATGCGATGTTGAGTAAAATAGCTGATATATACGAACAACAAGTAGATGACGCGGTTGATGGACTTAGTGCCCTTCTCGAACCTCTAATAATGTCGGTATTAGGTGTTTTGGTTGGTGGATTAATCATCGCTATGTATCTTCCAATTTTCCAGTTGGGTCAAGTTGTTTAGTTCTATTAAAGGTACCCATACGACGATTTCAATTAACAAAGATAACAATAAATGAACCAAATCATCGATGCTCTGCAACACAATACGCCGATTTTAATCGGCGTTATTTTTGTCTTCGGCCTACTAGTAGGCAGCTTCCTCAACGTTGTTATTTTCCGCTACCCCATCACTCTATTCCGCGAATGGGAGTCGATGGCAAAAGAGGTTCTAATTGAGCGCGGGTTTAAGCTCACTCCTCCGGCTGAATCATTCGATAAACAACCTGAAAAGTTTAACTTAGTCGTGCCCCGCTCTGCATGCCCTTCATGCGGCCACAAAATTACTAGTCTTGAGAATATTCCTTTAATCAGTTACTTGGTACTAAAAGGAAAATGCAGAGAATGCAAGACCTCTATTTCTATCCGCTACCCGTTTGTTGAGCTGCTTACTGGCGTGTGTTTTGCGGTTGCAGCCCAACATTTTGGTTTTGGCTGGCCATTAGCGGCTGTTTTGCTGATTACAGCCTACTTTATAGCGATGAGTTTCATCGATATCGATCATCAAATTTTGCCCGATACGATGACCCTTCCCTTGGTCTGGTTTGCATTAGTTTGTTCATTTCAATCGCTGTTTATCCCTCTTGAGCAAGCGGTATTGGGAGCATTAGTTGGTTATTTATCATTGTGGAGTGTTTACTGGTTATTTAAGCTAATTACCGGCAAAGAAGGAATGGGCCATGGCGACTTTAAGTTATTAGCAGTTATAGGGGCTTTAGTTGGATGGCAACAGGTAGGTCTAGTGATCGTCCTTTCAGCTGGTGTCGGCGCTATTATTGGCGGCTTGATGATGGTCATTCAAGGCAAAGACAAAGGAACGAAAATTCCATTTGGTCCCTACCTCGCAGTTGCTGGCTGGATTACACTACTCTGGGGCGACATTATTATCGATGCGTATATGAGATTTTCTGGACTCGCATAGAACAGTCTTCTATTAATTGACGAGAGATTTTTATGCCCGAACTCATTGTTGGCCTAACTGGGGGTATCGCTTCAGGAAAATCGCAGGTATCTAGATATTTTAAAGAACTAGGTGTTGAAGTTATAGATGCGGATGAAATTGCACATGAGCTTTTTAGCGCCGACTCACCTCATTTAACAACTTTACGAGAAGAATTTGGCGATTTAATTTTCAATCAAGATAAAACCCTCAACCGCAAAGCTTTAGGAAACATTGTTTTCTCAAATCCAGAAAAACTCGCTTGGCTGAACCGAATGACCCACCCTCTTGTTGCTGAGCAGATCCTACAACAGCTTTCACAAAGTCATTCTCCTTACGTGATTCTTGATGTTCCACTATTAATAAAGCTCGATGGCTCGACTCCTTCGTATCTCGGAGAAATCATTAACAGAGTGTTAGTTATTGATGTGACTGAAGAGACTCAAGTGAAAAGAGTCATTAGGAGGGATAATATTTCTAAGGAACATGCAATGAAAATTATTTCCGCTCAAGCAACAGCCGAGCAGCGCAAAGCAAACGCGGACGATATCATTGATAATAATGGCGGATTGCAATCCCTAAAGACCCAAGTTCTTAAGCTTCATGACTTTTATTTGTCAAAGAGCATGAGGTAACTCACAAAATTCGGCCAAATAATCGGTGCGAATTGTTTTATCGCCTTTTCTATTAGATAATGCATTGCGAGTTAACTTGTTGTTTTCTATTACTAACGATTGCACGGAATGCCCATTTGAACAGCGAACCGACTGAAAAACAAACAGCAACAACAGTGCTCTTTGAGTACCCTTTACAGGAGAATATTCGCACTTTTATGCGTTTGGAGTACCTGTTTAAACAGTTTCGCCGTAACTCTCTAGCTTCAAATGCTGACAATCACCTATACTGCCTGAAGGTATTATTTGAAATCCTTGAAATTCTCGAACGTGGCGACTCTCGTTCAGAGCTGATAAAGGAACTCTCTAGGCTACTAGATTACTTTAAAGCTTTAGAAGCGAATCCCGAAGTTGATAGCTCAAAATTGGCAAACTTTCTTAAACAAATCAAACAATTACATCAGTGGATTCACGCGTATGCAGGTAAGTTTGGTGAGTCCCTGCGAAAATCTCCTTTTATTGTTGCGGTAAAACAGCGTACCAATATTCCTGGTGGAAGCTGTCAATTCGATTGTCCCGAACTTCACCTGTTTCTAAGCAAGCCTCACCAGCAACGACAAAACCAACTTACCTCGATGGTTGAAGATATCAAAGGAGTAGAAACTAGTGTGGAAGTTATCTTAAGACTGATACGCGACACCGGACAATGGTCATTGCAGAAAGCGCCCATGGGAAGCTTTATGATAGAAACCACAGACCGAACGTTTAAGCTCTTAAGAATAAAAACGACCATCGAAGGGGAGCTATTTCCTGAATTTAGTTGCGGCAAGCATAGAAGTAGTGTGCATTTTATGACCTTTAACGAGCGACATAAAAAAATGCCAGTGCAAAAAGAAATAGAATTTGAACTGGCATGTTGTTTTTAGCTTATTTTTAATTGGTTTTAGTCTAAGTGCTTAAACCGTCTTAAAAGCGCAAATCCTCCAAGCATTAGCATTCCCCAACCTAAGCTACCACTACCTGAGACACGAACATCAACATCAGGCGATAAATCATCATAAAAGTCGTCATAGTTAACGGATTCGATTGGTAATGAGTTTAAAGACGAGAATTCTCTACCAGCGTTAGTTATGACTTCTCCGGTAAATGCATTGATAAGATTTATCCTCACATCATAATAGCCCGGCGGGTAACCAGAGTTGAAGGTTAAATCAACGAACTCAGTACTGTTTGTTAATTCAAAATCGCTTGAAGTGAGGCGTTGTTGCCACCCTGCACTTGTATTAGTCATTATTATCTCAGCATATACGATGTCACCACTATACTGGGCATCTATATCGTATTCGAGCGTTAAATCAGTATAAAAAGCATCCCCATCAACATCGCCAAACAAGTCAGTAGCAACAAAACTAATTTGGCTAGAATTAGTGACAACCTCGTGCTCGCGGTCTTCTAAGGGCAACGCGTAAAGTGAGTCCAAGTCATCAGAACTAATGGTAGCGACTATTCCACTCACACCGTACTCATATAGGTCAATCAAGATGTCATAGTCACCAGTCGGAAATCCAAAGTTAAGTGTCGTACTCAATGTGTACTCATCACTTGCATCATCCAAATAGATATTAAAAACCTCAGTTTCTGTTAGCTCTGTCCAATCGCTATTATTGCGACTATAGTAAACGACAGCATATACGTCCGCTGAACCACCATCAAAGTCGGCATCAAATGTTAAACTAAAGTCACTGTAATATAAGTCACCATCGAGATCTTGATTCAAAGTGCTCTCCGCAGAATAGAAAGAAAACCCAAAAGCAGTTTTCGATCGTTCAGGTGATTTACTTCGCTTTTTTGGCTCGTCAGTTTTTTGGAGTTGATTAGCTCTTAGTTTCTTCTCCTGAGATCGAACCGACATAGAAATTTGTCCATCCTGATAAATGCTTAAATTCGGCGCTATGGTTTTCGAATGGTTCGATAATAAAGTACTTTCCAGCTTATTGTGTGTAGACAATTCACTGCGCTGCTGACGCTGCTTTTCGGCTAAGACAGAAAATGAATTGAGCTCTTCCGTTCTTTCTATGCCATTTGTTTTAGCTTCGGATTCGCTAGCAAACCCGGCGGCCAGTGCGATCAATAAAAGTGACTTTTTCATAAATGCTCCGAATAGATTTAGTCTTTGCTTGATTCTAATGAATCTCTAATGCTTACAGCCATTAAACCTTAATTTGACTGAACATAAACTGAATCTTGGGGAATTTTATGAAATCTGAGATAATCATGCTGACTATTAATAATAAACGAGCCCGCGAGATCTGCCAGACGGTAATAATTATACCAATTGAGGACAATATTCATGTTTAATCTTAACAAAGTACCATTGGTACTATCGCTTTTATTAGCGGTTTCGGCCTGTAACAATAACCAATCTCCAGCCCCTGAGAGCACAGCCGAAGAAAGCACTACTGCGAAAAAGGCCATTAATACCAAATCAGCAGAAAAATCCGACACAAACTCTCGTTTTGATATATACAAACCAGTAACCCTTACCGCTGATTTGAGCCACCTAAGCGACAATCAAAGAAAAATGATAGCCAAACTAATAGATGCGTCAGAAATTATGGATGAGCTCTTTTGGCTACAAGCGTTTGGTGAAAAAGATCAATTTTTAAACTCAATCAGTGATGCGAAAACTCGTCGATTCGCGGATATCAATTATGGTCCATGGGATCGACTTGCTGGAGATAAACCATTCCTTGACTCGTATTCAGATAAACCTCTCGGGGCTCAATTTTATCCAGCAGATATGACTAAAGAAGAGTTTGAGACGGCAGAATTAGAGAATGGTAATGATCTATATACTTTAGTGAAACGAAACGAACAAGGTGAGTTATATACACTAAACTATCATCAAGCCTACTCTCAGCAGTTAACTCAGGCAGCCGACCTACTAAACCAAGCTTCCAATTTAGCTGACAATAAAGAATTCAAGAATTACTTGTCAATGCGAGCTAAAGCGCTTGTTACCGATGATTTCCAACCAAGTGATTTTGCTTGGATGGATATGAAAACTAACCCTGTTGAAGTAGTGATTGGACCAATTGAGAACTACGAAGATATGTTGTTTGGCTACAAAGCAGCTTATGAATCTTACGTTCTAATAAAAGATCTAGCATGGAGTGAAAAACTGTCTCGATTTGCCGCGTTTTTGCCGAAGTTACAACAAGGCCTTCCAGTCGATGAAAAGTACAAACAAGACAAACCTGGAACTGATTCAGACCTGAACGCATATGACGTAGTCTATTACGCCGGCCACAGCAATGCGGGTTCTAAAACTATTGCTATCAACTTACCAAACGATGAGGCCGTACAACTTAAAAAAGGTACCCGTAGATTACAGCTCAAAAACGCTATGAAAGCAAAGTTCGATCACATTTTGCTACCAATTGCTGACCACCTAATTTCCGAAGACCAGCAGAAATTTATCACCTTTGAGGCGTTTTTTGCTAATACAATGTTCCACGAAGTTGCACATGGATTAGGAATCAAAAATACCCTTGATGGAAAAGGAACTGTGAGAAAGAGCTTACAAGAAACCGCGTCAGCACTCGAAGAAGGAAAAGCGGATATTCTTGGCTTGTACATGATTTCAGAGCTGTATAAATCTGGTGACTTGACGGAAGGTAAAATCATGGATAACTATGTTACTTTTCTGGCTGGAATTTTCCGTTCTGTTAGATTTGGCGCTTCCAGTGCACACGGCAAAGCTAACATGGTTCGCTTTAACTTCTTTAAAGAATTAGGCGCTTTCGCTCGTGATGAATCGACAGGACTGTACAGTGTTGACTTCGATAAAATGACCGTCGCAATGAATGAATTATCCAAATTGATATTAACCTTGCAGGGAGATGGTGATTACCAAGGAGCGTTGCAACTTCTTAACACCAAAGGGGTGATTACCGACCAACTAGCATTAGATCTGGCTAAGCTAGAAAAGGCTAGTATTCCGGTGGATATTGTTTTTGAGCAAGGAAAGGAAGTGCTGGGGCTCCAATAAAAAAGTTAAAAGTTATGTAGGTTACCAGGCAAACACAACTTTTTGTCTGGTAGCTTTATTACAACTTAATAAAAATGGTTAAGACAATGGAACTAAACAATAAAGTTTTTGTAGTGACAGGAGCCGCACAAGGGCTCGGTGAGCATATTGCCAAACGCTTAGGTAGTCAGGGAGCACAGTTAGCGTTAATCGATCTCAATCAAGATAAATTACAGACTGTATGTCATCAACTCGAAAAAACGGGTATTTCCGCTAAAGGCTATTCCGCGGACATTAGTTCAGAAAAACAAGTGGCACAACTATTTAGCAATATTAAAGACGATTTCTTGCATATCAGCGGCTTAATTAATAACGCGGGAATTATAAAAGATCAATTCCTAAACAAAATTAACGCAGAGGGTCAGATAGAATCGTTATCCATGTCCAACTGGCAATCGGTCATTGATGTTAACTTAACCGGTGTATTTTTATGCAGTAGGGAGGTATCAAAATTGATGATAGAAACCAAATCTCAGGGAGTGATCGTCAATATATCATCAATATCTCGAGCGGGAAACATTGGTCAAAGCAACTATTCTGCAGCGAAAGCTGGAGTGGTCTCGCTAACAGTTACCTGGGCTAAAGAACTGGCTCGTTATGGGATAAGAGTTGCGGCAATCGCCCCCGGATTTATAGAAACAGAGATGACAAAAAGCATTAAGCCACAAGTGCTTAAGCACATCGAATCAAGTATCCCTTTAGCACGTATGGGTAAGCCGGATGAAATAGCTCACGCGGTTCAATTTATTTTAGAGAATGATTACTTTTCCGGTCGAGTGATCGAGGTGGATGGCGGCCTAAGAATTTAACCTTTGGTTAAGTTGGAACACCACCATAAACCAAGTCAGCCCAACGGCCATTCCTTTGTCTGACTCCACACCGACCACTTCGTCTCGCCATTGATTAGCTTCGCTAATATCGTCGGTAAAATCTTCAAATACTTTTTGCGCTATTTTTGGGTCTTTTAACTCTTGCGCAATCCATTTGTTTTGAAAGGCAAAACGCACTGCATCTTCTTCATTTGGAAAACGCTCCTTTAGATCGCGAGCTAACATCTGTCTAACGTATCCAGCGAATCCCGTCTCCAACAAATCATCGGTTTCAACTTCTGCTTGGGAGGTTCGTTGAATACTTTTAAGTTTATCCCCGTACTTAGATTCCATTTTTTGTATAAGCTCATGCTCCTGTTGCGATAATTTTGCAACATCACCATTAACTTCTTCCATTTTTTTCGCTAACTGGCTAAATAAAACTTTGTCTTCATCGGATAGTTGAGCGATCATTTCTTGTAGCATTTCTTTCATAGGTTTTCTTCTTCAATTCTTGAATTTAGTTGTCGTCGTTTTATGATTTGATTTTTGCAATATTATGCGGAAACAGTCAATCGCGATTATTAAAATAAATGGTATAGAGAATACAAACTTTCAGAGTTATTCCACACTTGTGTTTCTACTACTTTGCAGGCTCCACTTTTAGACCTTTATCAGCATAGGCTTGGAGATCTATTCCAAATGCATTATTCTCGTAAGCCTTAATGATCTTGTACGGTTCAGATACCGCATCAAGCGGCATTTTAGACAAATCAATGATACGCTCTTTTCTTGGTTGTTTATACTCATCTAAAACAAGGATAACTTTAGGTTTGAGCTTATAAGATGGATTGGAACCGATTACGATCCCGACTTCTCCATTCTCCATCTCGACGATAGAGCCCGGCGGATAAATACCACGCCACTCTATAAACTTGACGACTAATTTCTCGTCATAGTGAGTGTTTTTCCCTGACATTAACACTTTATAAGCATCAACGACTGACATCGATTTTCGATAAACCTGAGGTGTCGTTAACGACTCGAATACATCGACGATACTAACCAACCTAACATTTGCAGATAGTTTATCGCCTGTTAATCCTCGAGGGTAACCTTGACCACCGAGTCGCTCATGATGGTTAATTGCAATATCAATACAACTATCAGTGAGTCCTGATTTACTTTGTAATATATCGAGGGCATATTTCGGATGACGGCACATTTCTGCCATTTCATTTTGATTGAGACGCCCTTCCTTTTTTAATAATTTGTCATCGATTCGAATTTGACCAATATCATGCAGCAAAGCTCCCATCCCAATATCTTCTAACTGACGCTCAGAGTATCCCAAATAGCGTGCGAATCCAATCGACAGAATGCTGACATTTAGCGAGTGCTCTGCTCTTGAGTCGTCTTTGTTTTTTAACATCGTCATCATTAGCATCGCATCTTGATTTTCGAGCACTTGTTTCACATTTTCTTTGACCACATCTCTAACACCATGCAGATCAAAATCCTCACCAAGCATGATTCTATCCATAACCCCTTTCATCAGACGAGAAGATTTTCTGAAACGCCCAGAAGCCGACGAGAGTTGACCAGCAAAACGAACTTCTTTTGCTTCTCTTGTATTTTCGTTCTCTTGGATATAGGTAGTCGAACGTGAGGTAGCTAAACGATAGCTTTTGTACTGTGAGTCACTCTTAAAATCGACATAAACAAATTTACATTGACTCATCACCGCGTCAATATCACTTTGCTCTTCGATAGTGAAGCCTTGAAGCAAAAAGGTCGAATCAGTCCAATCTATATCGAGCTCGCTAACAAACATTCCTTTTTGTAAATCTTCAGAAAGCACTTTGACTCGTTTTAGATGTTGAAATGACATAAATTGTTTACCGTCTGTAATTAGTGACTTGTTCTATAAATTGATAAAAAAGCTCGAACATCCCCTTCAATTCTGGTTCAACCTCTTCGCATTTTTGTTGTTCTAAACACAGCTTACTTTCATTCATGTATGTTGCCTGAGAAAGTTCTAATTGAATGGAATGAATATTGTTTTCTGGATTTCCATAAGCTCGAGTAATATAGCCGCCTTTAAAGCGTGCATTTAGCACTTTACTATATCCGTTCGGATTCCAGTTATCGACCAAATCGGTTAATTCTTGAGAACAAGTTGTGTTGTTAAAGTTGCCAAAATTAAAGTCAGGTAATTGACCTTCAAAAAATCGAGGCACCTGTGACTTTATGGAGTGGGCTTCAAAAAGCAATGCACCGTCAAACTTTTGCTTTAGTTCATTTAAGACCAATTGCAGGCGCGAGTGATAAGGTATCCAATAATCATTGATTCGCTGAGTGATCTCGGATTGGTCTGGTACTTGGGCATTGATGTAAATGGGCTCTCTATCAAACTGAGAAGTTGGGCATAGCTCGGTTGTGTCCTGACCAGGATAAAGACTCTCATCATTCTGCGGCCGGTTGAGATCGATCACATATCGACTATATTTCGGACAAATCATGTAGCAGCCTTGATCTCTAGCAAAACCATACAATTGATCTAAAAACCAGTCCGTATCAACTAGCCTCTTGGCAGACTCAGTCATTCGAGGCAGCATTATCTCTGGAATCACAGTACCGTTGTGCGGCAAAGAGACTAAGATCGGTTTTGTTCCCTCAATAAATTCGTAGCTTAACGAAGTACTCATACTTTTGACCAACCATACAGTAAATTAAACACAATTCTGGATTACAAGGCTCATTCTAACGCAATAAATCTCGATGAACAGCTTTACTACAATTCTAGCTATTAGAGCTTGTATATACAACTCAATTTCTGCATAATATTCCAATGAAGCAAAATTCTAATTTATATCAGCAAGTAAAAGACTACGTTTTATCCGGAATTAGCAATGGAAGTTGGCAAGCGGGTGAAAGAGTGCCCTCCGAAAACGAGTTAGTTGATTTGTGTCAAGTAAGTCGAATGACAGCTAGGCGTGCGTTACAGGAACTGCTCCAAGAAGGAACCTTAATTCGAATCAAAGGAAAAGGAAGCTTTGTAGCCGAAGAAAAGCAGCATTTCTCCCTATTACAAATCAATAGTATTGCCGCTGAAGTAAAAGAAAAAGGTATGCAATATAGCTCACAATTACTTCAATTAAGTTCCGTAGAAGTGGATTCTTATATTGCCCAATCATTGCAAGTTAAAGAAGATAGTCTGGTTTTTTTTTCTAAAGTCGTGCATATGCAAAACCAAACCCCGATACAAATCGAACTTCGCTGGGTAAACCCAGATGCCGCTCCGGATTACTTAAAGCAAGATTTTGAATCGATCACACCGGGCGAGTATTTGACAGAGATACTTCCAGTTACCGAGGCAGAACATCAAATCGAGGCCGTACTTGGCGACCAGCATTTAAGAGAAACTCTAGAAGTCGAAAAACAAGAAGCTTTGTTGCTTTTAAATAGAAAAACATGGTGCGGTGACACTCTGGTTAGTTTTGCTCGACTTTATCACCCAGGAAACCGATATAGCTTTGGTACTAAGTTTAGTGCTAGTTAGCGTAAGCGAAGTTTTGAATTAGGTCCGAAATTTTAGTTAGAAAAGAACTTAACAAAGAGGAACTTTTTATGAGCTCTAAAAACAATATATTAAACACCGATTCAGATCCTAGAATCGATCCTTCTAGACGTATTAAAGCACCTACAGGGAATCAACTTAATGCTAAATCTTGGTTAACTGAAGCGCCACTGCGTATGCTTATGAATAACCTTGACCCAGAAGTAGCCGAAAACCCAACAGCGCTTGTGGTTTACGGTGGAATAGGCAGAGCTGCTCGAGATTGGAAGTGCTACGACGCCATTGTTAAAGAATTAAAGAATTTAGAAGACGATCAAACACTGCTAGTGCAATCAGGCAAACCAGTTGGTGTTTTCAAAACCCATGCGGATGCACCGCGAGTACTGATTGCGAATTCTAATTTAGTTCCCAATTGGGCTAACTGGGAACACTTCAACGAATTAGATAAAAAAGGGTTAATGATGTATGGCCAAATGACCGCAGGTTCATGGATTTATATTGGTAGCCAAGGCATTGTTCAGGGAACCTACGAAACTTTTGTTGAAGCCGGACGGCAACATTTTAATGGCGACACTTCCGGAAAATGGATTTTAACTGGTGGACTTGGTGGCATGGGTGGCGCGCAACCTCTTGCAGCAGCCATGGCAGGTTATTGCATGATCGCTGTTGAGTGCGACGAAACTCGAATAGACTTCAGACTACAGACTCGCTACCTCGATAAAAAGGCAACGACCATAGATGAAGCATTAACCATGCTTAAGGAAGCACAGGAACACAACCAAGCGATATCTATTGGATTGCTAGGTAATGCTGCTGAAATTTTCCCAGAATTACATCGACGCGGCGTTCGTCCAGACCTAGTGACAGATCAAACTTCCGCTCACGATCCGGTCAATGGATATTTACCAATCGGTTGGACCGTCGAAGAATGGCGAGAGAAGGCTAAATCTGACCCTACCCTGGTCGCAAAAGAAGCAAGAAAATCCATGGCTGTGCAAGTGCAAGCAATGTTAGATTTTCATAATCAAGGTATTCCTACCGTTGATTACGGCAATAATATTCGACAAGAAGCCTACAATGAAGGCGTGAAAGATGCCTTTGATTTCCCCGGCTTTGTACCTGCTTATATTCGTCCTCTATTCTGCCGAGGAGTCGGGCCATTCAGGTGGGCCGCGCTATCGGGTGATCCAGAAGATATTTACAAAACCGATCAGAAGGTCAAAGAAATTATTTCTGACGACCCGCATTTACACAACTGGCTTGATATGGCTCAAAAGCGAATCAGTTTTCAAGGTCTTCCCTCTCGAATATGTTGGGTCGGACTCGGTCTTAGACACAAACTAGGCCTTGCTTTTAATGAAATGGTAAGAAACGGTGAATTAAAAGCGCCGGTCGTTATCGGCAGAGACCATCTTGATTCAGGCTCAGTAGCAAGTCCGAATAGAGAAACTGAAAGCATGAAAGATGGGTCCGATGCGGTTTCTGATTGGCCATTACTAAACGCAATGCTAAACGTTGCAGGAGGAGCAACTTGGGTTTCTTTACACCACGGTGGTGGTGTTGGCATGGGCTATTCGCAACATTCTGGAATCGTTATTTGTTGTGATGGCACTAAAGAAGCCGACGCGAGAATTGAACGAGTATTGTGGAACGATCCTGCAACCGGAGTAATGCGACATGCTGACGCTGGTTACGATATCGCAAAGCAGTGTGCGAAAGAGCATGAACTAAATTTGCCGATGATTGTTCAATAACTTTATTCTGAAAAAGAATTTTATTAAGAGGATTAACTATGAATCAATTCATAATAAAGCCGGGCAAATTATCGCTTTCTGATTGCCGCACCATTTTCGAAAATCGAGTTCAGTTTACTTTAGATCATTCTTGTTTTGAATTGGTTAACCGCTCAGCGGAAACAGTGCAAAAAGTGATCGACGAAAAGCGAACGGTGTATGGTATCAATACGGGATTTGGTTTGTTAGCTTCAACCAGTATCCCAGACGATAAACTACAGCTCTTGCAAGAGAGCTTAGTTCTGTCTCATGCTGCAGGAATAGGGGATGCTCTGGACAAAAACACCACTCGATTATTAATAGCTCTAAAAGTCAGCAGCTTATCGCAAGGCTTTTCCGGAATTCGTTTACAAGTAATTCAAACACTCATAGACCTTATCAATCATGATATTTATCCTGTAATTCCTAAAAAGGGTTCTGTAGGGGCGTCTGGAGATCTGGCACCTTTAGCTCATATGAGTTGTATGTTATTGGGTGTTGGCGAAGTATTCTATCGCGGCGAGCGAACTTCCGCTGAAGAAGCTTTAAAAGCGGTAGGGATTAATAAGACAGATCTTGCGGCTAAGGAAGGTTTGGCGTTATTAAACGGTACGCAGGCGTCAACGGCAATAGCTCTTTCGGGACTATTTAAAGCAGAAAACTGTTTTGCTGCAGCAATTGTAGCCGGTAGTTTATCGGTAGATGCTGCACTTGGAAGTATCGCGCCTTTTGACCATAGAATTCATCAAGCTCGCGGCCATGCTGGTCAATGTATTGTCGCAAAAGCTTACAGACAACTTTTAGAAGGCAGTCAACTATTGGACTCTCACGCTGACTGTGGAAAAGTACAAGATCCCTACTCTCTTCGTTGTCAACCACAAGTCATGGGCGCGGCACTTGATCAGATTAAATTTCAAGCCAGCGTATTACACACTGAAGCCAACGCGGTATCTGATAATCCACTAGTTTTTGCTGATTCTGGCGACATTATCTCTGGTGGAAACTTTCACGCCGAACCTGTTGCTTTGGCAGCTGATGGCTTGGCCATAGCCGCAGCTGAAGTCGGCGCTATAAGCGAACGTAGAATTGCATTAATGTTAGACAAACACTTAAGCCAATTACCGCCATTTCTGGTAAACGATAGTGGCGTCAACTCAGGCTTTATGATCGCCCAAGTAACTGCGGCAGCTTTAGCGAGTGAGAATAAGACATTGGCTCATCCTGCCTCAGTAGATAGCCTCCCTACTTCAGCTAACCAGGAAGACCACGTAAGTATGGCAACTTTCGCAGCCTGCAAATTAAATGAACTCGCGGATAACCTTGCCGGTGTGATTGCAGTAGAGCTTTTATGTGCCGCTCAGGGGGTCGAATTGCGAGCGCCTCTCAAGCCTTCTACTAAATGTTCAGAAGCGATTGAGTTAATTAGAACCAAGGCGGCGTTTTATGAAAAAGACCGATACATGGCCAGCGATATAGAAGGCATTATTGATTTGATTGTTGCGGGAAGTTTTAACGGTTTTGCAAGAGATCTTGAGCTTCCTTCCACCTGATCGTTCGACTCAAAAACATCAAAGTATTCAAAAACAAAGTGACAGTAACTAATTCGCTGTCACAGTTTTAAAATAATGTCTTACTTGTTCGCTCTTTTTCCCAATAACAATTAGAGCGTGTTGACCTTTCGTCCTTCGGCACGCACTAGTTTTAAGGCAAATAAATTGCTGGATTCTGCTCTCTTAAATTGTAGCGAGAAGTCATAACTTCTCCGTAAGCTCCAGCACTGCGGATTGCAATGAGATCACCACGTTGCGTTTCTGGCAAACTAACCGCCTTTCCAAAACAATCACTCGATTCACAGATAGGACCAACCACATCATAGTTCAGTGGCGGCTTTTTACTGGTTAAATTTTCGATTTCATGGAAACTTTGATAAAGCGCTGGTCGCATTAGTTCCGTCATACCGGCATCTAGAATGACAAAATTGGTGGCTCGACCAGGCTTTACATAGAGAACTCGGCTGATCAAACTTCCGCATTGCGCTACGATAGATCGCCCGAGTTCAAAATGAATTTGTTGGTCTTCTTTTCTCTCTAAAAATTGATCAAAAATCGCGAAATAATCTCTAAAATTAGGCACTGAATGATTATCAGGATCTGAATACTCAACACCTAGACCTCCTCCCAAGTTAATGTGTTTGATCACTTGACCTTGCTCGAGCATCCACTGATGAATGTCATTTACTCGAATACAAAGCCCCTTGAAAACATTTAGGTCGGTAATTTGTGAACCAATATGAAAGTGGATCCCTGTCAGATCAATATTTTTAGACTGCTTAACAAGTTTTATTACTTCAGGCAAATCAGACTGATTGACTCCAAACTTGTTTTCATCAAGTCCTGTTGTAATATATTTATGAGTTTTAGCATCCACATTGGGATTTATTCTAATTGCAATTTCAGCTACTTGTTCAGTTGATTGGGCAATTTGATTGATTACTTCAATTTCTTGTAGCGACTCACAATTAAATGCCTTAATCTGTTTTTCTAAAGCATATTTAATCTCAGAATCACTCTTACCAACTCCGGCAAATAAAACTTTGTCTGGTTCAAACCCACTCTCTAAAGCAACTTTAATTTCATTGCCACTCACACAATCGGCCCCCAAACCATAGCTGCATATTTCTTGTAAGATGCGCGAATTACTATTCGCTTTTACCGCATAATGAATATCAAAGTCATAATCAGAAGCGAGCTTTCTGACTTCTGCTAAAGACTCTCTCAGTAAATCGAGGTCGTAGTAATAAAATGGCGTTTGGTACTGATTTAGTTTTTGAATTATAGCTGCATCAAACATTAAACAATCCTCTTTGAAGGGATTTTAATGCTTCTACTTTGGAGTTCTCTGATACCAACACTGAAATATTGTGCGGGCTACCTCCAAAAGATATCATTCGAATAGGAATATCCCTTAATGAAGAAATTACCATTGAATTAACAGTGTGATTTTCTATTAGGTATTCACCCACAACGCAAACGATTGACAATTCCTCATCAACTTCCACTTCTCCGAATATTTTAAGGGAATCGACTATTTCGTCGAGGAATTGAGTATCGTCGATTGTTACAGACACAGCCACTTCCGATGTGGTCACCATATCGATCGAAGTGTGATATAGCTCGAAAACTTCAAATATTCGTCTAAGAAAGCCCTGCGCCTGGAGCATTTCACTTGAACGAATTTTAATGGCCGTGATCCCGCTCTTGGCAGCAACGGCTTTCACCTTGGCTCGCTCTGTACTGCCTCCTATAAGCGTGCCTTCAGCGGTTGGCTGCAAAGTATTAAGTAATCTTACTGGAATTGCACATCTCCGCGCGGGTTTAATGCTAGCAGGATGCAAGATCTTGGCACCAAAATACGCAAGCTCAGCGGCTTCATCGTAAGACATTTGACGAATGGGATAGGTGGAATCAACATATCGAGGATCATTGTTGTGCATGCCGTCAATATCTGTCCAAATTTGCAATTCGTCCGCATTGATAGCAGCAGCAAAAAGTGAAGCAGAATAGTCGCTGCCTCCTCGTTGTAAATTAGAAACTTCCCCAAACGCATTTCTGCAAATAAATCCTTGAGTAACAAATATACGGGTCTGCTCGTGAGCCTCTATATTGGCTGAAAGCTGTTGACTTAAGTACTGTTCATCTGGCCGATTATCGGTATTCAGTTTCAATAACGACAGTGCTGAAAGCTGACAGCATGTCTGCTGTTGTTCCTGTAATAAAAGTGAAAACAGCTCCGTTGAGATGATTTCTCCTTTAGCTAACAAATGAAATTCAAGTGAAGCGACAAACCTTTGTCTGACGTTGTCTAACACATCTTGGAGCTGGCTCTGTACAAACTCTAACGCTTGTTGTCGGTTGACCTCTTTATCATATAGCTCGTCAATATAGACATTGTAATGAGCCATTAACTCTCTTGTATCAGCTTCAGCTTGTTCGATATTACGATCTCGAATTGCGGCAAAAATAGAAAGCAATGTGTCAGTCGTACCTGAAACAGCCGAAAGTACGACAATAACTTTTTCTTGTTGATTAACAATTTTGGCAATATTTTTCATTCTCTGAGCGCTGCCCAAAGATGTTCCACCAAACTTTAACACTTTCATTGGATTACCCTGCCGTTTGTTCGGCTATCAGACACTCTGCAATTTGAATGGCATTTAATGCAGCGCCTTTCCAAAGTTGGTCGGCAACTACCCACAATGCAAGACCATTATCACAGGAAATATCTTCCCTGATTCTTCCAACATAGGTATCCATCTTTTCGCTGGCGTCTATTGGAGTAGGATACCCACCATCTTGGCGATCATCTACCACAGTAATTCCTTCGCAGGCAGCCAGTGCTTCACGCGCCTTTTGCTCACCAATTCGCTCCTGAGTTTCTATATTAATTGCTTCGGAATGTGCACGGATTACCGGTACTCGAACGCAGTTCGCTGCTATTCGAATACTCGGATCATCGAGAATCTTTTTGGTCTCATCGACCATTTTCATCTCTTCTTTGGTGTAACCGTTTTCTTGAAACACGTCTATATGAGGAATAACATTGTAAGCTATCTGCTTAGTAAAGCTGTTAACACTCACTTTTCCTCCACTGCTAAGCGCGGAAGTTTGATTCTCTAATTCACTGATCGCAGCCTGTCCCGCACCAGATACGGCTTGATAGGTTGATACCACAATACGACGAATAGGCGATATTTGGTGCAATGGATTGAGTGCAACCACCATTTGAATGGTCGAGCAATTAGGGTTTGCAATTATTCCTGAATGAGATTTAAGAGCACTAGAATTAACTTCTGGTACAACAAGTGGAACGTTTTTATCTAAACGAAAAGCGCTACTATTATCAATAACAATAGCACCTTTCTCCGCGGCTATTGGTGCGTATTTCTTACTGTGTTCACCACTGGTCGCAAAGAATATGAAGTCAATATCATCAAGTAAATCAACCGAGAAATTGCTTACTTGAATATCGCCAAACGCAGTTTTAACCGTTTTTCCGTGTGAACGCTCAGAACCAAAAAGAACTAGTTGTTTAATCGGAAATTTTCTTAATGCCAGTAATTTGATGATCTCTTGACCAACGGCTCCGGTAGCCCCTGCAATTGCAACTCGATAATTCACTGATTTAAGCCTTACTTGGTTAATCTATATAATAAAAACAGCCAGAATACATCAGTATACGGATTAATACCGAATAATTTTTGGTTATGTGTAGCTCTCAAACAAGCAACTGCCCCAAACCTAAGTAAACTATATAACCTTTTAATATGATACTTTTTCTTGACCTCTCAAAATATTGCGTGATATAAATGAATCAACTTTACGCGATAGAATTTAAAAACTGAACTAAACAGAACTATGAACCTTACTACTAACACCTTTAACAAACCAGCTATGAACATGGGATATCCTATGCTCGCGGCCGTTTGTACTTGGTGTTTTTCTATGTTTAAACAAGTGCGTATTTCAATTAAACATAGAAAACGGGTGGTGTTCTAGCGAATTTAGTTGAAGAAAAAGAATTCAAAAAAACCACCCAGCCAAAAGCTCGGTGGTTTTTTTTTGCTTTAAAAACTAACTTTCAACATCTATTAAAGGGAACAAGGAAATGAAATTACAACAACTAAGATTCATACTCGCTATAGCCGAAAATGGATTAAACATCACTCAAGCCTCTGAGCGACTGTACACATCACAACCAGGTGTCAGCAAACAGCTTCGCCTACTAGAGGAAGAGCTTGGTATCAAAATATTCGAGAGAAATGGAAAAAACTTGGCAGGCATAACTGAACAAGGCAATGTTGTATTACAAAAAGCGACAGCGATAATGCAAGAAATCAATGAGATAAAACAATACTCAAACGAGCAAAATCCATCGCGTAGACCATTGCCTTTACAAACTAGCCTAGTGGCTGCTTAACATAAATGGATTATTTTATTGCACGAGCACAAGGCTGCTCTGTTCGAGTACGCCTTGTCTGAATTGTTCGAATTCTGACTGTGCAACAAAATAAAGTTCACCTTTCGTTTCCGGACGACCAGTTAAAAAATAGTTCTTAATTTTCTTATTTCTTCTGTAACGCTCACCGATTGGATGCAATTGATTTGATTTACCACATCGATGAACCAGTAACCAAGGTGCATTTGGTAGGTTAAATTTTCCGCTGGCTTTAGGCGTAGCGCCAATCTTTATGGCAATCTCTTTCCACCGTTTTCCATGTCCCGCTTCATTAAATAACTCATAAGCAATCGCATGAGCGAACTCATGCAAAATAGTATCTCTAACAACTTCTTCGCTATTATTCAAAGCATGACTGCGACTTATACAAATTTCCTTGCTCGACAATCGGCAGATCCCAGCTCGCCTCTTGGCATTATCGAAACTTACTGTCCATTGGGAAAGAAACGCAAACTCTCGTGTTAATTGTTGCTTGATTTCATCGATTATTAAGGCTGTTGTATCTAGCATTGGATGCCTGTTTTTGATTGAATCGGAAGCGATTTATATTCTGTAAATTGATTTTCTGGGCTTTCTATCAGTTCTATTTTCGCCGCTCGACTAATCTTTTTAATTTTAGCTTCTAATTGACTGGCTAGTGAGCGACTTTCTATCTGCTGAACAAATCGTAGGTATTTTGGTTTTCTTCCTCTAAAGAATTTAGCCCCCTTTTTCTTGCTGGGGGTGTTTCCAGCATGCTCATCCCATCGTCTTTCAACATCAGTTGTTATTCCGGTATATAACCGAGAGTCAGTTGCTTCGATGATGTATACGTACCAACTAGTCATGCCCTATACCTTTCCCAAATAACAAGCTCTATGTATTCGCCTGACTCAATTTATCATTTTGGCCGACAACCCTCTATAAAGAATCAGTGAACATTTATAACTGCTGCTTTATAATAAGGTTTTTTAGTTACCACAGAGAGTCTAAAGTGAACCAACAATTACCAGAAATTAAAATCGACGAGTCTTCTTTAGTCAAAGAGGAAGTTTATTCAGATCAAAAAATTGGCAGTGTGAGAGTTCTTACCCCTGTTCTAAAAACTGGTGAAGTCGACACTAGTCGCTCGATCAGTTATTACGGCCAAACCCAAGTAATGACTCCTGGTGGAGCGTTACCACTCAATTTCGAGCTTAAAGCCGATAGCCTTGAAGCTGCTCTAGATGCCTTCGGAGATGCAGCTAAAGAGTCAATGGAACAAACTATGAAAGAAATTCAAGAATACCAACGTGAACAAGCTTCAAAAATAGTGGTTCCAGGCCAGTCCAATTCTCAAATTCAAATGCCATAGTTCGATTAGGCGAATTCTATTCAGCAATATCCGAGAAAATAACTAGCGGGCTTTCAATTACCAGGTTAAAAGCCCGTTAATCTCATTATCCTACCCATACTCGTGCATTACGGAACATTCTTGTCCATGGACCATCTTCACCCCAGCTGTCTAAGGCATAGGAGTTTTGGACCGTTCTAGCTACCCGTTCAGGGTGAGGCATCATAATAGTGACTCGTCCATCTGCCGAAGTCAGCCCTGTAATACCAAATGGTGAACCGTTAGGATTACTAGGGTATTGTTCGGTGACTTTTCCGTAATTGTCGACAAATCTTGCAGTCACTAAACCAGAATTAGCCGCTGACTGGGCTTTTTCTTCTGATACAAATTCAGCCCTTCCCTCTCCATGAGACACTGCAATCGGAATCATTGAACCTTGCATTCCCTGCATAAATATCGATGGACTATCTGTGACCTCTACCATTGAAAATCTTGCTTCAAACTGTTCAGAACGGTTACGAACAAAGTGTGGCCAATGCTCACTCCCTGGAATGATTGAGCGAAGATTAGACATCATTTGGCAACCATTACAAATCCCTAAGGAGAAAGTATCTTGGCGATTGAAAAATTCACTAAACATTTGCTTGAGTTTAGAATTAAAGAGAATTGATTTGGCCCAACCTTCTCCGGCACCCAATACGTCTCCATAAGAAAAACCACCACAAGCGACTAACCCAGTAAAGTCACTAAGACTTATTCTGGAAGACGCTAAATCACTCATATGTACGTCGATGGGATTAAACCCTGCCTTAATAAATGCAGCAGCCATCTCTAAATGACTATTTACTCCTTGTTCCCGCAAAATAGCAACTTTGGGTTTGGTTCCACTTTCAATTAACTCAAGACAAATATCTTCGCTAGGATCAAATGTTAGTTTGGGTTGGATACCCGGGTTATTAGGGTCAGAGCGTAGTAGCTTTTCTTGTGCAGCACATTCTGAATTATCGCGCAATGATTGCATCTGAAAACTAGTTTCAGACCAAATCGCTCGGAGCTCGATAAGTTCTCGACTTAACCATTGGTTGCCAGAATGTGAGATTTTAATTTGTTGTTCATTTGAGATTTTACCTATTCGGTGGCTTACTTGAGTCAATGAATGCTTCTCCAAAATAGCATTAACCTGCTCAATTTGGCCCGCTGCAACTTGGATCACGGCACCTAATTCTTCATTGAACAACACCGCTTTTGCATCATCAGCAAGCGCCGAAAGATCTATATTTAAACCACAATTGCCAGCAAACGCCATCTCAGCCAAACAAGCCACTAATCCACCATCAGAGCGATCATGATAGGCCATGATTAACTGCGATTGGTTTAATTCTTGAATAACATTAAAGAAGTTTTTCAACATTTCTGCCGATTCAACATCAGCAGGCTCTTCACCAAGCTGATTAAATACTTGAGCCAGAGCACTAGCGCCCAAACGATTCTTACCTTTACCTAAATCAATTAACAAAAGCTCACTATCCATATCAGCTTTAAGTTGTGGCGTTAGTGATTTTCGAATATCGGTTACTGGAGCAAACGCGGTTATGATTAATGACAAAGGTGCCACCACTCTTTTTGACAGCTCGCCTTCTTGCCACGCTGTTTGCATCGACATGGAGTCTTTGCCGACAGGAATAGCAATGCCCAGATCGGGACACAACTCCATTCCAATAGCATGAACCGCTTCATATAAACCAGCGTCTTCGCCCTCTGCTCCACAAGCCGCCATCCAGTTTGCAGAAAGCTTGATTTTACCAATGTCCTCGATATAGCTGGCAGCGATATTGGTCACCGATTCAGCGACCGCCATTCTAGCCGCCGCAGCATAACTTAAGTTTGCAACCGGTGTTCGCTCACCCATTGCCATAGCTTCACCAGTGTATGATTGCAGACTCGAAGCGGTAACCGCGCAATCTGCCACAGGTACTTGCCATGGACCAACCATTTGATCTCGGTGCGATAATCCACCCACGGTTCTATCACCAATGGTGATTAGGAAAGTTTTGTCTGCAACTGAAGGTAAGCTAAGGACTCGGTTGACAGCTTCATTCAAATCGGCGTCAATTGTAAGTTGCTTTTTAACAACTTGGGCGCTGACAACATCTCGATGCATTTTCGGTGCTTTGCCGAACAAAACGTCCATAGGTATATCAACCGGTTTGTTATCAAAATGTTCATCGCTTAATGTTAAGTGCTGTTCTTCCAGCGCTTCACCTAAGATCGCAAATGGGCACCTTTCCCTTTGGCAAATTTTTTCGAAAATATCTTTATTTTCTGGCGCAACGGCCAGCATATAGCGTTCCTGAGATTCGTTACACCAGATTTCTACAGGGCTCATTCCCGGCTCATCATTAGGTACACGTCTCAGCTCAAAGGAACCGCCTCGCCCGCCATCATGAACTAGCTCTGGTACGGCGTTTGATAACCCTCCAGCTCCAATATCATGAATAAACGCTATGGGATTTTGCTCTCCCATAGACCAACAATGATCAATCACTTCCTGACAACGCCTTTCCATTTCTGGATTTTCTCTTTGCACTGAAGCAAAATCCAGATCTTCGTGGCTACTGCCCGAAGCCATCGATGAAGCAGCACCACCGCCCAAACCAATTAGCATCGCTGGACCGCCTAAGACAATGACATGATAGCCCGGTTTGATTTCAGCTTTTTCTACATGTTGGTCACGAATATTTCCCATACCCCCAGCAATCATTATTGGTTTGTGATAACCCCGTACTTGGCTACCGAAATCAAAATCTATGGACTGCTGAAAAGTTCTAAAATAGCCGCACAAATTGGGTCGGCCAAATTCATTGTTAAATGCGGCTCCCCCGAGTGGACCCTCAATCATAATATCTAATGCGGAAACAATCCGTTCTGGTTTGCCGTAGGGTGTTTCCCATGGCTGCTCAAAGCCGGGTATTTCTAAATTGGACACGCTAAATCCGGTTAGACCGGCTTTAGGTTTACCGCCTCTTCCTGTCGCGCCTTCGTCTCTAATTTCACCACCAGAACCGGTTGACGCGCCTGGAAATGGTGAAATAGCAGTAGGATGATTATGGGTTTCCACTTTAATTAGTACATGGATTGGCTCAATATGATAATGATATTCACCAGCTGTCTCTTCTGTCATCGCGCTGGGCCACAGCCTTGGCTGTTCAAATCCTTCAAAAACAGCGGCATTGTCACTATAAGCTGATAACACGCCTTGTGGAGAAACTTTATGCGTGTTTCTGATCATATTAAATAGCGAAATATCTTTTGCTTCACCATCAATCGTCCATTCGGCATTAAATATTTTATGACGACAATGCTCTGAATTGGCTTGAGCAAACATCATCAATTCAACATCAGTAGGATTGCGTTGAAGTTGGCTAAAACGTTCAACGAGGTAATCAATTTCATCTTCAGCGAGAGCTAAACCTAATGATATGTTCGCTTCGACTAGCGCAGCTCTGCCACCAGCTAAAATATCGACACTGGTCAATGGCTTAGGTTGATGACTCTCAAACAACACCTCGGCATTCTCCAATGCCGAAAAAGTCACTTCCATCATTCGATCATGAAACAGCGGTATTAGTTTTTCTACTTCTGACGCTTCTAGTTCATCACCATTTTTATCGAGTAAATACCAGCTAACTCCTCTCTCTAGCCGATTAACTGATTCCAATCCGCAATTACGAGCGATATCTGTGGCCTTTGAAGACCAAGGGGAAATAGTACCTGGGCGTGGTACGACTAAAACAAACGCACCTTTAGTTTCCTTAACCTCTTTGATAGAACCATAAGTTAACAGTTTTTTTAGGGTGATTAATTCTTGCTCTGATAGGTCTTTAGACAGGTCAGCAAAGTGAACATATTCTGCATATATCTGTCTTAAACTCGGAACGAGCTTTTTACATTCAACAAACAACTTATTAATTCTGAAACTAGATAATGCAGGAGCACCGCGTAGAATTTGCATAGTTTTCTGGCTCTAAACTGATGGAGGAAAATCAAGGCGCAATGATACGCTAATTTGGTCGAATAATTAACCCCTATATCAAGGATTTCGAGGCTAGTTAGGTGGCTTCAAAATGCTGTTATCGAGCTTAAGCACAACACTATATAGGCCTCGAATTTCGACAATAAGCACAATATATTGTAAATTATGCACAATTGGTGTCCACTTTAAAAACTTGCAGTTGGTCAGATTTCCGTGGATAATCAAGCGAAGATGGAAACCAATTCAGTGCTCATTCAGGCAACTCATTGATAATAAAAAGAATTAGCAAGAAAGCCTAAACTGGATAAAAGACTGCAACCGGAGTTGCCCCAAATTTACCAATGAAAAACGTTAACGACATTTCACACAATTTTCGACAACCTTCCAAGAATCGACTCTCGACATGCTTGGTTGCTTTGTCATTGCCTGTCATGTCTAGGGTCAAGCTGATTTTATCCTCGTTTTTATTTAAAAGTTTGACCATAACTATCACGCTGCTAACTATATCAAGTTGTAACCAACCTGAACTTTCTCAACTTGAGCAAATACAAAAACGCGGTGTAATCAAAGTAATTACCCGTAATAGCCCTACCACCTATTATGAAGATGCTGATGGATTAGCTGGAGTGGAATATGAGTTAGCGGAGGCATTTGCCGATTACTTAAGTGTCAAAACTGAATATATCGTCAATGATAACCTCAAAGAAATTGTTACTGCAGTAAACCTTGGCGAGGCAGATATAGCAGCCGCTGGACTGACCGTCACAGCAGCGCGAAAACAACAATTGCGATTTGCTCCCTCATACCAAACAATTACATCAAAACTTGTATTCAAGCAGGGGAAGAATTGGCCTCGAAATATTGAACAGCTAGATGGAGAACTCCGAGTAGTAGCTCATTCCTCTTATTCTCAGGCTTTGTTGGAATTAAAACAAACTCATCAAAATTTGCATTGGTCGGAGACGACAGAACATACGGCCGAAGAATTACTGATGATGGTTTTAGATGAAACCATTGATTACACTATTGTAGATTCGACAGAATTAAGTTTAAACCGGCGTTTTCACCCAGAATTAGCGGTGGCATTTACAGTTGGAGAACCGCAAAACTTGGCATGGGCATTTGCCCCTACTGATGATTATTCCTTATTTAGCAAAACAATCGAATTTTTCGGTGAGCAGAGAAGCCAAGGACATATAGCGAGGTTAGATGAAAAATACTACGGCCATGTGGAGAAGTTCGATTATGTCGGCGCTCGACAATTTCATCAGGCAACGGATTCTAAATTGGGACAATATAAGGATTGGTTTGTTGAGTCTGCAGGAGAAGATTTAGACTGGCGTCTACTTGCCGCTGTTTCTTATCAGGAGTCTCATTGGAATCCAAAAGCACGCTCTCCTACAGGAGTAAGGGGCATGATGATGCTAACACTGAGAACTGCCAAGCAATTGGGGATCTCCAATCGCCTAGATCCCAAACAGAGTATCAAAGGTGGAGCTTCTTACCTACGAAGAGTCTTACGGAAGGTTCCAGACCGAATTCAAGAGCCTGATAGAACTTGGTTTGCTCTAGCCGGTTACAACGTTGGATGGGGGCATGTCGAGGACGCAAGGATCATAACCCAAAAGCAAGGGGGTAACCCTGACAAATGGGCAGACGTAAAAACAAGACTGCCGCTGCTACAAAAGAGCAAATGGTATAAAAATACCAAACATGGTTATGCTCGCGGAAGTGAGCCAGTCAAGTACGTTGATAATATTAGACGATATTACGACGTGTTAGTTTGGCAAGATGAAGAAAATATGGAACCGATTGAAAACACCATTGAAGCTGACGCCAACCAAACTCAAATTGCCGACTTGGAAGCCAGTGGCAAGCAAACATCCGATAAAAATACTCAATCAGTAGAATAAGCCATTGATACTCATCTGATCGTGAGTAGATTATCCGTGCAGTAACAACTTAATTGCTCAATGGATTAGCAGTTGAAGTTACTGTATCCTACGCGACAACAGCCCCGCCCGAGCAACAAACAAATGAAATTTGAGTCCTTAGCGCTAAATAAGAAAATTTTAGACGCAATTACAGCACAAGGTTATACAAGCCCCTCCCCCATCCAGCAAAAAGCCATCCCAGCAATTTTGGATGGTAAGGATGTGATGGCTGCCGCCCAAACTGGTACTGGAAAAACGGCCGGCTTTACCTTGCCCATTCTTGAGCGACTGTTGGCGGGAAAAGCAGCAGCGCCTAACAAAATAAGAGCGCTAATAATCACACCGACTCGCGAGTTGGCGATCCAAGTTTCGGAAAGTGTTTCTACTTATGGTACGAATACGAAGTTAACCAGCGCAGTAGTTTACGGCGGCGTAAAAATCAATCCGCAAATGATGAAGCTAAGAAAAGGCATTGATATTCTGATTGCAACTCCGGGTCGACTTTTGGATCTATACAGCCAAAACGCGGTTAGATTTGATCAAGTTGAAACCTTAGTGCTAGATGAAGCCGATCGAATGTTGGATATGGGATTTATAAAAGACATAAAGAAGATCATTTCATTACTGCCTAACAATCGCCAAAACCTGCTATTTTCTGCAACTTTCTCGGAAGAAATTAGAGCCCTTGCTAAAGGCCTAGTCAACGAGCCGATTGAAATATCGGTAACTCCTCGCAATACAACGGTAAGCGCCATTAAACAACACGTTATTCCAGTTGATAAAAAGCGTAAGTCTGAACTGCTAAGCTACTTAATCGGTTCTAACAACTGGCAGCAAGTTTTAGTATTTACTCGAACAAAACACGGCGCAAACCGATTAACCAAACACCTTATTGCCGATGGCATTAAATCGATGGCGATTCATGGCAACAAAAGTCAGGGTGCGCGAGTAAAAGCGCTGACCAGTTTTAAAGAAAACAAAATTCAAGTTTTAGTTGCAACCGATATTGCTGCAAGAGGTATCGATATTTCTGAACTTCCTCACGTAGTTAATTTTGATTTACCAAATGTAGCAGAAGATTATGTTCACAGAATAGGAAGAACGGGAAGAGCCGGAAAAGATGGGGAAGCTGTTTCACTAGTTAGCGCCGATGAATTCAAACAACTTTCTGCGATCGAAAAATTGATCCAAAAATTGATAGATAGAAAATTGATCGATGGATTTGAACCCAACCATGACGTCCCAGCGTCACGTTTAGACCTGAAGCCGACAAAGCCTAAGAAACCTAAAAAGAAAAAGTTTAAGTCCTTTGATAAGACGAGAACTAACAGTGCTAAACCGACCAATAGAAACTCATCGAGAAGAAGAAAGCCGAAACCAAAAACCGCATCATAGTTCTACAAACATTAATTACTTTATTGGCGTAATTCGGGTAGACACATTGAATAGACAGAGTGACTATTAACGAATGTTAAGTTAGCAGCTTATTAAAGCAAAAAACTAGCAATGACCATCACCAATATTAGTCCAGCAAAACAAACTCGTAAGACACGTCCTCGAGTAGGGTCGGCAAATTGGTTCGCTAAAACAGCGCCCGCTGCTAACCAAACATAATCAACTATGACAGCAACTACAAAACAGACTATCGCGGTGACTAAAATACTGAGTTGCGAGTTAGCGAAAGGCAAAACAAAATGACTAAAAATCGCAAAGAATGCTGCGTAGGCTTTTGGGTTTAATAAATTAAGAATAAAGCCATCAAAGAATGTCGGACAATTTTTCTGTTGTTCATTTGCCGTCACAATAGGTCCGGTTGCTATTTTGTAGGTAACAAACAACAAATAAAGCGACGCAATTACCTGCAAGACCAATCTTGCATTTGGATGGCTCTCTATCAAAATCGATACGCCGAAAATTGCACCTATAATAGCTGCAAACAATCCTGCTAAAATTCCAAAGTAGAATGCTAAAGCATTTTTAATTCCGTAACTGGCACTGGTCGCAGCAAGCGCAAGTGGCGCCGGACCAGGAGATCCTAACATGGCTGCGGTCGCAACAACTAAAGCAACAAAAGCTTCTAGCATTTAGGTTTCTTTTGCCTGCGTTGTTTAAAGAATGACTTGAGCAATTCTGCGCTGTGCGGTTGCAGAACACCTTCGATAATTTCGATTTGGTGATTATGACCTGAATGCTGTAACAGCTGATATAAACTCCCAGCAGCGCCTGTTCGAGGATCCCGAGTAGCGAAAACAACAGTTTTAACTCTGGCGTGAACCATTGCCATTGCGCACATTGCACAAGGTTCTAACGTCACATACATCGTAGTATCTACGGTACGATAGTTTTTGAGTACCTGACCCGCATTCCTCAGTGCAACTATCTCGGCGTGAGCCGAGGGATCGTCGCACTTTATTGATTGGTTAAAACCTTCGGAAATAAGTTTATCGTCTTTGACAACAACCGCCCCAACGGGCACTTCTCCCCGTTGTTGTGCTATATCAGCAAGCTCCAAAGCTCGAGACATCCACCGTTCATGTGCAGCTGATTCGGTCATCGAACTACCAAACTTGGATTAGAGACACTTATTATTCCCACTCAATTGTTGCGGGCGGCTTTGAAGATATGTCATAAGTGACTCGAGAAATTCCATCGACCTCATTTATAATTCTGCTGGAAACGTGCTCTAAAAATTCATACGGAAGATGAGCCCAGCGCGCCGTCATAAAATCGATGGTCTCAACAGCTCTAAGTGCAACCACATAATCATACTTACGTGCATCGCCCATCACTCCAACCGATTTTACTGGTAAGAAAACCGCGAAGGCTTGTGAGGTCTTATGGTAAAGATCATGATTATATAGTTCTTCGATAAAAATATTATCCGCTAGTCTAAGTAAGTCAGCATATTCTTTCTTAACTTCTGCGAGTATTCTGACTCCTAACCCTGGTCCAGGAAATGGGTGACGGTATAACATATCATGTGGTAAACCAAGCTCGAGACCTATTTTTCTTACTTCATCTTTGAACAATTCTCGTAGCGGCTCAACAAGTTTGAGTTTCATATCCTTCGGCAGCCCACCGACATTGTGATGAGACTTGATGACATGCGCTTTTCCTGTTTTCGCACCTGCAGATTCAATCACATCAGGGTAGATAGTTCCTTGCGCTAACCATTTGGCATTGACCAGTTTTTCGGACTCTATTTGAAAAACGTTAACGAACTCTCGCCCAATAATTTTACGTTTAGCCTCAGGATCGACCTCACCTGCCAAGGCGCCTAAAAAGCGATCTTCAGCTTCGACTTTAATCACATTTAAACCAAAATCAGCATGGAACATGTCCATCACTTGCTGGCCTTCGTTAAGTCTTAGCAATCCATTATCGACAAAGACACAAGTAAGCTGTTTACCAATAGCGCGATGTAACAGCATAGCAGTAACAGAAGAATCTACGCCGCCAGAAAGACCAAGAACCACCTCATCATCACCGACCATTTGTTTAATTTCATTGATCGCATTTTCAATAATACTTTCTGAGGTCCAAAGTTTTTCACAACCACATATTCTGGAAACGAACTTTTCTAAAATTCGACCACCTTGTTTGGTGTGAGTCACTTCGGGATGAAACTGAACCGCATAAAACTGTTTTTCTTCATTTGCCATGGCCGCTAATGGGGCATTATCTGATTCACCAATAGCCACGAACCCCGGTGGCAATTCCGCCACCTTGTCGCCATGACTCATCCAAACGTCTAACACGCCAACCCCACCTTCGGAATGATCTTCGATGCCTTCAAACAATTTACTTTTGGCCGCGTGACGAACTTTAGCATAACCGAATTCGCGTTTACTCGAAGTCTCTACTCTTCCCCCAAGTTGGTGTGCCATTGTTTGCATGCCGTAACATACACCAAGAACTGGAACACCTAAGTTAAACACTAACTCGTTAGCTCTGGGTGTGTTATCACCAATAACACTTTCTGGACCACCGGACAAAATGACACCGTCAGGCTTGAACTCGTTGATGATTTCGTCAGCTAAGTCGAAAGGATACAACTCACAGTAAACGCCAAGTTCTCTCACTCTTCGAGCAATCAGCTGGGTGTATTGGGATCCGAAGTCTAAAATTAAAATCTTTTGCGAATGGATATCGGCTGACATGATATGAATACCCTTTAAATTAAAAGCAATTGCCGTAATATTTAAGCAATTATTAACAACAAATAATTAAGGCTCTAACGGTAAACACCCCCATTAGAGCCTCTTGAATTTTCAGAATTTTAGCTCAACCTGTTATTTGGTTGATTGGTAATTTGGTGCTTCTTTAGTGATCTGAACGTCATGCACATGACTTTCTCGCATTCCTGCGGCGGTCACTTTGACAAATTCGGTTTCATTTCGATAAGTCTCAATGTCTTTACAACCGGTCAGTCCCATCGAAGAACGTAACCCGCCTAACATTTGGTGAATGATAGCGCTCAACGCACCTTTATAAGCCACTCGACCTTCAATACCTTCAGGTACAAATTTATCCGCCGCATTATTAGATTGGAAATAGCGATCACCCGAACCATGTTTTTGAGCCATAGCACCAAGTGACCCCATGCCGCGATAAGACTTATAAGAACGTCCCTGATAAAGCTCTACCTCGCCTGGCGCTTCCTCTGTACCAGCAAACATAGAACCGACCATCACCGAAAAAGCTCCGGTTGCTAGTGCTTTACACATATCACCAGAATATCTCACACCACCATCAGCTATCAATGGAACACCGGTTCCTTCTAACGCGGCTGCAACGTTATCAATCGCCGAAATTTGTGGCACTCCAACACCAGTAACAATTCGTGTTGTACAAATCGATCCTGGTCCAATACCGACCTTTACACCGTCAGCACCGGCAGCCACTAAGTCCTTAGCGCCTTGACCGGTAGCAATATTTCCGCCAATTACCTGAATTTCTGGATAATGAGTTTTTACCCACTTGACTTTGTCGAGGACTCCTTGCGAATGCCCATGTGAAGTGTCAACTAAGATAATATCAACTCCTGCTTTTACCAGAGCTGCTACTCGGTCTTCAGTATCAGGACCTGTTCCTACAGCGGCACCGACTCTTAAGTGACCTAAACTATCTTTACAGGCATTCGGTTTTTCTTCGGCTTTCTGAATATCTTTAACCGTATACATACCAGTCAAATGGAATTCATCATCAACCATTAGTACTTTTTCGATTCGGTGTTGATGCATTAAAAACAAGACATCTTCCGGTGTCGCCGCTTCTGTGACAGTGACTAAGTTCTCTTTGGTCGTCATCACTTCAGTGATCGGTTGGTCTAGCTGGGTTTCGAAACGAATATCACGGCTAGTCACGATGCCAAGCAGCTCACCATCCTTAACAACCGGCAATCCTGAGATGCCATGTGTCGAAGTAATTTCTTTCAATTGGCCAATGGTCGTTTCAGGCGAGACTGTGATCGGATCCGTTACCACACCACTTTCAAATTTTTTGACCTTGAGGACTTCAGCGGCCTGAGTAGCAATATCCATATTCTTATGGATAAAGCCGATACCTCCTTCTTGAGCAATTGCTATTGCTAAGCGAGACTCAGTGACAGTATCCATTGCAGCCGATACTAAAGGTATATTGAGACTAATATCTCGTGTAATTTTTGTCTTAAGATCCACCATATTTGGCAGTACTTGAGAATGAGCAGGAAGAAGTAAAACATCATCAAATGTGAGGGCTTCTTGAGTGATTCGCATTGTAAATTTCACCGTTTATAGAAGGGCTGATACAGCCAAATCGGGATTATACAGACATTTTTGCTGGAGTAACAATTATTTTTTTCGCTATTTTTCAATTGCTATTTATGTCGGTAATTGTTCAAATAACGAAATTGCAATACTTTATGGTATCTAGGCTTGCTTTAGTTATGAGCTAGCTTTTATACAACAAAGGATTAATAAATACTAATATCTCTAGCCAACGCTTTCAGTCATCTAACCACCAATAAGGCACAGTTTAAATGCGTCAACCTTTCCTAAAACCTCAAACGCCTTCAGGAACTGTTAATCGTGAAATTTTATCCGTTAGCCAGCTTAATCGCTTGGCCAAACGAGTATTGGAGTCAGAAGTTGGGGCCGTTTGGCTAGAAGGTGAAATTTCAAACTATATTCGCGCAGCTTCCGGTCATTGGTATTTCTCTCTTAAAGATACTAAAGCACAAATAAAATGTGCGATGTTTAAATTCAAGAACCGTAGTACTAACTTTAATCCGAACGAAGGTGACAAAGTGGTGGTTAAGGGTAACATTAGTTTATATGAAGCTCGAGGCGATTATCAGTTAATTGTGGATTACATGGAGCCGTCAGGGCTTGGTAAGTTACAACAACAGCTTAATGCACTAATTGAAAAACTTGCTGCCGAAGGTTTATTTGCGCTTGAAAAAAAGCGCGTATTACCGGTAATGCCTAAAGCTATCGGAGTCATCACTTCACCAACAGGTGCAGCTATTCATGATGTGCTCAACGTGTTAAAAGGACGCTGCCCCTTAGTACCCGGAATTATTTACCCCAGCCAGGTTCAGGGGAAAGAAGCAACTCAACAAATTATTGCAGCACTTCACAAAGCGCAAAAGCTAAATCAATGTGATGTCATTCTGATGACCCGTGGCGGTGGTTCTTTGGAAGATTTATGGTGCTTTAATGATGAGCTATTAGCGCGAGAAATCGTTAGCTCGAAAATTCCTGTTGTGGCCGCGATTGGCCACGAAATAGATAACAGCATTACCGAACTTGTCGCTGATTTGCGAGCCCCTACTCCATCCGCAGCTGCTGAACTTTTGGTACCTGAGCAGCAAACACTATGGCAAAAAATTGATTTACTCAGTCAATCTCTAAGTGGCAGCCTTCTTTATAAATTGGAGCAACTACAAAGCCAGTTAAATATTGCAAAGTTAAAACTAAGGGACCCTGAATTTCAGTTATTAAAAGCAAACAACCAATTAGAGTCACTCAAACTTAAATTACAAAATCTAATTATTGAATTACTCTCAAGCAACAAAAACCGACTTCAAAATATAGAGAAAAAACTTAACAGTGTTAACCCGAAACAACAACTACTTAACCAGCACCACCATTTATCGATACTGAAGTCACGTCTAACGGTTTCGATTAACTCGAATGTGACTAACTCCCAAAACCAGCTCAAAACTTTAGCAAGAGAGCTAAATGCACTTAGCCCTCTTGCCACATTAGAGCGCGGCTATAGTGTCACTCGAGACAATCAAACACAAAAAGTGATAACAAAAGTTTCGCAGGTGAAAAAAGGACAGGAATTAACAATTCTTGTATCGGATGGCGAAGTGAATTGTAGTGCTACTCAGGTTCGGCCATACAAATAGCAGGTATTTCGTCTGGCTTTAACGGTTTAGAAAAGATATAACCTTGAATCAAATCACATTTGTTCTCTTTAAGAAATTCCAATTGCCACGTTTCTTCAACACATTCTGCAACCAATTCCAAGCCTAAACTATGTGCCAACATAATAGTTGATTTAACGATACCTTGACTGGTCTTATCGGATTCTAAATCAGAAATAAACATGCCATCGAGCTTCAAGGTATCGGCCGGAAAGTCTCTAATATATTGTAAAGAAGAATAGCCTGTTCCAAAGTCGTCAATTGCAATTTTTGCACCAAGCTCTTTGATGGCTTTCAGGTTTTCCACCGTTTTTTCTGTTTGTTCAATAAAAACCTGCTCAGTAATCTCAATTTCCAATTGCTCGGCTTTTAACTGGTTGACAATTATTTCTGTTTTAATATGTTCAAGAAGGGAGTTACTAATCAGGTGTCCTGCTGAAACATTAATTGCCACAGTTAAATTCACTAAACCTTGATCTTTCCATTTCTTAAGTTGCTTACAAACTTCCGAAATGACCCAAAGGTCAAGTTGATTAATTAACCCTGTTTCCTCGGCAATTGGTATAAATACACCCGGTGATACAAAGCCTAATTCTGGATTATTCCAACGAATTAAAGCCTCCGCATTCCTAAAGTCTCCTTTATGCATATTCTTTTGCGGTTGGTAAACCAATGACAATTCGTTATTTTGAATGGCCTTTCGTAAGTTAGCCTCTATAGCCAACCGCTCCAATGACGCATTGTTCATTTCTTCGGAAAAGAAACTAAAATTACCAGGCCCCTTCTTTTTAGCATCGTACATACTGATATCAGCATTCTTAAGAAGAATTTCATGTCCCATTCCATCGTCTGGATAAATACTGATACCGATGCTAGTCGATACGTGAAGATTATGCTCCTGCAATTGAAATGGTTGACTAAAACAATCGATTATTCTTAACGCTGTGCGCGCCGCATCTTTGGGTTGAGAGATGTTTTCCAATAAAAATACAAACTCATCTCCCCCCAATCTTGCAACGGTATCGCCATCTCGTTGAGTAGCTTTTAAACGCTTGGCAACTTCTTTAAGTAATAAGTCGCCATTTTGATGGCCAAATGTATCATTAACTATTTTGAATCGATCGAGATCCAAATAAATTACTGCTATATTAGATTTAGTTCGGGCTGACTTTGATATAGCTTGATGTAGTCGGTCAACCAGCAAATAGCGGTTTGGCAACCCTGTTAGCGAATCATAGTGGGCCTTTTGGAAAAGCTGCTTTGTGCGCACTTCAACCAGCTTTTGCAACTGCTTTCCTCTCGCCTCAAGATTGCTTTCTCTTTCTTGAGCCGCGTCTAACATTCTATTGAACCCTTTTACCAAGCGCCCTATTTCTCCATCCTCACTCGGCACCAAACGATTATCATATTCTTTCGATTGATGAATATGATTGATGTGCTCTACCATTTTGGTAATAGGGGCGGTCAAAAATCGTTGGAATAATCCGGCCATGAAATAAGTCACCAACAGCATGCCCAAACCGACAATTATAAGCATCTCTGCAAACGAATTTTGAGAGTCAAAGAGTAAACTAGCATCATGTTCAACATAGACATAGCCGACAAGAGCACCTTCGGCCCTCACCGGTTCAGCAATGATAAAATAACCTTCGTTTCTGATTTTAGGGGTAGCTAAATCCAGATTGGGTAACGGAAGGCCTTGGAGTTTAGAATAACTGCCTAAGATAGCTTTGTTGGGCAAGATAATCGCGGCATATTCCACTGACTCGATGACCGCAAAAAGCTCTGCAACGCTACTAGCGCCTCGGCCGTTGGTTGTTCTGAGTGATGGAATCGCTTCATTCCCGACAAGTTTTGCCTGCTGAATGGCTGTTTCTTCAATATTTGCTTCAAGCGCGGGCTTGGCAACAAAAAATAAATAAGCGCCCACGAGCAACATGCTGAAAGCCACAGCAGCAACCAGCATAAGCATTAATTGAACTTTGAAAGTAGTTGGTAACCTTCTTCTCTTCACTAGGTATTCACATATTCGCTTTGTCTACAAGCCAACTAATTAGCTCTGATAAGTCTTTTTCTTTACTCTCTTAAGCATAGCCAACAAATGACCGAAATAACCAACAATTTGAACGAAAATAGGTTTTTATGTGAAATAGTTTTAAACAAGCCTCCAAGATAGTGAATTTTTTGAGGTTAACTAAATGCTACTGCTCAAAAATCATCCAAACTAACAGTTGGAGCAACAGTTTTGATAGGTAAGTAATCGCCCATCGATGGATCGAACTGATAGTCTTTTTCCCACAGTCGGATATTGCCGACAATTTGACTAATACAATCAGCTATGAATTTGGCCTCGCTGTCGGTCGTAGTTGGATGGAGCGACACTCTAACCCAACCGGGTTTTCTGGAAAGATCACCTTGATCAATTTGACAGGTGATCTCTTCAGATGTTTGTTCATCGACACCGAGTAATATATGCCCGTAGGTCCCCGCGCAAGAGCAACCACCTCGGGTTTGAATTCCAAATCGGTCACTCAACAGTCTAACGATCAAATTGTAGTGAATGTTAGGCACGTAGAACGAAATAACACAAAGCCTTTCTTTGTGTTGTTTATGTAGAATCTCTAAGTTTGGTATCTTGCTTAACTCGCTATACATCAACGACACTAGTTCAGCTTCTCGCTGTTTTATCTCTTGGCACCCCATTTTTTCTTTTAGCCTAATCGACAGAGCCGTTCGGATGGTCTGTAAAAAACCCGGGGTACCACCGTCTTCTCTAGTTTCAATATCATCAAAAAACTGATGCTTACCCCAAGGGTTTGTCCAAGTTACTGTCCCTCCGCCCGGATGATCTGGCACTTTATTACGGTATAAAGCTTTGTTAAATATCAGCACACCAGCGCTGCCCGGTCCCCCAAGGAATTTGTGCGGTGAGAACATTACCGCATCCAGTCGCGCCAACTCATCGACTGGATGCATATCAATTTCTACATACGGTGCGGAAGCGGCAAAGTCGACAAAGCAATAGCCGTTATGCTTATGCATTATTTTGGCAAGTTCGCTATAGTTCGTTTTAATCCCTGTCACATTGCTGCAGGCAGTAAAACTGCCTAGCTTTAGAGGTCTCGATTGATACCGCGCGATAATGCTTTCGAACGCTTTAGTGTCCGGTAACCCTTGGTCGTCTTCCGGTATTCTAACAACCGTCACAGCACATTCTTCCCAGGTGGTTTGATTGGAGTGATGCTCCATATGTGTGATGAAAACCACGGGCTTGTCTTGCTCATTTAATACGACCTGATCTGACCATTTTTCAGGCAGCTTCAAGCCTAAGATGCGCTGAAACTTATTGACCGCCGATGTCATACCTGCACCGGAACATATAAGTGCATCAGATTCATCGGCATTAACATGCTTTTTAATTATTTGTTGTGCTTCATGGTAGAGATTAGTCATCGCGCAGCCGGTAAAACTTGCTTCGGTGTGAGTGTTTGCGACTAATGGCCCTATTTTTTCAGTCATGAAGGATTCGATTGGTCTATACAAACGACCACTTGCAGTCCAGTCAGCATAGATTATATCTTTATTATCATGCATCAAATCGATGCCAACAATTTGCTGCCTAAACTGACTAAAATATGTTTCCAGACTCATCAATAAACCTTTAATTTTGCTTTTTTACAGAGCTTTAAATGGCTCCTTCAATAGGTGAGCCATTATTTCACGACTCCGCTGGAATATTTTTACTATAATTACTGCTATTCCGGCCATAATTAGAATATTATTCTCATATATCGACCTTAATAGGAATTTTAGTTAGCTATGGATGTTTTTGATAAAAAAATACTCGACATACTTCAGCGAGATTGCACTCTACCGGTAAGCCAAGTCGCCGAACAAGTGGGCCTCTCTACAACTCCGTGCTGGAGGCGAATACAGGCCATGGAAAAAGCAGGTGTCATAAAATCTAGAGTGGCAATCGTCGACCCCGAGAAAATAAACGTTGGACTTGCAGTTTTTGTCATGGTTAAAACAAACCAACATAACCCCGACTGGTTAGAAAAGTTTTCACGAAGTATTACTGAATTTCCTGAAATTATTGAGTTTTACCGACTGAGTGGAGATATCGACTATTTATTAAAAATCGTTGTTCCAGATATGAAAGCTTTTGACAAGTTTTATAAGCGTCTAATTACTCAAGCTGACTTTTCCGATATCAGTTCAAGTTTTGCAATGGAGGAGCTAAAAAATACAACTCGTTTGCCGGTTGAATACCTATAGAATACAGACTATTCTTAGGCCTATAAGGAGTTTAGTTATCGACACAGCAAAAATAGGAATTGTACTCTCTCTTTTCACACTGATTTCAGTAGGATATCCTCTGTCGCTAGTTGCCGCCGATACAAATACTACACGCCCCGATCTTGCTCAAACAGAAACCACAGAACAAGCTAAAGCTGAGCCCGCTCAAGTCTCTCAGGAAAATAATGTTTTACGGATTGGCACTCAAGCAAATTCAAACACTAGCGATACGAAAACCACTAAACAACCTAACAACATGGTCTATAAAAATGCCGTTGGTTTCGCTAATTGGGTCGATAAATTTTTTGGGGATAAACGCGGGTTGGAGTCTGCTAGTTACGACTACTTGAGGCTAATCAATCAACTCGTCATTCGAGAAGGGGAGTCACCTGAATTTCGTCCGCGAGTTAAAGCAAAAGTCATACTTCCTCAAATGAAAAATACTACGAGCTTGCTTTTCTCTAATGACCGCTCTTCAGATAACAAAGATTTCGCATCTCAACAACTGGAACAAAATGACATCAATAGTGACGAAAATAATCAGCTTTCCGCAGCGATCAATTTTCAAACAAAAAGCTCACATAAGTCCAAAATAGACTATCGATTAGGCCTAGATTCATCACTCGATTTATTTGCTTTCGCTCGTCACTCCAAACCACTTGTCGATAAAAAAAACTTGGATATCGAAAATTCCAACTATTTATTTTGGGAAGAAGAAAATGGATTTGGTATCGCTACTGAGCTTGAACTAAACCAAGTATTAAGCGAGAAGAATTTATTCAGATGGAAGTACTCTATTCTCAGAGCAGAAAAGAGTCAGGGAAACGAATGGAGTAATCGGTTTACACTGGTTGACCATCCAAAAGATAACACGTGGATAACCTACGATTTATCATTCCGAGGTAAAACCGAATTAAACTATGATGTAGAGCAGTATCGCCTTGCAGTCAGATATCGAAACCGAACAGCAGTAAAATGGCTCTACTACGAAATAGAACCAGAAATTAGATTTATCAGAAACGAGCGGTACTTAGAACGGGAAATGGTGCCGGGTATTGCCTTACGGTTAGAGATTCAGTTTGAAAACTTATAACCTCCATTTGAACAAAATTCTAACTACCGGCAATAGTCATTTCGTCAATTAACCAAGAGCCGGTTTCAATACTACTTCGATAATCAATATCATTACCAATAGCTCGTAAATTAGCGAACATGGTATTTAGATTACTGGCTATCGTGATTTCTTGAACGAAGTATTGGATCTCTCCACCTTCTACCCAAAAACCGGATGCTCCTCTAGAATAATCTCCAGTAATCATATTGATCCCCTGCCCCATCATTTCAGTCACAATTAAACCAGTTCCCATTTGACTGACTAGTTGTTCAAAACTCAATTCGCTATTGGTGAGCCTTAGGTTATGAATACCACCACTATGCCCGGTCGGTTTCATTCCTAACTTTCTTGCCGAATAGCTGTTTAACAAGTAGGTATTTAGTTGACCGTTTTCTACAATCAATTGCTCTTTAGTAGCGACACCTTCATTATCATGCCAAGCACTGGCCAGCCCCTTTTTGATAAAAGGCGTTTCTCTCATCTCGACAAATTTAGGAAACACCTCGCAGCCTAACTTATCCAGCAGAAAAGAGGACTTACGATAAATATTTGCACCATTGATTGCCGCTTTAAAATTGCCTACTAAGCTTCGTGCCACTTCAGGAACAAATAACACCGGCGCTTTTTGAGTTTTTAATTGTCTACCACCCAATCGCGAAATAGTTCGTTGCGCGGCTTTCGCTCCAACCGATTTTGCCGAATCTAATCCAGCGCCATCTCGAGAAATAGAATACCAGTGATCTCGCTGTTTGCCGTGACTATCTTCAGCTAACAATACACAGCTTAAACTGTGTCTGGTTGATGGTGTAGCAGCTTTAAAACCGTGGGAGTTGGCATAATATCGAATATTCCGATGACTATTAAACGTTGCTCCTTCGCTGTTAGAAATTTTGTCACTATAGTCTAAACCAAACTTCTCACACTCTAACGCAATATTCTTAGCATATTCCGCATCCACACCCATAGGGTGATCTAATTCTAAATCTATTTCCTTTTGCGCCATCAACTCTTTATCTGCCAAGCCAGCACTATCATCGGCTTGAGTAAATTTGGCAATATTTAGTGCCGCATCAACGGCATCAAGTAATGATTGATTAGATAAATCACTAGTGGTCGATACACCCTTTTGCTTGCCAAGATAGACACTAATACCAAAGCTATTGTCTCGATTGTATTCGAGCGTTTCAATTTCTTGATTACGCACTGACACACTCAAACCAACATCTTTACTCACTCCAATTTCAATTTGCGAAGCACCTTTATTCTTAGCATAATTGATGAGCGTTTCAGAGGTCGCTTGAAAGAATTCAATTTCTTTCTTAATATCCATATCGTCAGCGGATGCCAGCGTTAATTCTTGATCGGCCATAGTGACTATTTATTCCCCAATGAAGTGTTTTCTTTCAAGTAAAATTTTAATTTCTCAGTGGCCTGATTGATCTTTTCGACTTTTTTTGCATTACTAATATTTCTTATTAGCTGCCTCAAGGTTTGGCGTTCCAAATTAGAATATTGTTGGATTAACTCTTCCACATCATTGGCATTGCCAATTAACAATTTTTCTACGCAGTCCTTTATGGGATCGGCTTTAACGACTTTCGCTTTCAAGTTTGTACTTATTTGCTCTGATAAGAAACTTCGAATCTGGCGTTCATCTTCGTTTCTTAGACACTTGCCAACAAACATCAGCTGCCGTTTTCTGGCAAGGTTTGTGGTGATCTTTTGATAATCTAAAATACTCTGCCTAGTGGTATCGTCAATCGGTAACGCATTGACTTTTTCAACTGGGAGTTGAGCAAGCTCAAGACCAAATTTCTTAAGAGCCAACGCATCTTTTTTTAGTTGCGTTTTGCTGATTATCTCATCTTCAAGTTCATCACCTTGAGATGTCGCTTTGTGTTCAAAATCACTCATAACCCTAATTAGTTCCACCGACAGTTAACTCATCAACTTTGAGCGTAGGCTGTCCTACACCAACCGGTACACTTTGACCGGCCTTGCCACAAATGCCTACCCCATTATCTAGAGCCATATCATTCCCGACCATGCTTACTTTGGTTAACACATCTGGACCGTTACCAATCAAAGTAGCGCCCTTAACAGGTGCGGTAACCTTTCCATCTTCGATTAAATAAGCTTCGCTGGTGGAAAAGACAAATTTTCCAGATGTAATATCAACTTGACCGCCGCCAAAATTAGGTGCGTATATCCCTTTCTTTACGGAACGGATGATTTCTTCTCTTGGCGTTTCACCACCCAGCATAAAAGTGTTCGTCATACGCGGCATTGGTAAACAAGAATAAGATTCTCGACGCCCATTGCCAGTAGAATTAAGTCCCATCAGTCGTGCATTCTTTTTATCGTTCATGTACCCGGTGAGTATTCCATTTTCAATCAACGTTGTTGACTGAGTCGGCGTTCCTTCGTCATCCATACTGAGCGAGCCTCTTCTTCCATCTAGCGTACCATCATCAACGATAGTACATAAAGGCGATGCGACTCTTTGACCAATACGGTCAGAGAATGCTGAAGACCCTTTCCGATTAAAGTCTCCTTCCAACCCATGACCAATCGCCTCATGTAGTAAAACAGCCGGCCACCCCGCTCCTAAAACCACTGGCATTAATCCAGCCGGGGCGGCAATAGCTTCTAGATTGATCATAGCCTGATGAACCGCTTGTTCGGCAAGCTCTTTTAACAATTCGTCGGTAAGAATATGATAGCTATCTCGACCTCCTGCCCCCGAACTACCCCGTTCTGACTTGCCGTTTTTTTCGACAATAACGGTAACGTTTGCTCTTACTAGAGGGCGAATATCACTACAATAAGTCCCGTCGGACGCACACACCATGACCTTTTCAAAGACACCAGACAATGATGCGATAACTTCTCTGACCGAAGGTTCAATCTGCCTAGCGAGCTTGTCTAACTTGTGTAGTATTGCCAGTTTCTCTGTTTCGGTTAAACTCATTAATGGGTCGTCGTCTGAGTAACGAGAAACTTGATTTGAGTGCACAACAGCTTTTGCCTTAAATTGATTACCGGCTCGCGCTATAGTTCGAGAAGCCGCTGCAGATTGCTGCAAAGCGGGTAATATCAACTCTTCAGAATAAGCGAAACCGGTCTTATCGCCGCTTAAAGCTCGAATTCCAACGCCTTTATCACAGCTAAAGCTAGCGTCTTTTACGATGCCGTCTTCTAACATCCAAGATTCATGACGACTACTTTGGAAAAACATCTCTGCAAAATCAATATGATGACTCATCATCGAGTCAATAATCCCTTGGAGGTCGCCAGACTGCAGTCCTCCCGGTTCCAGAAATTCTTTTTTAGTTATTGCTGCGACTTCGGACATTTAGTAAGTACTCAACGGCTAAAATTCAGTTACAAACACCCTATTGATTAACGATTAATCCAAGAGCTTTGCAGGAGATAGGTCTATTATATCCGTTTATGATCGAGCACGGGAAACTCTTTTCGGATTTGCTTCTGCAGGCCAAAATCTAATTCTGAGATTAAAATTCCTTCTCCAAATTCTATCTCAGCAAGCAACTCGCCCCATGGTGAGACAATATTAGAGTGCCCCCAAGTTTCTCGCCCGTTGGTATGATGCCCTCCTTGAGCAGAGCTTACCAAATAACAAAGATTCTCTAGCGCTCTGGTACGTGTTAATAGGTCCCAATGTGCAGCACCCGTTTTGGCAGTAAAAGCTGCAGGAACAATTATTAGTTCACAACCGGTTTGTTGAAGTTTTCGAAATAACTCAGGAAAACGTAAGTCATAACAAATTGCCAGACCGACTTTTGCCCAAGGTGTTTGAAAGGACGTTACTTGTGTGCCAGCTTTAGTATACTTCGACTCACAATAAGACTTTTGATTATCGCTGACTTGCACGTCAAACAAATGTATTTTGTCGAACCAACTTACAACTTCTCCTTGCGGATCAAAAACATAACACCGACCATATGGGCGTTGTGGATTATCTGACTGAATCGGGTGACTTCCAGCAACAATCCACAATGACAGTTTTTTAGCAATTCGTTTTAGTGTATCTTGCATTACACCGTTGCCATGCTCTTCTACATACTCAAATTTGTCGATTTCTCGAAGCGCCATAATTGAAAAGTATTCAGGCAGAACCACTAGACTCGCTCCAGCCTCAGCTGCTTTTTCTATAAGACGTACTGCCGTATCCAGGTTTTCAGAAAAAACATGATTGCTAACCATTTGAATAGTTGCAACGATCAATTTAGCGGGATTATGTCGGGTCATTTGTAATAAACCTTAAACTAGACTTCCAACGGGTCAGGGTCAGGTTCTTTTTCCTTGGATTTAACATCAACTTCCTCGTCATTCGTTTCGGGTTTAGATGTTTCTGGCACCACTTTCTCTTGGCTTTCCGGCTCGCTCTCAATTTTTTGGTCACTGACTGGCAATTTAGGCACAGGTTGAAGCGATTCATTTGGTTGGTTATCCGTAGCCTCACCAGACGGTTCTTCATCAAGTGGTTTTTCGGAAGCATATTCAACTTTGATTTTCTTCTTGGCGCGAGTCATTTCCTCAACAACAACCTCGTCAAAGGTTCCAGAAATCCTATAGTCTAACCGAGTTGCTACTTCAACCGCCGGTTCCATTATTTTATCTAGAAGAAAGACTAATAGCCCTGTAGTCGGTTCGACGGCCCATGCAGCCAGTACAGGGAAGCTTGAAGTTAGATGAGGAGTTATAACTGCAGTTTGATCAATGGTTTCATTGCGTAAGTCTGTTTTTCCGTAGAGTTTTACGTCTGCAACATTTCCTTCTATTTCCACATTCTCTGTTGAGACGACGCCATCCTCCATCCTAATTGTGCCATTGATAGAGTCGTAGAAAAAACCTTTCTTGTACACATCTTTAAAATCGAAAGTGAGTTTTCTCAATATCGACTGAAGATTGAACAAAGAAAATAGCCGCCCTTGCTCATCACTTATTTCGCTCAAATATCCCTTACCTAGCGCTAATTGAAAATCACCGTCCAATTGCTTGTAGTCCATTTGCCAGGGTGCCCCGCTCCACCAGGTATCAGCGATTATTCGACCAGAACTATCTTCCACTGTTGCATCTAGATCCCACTGCTTTAAAAACTGACCAATATTTCTGCTATTTAATTCAACCAAGATCTGAGTTTCTTGTTGTGAGTCATCGACCTCTAACCAAAGCCCCGACACAGATATTCTATTTTCTTCCGCGTTATTCATTTGACCAATTACCGAAACACCTCTCGGAACTCGTCTGACTTCAGCGAGTATTTCGCCATACTTAACCTGATTGAAAGAACAATCGGAACATCTAAAATCGATGTCATTTAGCTCTAAAGGTGAAATTATTGCGCTAGTACTATTGTTTTCTGAGGATTCCTTGCCGGCGATTTGCAAATTTGCGCTTTTAACATCAAGGGTCCATGGAGAGTACTCGTTTAGCACAAGTAGCCCATCTATTTGTGAGTTCTTAACACCCACTTCCCACGGTTGGGAAGGTTTCTTATTGAGTGCTACATTGACCGATTCTACACTAGTGACTCCGGCATCTAGTTTTTCCAGTAGTAGTTCTATGCTCTCAAAAATTAATTCAAACTCTTCATTTTCTTCCTCCGTTGGCTGCTGTTCAAGTTTAGAAATAAACTCTAGCCATTGCTCCAGAGATTCAGATTTTAGTTTGCCCGACACTCTTAATCCCGGTTTGATGCTCGAATCACTATCTTTTTTCACATCGACAAAAAAATCGCCACCATATTCTAAGTTACCGACGTTAATTTTCTTTTCAACGGTGTTGTTTTGATTTGTCGAAACATCCTCTTCCAACTCACTAACACTGTCGCTGTCGTTTGATTCACTTTTGATAAACGCTGGTACATCAACCGGTTGAGACTCGGCGATTTTTTGGCTAATTAACTGTTCTTTCCAATACCAATTTCCGGTTATATTTCCCCACTTAATTTCACCTTTCGACAAGTCTCCGAGTTCCAAGGTGAGATAAGTTTCTGAAGCTTGTTCCGCACTTTTACCAAACTCGCCAGGAAAATCCAATTGCATGCCTTTAAAATCAGTTTGCAATAAAACTCGCGTACTTTCCGGAGCATCGGAAGGTGAAAATTGAATCAAAGATGTGAAGTCTGACTCTCCTTTGAAAAACACTCCCCACTGCTTTCCAATAAAATGCGTAATACCGTCGACAGGTAACGCACCTTTAATATCGATGCTTAACTTTGGTTCATCTTTTTTACGACCACTTTGTAATGTCAAATCAAGAGTCTTTCCAAAATAGTTAGCCTTGAGTTTGCTGGCAACTATACCTGCATCCGTAAACTCGAGAATTCCAAATACGTCTTTCGCATTCACTACTGAAGTTTGAACCAATGAAGAAGTTCGGGGAAACTCAACTTTCCCGCCTATTTCAATTTGTTCGGTATTATCCAAATTTATTTTCAAATCTACTTGAGTTTTAAGCTTACCCTGATAATCAATATCTTTAATCGCATCGTAAAGAAAATCCAAGGGGGTTTGTTTTATGAATTCTTTTCCCGAATTATCCTGACTGCTGGCATCTAGACTAAGTTCAAGCAGGGAATTATCTTTTGATAGGTCACTCGAATAAGCTCTAGCAAAACTAACGCGATTACCCAAAGACTCACCTGAGCTTGCTATAATATCCATCATTGAACCTTCAAACATTAAGCTCGCGTCCAACGAATTAGCGATTGGCCAGTCGGGCAAGTATTGATAACTTGCATTCTTAACTTCTCCGTGTGCGACAAAAATTCCATCAACAGAGTCGAACGGAAATTTGCTGACTGGGCCTCGTACGATACTTTTTGCAATAGAAAGTGTTCCGGTTTTAATACTAGAATCTAAGTAAGAGACTAAATTATCCGTCATTACACCAACCGGCAAATACAATGACTTGTTAGCTACAGCTGCTTCATGAAGCTCGGTATATAAGTTTAAAGTAGTCAGTCCATCGATTTGCTGAACTGCGCCCGAAGCCACCAAACTGAAATCTTTATTACGTAGCTTAAAGCTGTCAATGTCAAATTTTAATTGCTGACCTTCATCCAAGTTCCAACGGGTGATAGCGGATAAACTAGTGGCTTGAATGGAATGTCTGAATAAGTCAGGTAGCATTAATTCAGTATCTTCAGAATTCAGAGTGAGGGTTCCCGCGCTATTACTGTAACTAACACTTCCACTAATTTTTTTTAAGTCGGGAATAGATTCATACGCATTGATGGACAGGTCAGAATAATCCAATTCAAAAGTCAGCGGCTGCCAAGCTAGCTTGTCCTTAGTCAGTGAAACATGCATGTTTTCGATTTTTGCTTTTGCTGAGGTATTATTGAAAAATTGGGTAATCGGGTTTTCATCCTCGAATAAGCTTTTTAAATAGTTACTAATCGGTTCTGATTCGAGTTCAGTAATATAGAAATCCCACTCCGTTTTAGCTTCCTTTCTTCGAGAGAAACGGACTAAACTATCGGCGCTGACTTGGTCGATATCACCGGAAGTGAACTGAGTATCATGAATGGCCATATAGCCATTTTCGATATTCTGATGTTCCCATGAAATCATGGTTTTTAATAAATTATCTTGTACGGTTTGCTGGCCAAGAGTAGCGTCATTTAGTTCGATGATAGCTTTGGCATTATGCCAATGCTTATCTCTCCAACTTCCCCAAAATTTCCAAGAAAGGTTCCCGTGTTTTGGTTTGTATTCTGGGGATAAGTTAACCCAAGGTAAACTCGCGATATCGATTTGAGAACCTTCAAGGTAAACATTGGAATAACTATCAGAACTGGTGGGGTCGCCATAAACCTCAGAAACCAGTGTTACATCTCCTCCGCCTGTATAACTCAATCGTCCGAATAATTGGTGAATGTCATCGTACTTAATCACATCCAACTCATCGATTAAGTATTTGAACTCAGTTCCAGCCAATGTAAACAAACTTAAGTTGGAGTTGATGATAGTTATTCGTCTCTGGCCAAATAGGGCATCGAACAATTGATGGCTAATGCTTTCCAACCCTATGCTTTCTAAAGCTTGGGGATTAGAGTCGTTTGACAGAGCGACCCCCAATTCTGAGCTGATATAAAATTGAATATCTGCTCCATCAATTGTAATGTCTTCAGTAGAAACTCTTTGATCTAAAAGAGAGGCGAATAAGTCGACTTCGACCGACACGTTTTTTACTTCAAGTAAATTATAAGCGCCATCCGCGGATTTGATTTGGAAATCTTTAAGCGTTAGTGAAGGGCCTTGAATGTCCCATTCAGCGGAAAGCTCCGTAATATCAATGGTCAGATCATAGTTTTGTTTGACCCAATCGGTAATTTCTTGATTGTAACGATCGATCTTTGGCAATAGCAAACCAAGAGCAATATGCGCCAGCGCTGCGACGATTATCAAAGTAGCCAATAATAGCCACAATTTGTTAATGCAATATGCAAACACTCGCACAGCTAATTTTCGCTGGGTTGGTTGGTTTGTTACCGACTCGGTCATTAGATTAATACAACGTCAAACTGTTCTTGCGTATATAGCGGTTCTGCTTGAAACCTGACAGGCTTGTTGATAAGGGTTTCTAACTCAGCTAAATGATTGGTTTCCTCATCTAACATTCTATCCACGACCTCTTGTGAAGCTAGAACTAAATATTGCTTAGCTTCATATGCTTTCGCTGAACGATGTAGCTCTCTTAAGATTTCATAACAAACGGTTTGTGCCGTTTTAATACTGCCTCGACTATTGCATGTTGTGCAAGGTTCACATAAAACGTGTTCTAAACTTTCTCTCGATCGCTTACGAGTCATTTGCACTAAACCTAATGACGAAACTTCAGATATCTGAGTTTTCGCGTGATCTTTGTCTATTGCCTTTTCTAGCGTTCTGAGAACTTGCCGTTTGTGCTCCTCATCCTTCATGTCGATAAAATCAATAATCACCATTCCACCAAGGTTTCGTAACCTTAGTTGCCTTGCCAGCGCAGATGCCGCCTCAAGGTTGGTTTTAAAAATAGTATCCTCTAAATTTCTGTAGCCAACAAAAGCCCCGGTATTGACATCGATGGTTACCATTGCTTCAGTCTGCTCGATAATCAGATACCCACCAGATTTTAAAGTTACCTTACGATGAAGTGACTTTTCAATATCGTCCTCGACATTAAAAAGATCAAAAAGCGGACGCTCACCGGTATAAAACTCTAATGATTTATTGAGATTGGGTACAAAGTCGTCTAAGAACTCTAACAACCGACCATGTACCAGCTCAGAATCAATCCGAATTTTTTCAACATCCGTAGGCACCAAATCTCGAACAAATCTCAGAGGCAGATCTAAATCTTCATGAACCACAGCAGGGGCTTTGGCTTTTTGTATCTTTAGCTTAATTTGTTCCCAGAGTTTTAGCAAAAACTCAGAGTCTCTTTTTAAGTCATCTTCTGCGGCTCCCTCTGCAGCAGTTCTTACAATGTAACCGCCTGAACCTTGTGGCCTATCGTCCAATAATGTTTTCAGGCGCTGTCGTTCTTCTTCATTATCGATACGCTGGGAAATCCCAACATGGTCATTATCGGGCATATAGACTAAATATCGAGAAGGGATTGTTAGGTGAGTTGTTAGTCTAGCCCCTTTAGTTCCTAACTCATCCTTAATGACTTGCACAGTAATTGTTTGCCCATCATGAAGAAGCTCATTAATGTCGGGAGTGGGGATTTTCTGTTCGAGAGTTTCTTCTTCAGCTATTGGAAGAATTTCTGCAGCATGAAGGAATGCAGATCGCTCCCTCCCAATATTAATAAAAGCTGCTTGCATGCCAGGCAAAACACGAATAACTTTGCCTCGATATATATTACCCACTAATCCGCGGCTTGAAGTTCGCTCAATAAGTAACTCTTGCAGCATGCCATTCTCTAGCACCGCAATGCGGCTTTCTTGAGAAGTGACGTTGATTAGTATTTCTTCTTTCATAAACGATTATTTTTTACTTCGTATAGTTGCTGCAACCGATCTCAAAATAAGATGTTGCTCAGAGTTTTAAGACTCTCGATTATTCAAATTGTTCCAGTATTTGTGCGGTTTCAAACACAGGTAATCCGACTACTCCCGAATAACTGCCATTGATGCTCTCGATAAACCGAGCCGCATATCCTTGAATTCCGTATCCACCGGCTTTATCGAAACAATCTCCGGTAGCAATATAGTCCAGCATTTGTTGTTCTTTCAGTTTAGCAAACTTCACCTCGGTCACTGAGGTTTTGTTAACAGTTTTGAGTCCATTTGTGACCACCACGCAAGTCATCACTAAGTGAGTATTATCCGATAACATGTTAAGCATTTGTATCGCGTCTTGCCTAGATTTAGGTTTACCGAGTATTTGTTCACCAACAACAACACTGGTATCAGCCGCAACAAGCGGGACCTCTTGTTTTCGAGCGTTCGAAGACCAGCCCGCTACTGCTTTGCTTTGCGCAATCCGCTCTACATAATCTAGAGGGGCCTCATTGTTTCGCACAGATTCATCAATATCAGCAGATAAGCACTCAAACTCCACTCCTATTTGAAGCAACAACTCTTTTCTTCTTGGTGATTTTGATGCTAAATAAACTTTCAATACTTTCCCCATTTATTGACAGAACTTTCGTCGAACGTCTCTCAGTAAAATAAACACCCAAGGCCAAAAAAGCATTGCTCCGACCAACGGAAGCCAATATTGATAATCGCTACTGACGGGTTCAACAAAACCTCGCAAAATAAGGCCTAATAACATGTGAATTCCTATCACTACAGTGATATTGAGAGATTGTTTCCAACGAGGAAAGAGCCTCAAACGATGAAAAGTCATTTGAATTAGGTAAGCCACCAGAGCAAAGGTCATAGCATGGATGCCAAACACCGTTCCATAAAGTACATCAACGAACAAACCAACGACCCAACCAACTATCACTCCGACGCGATTAGGAACAGCCATTACCCAGTAGATCAAAACCAATGCAACCCAATCAGGCTTAAATAAATCGATAGCGTCCGGGAGCGGCAGAATATTCATAAACATAGCGACCGCAAATGACAGTACGATGACCATGGTTCCCTTTGAATCAGTCTTCGCCATTGATTTCAGCCTCACCAAAATCTTCAGTTTGATCAGTCCAAACTAACAACACCGACGAAAGCTGTTCAAGTTTTGCGTTGGGGACAGCGGTGATCATAGCGTAAGCTTTACCGGGGTCGTGTTTCACTTCGGTAACAGTAGCAACAGGATAACCAACCGGAAATTTTTGTCCTAATCCCGAGCTAATTAATACATCGCCGACCTTAATATCTGTTGTATCGGTAACATTGCGTAAAAACAATTGGTTTATTTGACCACTACCAGCCGCTATCGATCGAACATTATTTCGAGCCACTCTTATCGGAATAGCATGTCGAGCATCCGATATCATAAGGACCCGCGCAGAAGTTAGAAAAACAGTTTCTACCTGCCCTACTATGCCATTCGCATCAATCACAGTTTGACCTTCAAACACACCGCTGGAAGATCCCTTGTTTATAACGAAATCTAAACGAAAGGGGTCATCGTCGATATGAATAATTTCTGCTAATAGGCGCCTTTCTAGTTCTAAATTTTCACTACCAAGTAAATTCCTCAGCCTTGAGTTTTCCGCTTGGATAGCAATGAACTTTTGCAGCTGCGACTTTAAAATACGAGATTCTTCTCTAAGCTTTTGATTTTCTTGGCGTAGTTGAGATCTAGTCGCTAATGACTGGCCACCCCAAGCAGAAAATTCTCTCGGTATATCCGCAAGATATATGACTGGTGTCATGAGAGTTCCTAGGGTGTTTCTAAGTCCCTGCAAGTGCTTTTCATGGTGATCAACAAACATCAAGACTGCAGATAGCAGCACAACGATAAATAGCCGAGTGGAGTGAGAATCTCCCTGAGAAAATAGCGTTTTAATGGAATGATTCCTCTAGACCTTACGGCGCTGGCTAACAGTTTGATATTTATAGAATTTTGCTATTTTATCCTATTCTCTAACAGGACTCAAAATTTACTTTGAAAAGCTTAAGTGTGGCACTCAAGATCCTTATGGAGGTGTTTACCCGCAAGCAAAAACAAACTAATTGCCACCAAAGACACCATGAGAGTCGAAGCGAGAGCCAGTCTAAGTGACTCAATACCATAATTCGGCGCTAACCAATCAGAAACAGCTCCTACAAACAATGGCCCGAGCCCAAGTCCGATTAAATTGAGAACCAAAAACAAAACGGCCGAAGCAAATGCTCTCATGTTAGCAGGAACTAGAGAATGGGTGATCGCGATTGATGGGCCCAAAAACAAACTGACCGCAGTATATGCGACAAAAAGGGAACCTAGCACAATAGCTATCGAAGAATGGAAATAATAGAGTAACAAGAATGGGATTGCTATTATTGCTCCAAACGCTGACACTTTAACGTACCATCGTTTATCATGTTTTCCGAGCTTATCCGCAAGATACCCTCCTAATAAGGTTCCTGTAGCTCCAGCAATACCAAGAATTAATCCGGCATAAAGACCAATATCGGCTTTCGATAAACCATGTAAACGTTCTAAGAATGATGGTAGCCAATTACCTAGAGCATATGTTCCGAACGAGTGTAATCCAGCAGCGAAGGCCAAATATACAAATGAACGTTTTTGCAGTAGTTGCTTAGTTACTCGCCAAAAGCTAAGGGAATTTGCGGCATCGGCAACCGTAGTTCTTTTAGGCTCTTTGACTGTAAAAAAGAAAAACATCGCAAACAGGACTCCAGGTAGTCCGAGAGCTAAGAAAGCGATTCTCCAACCATAGTTTGCATCTAGCCACCCACCCAACGAAAATCCGAATAGAATACCAATATAAATCCCCATCGAGTAAACCGACAGAGCTGTGGCGCGTTGGTTCTCTGAAAAGTAGTCTGAAATCATAGAGTGAGCAGGAGGGCTGCATCCCGCTTCACCCACGCCAACTCCGATTCTCGCCAAGACTAATTGAATGTAATTTTGTGCCAGACCACATAAAGCCGTCATCGCGCTCCACGCCACTACCGCAATGGCCACCACATTTCTGCGATTACCGCGATCAGCTAATCGTGCTATGGGGATCCCTAGAATCACATAGAATAATGCAAATGAAAGTCCAGACAGTAAGCCCAGTTGAGTGTCACTCAATAATAACTCTTGTTTGATCGACTCCTGTAAGATAACAAGAATTTGTCGATCAATAAAATTAAACACGTAGACCACAGTCAGCATCAATAGAACGTAATTACGATAACCATTGGATACTGAAGATTTCGAAGCTATATTGTCACCGTCTAAAATATCAGATTTATAAGGCTCTTGCTCTTTATTATCTACACTCATTAACGACCCAATAATTAAGTTTCTAAGATGACTTGTGCTACAGCATACTCTTTTTCGTCACTAATACTTAAAAAAATATGGTTAATTCCTTTTTCTTCTATCTTCGACTTGGTGTCACCATGCAAACAAATCAAAGGTTTTCCCTGCTCATCATTGACGATCTCAATCCGTGGCAATGTGACACCTTCAACGATTCCGGTGCCGAGCGCCTTAGCAAAAGCTTCCTTGGCCGCGAATCTTTTAGCTAAATACCTTGGTTTGTTTTTAAGTGAATCAATGAGCACCACTTCATTAGGATGAAGAATCTTATTAATAAACTTTTCACCATGCTTGTCTATCGATCGTTCCATTCGTTCTATTTGAACAATATCGATACCCACGCCAAAAATGCTCACTGTCTGGCCTGCTGCATGATTTGTTTCATATCCGCAACGGCTTTCTCTAATCCAGTAAAGACTGCTCGTGCAATAATCGCATGGCCGATATTTAATTCATAGATATCGTCAATCGCTGCAATATCCTGAACATTGTGGTAGTGCAAACCGTGTCCAGCATTAACAATTAACCCCAATGAGACAGCTTCGGTAACTCCTTGTTTGATTTGCGATAAACATTCAAGTCGGCTCTCTTCCGAGCTCGCATCGGCATAATGGCCGGTATGGATTTCAATATAAGGCGCGCCCGCTTTAGCGGCAGCTTTGATTTGCTCTGATTGAGCATCAATAAATAATGAAACCTTAATCCCTTCTGCTGCTAGCATATCGCAAGCTGTTTTTACTTTATCAAACTGCCCGACGACATCTAGTCCTCCTTCTGTGGTTAATTCTTCTCGTTTTTCTGGGACTAAACAAACAAACTCGGGTTTTGTTTTAATAGCGATGGCTAACATTTCATCGGTAACCGCCATTTCTAAATTTAAACGAGAGTTGATACATTCTTTGACTAACTCAACATCTCTATCTTGGATATGGCGTCGATCTTCTCGTAGATGAATAGTAATACCATCCGCGCCCCCCTGCTCTGCAATCAACGCAGCGTGAAAAACTTGCGGATAATCGGTTCCCCGAGCTTCTCTGATAGTTGCGACATGGTCAACATTGACCCCGAGATAAATTGGCTTGTTAGACATGTTAGTTTCTCTGTATTTTCTATTCGAACAATTCTAAATTAGTTTGTTTACAACCATAGTTTACGGCTTTCTAGTGGTTTTTGACCAATAATTTGTCGCAATAACATTTGAGTGATTTGTTGGCAGTTCTTTTCTTCCAGCTCGGTGTAATGACCGGTACCTAGAGCGATAATGGCAGCCCCAGTAAATCGTTTATGACTCTGCTCAATCATATTAGAATGATTTACTTGCTCAAATCCCTGTTCCAAATTAAAAAAGTAGTCTCTGTTTGGCTCGATAGCTTCACCGGAGATATCGAAATTCCAATCGGGCGCTACGCCTAATTCTGTTAGCAATGCGACTTCAAAATTTCTTAAGCTATTGGTCAGTGATTCGCCAGCCGCTAGCGCATTGATTACTTGCTGATAGTGGTCGAACAGAGCCGGGTATTCCTGCCACTCTTGGATCGCGCGAGTAATTAATTCATTGACATAGTAACCACAAGCCATGGCGCGACCATCGAGTCGATTAAACAAACCTACCGGCTCTACTTGGCAGAGAGTTTTGAGATCTGACCGTCCAGTGTATTCAATGTTTAACAGAGAAAAAGGTTGTAATATAGCTCGTTGAGACTGAGATGACTTTCGTTTTATCCCCTTAGCAACCAGTGTAAAACGACCAAAGCTTTGACTAAAAAGATCCACTAGTAAGCTAGTTTCTCGATAAGGGCGACTATGCAATACGTAACCATGAGTCGTGTGGTTATGCATAACTATCACTAATTAGCTGGAGTGCTCGTCAAAGCCAAGTGAGCGTAAGGCTCTTTCGTCATCTGCCCAACCGTCTTTTACTTTTACCCAAAGTTCTAAGAAAATCTTTTGATCAAAAACCTCGGCCATATCCAATCGCGCATCAGTTCCAACTTTTTTAAGCCGGCTACCCCCTTTACCAATGACAATTGATTTCTGCGAACTTCGTTCAACCAAAATCAAACCATTGATTCTGAGGGTTCCATTTTCATCCATTTTAAACTGCTCTATTTCAACCGTCATCGAATAAGGAAGTTCGTCGCCCAATTGCCTAATTAATTTCTCTCTAATTATCTCAGCCGCCAAAAAGCGCTCACTTCTATCCGTATAATAATCTTCCGGATAAATAAATTCACCCTCAGGCATATACTTGATCAAAAGCTGTTTTAGCTCATCGACTTGATCACCTTGCAATGCCGCCCCAGGAATTAGCTCTTGAAAGGTATGTTTGGCCGATAAAGTTTGCAAGAAAGGTAATAGCTTTTCTTTTTCTTTGATCTGATCGATCTTATTTACAAATAGAATTATTGGCTTGTCAGTTTTTTTGATATGTTGCAGAACTAGTTCATCGTCTTCGGTCCATCTCTCAGGCTCTACGATAAATACCACAACATCGACATCTGATATGGAACTAGACGCCGCTCGGTTCATAAACCGATTAATTGCTCGGGGCTCTTTCTTATGGATACCGGGAGTATCAACATAAATGAGTTGAGTTGTTCCAAAAGAATCAATCCCCATTATCCGATGCCGAGTAGTCTGCGGCTTTCGAGAAGTAATACTGAGTTTTTGTCCTAACAAATGATTGAGTAAAGTCGATTTACCTACATTTGGTCGTCCGACAAAGGCTACAAAACCACAGCGAGTATTACTCTGCTCATCGTTACTGCCTTCAACACCTTGCTTTTTAGTAGAATTCATCGAGTTCACTTTGTTTTCTTATCAATTTGTAATTCTTCTATCGCTTTGCTTGCCGCGTCTTGTTCAGCTTTTCTGCGACTTGCACCCTGCCCTTGAATTGAAGTGTCTTGATATTCTATTTGGCATTCCACCCAATACTTTTTGGCGTGATCTTTACCTGCCTCTTTTATCACTTCATATTCAGGCGTCTTTTGTCCTCGAGCTTGAAGCCATTCCTGTAACCTAGTTTTCGGATCTTTTTGAGCCATTTTTAGTGACAGCTGAGAAATTTTGTTTTGATATAAGTTTAAAATAAAACTCTGCGTAGTTTCGAAGTCACTATCAAGTTTTACCGCCCCTATAATTGCCTCAAAGGTATCCGATAAAATAGAGTCTCTTCTAAATCCGCCACTTTTTAACTCACCACTACCTAGTATCAAAAAATCGCTAAAATTAAGCTCTTTAGCAATTTCAGATAACGCTTTTTCTTTCACCAAAAATGCACGCAGTCTGCTCAATTGACCTTCATCAGCCTTAGGAAATTTTTGAAAAAGTTCTAGAGCAATCACATGTCCAAGTACGGCATCTCCTAAATACTCCAATCGCTCATTATGCAAATGGTGAGCGCTTCGATGAGTCAATGCCTGCTTTAGTAAAGAAAGATCGTTAAACTGATAGCCAATTGTTTTTTGCAACAAGGCTAAATTAGGTTTACGTGACATGAGCTAACGACTAGGTCGAATTTCTTCGTTGAATTCAACAATCGCAGATAGATTACTGATAATAGAAGCACGTTGTTCATACTGTACCAAAATATACTTTTCTCCAGAACGATCGCGCATGGTTTTGAAGGCTTTGGTATCAATGCCACGCACATTGTTGATAGAGAGACGACTTTGGAGTGTCGAGTTAACCGTTTTATTTGACATGTTTTCAAACTCTCTCGAATCAACTAAATCTTGTAAGGCAGCTCGGATAATTCGATGTTCGAAATAAATAGGAACCACTTTGAAAGCCTGCATAGCAATAAAACCGACCATTCCTATGACGGCTAACCAGCCCCACATGGTGGCACCATTTTGACGTTTTATGTTCATAAGCATTCCTCTAAAAAATCGTAATACTGTCTTACAAGTGGCTTTGTATTTATCAGTTTAGCACAAATCGATTTTGACTATTTTTTCTAACTAAAACTCATAGAATTTTTAACACTGTCCAAACCAAGAGCTATTCGATAGCTCCTACGCGATCGAGATCTACGCCAGTAGGAACCCAACTGAAAAATCGATTCTTAATACCAAACTCAAAGTGCATCCAAATACTAACGGCCTGACCAACCAAGTTTTCTTCAGGAACATAGTGAGTAGTATCCCAAAAGCGGCTGTCTTTACTATTGTCCCGATTATCGCCCATAACAAAGTATTTACCTTGTGGAACAATAAAAACCGAGTTCTTGCGCTGTCCATTTTTAGTATAGTGTGGAACATTTGGATTGTTCAATATACCGTGCGTAGCGCCATCGATGGTTTCAACAAATTCGCGGTTAACTACTCCAACGCCTGAATCTGGATTTCTATCGATATAGCCAGGACCTGCAACCAACTCTTTTTTGACATGAACCTCCTTTGGACACTCAGACTGCGCAACACCATCAGGACACGCAGGTTTTATGTACAGCTCTTTTTGCGTAGTGTAGATTATTCTATCCCCAGGAATTCCAATCACTCGTTTAATGTAATCTTCACCGGTATCCGGCGCTCTAAAAACCGCGACATCACCGCGTTTAGGCAGTCCGATATCAACGACTTTTTGAGAGTTTATCGGTAATCTTAAGCCATAGTTAAACTTGTTAACTAGAATAAAATCACCTTCTTTCAAAGTAGGCTTCATTGATGCAGACGGGATTTGAAACGGTTCATATAAAAAGGAACGTAACACGACAATAATAAAAAGTATCGGGAAGAACGATTTGGCATAATCCACATGAATCGGTTCTTTTGCTACCGCATCAATCGCTTCTTGTGGCGGCTTAAGCATTTTGTCATATAGATCTTTAACTGCTTGTTTGCGCTTCTTTCCAGCGGTCAATGAGTCGATTAACCAAACTATCCCTGATACAAACATCAAAACGACTAAAATTATTCCGTAATAACTACTCATCTATACAGTCACCCTTATTTAAATATTTGACATTTAGTCGTTAATCTTTAGCACGGCTAGGAATGCCTCTTGCGGAATGTCGACTTTACCGACACTCTTCATGCGCTTCTTACCCGCTTTTTGTTTTTCCAACAATTTACGTTTACGGGTAATATCACCACCGTAACATTTGGCAGTCACATTCTTTCGTAACGCTTTCACCGTCGCTCTCGAGATAATATGATTTCCAATAGCTGCTTGAATAGCAACTTCGAACATTTGCCGTGGAATCAGCTCTTTCATCTTTTCAACTAAATCTCTACCACGGTACTTAGCCTGTTCACGATGTACGATGATGGCTAGAGCATCAACTGTTTCACCGTTGATCAGAACGTCTAACTTAATTAAATCAGCTTCTTGGAAATGGTCAAAACTATAATCTAGCGAGGCATAACCACGACTAACCGATTTAAGTCTGTCGAAGAAATCTAACACCACTTCATTCATTGGAATTTTGTAAGTTAAAGAAACTTGAATGCCCATATATTCCATTCTAGTTTGCACGCCTCGACGTTCAACACACAAGGTTATGACGCTACCTAAATGCTCCTGAGGGACTAAGATATTGACCTCTGCAATCGGTTCTCTTAGTTCTGCAATGGTACTTGCATCTGGCAATTTAGCAGGGTTATCAACATAGACTAATTCATCTTTTGTGGTGAGTATTTCGTAAACTACTGTCGGCGCCGTGGTGATTAAATCAAGATCGTATTCTCGCTCTAATCGCTCTTGAATAATCTCCATATGCAACATTCCGAGGAACCCGCAACGGAATCCAAACCCCAAAGCTTGTGAATTTTCCGGTTCAAAAAACAGTGAAGCGTCGTTTAAGCTGAGTTTATTCAATGCATCACGAAATGATTCATAATCGTCTGAAGAGACCGGGAACATACCCGCGTATACTTGTGGCTTAACTTTTTTAAACCCGTCTAAAATTTCGGTGGCACCGTCTTTCATATGGGTAATGGTGTCTCCAACAGGTGCTCCATGAATGTCTTTGATGCCGGCAATCACGTAACCAACTTCTCCGGCTTTTAATTCTGGCAAGTCATGTCGCTTAGGGGTAAAAATACCAACAAAGTCTACTAAATGCTGTTTGCCGATAGACATAGCTTGCATCTTATCGCCTTTTCTCAAAGTACCTTGTACCACTCGAACCAGTGAAACAACGCCTAGGTAATTGTCAAACCAAGAATCAATAATAAGTGCTTTCAATGGTGCTTTAGGATCGCCTTGAGGCGGTGGAATTTTCTTAACTAGATCTTCCAATAAATCTTCAATACCAATCCCAGTTTTAGCGCTACATTGGACAGCATCCATAGCTTCTAGACCAATAATGTCTTCTATTTCTTGAGCTACTCTATCAGGATCGGCTTGCGGCAAGTCAATTTTATTGAGTACTGGGATTACTTCTAGATCTTGTTCTATCGCTGTGTAGCAATTAGCTAAGGTTTGAGCTTCAACGCCTTGGCCCGCATCGACTACTAACAAAGCACCTTCACATGCCGCCAGCGAGCGTGACACTTCATAGGAAAAATCCACATGTCCGGGTGTATCGATAAAATTAAGCTGGTATGAATGACCATCTTTGGCCTTATAGTCCAAAGTGACACTCTGCGCCTTAATAGTAATCCCGCGCTCTTTTTCAATGTCCATAGAATCAAGGACTTGCGCAGACATTTCTCGATCAGATAGACCGCCACAAAACTGGATTAACCTATCGGATAAAGTCGATTTTCCATGGTCGATATGAGCAATGATCGAAAAATTACGGATATATTGTGTATAGGACATAAATTACTTGAATATTATCGACTTAGTCGATGTTTACCTAGGGATTTACAAAGGGCAGAATTGTAACCTATTTTATGGCTTGAGTATTGTCCAAATTGCGCTTTTTGCACGCCGATTAACAGTTAGAATTGTTAGCAACAGTGTGACTTTGCGCCATGCTTAACTTAGATAATCATCGGATCAGCATCAATAGATAGCAGGCTCTCCTTTAGGACGGTTACGAAAGCGCTGGTGTAACCACATATAATCTACTGGGTATTCACGTAAGTAATCTTCCAAGAATTGGTTAATTCGCGCGGCATCATGCTCCTCACTTTCGCCGGGAAACCCTTCAAAAGCGGGGTATAAAGTGAGATTGTAGCTATCGTCTTCGGCTAATCTTCGCTGAGTAAAAGGTACCACGGCTGCACCGGTCATTTTCGCCAACTTAGTGGTTGCTGTAATAGTCGCTGTCTGAATTCCAAAAAAAGGAACGAATACGGTCGTTTTTCCACCATAATTTTGATCAGCTGCATACCATACTATTTCATTGTTTCGTAGAGCTTTAATGGTGCCTCGAACGTTACTTCGATCGAGCAATCCTTTTAAGTGACGTTGCCGGCCGTCTACCATCGCTTTTTCAAACAGCGGGTTCTTGTTAGGCTTGTACATTGCTAGAAAATCATAGTGACTACCTAACAAGCAACCTCCCATTTCTAAGCTTGTCATATGGAAACTTAACAGAATAACGCCTTTTCCTTTAGCTAGCGCATTATCAAGATGTTCTTTCCCGGTTATTTGAGTATTAGCCTGCTGATGCTCTAAATTGCTATACCAACAGCTCGCTGTTTCGATAAACCCTTTGCCTGTGGCTTGCATGTTTTCTTGAAGTAAGGAGTCATGTTCCTGCGGTGATAAATTCGGAAAGCAAAGTGATAGGTTTTTACTAGCAATCCTGCGGCGCTTGCTCGCAAATTTAGCCATCAGTTTACCTGTAAAACTACCTAGTTTCGCCCGCTGATTGGGTGTAAGTTTTGCGATCAACTTGAGAAGGTAAAGACCTATATGGACTCCCCAGTAGCGAGGAGATTTAAAACTTTCAGAGTTTGATGACATACTTTAACCGAATAAATGTATAGGTAACTAGCAAAAACAAATACAGTGGAATGCCAGAAACATAATTTACTAGATCATACTGGTTACTGATTAATATTTCACTACCATGAACAATAAACAAAGCAAATAAAACACGCCCTGTTACGAGTCGCCACAAGCCGACTCAATGATTTCTCGATAACTCGGAATTAGTTGTTTAGATAAATAACGACTAGCGAGTTCGCGAAACTTCAATGTTTCGTCATTAGAAACCGTTTGCCAATTCTCGATTAACCATTGAAGTTTAACGGCCAGCGCTCGCCCTTCTGACTCAAACTCATCCAAAGAATATAACAATTCTTGGTCGATATATTCAGGGTACGCAACCCTATTGGGAGCGACTGGTACACAATCAAGATTAATCGCCTCCAACATACTTAAGCCTTGAAAATCATGTAAAGCAGTAGACACCACAATATCGGCTTCTAACAAAATTTGATCATATTTAGCTCGCGATTGAAATCCCCAATTATCAATGTAACCGGCGAAATCCAGTTGGGCATTTGCAAAACATGCTGGGACTTTTCTAAAAGACTGCCCTAACACCTGTAGACGGAAATTCAACTTTTTAGCTTGTAGTATCTTAACAGCTTCGAACAAGACTTCGGGCTGTTTATCAAACTCCCACCGATGATTCCAAACAATCGATATAGGGTAACCTTGGTCAGCTTGCGTTCGAGATTTGGTTTGTTTTTCGTTAATTGGTCTTGAGCTACTAGCGATTTTGATCGGCACTGGTAATACAGCGCTCTTAAGTTCAATTGGCTCGATATCAGCTATCGATACGCCATCGGGCAATTTGTTAAATAGCCGGCGAGCTCCCTTGAAGAAAGTCGACAGATTGTAGTTAGAATTGAACAAGACTTTGTCCGCGCATCTCATCGAATAGATCGCCGATAATTGTGCATTTAAACGATTGGACTCTTCTTGAGGTTGGGCATTTCTCGGATAATCGAACTGATTTTCATGACAATACAATATGGTTGGTAACTCGGCAAGCTTTGGAATAAAACCTCGTAGGCTATTAAGATCGACCATACTGGTTACTATTAGACAGTCATATTCTCGATTAAGCTCATTCGAGTATTGATTCACGAGACTAATCGCATTACCTCTAATTCTCCACGGGTAATAACGATCAGGCAATGCTATTTGAGTCCAATCATATTGTCCCAGCTCACTTTGCAGGGTTTGCCGCCAATGGCGATGACTGGCCGCATCATATCCTGAGATTAAGAGAATCTTTCTACGATACTGGTTTAGAGAAGATTTTTCGGAAATCGAGTTAATAATATACGCCGCTACAAATCAGTTGATATCACTAATTCTAACTTACTCGTCCCGAGGCTTTGAGACTTTTTTTATACCAACGCACGATTTCCTTTTGATCGGTTGAAATGTTTTTACCCTGTTCCCTAGCCTCGATTGCATGAGTTGCGATCATTGATTCGGCTTTGCGCTCGATTAGCGACAGCATTCTTAGTAGTTCTTTTTTCTCATCATTATTGAGAACCGACTCTAATTTTGAGGTTCGTGTGGATAGAGATTGGCTTAGTTTTTTATAGAGCGATTCTCCTTCAGCTGTTAGGATTAAATTCTTGATTTTGCGGTTCTTGCTGGACTCCACGACTTCAATTAACCCGCTCGAGAGCAAAGTCTTAACCGCTCTGCTAACCGTATAGGAATCTAATCGCCCCAGATAAGCAATGTCCGCGGATTTTATGGGCATGTAACTACCGACATTCAAAAGCACTCTAAATTCTCGAGGTTCTAAATTGCTAATACTTCGAATAGTCGCGTCTTTGCTCAATTGAAGTAAGTTAGTCACAACTGCCACCATAAATGGAAAGTGCTGAGTTAAGTCTATCGGATTGGCAATCCTATCAGTTAATTTGAGCTTAGCTTTACGAGGAAGTTGTAGGGGGTCGGGGCTCATTTAGCTTCCCAGTTTCTGGTAGTTAAACTCATAACTATAATCAGAACAGACCGCTTGATAAACGTTGATCTTCGGGTTGAGTTGATGAGCAGTCATTGCAAGTCTTTCAGCTTGGATCGGAGCGACTGCTGCTCCAATATAAATACTCTGAATTAGTTCTTTGGCAACATTGATATGCCGATCAGCAGTTATTTGTTGATCAACAATTAAACGCCATTCTTTTTGAGTTCTGAAGCGGTAGTTTTGAGTGGTTAAGATTTTCTGAAAATCAACTTCTATCTCGTTCAGCTCTCCGACCATGTATTCGACACAGTCGGTAATTCTAACCGTTTTCGCTGGGTGCTTGTCATAGTGCACAGGCGCACACCTTTCAAAAATTGAGTCCTCTTCACAGCGAAATTTAATCACCACACCCGCATACCGATCAGCCTCAACTAACCAAAGTTCTGGGTTATTACTATCTGCAAATAGAGGTAAAAGTTGCTTGTTGGCGACATAGGCTAACCATTCTCTGTGGATCTGCAAGGCATCGTTAAATTGCTGCTCTACCATCGCGGGTAACAAACCAACTAGAGACTCGCGTATTTCAGCTTCATCGTTAAAGCGGTTTTCGCCTCGCCAACGCCTTATTGCCTTCTGTAATGGATGGTTGGGATTGCCCCTTGGAGGCGATTTACCCAATATTGATGAAGTCATATACTTCACCGTTTTTTCAAATAACTCTTGGCAGTCAAACTGCAATTCACTATTTTGATTAGGCAAAAACGGGTCATTAAGCTGATCCGCTTGGAAAAGCGGCAACATTTGGTGCTGCAACACTTTGGCTGCCCCTTGGTAGCTACCAAAGTAAGCTAATGATGGTGGAAGTTCTAACATACCAAATCAAGACTCATCGTTTTTTAGTTATTGTGACTATGTATTTTCGTGATCGCTTTGTTGATAGCCGCACTCTTTATTAGGCAAGAAAAAGCACACTAAAATTTGTTCGGTTAATGACTACCTCAATAATTGTAGCTAAATTAGCAGTAAATAAGTAAATTATTTTTATATCAAAGACTTAAACATAATATGAGCATCAATAAGTCCTAGTTCGGGGTGCTTAAATGCTGCAGGCAAGGTGCCAACTATCTTAAATCCTAGCTTCTGCCAAAGCCGAATAGCCCCATGGTTACTTGAGACCACAAAGTTAAATTGCATTGCACCAAATCCCCGCTCTATCGCAGCCCGCTGAGACTCAATACACATTTTGGCTGCAACCCCTTTGCCTCTAGCTCTTTCTGCAACGATATATCCACAATTACAAATATGATTTGCGTTTCCGGCAAAATTAGCTTTTAAATAAAATGTGCCTAGGAGCTTTCCGGACTCATCCTCAGCTATAAAAGTCTCTAGGTTATTACTAACCCATAATTCTTTGGCTTGCTGCTGGTTAAGATTAGAATCGAACGCATAAGTAGTTCCCAGCCTAAAAACCGGCGCTATTATTTCCCATATTCGAGGCCAATCACCGGTTTTTATTGGCCTAATTACAATACTTGGATTCGACAAATTGTCCCCTTCAAATTGTTTTTCATAGTCAAGTATATTGTTTTAAGTGTACTAAAATAACTCCTCTAGAATAAATCTTCGCATGAATAATTTATGATTCATAGCTCTACGCTCTGAATCTGAACGCGTCGAAAACACTCCCTTATCAACAAAGATGCAACGCATTAGAATAATTTATTCCTCCAGGGCTGTTTGGAGTGGTATTTATGGTGTAAGATTGCTCGAAATAGATTTATATCATTGTATGACTAAAACTTTTTTATGAATATTTTATTCCTCAAAAAATCTCATTTAAACTTGGTGCTCTTACTATCTTTAGCTTTAGTAGGCTGTAGCCAGTTACCAATATCTCAAATTCCATCTGATAATTATAATGAAAGAATTCGATATCTAGTTATTCACTTTACTACCATTGATTATCAAGAATCAGTTAGGGCTTTAACTAAAGGTGGGGTGAGTGCGCATTATCTCATTCCCGAAAATAATGACCCCTCATACTCTGAGTCAAAGTTAAAAACAGTCCAACTAGTCGACGAAAGCAAGCGCGCTTGGCATGCGGGACGCAGCTATTGGCAAGGTCAAAATAATTTAAACGATCAATCTATCGGCATTGAATTGGTATATCAGTCAAATTGTCATAAAGAAGAATTACAGGGAGAAGCGCTAACAAACACAGGATTTCAATATGATGGTTTGAATATCGAAGCCAAGTCGGATCGAATTTGTTTTTATCCCGATTTCGATCCAAAGCAAATTGAACAATTGATATTGTTAGTCAAAGATATCCTGAAACGAAACCCAGAAATCACCCCCGATAGAATCATAGGACATGCCGATATTACACCGGAGCGCCGAGTTGATCCTGGGCCTAAATTTCCTTGGCATCAATTATACAAAGAGGGAATTGGTGCGTGGTACGAGCAACACAAAGTCGCTGAATACTGGCAATTGTTCAGACAGAATGATCCAAGCGTGCAATTAATTCAATCAGCTTTACGCGCATACGGATATGGTGTTTTAGAGACAGGCCAACTGGATTCTCAAACGATTAACGCGCTAACCGTTTTTCAAATGCATTTTAGACCTTGGCAGGTAGACGGCCAACCGAGCGCGGAAACCGCTGCTACTCTTTTTGCTTTAATCGATAAGTATCGTAACAACAAATTAGCGAATCTACTTGAGCAATTTGACCAAGAATCAAAACTGATAATTGCTCACCAAGACCAAGACTATCGAGGTCAATTTGATGGTCGCTACCCCGTTAGTGAACTAAGTACCAGAGAAATGGTTAATCACCGCCATTTGTTTAAAGCCTACTCTGGGCAAGGGAAATTAATCATTAGCAATGACAATGCAACATCAGCCGAATTCTATATCAACGGCAAGAAACTCAACTTTGGGAAGACTCTCAAAGATGATAATTCTAAGACTATCGATATTGGACAGTACACTCACTCAGGATTTAATACCTTTAGAATTGATAATGTACAACCAGAAGATGCTAAGTTGAAGGTTGAAATTCCTTTTCCGACACTTTCGCCTTTGGTTAATACTCAGTCATTGACCGATTTTTCTAAAAAGAAATTGCAAAATGTCGATCAATTAATCAATCAGGAAGTAGCCGAGGGATTTCCGGGCGCAACACTGTTGATTGCTCACAAAGGTCAAATTATTAAGCATAGTGCGTACGGTTTCAGTAAGCGGTACGACCGTGAAGGTAATGAACTTGCCGACCCGACCAAAATGACTGAATCGACTCTGTTTGATTTAGCCTCCAATACAAAAATGTATGCGACTAATTATGCAGTCATGAAATTAGTCAGCGACAACAGATTGAATGTCAATTTACCCATAAGTCATTACTTGCCTGAATACAGAGGCGAAGGCAGAGAATCGAGGCTAGTAAAAGATCTACTTAATCATTCCGCCGGCTATCAACCCGCAGTAGACTTTCACAAACAAGATAATAATTTAGGTACAAAGTTTTATTCACAACAAAAATCTAAAACTCAACAACTGCTGATCAAAAGTGTCCCGTTTAAGATTGGTCGTAACTTAGCGTCCGTTTATAGCGATGTAGATTACATGTTACTTGGAACTTTAATCGAGCGGATCACTCACATGCCATTGGATGAATTTGTTGAGTCCTCTATCTATCGTCCGCTAGGACTAAAAAACACTCTATTTAACCCGCTAAAAAAGGGGTTTAATAAATCCCAAATAGCGGCTACAGAATTACAAGGAAATAGTCGCCAATCAAGTATTGAATTTGAGAATATTCGAACAGAAGTTGTTCATGGTGAAGTACACGATGAGAAAGCATTTTATTCCATGCAAGGCGTCGCAGGTCATGCTGGTTTGTTTTCAAATGCTAAAGAAACGGCGATTCTAGCGAGCATTATACTGAATCGCGGAGGTTACGGAGAGCATCGCTTTTTTGACAAAAGTCAAATCGATCAATTTGTCACGCCCTCTCACTTAGATATTACCATGGGATTAGGTTGGCGGCGCGCAGGAAACGGCGAAAGAAAATGGCAGTTTGGCCCTTATGCCAGTCCTTATGCTATCGGTCATACTGGCTGGACTGGCACTGTGACAATCATAGACCCGTTCTACGACTTAGTAATTGTTTTACTCACTAACAAAAAACATAGCAAAATGGTGGCCAAACAAGAAGATGGTTTTGTCACAGATGAAATGATTTTTCAGGGTGATACCTTCGAAACGGGAAAGTACGGAAGCATCATTGCTTTAATTTACGAAGCTCTACTAGAAAATCAATCTAACTAGCCAAACGATAACTGAAAATGATCAATCACTTCAAGCAAATTGTGAACGGTTACAATCCTAATCGAATGATGTCCGTTGACTTACTTCGTGGTGTGACTATTTTCACGATGATATTGGTCAACAACCCTGGCAGCTGGGGAAATTTGTATTCCCCCCTAGCCCACGCAGTTTGGCATGGATGGACTATCACCGATTTAGTCTTCCCGTTTTTTCTATTTATTGTAGGGCTTTCCATCGCTTTATCAGCTAACCAAACCGCTTCCAGTTGTGATAAGAAAAATCAAGCCAATACCATTGGCATTAATCGTTTTGAATTACTTCAAATTGTCGCACGTACTGTAAAACTATTTTTGTTGGGTTGGCTTCTTGGCCTTAGCTATTACAATTTTTACGACCCTCAATTTAGTTGGTTCAACGATAAGCTATTATCGATACGTTGGTTTGGGGTGTTGCAACGGATAGCGATAGTTTACTTTGTTTGCGCCATTTGCTTTAGATTGATGACTAGCCGACAACTCATTATTTTATGCATGGTTTTGTTGGGCGCTTATTGGACAGCCATGATGTTGCTCCCTTACATAGACAACAACGGTAACCAACTAGTCGGAGTGCT
>JBDVOJ010000016.1:0-48705 GCA_039969155.1 Kangiellaceae bacterium
TGATAGACGAATGAAGTGGTGGGCAAGTCAATTACTTGGTCTGGTTAGAGTGAAAACTCACGTGGTTGGAGTTGAAAACATGCCAACGAAAGGGCGTCGAGTTATTGTAATGTGCAATCATAGTAGTTTATACGATATCCCCGTTGCAATCTCGGCTCTTGATACCAGCTTTCGCTTTGTTGCTAAGAAAGAGCTGTTTAATATTCCAATTTTTGGTTCGGCGTTAAAACGAGGTGGATTTTTATCTATCGATCGTAATAATCGAGAGCAGGCCGTAAAAGACCTACAACGAGCCAAAGAGCAAATGCTAAATGGGATTACTTTATGGATGTCTCCTGAAGGAACCCGCTCTAAAGATGGGAAGTTAGCTGAGTTTAAACGTGGTGGATTTCATATTGCTATTGAAACCAAAGCGCTGATCGTACCGGTCGTGATAAAAGATATTCATAAACTTCAAGCAGGTGATAATCTTGATCTTTATTTAAACCAGAGTATAGAAGTTGAAATCTGCAAGCCAATTGATGCAGCTGAATTTAGTTTAGAAAATAGAAGAGCTTTAATTAATCAAGTGCGAGCTATAATGCTAGATGCGCTCGGACAAAAGGAATAGAAATGAGTAGAAAACTTATTAGCCAAAGTATAATAATGGAAGCTTGCGAAGATATGCAAAGTATCCAGGATGTTATTCGTTGGTCTTACTCTCGATTTTCTGAGAACAACTTATACTTTGGTCACGGTACTGACAACCCCTGGGATGAAGCTGTTTCACTTGTTTTGCTGACACTGAGTTTACCATTTGATACACCAGATAATATTCTACAATCACGTCTTACTAAAACCGAAAAGAAGCTAATTTGTGAGCGAGTAGGGCGAAGAATTAATGAGAAACTGCCGGTAGCGTATTTAACCAATAAAGCCATATTTTGTGATAGCGAATACTATATTGATGAAAGGGTACTAGTACCTCGTTCACCAATTGGCGAGTTAATTCAAAATCATTTTGAACCCTGGATAGACTACGATTCGGTAGATAATATTCTCGACTTATGTACTGGAAGCGGGTGTATTGCAATTGCATGCGGTCAGTATTTTCCTGATGCAATTGTCGACGCTGGAGATATATCAGAAGACTGTATAGAAGTGGCAGAAATTAATCGAGAAAGGCTACAACAAGATAACGTGGCGTTCTATTGTTCTGATTTGTTCGAGTCTATACCTAATAAACAATATAACATTATCGTTTCTAATCCTCCTTATGTTGATGAAGAAGATTTCGATGAGATTCCCTCAGAATACTTAGCGGAACCAAAGCTTGGATTAACCTCAGGAAGAGATGGCTTAGAGCTCACCAGAAAGCTGCTTTCTCAGGCAGATCAATATCTCGCCGAGAATGGAATTCTAATCGTAGAAGTCGGCAACAGCGCCTTTGCTCTGGAACAGTTATACCCCGATGTAGAATTCACCTGGCTTGAGTTTGAACGGGGTGGTTTAGGCGTATTTTTGTTAACGAAAGAGCAGTTGAGCAATTTTAAGCTCAAATAAAGCCTTGCTCAACCGCTCTGACTAATTCTCCGTATAAATTCTGATCCAGTTAGCCTCACTGACAAAAACCAATTCGTCATTAGGACCGATGGTGACCCCTTCATATTGAGGTGCGCCATCGAGTAACAGCTCAGAAATAACAGCGCCAGTATACGGGTTTACTTGAATAGCCTTATCGGATTGTTCACTTACTATAATAAGATGGTCGGTACGAGCGTCGTAAACCATTCCGGCTAAGTCACCGACTACCATTCTAAATGCGTCCACCGCATTAAAGGGCTCTTCCACGGTTAGGTTAGTCTGTTGGTCGTAAACAGTTGATGAATCTTCTGGCATATCAAAGTAGACAACTCTTAAACCATCTCCACCGCCGCCTTCTTTGCAGGCAAAGACTCTTGCTGGGGTATTGGCTGTTGGTTTGCGAACCGCAATTCCTTCTAGCCCTTGATTTCCCCCTTGCTGAGCTAAGATTTGATAGCGTTGCGAGGTAGGTGGTTGGCCATTTACTGATTCGGTATTTGCGGTAATCGTTACTCTAGAAGCGGTATTACTTTCAGATACGACTAACACTTCATTGTCGCTGACGTAGGCTAAACCTTCCGTATCCGTGTCAATATCGGTGACATTGACGCTACCAAGAAAAGCAAAGTTTACGTCGTAGCGATAAATTCTTGCGGCATTATTTTGAACAACTAAATATTCTTGTAAGCTTGCATGCCAAGTTATACCTGAGGCATTTTCTGGTATTTGACCTAGCTGAAAAGCATCGTTTGGTGCCGAATAGTTTTCAATCAATACGCTATGCTGGCCTTCTACTGCAAACACGGCTGAAACGGATTTGGCAGAATTCATTGAAATCACACAAGTGTTATTGCCGCTACAAGCTCCTTCCCAATGATCTAAAACAAAGCCTTGTTCCGGATTAGCAGTCAAAGTGACATTGGTATTGGTTTGGTACATTTCCGCACAGTCAGAACCGCAGTCTATTCCTGCTGGAGTTGAAGTAACACTACCAGAACCTGTGGTAGTTACAGTTAACTGAAATTCACTAGCACCTTGTTCGACGAATTCAGCCGTTACACTCAAATCGCCAGTCATTGAGACTGAACAAGCACCGCTACCGCTACAAGCACCTTGCCACTGTTGAAAAACAAACCCTTGTTCGGCGGCAGCCGTTAAAGTCACGTTGGTGTTGGTTTGGTATTGTTCAGAGCAATCAGCACCACAGTCTATACCTGTTGGATTAGAGCTGACTTGACCGGAGCCCGTGATCGCAACCGTTAAGGTAAATAAGCTATTATCTATTTCTTCAAACACCGCCCTAACATTGCGATCTGAAGTCATGGATACGACGCAACTACCACTGCCAGTACACGCACCTTCCCATCGAGTGAACGAAAATCCTTCCGCTGGCGTGGCGGTAAGAGTGACACTGGTAGTGTCTGCATATTCTTGGCTGCAATCCGTTCCGCAGCTGATACCTGATGGGGCGGAGGTAATCGTTCCACTGCCAGTCACAGACACATTGAGGGTATTGTTAGTATCAGGCTGGCGTCCACCGCCGCCTCCACCGCCACAGGCGATTATGCTGAGAAGGGCTAATAATGATATGCAATTTAATATTTTCCCTAATATTCTATGTTCAGACATAAACCGATTTCCTTGGAGTTCTACCACTAAGAATTCTAATCAATAATTGAGATACTAGACTTTTATCGAGTGATCTTCTAGCAAATAGTTACATTTTTGGTTCGAGTAGTAGGATATTCGCGATAAGCCGCCACTTAAATCGGATGAATCCCTAGTGATTGCTGAATTCCTCTTGGTGCATTCGATATTTTTAGATAGTATGTGCGCCTGTCATTAACAACGAGCTCTCAGCGAACAAAGGGACACGGCGTTTCTCGCTACGCGCTAGCAAGGCGAGTCGATAGTTATATTTGTCACGGGCAATCAATAGCGTAAAACCGTTTCATAATGCAGAAAGTGAATAAGCCAAATAACCAATAAGTAGAATGATTAGATTATGGAAAATAAACAGAATAAAGACAGTATGAGTAGTGTTGCTATCCCTTCCCCCCAGTCGAAATGGCTGCTTTGGTTAAAGCGAATGAGCCTATTTCTAGTGGCTCTATACTTATTGGTTTGGGTATTCTCTCCTTACGCTGCGAGTTATTTTGTTAACAACTTATTAAAAGAGGAATTTGATCTTCGTCTGACTGAGCAAACCAGCATTCGATATAATCCATTCACCTCCCACTTGGCGATCAAAAATTTAGGCATAGTACCCAACGTTGATAACGATACTGATAGGCAAGAGCCTCTCAATTTATTGTCGCTAAATCGACTCGACCTAGAAGTGAGATTACATCGCTTTTTGTTTGATGAAATCTACCTTTCAGAATTGACCATAGACGGCTTGAGCCTATCCATCCAACAACAAGAAAAAGCACTAATTGTTGCTGGGATTAATCTAAGTGAAACGGATAATCGTTCGGAACAGTTGCAATCCAATTTGCCGGCTGCTGATTCAAGTGAGGAAGAACAGTCAACTGTTTATACATTAATTATGCCTCTGGCAAACTTTTCCAATATAAAGGCTGCCATCAATCGACCAACTGGAGAGCATCAGTTTGATATTAATCAATGGCAGATTAAGAATGTTATTCTCAATAATGACAAACAAGCTTTGTTGACCAGATTAGATTCTGTTGTTAACAAAGCGCCATTAGTTCTGAAGTTCGATACTGAATTAACAAAAGGAAAAGGTGATATCAACATTGCTATTGACCTAAAAGATTTTCAGTTACAAAGTATCCAAACAGAAGTCAGAGAAGTGCTTTCGAAGCTCAATGGACAACTCAATTTTAGTAGCCAGCAAAAGATTAAATTGGATAAAGATAAACTATCCATTGAGTCTGAAAAAACATCGCTTCATTTAACCAATCTAGCACTGGCAAACGAGCAATTGCAAGTTGCGGTAAAATCGCACGAACTAGCGGTTTCTAATTTTGCAATGGGAATACATCTGAAACCAGACAATCAATCGCTACATCAACCTATATCGATTCAAACGATTGAGTTGTTGATGAAAGAGATCGATGCACAAATCGAAGAAAACATCATTGCGAGTCAATCACAATTAGTAAAACTACAGGGGCTAAGTATTGAGCAGAGTTCATTAGAGGCTAGCGATGACTATATTTCCAAAGTTGAATCGTTGGTATATCAACCGGAATCCATTCGGTTTGAAAACTCTAAGCAACTACTAACCAGTGAACAATTTGTTGTCACATTAAGCGACCTAATGATGGAGCCGAACGCAAACTCAATCGAACAGATTTTAATTCAAGGGCTGGATGCGACATTCAAGATAAAACCTAAGGCTGTTGCGAAAAAAGATAATAAATCTGACGATGACACTAGTGCGAAGCATTCCAATGTCGTTCCACCTGAACAAGAACTCGCCAAAGAAACTAAACCTCTAGACAATACTGACGAGCAGCAGTTGCATCCAGCTATTCGAATTGGTTCGATAAAAGTAGTGGATTCTGAAGAGCTTAGGTTTATTGACGAATCTATTACTCCAAACTATCAACAAGGACTGATGATTGAAATCGCAGAACTTAAATCCATTAATTCTGCTATACCCGATCAAGAGAGCCCTTTTGAATTAGTTGGCAACAGTGGGCAGTATACCAAGATCGATTTTACTGGCTTTGTCAAACCGTTTACCAAAACAGTCAACTTAAGTCTAAAAGGAAGGCTAAGTGAATTCTCATTACCTCCGGCTAGTAGCTATATACAAGAATTGCTTGGATTCGAAATTGAAAGTGGCGAACTTGATACTAATCTTGATATTAATATCGTCGAGTCGCAAATAAATGGAACTACCGGGCTCAATATTCGAGGTCTCGCGCTAGCAAAGGCTGAAAACTACAATCAAGACTTGCTGCAAGAACAAACTGCCATGCCATTGAATATGGCGTTAGGAATGTTAAAGGATAGCGATGATAATGTAGACTTAGATGTTCCAATGCTGGGTAATGTTGACAGCCCAACTTTTGGGATCGGTAGCTTTGTCTCATTAATTACTAAAAAAGCGATTCAATCTGCGGCCAAGTCTTATCTGATTTCGACTTTTCTTCCTTACGCGGATGTTATCAGTATGACGATATCTGCTGGAGAATTTATTCTAAAAACTCGATTCGAAGATCTAATTTATCAATCTGGCCAAATCGAATTGGCGGAACAGCAGCAATCATTTACTACTCAATTTGTGGCACTAATGAAAGATAAACCAAGTACCCAAGTTAAAGTTTGCGGAATTGCTGCTAGTTCGGATGCTGAATTGCATTCACAACCAAATGGTCAAGCAACTGATGAGCAAAAAAAACTACTTAATCAAGAATTGAAAACGATTGCTAAACAGAGAATGGAACAATTTAAGAAAGCGGTAGTTGAGCAGGGGGTTGAATCTTCGAGGATCTTGCTTTGCGCTCCGAAATTGGATTTGTCTAAAGATAGTCAACCACGAATTGAGTTTTCTGTCTAACGAAAACAATCAACCCCACAAGTAGCGACTGGATTTTGTAATAATAATCATCAGCTAATGTAACTAAGAGTTCAACCAATGACTAGAATATTTTGTTTTGGTGACAGCATCACTTATGGCGAATCAGATACTGATTCGGGTGGCTGGGTTGAGCAATTAAAACACTTTTATTTGAATCGAAATTCGAAAGGTTCACCACAGAAAACCCTTGTCTATAATTTGGGTATTGCCAGCGAAACAGTCGATGGGTTAGAACAACGTTTTTGCAATGAGCTAGTTTCACGGATGTCGTCTAAAGCTGATAATGTTGTTGTTTTAAGCTACGGAATTAACGATTTAACAAAAATCACTGACCGATTTGGAAAGAACAAAAATAGAGTGCCGATTGATTATTTTGTTAACAAGCTACAAAGCTGTATTGAATTCGCTCTAAATAAAAAAATCCGAGTTATTGTCACGACTATTTTACCTTTCGCTAGCCAAGATGATGGTGTAGAAAATACTTATCACGAAGTGCGGTTTGCAGAAGATGTTGATTTATACAATCAGGCAATCAAATTAATGAGTGATAAAACGGGGTGTACGCTTTTGGATTTGAATTCTCGATTTGTAAATCAGCAACCCGAACAATTGTTAGCCGTCGATAGACTGCACCCAAATGAAAAAGGGCATCAACTAATCTTCAATGAAGTTAAAGATTTATTGGATGCCCAATTGGCTTAGTTTGCCGTTATATTCTAAAAATTTAAGCGTACTGTCTCACCACAAGCTGCCAGCTTTTTTGCTGCGCCAATAGGTTTTCTTTAAGCTCTTTATACTGTTGATTAAGCTTTGACTTTTCAACATTTTCAAGCATTTGATCGCGTTTAGATTCAATCCATGCTTTTTTAATTAAATAAAACTCATTGAGTTCTTTTACAAACTGATCATATTCTTTCTGTAGTACTTCTAGAATTTCTTCGGTATTCGGCAGAGACAGTTTCAAAACCTGTCGTTTAGTCTTGTTAAACTGTTGAGTCGCGATGGCCTTCGCAATTTTTTCTTCCGGTATCTTTTTCAAGTTTTTAGCCAAACCACACCAGCTTAGTGACTTGATTAACCATTTAGTGGGATCAAATTGCCACCACTTGATGGCGTTACGATAGTCATATTGAAAAGCATGGTGAAAGTTATGATAGCCCTCACCAAAAGTGAGTAATGCGACAAGCGGGTTGTCTTTTGCGGTGTTCTTGTCGTTGTAGGGTTGCTTACCCCACATATGTGCCAGCGAGTTGATGCAGAAAGTTAGGTGATGACTAACCACTAATCTTAATACTCCGATTAATAATAACCCGCCCCAAACATCACCTAAAAGCAAACCAGCGACTATTGGTATCCCAAAATTGGTGAGTAATACTAGCGTTAGATAATTCCGATGTTGCCACATCACAATCTTATCTTTCTGTAAGTCGCGAGCATTATCGTAATCGGTATAGCGGTGAGCTTGGTATTCTCGCAACATCCAACCGATATGCGAATACCAAAAGCCTTTATTGGCAGAGTAGGGGTCCTTGTCATTCTCATCAACAAATCGATGATGAACTCGATGGTCAGAACTCCAATGTAGCGCACTGTTTTGGACTGCGAAAGCCCCTCCAATAGCATAAATAAAACGAACAATACTATTCGCTTCATATGCTTTATGCGACCATAAACGGTGATAACCTGCGGTAATCGACAGTTCACAAAAACTGAGGGCGATAATTGCGGCGACAATGATGCCAAGGCTATATCCAGAATAGTAGCCATACAGTGGAACACATATAAGTGATACTAAAAACGTAATGGCGAATACAGACACATTTAACCAAATAATCTTGGGTTTTTGTTTGTGTTCGGAAGCGGCTGAATGTTGCCCCGATGAAGAACTACTCATTAAAACGGTTCCTTAGGTCATTTAAGATAGTAATATTTGAGCAAACAGGTGTTCGCCAATTAAAATTGAGTATAGCTGTGACCGAACCAAAAGGCAATTCAGAATACACGTGTAAGCTGAAATATGGTCTATTTTTCTTTCCCAGTAACAACCAGATTTCCAATTCGCTAACGATTAGCGGATAATCCTCTTATAAATCAAAGACTCCAATAATTGAATCACCCCTATGGCCATTACTCGCAGCGAACAAAAAGAAAAAACCAGACGAGCCATCATTGACGCGGCTATTGCTCAATTGGGAGTGGAAAAGAGTTTCGCCAGTCTCAGTTTGAGGGAAGTCGCTAGAGAAGCTGGAATCGCACCGACGTCATTCTATCGGCATTTCAAGGATATGGAGGAACTGGGGCTAACACTGGTTGATGAATGTGGTCTCACACTGCGCCAAATCATGCGTAAAGCACGTAAACGGTTTGAAAAGGGTGGTAGTGTCATAAAGACATCTGTGACCACTTTTATGGAAGTCACCGATACTAACCCCAACATATTCCGGTTACTTTTTCACGAGCGCTCTGGCACCACTCAGGCGTTGAGAACCGCGGTTGATCGTGAAATTCAGTTCTTTATTGTAGAGCTTACAGACTATATTCAAAATATTGGATACGAAAAAGAGTCAGCTTTTGCGCAGGCTGAGGCCATGGTCGCCATCGTTTTCAACGCCGGCGCTGAGTCTCTCGAAGCAAAACCTAATCAAAGAAGTGAAGTGGAAAAGCGGGCAATTCAGCAGTTGAGGTATATTGCAGCCGGTGCAAAGACATTACATTTGGATAAGTAAACAGGGTTAGCAATAAATAGAATTATCGGTTAGTAATTCAGCTCTGCAGCTTATATCGTAAGTGCTTAAACTGCGGTCCTCGAGAGATTTCTTTTAATAAACGCGCTGTTTTGTTGGTGGCTGGCTTAAAACAAGGAAGCTTATACCAGTTTCTACCGTAGCCCTTATAGGTTACTAATTGGGATTGGCCACTTCGCCAAAAATGGATGCGACTCGGAAGTTGACGTAGGGTAATCTTCAAACAAGCGTCGTCTTTAGGATCAATTTCAATCTTTACAATTTGTTGGTTCATGCATTTACTTCGGTGCAGTTAGTGAAAAACAAGTTGCTGCTAGTTAGTAGAACAGCGTTACTTAATTATAATTATAGTGAATATTTGAAGTGTTACCATTAAAATTGCAAAATCTATGTTAGTTAGCCCGCAAATCCTTAAATCCGAACCCTCTGTTATGTCCTTGGAACTTTCAGTGACTCAATTAGAAAGTCTATTTAATCGGCTGTTCAGCTCAGCAGAAAATACCTTATTGCGCTCGGGTGCTCAGGAGCCCTTTTATCGCGCCAGTATTAATCAGCAGCCAGCCATCATTTTTTCGCGAGAGGATTTTTTCTCTAGCGCTTTACATGAAACAGCCCACTGGTGTATCGCTGGAAAAGAGCGACGTCAGCTAGATGACTTTGGATATTGGTATGAGCCAGATGGCCGAAATGCGCAACAACAAGCTGAATTTGAAAGGGTCGAAGTCAAACCGCAGGCGATCGAATGGTTGTTTTCGCTGGCGTGTGATCATGTCTTTAACTTTTCAGCGGATAATTTAAATGCCACAGAAAGTTGCACCGAAGAATTTAAGAACAAAGTTCGCCAGCAAGCAAAGGATTATTTAGAAAATGGATTGCCGCCCAGAGCGCAGTTGTTCTTTAACTTATTAAACTCTCAATTTCGAGAGGGTAAAAAGGTAAGCCTACCCAATGTATAAATTAGGATTAGTGATCAACCCGTTTGCTGGGATCGGTGGCAGAGTAGGGTTAAAAGGAAGTGATGGCGAGCAGATCAGAGCAAAAGCTTTGCAGCTTGGCGCACAAAAACTGGCGATGCAAAAGACTCAGAATTGTTTGATTCAGTGCCAAGAGCTGTTGCCTAGGTTCAAAATCTATACAGTAGCTGGGGATATGGGGGAGTCAGTTTGCAAACAACTCGGAATCGAGCACCAGGTCATTTACCAGCCGCAACAACCTTCTACTGATGAAGATACCAAACAGGCAGTCTTGGAATTACAAAAATACAATCTTGATTTGTTGCTGTTTGCTGGCGGGGATGGAACTGCTAGAAACATTTTTGAAGTTTATGATGAGCATCAAGTCGTTCTTGGTATACCTGCTGGAGTAAAAATTCATTCGGGGGTTTATGCTATTTCAGCTGAAGCGGCTGGCTTACTGACCAAACAGCTGATTCAAGGTGAAATGTTGAGTTTAGTCTCAGCGGATGTGGTCGATATTGATGAGCAGGCATTTCGAGAAGGTGTAGTCAAAGCTAAAAAATATGGTTATTTACAGATCCCAGCATCACTACAATATATGCAGGCGGTTAAAAATGGTAATCAAGAAGTCGAAGATCTAGTATTGCAGGATATTGCAGCAGAAGTCATCGAGTCTATGGATGATGATACTTATTATGTCATCGGTTCAGGTACAACTTGTGCTGAAATTATGCACCAGCTGGACTTAGAGAATACATTGCTGGGGACAGATATCGTTTATCAGCAACAACTGATCCAATCTGACGCAGTTGAAAAAGACTTACTTGAGCTGCTTGCAAACAATTCGAAAGTGCAAATTATATTAACGGTTATTGGTGGTCAAGGTCATGTGCTTGGACGAGGTAATCACCAAGTGAGTCCTGAGGTTGTGCGTAAGTGCGGTTGGAATAATATTCAGCTAATTGCGACTAAAACCAAACTTGAAGGATTACAAGGACGCCCTTTGATGGTGGATACCGGTGATTTACAATTAGATCATCAGTTGGCTGGAACTAAAAAGGTTATAACCGGTTATCGAGACTTTGTTTTGTATCCTGTGGGGCTCAGTTCCTCAGCAGGTCTCTCTGGATAGTTAAGTATCCAATTCATCTCTATATTGCGCCGACTGTAAACTCAAAATAGGGAAAACAATCATCCTAATAAAAAAGGCCAGACAAAAGGACTTGTCTGGCCAAAGCGCGTTTGCCTAAGGGACAATATCGCGAACTAACTAAAACGAAATTCTTTGAGTGATTACTTTGTAATACCTCTTTTGGTTTATGTAACTCATTTGAAAAAGGTTGGTTGAGTTTTTCAAACCCTCATGGTGTATTAAACACAATCGACCGCGGGCTTTACCTTGGTATCCAGCGTCTGTTTCGTTGGCTTAATCAAAAAGGCTTTAAGCTTTTCATTGGGTACCAACATAATTAAATTACCCAATCCCACTAATAAGAATCCACTAACGGTATAACTGCTCCAAACGAACCCTTCAAATAATGAACTGATGGCAACCGACACTACCGGGAACAGGACTATCGAATAACTGGTTTTCTCCGGGCCGATACTTTTTAATAAATAAAAGTAACTATAAAACGCAATCACCGTACCGAAAATACTTAAGTAAGCTAAAGAAATAAGATAGCTGGGCTGCATGCTGATGCTAAAAGTAGTACCTTTGTATAGCGCGATTAAGACCAAAAACAAAGTCCCATAAAGCATTCCAAAACCACTGGTTTGGAAAACTGGATACTCGTGGTTCGAATTTCTCACACTAATCATATTGCCAAATGACGCAAACAACACACCCGCTAGAACTAAACCAATGCCTAACAATGAGTCCGAACTGGTTTGGTATTGACTAACTTCTGGCCAAAACAACGCCACAATGCCTAAAATACCTAAGCTAGCACCCAAGTAGGTTTTACCTACTATTTTCTTACCAAAAAATATTCTAGCGTTAACGATGTTTGCTAATAACAACATCGAAAATACAATTGATGTCATCGCTGAAGATAAATAGTTTTGCGCTTCATAGAGTACAAAATAATTCAAACAAAAATTGAGTGAACCGAGTAGGGCGATATAAAGGTGTTGGCTAAGGCTGAACTTCAGAGATAAACCTTTTAGTTTACTGAGTCCCAGTATTAAGACTGCGGCCAAGCCAAATCGATATATCAAAGACACTTCAATAGCCACTTCGCCTAATTGAAATTCGATCGCATACCAAGTGGTTCCCCAAATTAATACGGTCACAATGTATAAAAAAGTATTTTTGTAGGTGTTTAAATATTTCATTGGATTGTTCTCTCGATTCACCTAGCCAACGTAAGGTTGGATAATATACGTTTTGACTGTATACTTTACATACACAGTAAAATTGAAATGTGACCTATACAGATTGTGTTGGGTCGGTTAAGCAAAGGATAGATCAGGTTACACCGGATTAGATTAAGTATTCATTGATGCATTGCTAATCAATTGCTAGCGGGCTAACTTTGGCGCCAGCTAGTTGGTCTAATAGTCTTTGGTTTGTTCTATAGGAGATACTGAAATGTCGAGTATTGTTGACAAAAAACATGAGAGCTTCTTGTATCAACAAGTTGTCGATTTGATAGAGACCATGAAGTCAACGGGGACATTGCGTAGTGGCGATAAACTGCCATCATTACGCAAGTTAAGCAGTCAACTTGGGATAAGTATCCCAACGGTCAAACAAGCTTATGTTGAACTAGAGCGCTTAGGCAAAGTAGAAGCTAGACCCAAATCAGGCTATTTTCTCAAAGCGGCCGAGATGCCATTTAATTCACCGAAAAGAGCTTCTTTTGTACGAAGGCCTGTTCCTGTGCGTTGTCAGTCATTGATTGAAGAATGTTACGAAGTGGTGCATTCGCCCAACAACTTACAGTTAGGAATTTCTCACCCAGTTATGGCCAGTTCTCCTGACAAAGCGCTCGCAAGAATCATGCGAAGAGTGCTTTCACATTCCGGTCCAAAGGCAATGATGTATGGGCCAATGGATGGATTTTTGCCGCTTAAACAGTCGTTAGTCCAACGATATTTGCAGCAGGGAGTTTCCGCTAGCTCGGAAGATATAATCATAACTAATGGCGCTCAGGAAGCGTTAGCCATTGCTCTGCAATGTGTGGCTAAACAGGGAGATACGATTGCGGTTGAGTCGCCGACTTATTTTGGGATTTTAGAGTTAATTGAAAACCTAGGCATGATGGCTTTGGAAATACCTACCTGTTCAGACGATGGAATTTGTCTAGATGATTTAGAAGAGTCGCTGCAACAACACCAAGTAACTGCATGTATTTTTTCTTCGCTGATTAATAATCCACTTGGATCAATGATGCCAAAAGAAAAGCGTCAGCGCATTGTGGAACTCCTTGAATCAAGAAACATTCCATTGATAGAAGATGCCGTTTATGGTGAACTGAATTTTGGTGAGAGCCACGAACTTCCTATGCAAGCTTACTCGACAAAAGGCCTAGTTTTAACCTGTAGTTCTTTCTCTAAAACAGTTGTTGCCAGTTACCGAATTGGCTGGCTTTTCTCCAAGCGTTATGAAGAAAAGGCGAAAGGGCTTAAACGAGCTTTATCGTGTTCATCGTCGCTACTTAATCAAATGGTAATTTATGAATTTTTACGAGGTGGCGATTATGACCGGCATCTTGCTCGCCTTAAACAAGCTCTAAGAGTCAACAAGGAAAGAATGCTTGCTCTGATTGCAAAGTATTTTCCGGAAAATACTTGTGTTACCAATCCATGTGGTGGTGGTGTACTTTGGGTTGAACTACCGGTCGGAGGGGATGGAATAAAACTCTTCAGAAAATCGGTTAAAGATAATATCAGTATCACACCAGGTGTTTTATTTTCAGCCAGTGGTAAATATAAACGCTGTGTTAGGATTAGTTATGGGTTACCTTGGACCGATGTGGTTGAGAATGCGATCAAGCGGTTGGGGGAGTTGAGCCACGAATTGGTTGAGGAGCGTTTTGATAAAGTAGGGTAGATCATATCCTGCTATTCATGTTTTTATCGAAGAACCAAAAGTCTGAAGCCCCGCGGTTCCATAACGAGTGTCGATAGGTTGGGTTCACTTTTGAAATTGACAAATTGAGAAGCTGACAATGTTGCAAGTGCTAGAAAAATTAGAACGAGAACTTCACAATCCATTAGTTAGAAAACAGCAAGAACGCTTGTGTTGCTTATTGCATCCAGACTTTAGAGAATTTGGGAAATCAGGAAAAGAGTTTAATCGAGAGAGTATAATCGCTGATATGCAAGAAGATGATAGCGCTCTGAAAATATGGTCTGGCGACTATCAACTTCAATTCTCTACAGAAAACTCGGCACTGATTCTTTATAAGTCGGCGCATATCGAATCAGACGGAAGTCTTAGTTCATATTCTATTCGTTCATCGCTTTGGATTAAGGCTGACTCTAATTGGAAAATAATATTCCACCAAGGAACGAGTACGGTACCGTTTGAAGTTTAGTCGAGTAGTCCTGTGTAGTAGTTAAATGCTAACCGAGCCACAAACACCATCGGTAATTAGTTAAAGCAAAGGTAGGATACCAATGACCACTAAAAGAAAACAGTTAATCCACGCATTGCTAAAAGGCATCGAAACTGGCGATCCAACTTCAGTTGAGGTCGTTAATCAAGACCAATATATTCAACACAATCCGGATACTCATGAAGGGGGAGAAGGGTTAGCTGCTTTGTTTAAGCGATTGTCTGAGACTAATCCTAAGGTCAACATTGTCAGACTATTTTCCGATGGTGATTTTGTTTTTGGACAAACAGAATATGATTTTAGTAGTCAACGAGTCGGTTTTGAAGTGTTTCGTTTTGAAGGGGAACAAACGGTTGAGCACTGGGATAATATTCAATCGCGAATGGGGCCTAATGCTTCTGGTCACTCAATGGTAGACGGAGAAACCAAAGTTTCAGAACTGGATAAAACAGAAGCGAACAGAGAAATTATCAGAGGCTTTGTAACGGATGTTTTAATTTCAAAACAGTTTGGTCTTTTAGAGAAAATTGTTAGCGATAGAATCGTTGAGCACAGTCCCCATTCATGTGATGGTGTCGAGGCTTTATTTGAAACGCTTACCGCAAAGCAAGAGACCGGCGAAACAGTTGTTCGATACAAAAAGTTACACAAGCTGTTAGCTGAGGGAAATTTTGTGTTGGCAATGTGCGAAGGATATAAAGTTGATATGCATACCGCTTTCTACGATCTTTTTCGACTAGATGAATCAAAGATTGTTGAGCACTGGGGAACGATAGAGTCAATCGCGTCGCGTGATGAATGGAAAAATGATAATGGTAAGTTCTAGTTCCATAAATGAGATATTGATGATAAATTGAATGTGACAAAATACAAATAAAATAATGAGGAAGTAATTCATGGAAGAGAACAATAGCCCCTACCAAGCTCCAGAGAGCGAAATTTCTGAAAATTCAAAACTGACGAACCATATAGAACCTGCTGGGTTAGGATTGAGGTTTCTCAACTTAATTATTGATTATGTTGGATTCTTTTTACTCGCTATAGCTGTTGGATTTATAGTAGGCGTTTTACTCGGGGAACGAGCACTGGATGGAATCGACAGCGCACCGGACTTCGTTTTTGGTTTAGTTATAGTGTTAATGTATTACGTTCCGTTAGAAGCAAGCATGGGTAGAACCCTTGGAAAGTTAATAACCGGTACCAAAGTCGTTAATGCAGAAGGTGGCAAGCCCTCTTTTATGCAGGTTGTTGGCAGAACTCTTTGCCGATTTATTCCGTTTGAAGCATTCTCATTCTTTTTTGGAGAAGGCCGAGGTTGGCATGATTCTATTCCTAAGACTTATGTTATTAAATGTCGATAACGCTGTAGTAAGGGGTTAGTCATTCAACGGGATTTAATTTTAAATTGGGCTCTAGCTTGTGCGAGATCTCTCACAAAGGTGTAAGTTATATCTGCAAATGCCAGGGGATATTTCGCTTCGTTAAGAATTAGAGTATGCATAACTTTTTGTTAAATATAGATAAAATTCTAAATTGTGTGAATATGTCACAAAACAAGATTTTTCTTAACAAGATCGCAACTGGAATTATTACCTCCAATGTCTACAATACTTAAGTGCTTTAGGAATAAGCATAAGGAACCACCACTTAAGGAAAAGACCAAACGGACTTGAACCTCACTAAGGATGTTGAGGGTTAGGAAAATTCAAAGCTCATGATGAGCCGGTGGAAAACAACAGAGTCATTGGAGGAGTTGTTTAAACGGAGCTGTTCGTAAAGGACGTTAGGGATTATATTGCGGCCGAAAGGATGGGCTAGGGATATCACACAGGACAGTAGTTAAAAATCAAAGGCAATCATTTTTATGATTGCCTTTTTTTGTTGTGAGGTATTGTTTTTTAGTAGATCAGTTTAATCTGGTTCTAAATCAAACTGTGTAACGTCGGTTTAAGACTTTTACGATTTATTGCTATACAAATATCCTACATTATATCTTCTTTCATTAAATTCTCATTTAGTTTTAAAAATATCACGCTTGCTAACGGTATAACCACATATGAAATTATAGGAACAATAACGCCAACGGCAATTATCACATTTAGCCACTTAGAGTCAGGCAGAAACTCCTCAACAATACTAGGAACATAATAAACCAAAGGTAGTAAAGCAAAAAAAGTAATCAATGCTGCAACGTGTTTATTGATTGATTGAGATTTCTTAGGACGGTTGTTTTTTAGCTGATAACTGTTTGAATGGTAATTCATGAGTTCCTCCAGAATTGAGTGCTAAAGATATTGTTTACGTTTTCAAGAGTTATTACTAACTACCAACAAATGCAAATCACTATTGGCTTCTATGCTCGCATCGGTACTTCGGATTAAATCACCTTCTTTTGCTATATGAGAATCACTTGCTTTGCCATCAAAGGATTCACGATATGATGCTTCCCCACTAATCACGTAAGATAGCTGTTCGCCCCCAAGTTCGATGAGCTCTCCTAACTTCAGATGGATGATTTCGATGATGGTGTGGCTATCAAATGTTTTTGTCTGTTCTTTACTGCCACCATAAATTCGAGTCGAGCCGTGTTTTTCTGGCTCATAGAATTTGTAAGAGGCTGGTTGACCTTTCTCCTCGGGCAGTGCCCAAACTTGCAACATTCTATTTTTGGTGTTGTCTGGGTTGATTTCGTTATGTTCGAAGCCTTCACCACCGGCTCGTTGTACCTGAACATTACCCTCTATCAGGTCTTTGCCATGCTCCATTGAGCCTTCGTGACTGACTCTGCCTTCAACAATGATCGAGATGACATCGATTTCGCTGTGAGGGTGCATACCCGATTCACCATTAGGGTTGTATTTAGCATCTGCTAGATAAACCATATTGCCTAACCCTTCAAATGTTTCAGGGCTTTTACGTCCATCAAAAAGCCGGCTGTCAGTCACTAGCCTGTGCTCTCTTATGCCTGCAAAGCCGCCTAAGGGTAACGAATCTCTTGATAGTATTTGCATAACTGACTCCTTATGAGTGTTTAAAATCTTGTTTTGTCATCCTAGGTGAACATTCTAGTGAGAAGTGATTGTTTGATAAATAGCTATATAGTAGAATCATTGTTTCATTAATAACAACAATAGGGTGGCATGATTAAACCTAACGATCTTAACGATATGATGCTCTTTATCGCAGTGATTGACGCGGGAAGTTTTACGCTGGCTGCCGAATGGTTGAATATGCCCAAGGCTAACTTAAGCCGCAAGATTTCTCGTTTGGAAAAACGATTAGGAGTTACTCTACTAGAGAGAACCACTCGCTCGCAGCACATTACAGAAGCTGGGGAGCGCTATCTTGGTCATTGTCGACGTATACATCAGGAATTAGAGTTAGCCGAAGCTTCAATTAGTCGAATCTTAAACAAAGTTGAAGGTCAGTTAAGAGTCGGCGCTTCGGTGGGTATGGGGCACGAAATACTAAAACCAGTTATTGGCCAGTTTATGCATCAGCATCCAGCTGTCGATCTACAATTAAGCTTGTTAAATCGCAGAATTGATCTTATTGAGGAAGGATTCGACTTGGTGATTAGAATTGGCGAGCTTGAAGATTCTCGCTTAGTGGCTAAACGCTTAGGTACCGTGGCTCGCAAAATTTACGCAAGCCCTGAATATTTGGAAAAACACGGAGAAATTAACCGAGTTAATCAACTAGAACTGCACAAATTCTTGTTAATGAGTAGTGTTCAAAACACGACACAGATAGCCATTCAATTAAAGGGTAAACAACATCAACTAAAACTTAAGCCTAAAATGTTAATTGACGACTTTCTAATTCTGAAACAAATGGTGATAGAAGGTTTGGGTCTTGCTATCATTCCTAGTTATATGTGCCAACACGAAGTCGCCAATGGCCAACTTGTCGAAGTGCTACCACCGTGGGGGATGCCGGATGTTGATGTTTACGCCTTATATCCAAAACATAGATTAAGCGTTCCTAAGGTAAGGGTTTTCATGGAGTTTATTCAACAAGTTTTTAAACAACGATTAGCCAGCTAAAGTATGTTGGATTAACAAACTTTAGTTGGGCAACTGCTATAAGCATTATATCGAAACTATTCTTGTATTGCTTTTTGTGGCTCAAGATTTAAGTTGAAGTAAAAATTCATTACCTGTTGACCATCAGAGTTTTTAGTAAATTCAATATAGCTCAAACCACCTTCGTAGTAGAATCCATTCTGGGCGTAGGGGATGACTTCAAACTTAGCTCCTGTCTCTCTTTCGGTATAGTACTTACCATCTTCCATTAACAAACTTCGAGAAGACTTCTCGTCAATTTTATAAGTGCCTAATAATTTTTTTGCTTTGCTGTGATCGATTTTAGCTGGTTTGAATGTCGGAACGTCTATTTCCAAGTATTCGGCTATTAATGAGCGTGCAACGACACCTGGGTTTCCATTACCTGAGTTGGTTAAAGCGGCAACATAAAGATCCTCGCTCGGAATGTAAACCGCCCAAGTAATAAAGCCAGGGATTCCTCCACCATGTTCAATGGTGTCATACTTATTGAGTTTGCCGAGTCCAAAGCCATAGCCATAATCAGAGAATTCTCCATTGTTTAACTCAAAAGGTTTAATCATTTTCTGGTAGCTTGATTTCGATATTAGCGTGCCATTTTGAAGTGCGTCATTCCAAATCTTAAGGTCGCCCACTGTCGATAATAAGGAACCAGCCGCATGTGGCCAACTCATATCAATATGCGAAGCATTAACGACTTCATCGTGGTCGGACTCGTACCCACTGGCTCGGCTTGGAATAATTTGCTCGCCACCATATCGGCTAGAGTTCATTCCTAGCTTTTTGAAAATATTTTGCTCAATAAATTCAGCGTAAGATTGACCGCTGGCAACTTCGATTATTTTGCCTAGTAGCACATACCCAGTATTAGAATAACGCATCTCATCGCCAGTTTTAAAAGTCATTGGGTGCGCTTCGAATCGTTTGAGCATATCGTCTAATGTGATCGGGACTTGTATTTCTTTAGTGAATAATTCGCGATCATTGGTATAGTTCGCAATTCCCGATGTATGAGTCATTAGGTTTTCGATAGTGATCATATTGCCCTCGGTAGGAAAGTCAGGCACGTACTTTTTTATATCGTCATTAATGCTCAATTTACCTTGTTCTTGAAGCATCATTATCGCCGCAGTAGTAAATTGTTTAGTGATAGAACCTAGTCTAAACACTGAGTCAGTCGTCAGCGGTACTTGATGTTCTATGTTAGCCATTCCTTGAGCGCCTTGAAAAATGACTTTGCCATTTTGGCTCATAATGACAGACACTCCGGGGCCATCTTTTGGAATGTATTTATCAACTATAGCTTGATAGTCAGAGTTACTAGTATTTTTAGCTTTAACGCTATTACCAACTAGGTTGAAACTCAGTATTAAAAATAAGAATAGAAAACGGCTCATACTTGATGGCTCCATATCATATTGTGGTTATTGTTTAAGTTGCTCAAACCTAAACGGACTTTTGTGTGTTTAATCACATGCAAAAGGTGCTAGCTTGAGCAACATTTGAAATATCTTAAGTGTATCGACGTTGTTTGGCAACGCACAATCGATAGTTGGCTAAAGTGTTGTGTAACAATTATCTCAATGAAAGGCTCTAAAATTCGCATTCAAGAGTTACACCAATTCGTCGCCATATTAATTCGAAATAGTGTTCGGATTGGAGAGAATTATTACACTGACTAACAGTGCCATTAGTAATTCAATCGAAAAAGCAAATAGAATGCTTGAACTTGGCTGCCCATCTACAATTAAACTCAATAACCTAAACACAGAAAACGAACCATAGATAAGTGCCGAGATAACTAAAGCAGGACTCTCGATTCGTTTAATAAAGGCAGCACTAAATACAAACAAGCCTATCACAAATAGCGAACCTCCCATTCCTCTCATTTCGCTAAGGCTGTCAAAGCTAAATTCTTTGTCTCCAAAAAGCTGTGTTAAGTAATCGCCTGGTTGAAATCCTATATAGGAACCGACCAGTACAAGTATCAACCCGGCTATAAATAGGTAGAGTTTGCTTTTAGTAATCCCCATGACTTTGCTCCTAAACGTGATTTTGATGGCGTATGGCTATTATGGTGTTTTAAAAAGCGACATTGAATGTCAGATAGCACTTGATTATGTGCAGATCGTTCATTACCTTATTGACTATGAAATCAGCGCATTCCCAACTCGTTAATCAAAGCCAGCTTGCTAGCAAACCTAAGCAATATGACGAAGTATTAAGTTATCTTAAGCTTGAGAGTATTTACTACAGTCGCTCTTTGTTCCGGGGGGAACAGTGGGCGGTCAAGGTCCCTACTTATCAAGCGACTAGCATGTTTCATGTGATTGTGGCTGGTCGTTGTTTGGTAAAGGTTAATGACACGTTGCTTGAATTAAACGTTGGTGATGTGTTGTTCTTGCCGCGTTCGCCTGGTCACCAAGTAATGGCATCGGAATCAGTTAAAGCTGTTGATTTGTATTCTCTGCCAGTTAAAAAAGTCAGCGATTTATTTGAAACCCTTGAAGTTGGACCTGAGCCACTAGAGTCCAGAACCGAACAACAATCTGGCTCAGAGCAAGATAGGCAAACTATCATGCTCTGCGGCGTGGTAAAAATCGCTCATCCTTCTGGTGAAATGCTGGTTAATGATATGCCGGATGTCATCCACGTTCAAAAGGAGCAACACCTCTTTAATACAATGATGGATGGTATTGTTGATTTAATCTTTCAAGAAGCTGAAGGTGGATTCTTGGGAGGGGAGTCTGTGATCACTCGTCTGGTCGATATATTAATGATTCAAACAATTAGGCAATGGGTGTTGAGTTCAGAAGTACATCATGGCCAATGGCTCAATGCGCTTAAAGATCCAAAAATTGGAAAAGCACTTTCAGAAATTCATAACCATCCCGAAAAGGCTTGGACAATCGAATTACTTGGCCAAGAAGTTGGTATGTCTCGAACCGCATTTGCTACCAAGTTTTCCGAACTCGTTGGTGATACCCCTATGAACTATTTGACTTTATGGCGTATGAATCTAGCTGAGTTGAGATTAAAGAGCGGTGAAAAGCCGAACTTAGAATTTATCGAAAGCCTAGGTTATCAATCTGAGTCTTCATTTCGCCGAGCCTTTAAAAAGTGCAAAGGTTATACACTGTCAGAGATACCGGAAAACACGAAGAGTTAAACCTTATCGAGCATTTTAGGCATAGATAGTATTAATCTTCATTTTAACTTATCGCTAATAAGAGATAACAATCTAACCCCTCCCATTTTCCTCAAGAACCATCACATTTTGTTCGCTACTATCAAGATGTCGTAAAAAGTCATTAGCGTTGAACTAGTTAGATTTGAGGTATTTTAGAAGGCCATTTTCTAAATCAGTACTTACCTTACGACCAAAGCAGCTTTGCGTTGTAGAGCACGGCTTTTTAATTACATTCATTGAAATGGAAAAGGAATTATTTGAGGAGCAACAATTATGAATTCATTAATCAATATCAAAACAATAGCAATCACTTGTCTTCTAGCAGTATTATCGGTCGTTAGTCGTATCGCTGTTTCGTGTCCAGCCGATCCGCCAAAAGTCTATGTCTATGAGTGGAAAGTTGCCAGCGACAGTACTTCTAATTTACAGCTCGAGATCGGTGGTTATTCCGCGATTGGTAGTCAAGCTGGGGACTCTTGTGCCGCAGCCGTTGCGTTACCAAAAGGGATCACAATTCAGTCGATTGAAATGGTAGATTCCAAAACCGGTCGACCCGTTGGGTTTGGAACCTTTACAGAAAATAGTGACGCCACATTTGGATTTTGTCCGACTTCAGCGGAGAATTGCGCTGCGTTTACAACAAAAGTAGAACAAACTATCCCTTCTGGAGCAGCATTAAAAATGGTAATTAATGCAGTCACCGATAGAGGTACAGACAATTGGTCGGTAAACCAAGCTGCATTGGAATTTGCTCTGTCTGGCTTGATAATTGCCGGTGGTGTTGATGATTCAGGCACGCCAAACCATCACTTAAGCATTTTTAGGCCATTCGGAGCCCGAGTGGAGTTTTCTCACAAATAGATTATCACGTCGGCTTCTTTAAAAAGTCGATTTTAGTCAGTAGCACGCGGCTAATACCTAGTTTACTAGTCGCGTGCTTTTATTGGTTTTCTAAAACACCCCTTCAAACACCTTAACCACTCTCGGATACCACATCATCATTCCAGCGGCTCCGACACCGACTAAAGTCAACAATGCGCCCGAGGTGGTTATTCCTGTAATGACTCGTTTTAGAATGGCGCTAGGTGTTCGTTTCGCCCAGAAAACCAACTCAGCAATCGCCATCGGCAACAGATAACAAGCAAATGAAATCGCAATATCTGCAGGACCGTCCAAAGTTCTAGTATTGCCGTTAGCTCCTTGGTTTAAGGTGAACCAGGCCATTAGGTACAATCTAAACGTCCATACGCCATTTACCAGCAGGAAACTATGCACTGCAAAGCGTTGGTGTATTGAGAATTGTTTATTCACTGCTGAGCGCCAGGCGAAATAAATGGCTATGGGTATCAAAATCCCATTCAGAGTGATTCCAATCGCTCCAATATCGCTCAGTCTTAATCCGGCTCCCCAGGTAAGGTATAAACCAGACAGCGCACCAGAGACGCCGAGTATAAAAAACATTCGACCGTTATATCGATGAAATTGTGGGAAGCGTTTTCTAATGTTAGGAAAGAGTTGAAGTAAACCGCTCATTGCCATTAGTGCTGCCGGAACGATATGCGCGAAGAAGATAACAAAATCAAATCCATCGGCTTTCTCGGTGCCTGTGGCGGGGGACACGGACAGAGTGACGTCCGGCTGTCCGAGTAATGTGGGCATCGCATAAACGCTCAATATGTAAATGGCAAACATCCATTGGCCTAAAAGCGCGATAGCGACCCAAGACTTTACTGTGTAGTTAAGCAGTGTTTCTGGTGAGCCAAACGACGTGTCGGCTCGTTTTGTAAATATGTACATATTTTCCTATGTGTTTATTTATGACTGATAGGCTAATTTGTCAAAATTAGTGGTGGGAGTCGCACCGAATTTGAAATTCGGCACACGATAGTGAGTTAAATCTGTTTACATTTGTTCAGTTGAGAGGCTTCTTCATCACACGTAAGATAGGACCATCGGAGTTAAATGGTGGTTGTTCATATGGATCTATCCAGTCTTTACTTAATTTTGCTTTGCACTAGCCTAACGTTTTTGATTGCGCAGCTTTTTGTTGTCAAAAAGCAAGTTGCTCATATTATCTTCGCGGTATTTTGTGGATCTATTGCCATTATGGCGACCAAAAAACTAACGGGTGACTCAATTGGGGCATATCAATATTTATTAGGAATGGGAGTTTGTGCAACATGCAATGGATATTGGTTGCTATCACGTAGCTTGTTTCGAAATGAATCGCCTATTCAGATTCATCACTTGTTATTCGCAGCGGCCATTGCGCTGCTGATCGTCATCAAACAAGGATATTTGTTCGCCAGCAGTCTATCTTTATTATCCGCTTTAACCGGTAACCTCACTCAGCATGTCTTAACTGAACTAACGGTCTTATTATCTTCGTGTGTTTTAGTGCTTTCATTTTGGGAAGGATGTCGCGGATTTAAACAAGCATCCAAAACCGGTAAAGCTCAGCGAGTGCTATTTTTAACCACCTTTGGTTTAGCGGTTTCCATGAGTAAAATCTCGCAAGGGGTACTAGCCAATAATCCACAAGCCCATGAATGGGTGATTGTATTTATCACGCTCTTTGTATTGTTCAACACACATGTGCTGATGAGATGGCGGTTTAAGGAGTCAAAAATGGCTTCTAGCGAATATCTATCATCTAGTGTTGAGCCTATCACAGTCGATAATTCTCCCATGGTATCTACGGAGGAGAGTATATCAGCGAGTGAATCTGAACTTGCGCATCAAGTAAAAGAGCTGTTAGTTGGCAAGTCGCTCTTTTTACAGCCCAATTTAAAAGTGGCTGATATTGCTCGTCAGTTAGATGTTTCAGAGTATCGGATTAGCAGAGCCTTGAGAAGCGAGCAGGGCGCTCGTAATTTTAATCAATATATAAATGAATTAAGAATTAAACACGCTCAAGATTTATTGATTGATCCGGATAAGCAAAAGTGGCCGGTTTTGGTGGTTGGGTTGGAAAGTGGGTTTGCATCGGTTGGGCCGTTTACTAGAGCGTTTAAATCGATGACTAGTTTTACACCTAATCAGTATCGGCAGAGGATGTTGGGGGAGGGGGGATAAAAGGTAGAACAGAAATATCTGTTATTTAGGCATTTAGTGTTGCAGTTTGGAGTTATAGTTCCAGTGAACTCCTATTTTTAGATTCCGAATAATCAATAGTACTTATTTTAGATAGTAATATGTGCCAGACCTTATGGCGCTTCGAGTTAGAGAGCATTTTCGAATTATGTATTTATATCCTCACAATGATGAATGGAAGTTTGAGTTTGAACGAGAAAGAAAATCTATCCTCTCGAGTTATAAAGGTGAAATAGATATTTTTCATATTGGCTCAACTTCGATAAGAGGGTTATATGCTAAAGATTGTATTGACCTTTTAGGCGTTGTAAATGAGATATCAAAGGTTTCTACTTTAAGACAAGATTTTATAAACCTCGGTTATGAGTACAGAGGAGAATACGGAATCCCTGGAAGAGAATATTTCTCTAAAAAACAGCGGAAAGTTCACCTGCATATTTTCCAGGAGGGGGATGTTAACGTAGAGAAACATTTGAATTTTGTTATGACAATGCAAGGCAATTCAACTTTAATTGCGGAGCTGAATCAAATTAAACAAAAATTGCATGCCAAGTACCCAAAAAACAAAGATGCCTATCAAAATGAAAAAGCATTTTTCTACAACCGTATAAATAATATGCTCCAATAAACCCTTCAAAACTGACGAACAGTTTTGTATCTAGCTATGCGAACCTGGAAAGTGCGATGGAGCAGGGCGCTAGTAAAATTAATACTCAAGCGGTCAATTCGAATTCTTAGATGTTGGGCTTAATCATGTTTTTAATTTAATTATGAAACAAAAGTTATCAAGAACCGTCTGAGAAAGTAGAACTGTAGTGCTTAATAGTAACTGTAATTATTCAAGCTTAATAATTGCTGCAGAGAATGAATATAAACTAATGTAAAAATTCAGTTCTCAATTTTTACAATCCATGCCTGTTCGTGGACAATTAGAAAGACTATATTAGCCCGAATCAAGGTTCTCGGGCTGACAAATGTGTAGCCTTTATTGGCCTCTTTTATTAGAAAGTGGTTTTACACAAGTTTATTTGGTTTGCACTTAGCAAATGTTATCTAGTTTAGATTGAAAATACGGAATCACTTATGAAAGTTAATCTTGCACGTTATTTACTAATGTTCTTATTTTTATGTATTAGTTTAACCACAATTTTGACGCCGCCAGTTTCGGCAGGAGAGGCTGAAGACTATGTTGTTAAACTAAAAAAGCATTATCAAAAAACATTACCGATTACTGCATTCTCATTGAATTATCACTTTTTGAACACGCAATATCGGAGTCATAATTACTGGGATTATCAAACACCAAATAGATACATGTCTGTAAGAATGGTTGAATTTGACCTAGATAAAAAGCACTTTTATGATAATGACATCGTTTACTTCTCGGGCGGTCGACTATATGACAGAGCTCAATTTCAGAACGATACGGAAAGTGTTTTTTATGAAAAAAGCGCCACAACTTTAGGTAAGCGTATTGTTCGCAGAGGTATGAATAACTTCGATAGATATAAAAACTTTATCTTTTTGAATGTTGATTTTCTTGCTGTAAGACCTTTACTCGAAGAAACTGACATTGAAGGGAAAATTACTATTCATCAGGATAAAAATGCGGGAAGGACTACGCTTACTCATGCTATTTCTGATGATAATGTTATAGATTATCTGTTCAGTAATAGCCCATTGCAGCTGGTATCAATCAACAATCGATCTCAGCGAGGGAAATTTGTCTATAGTGACTATCAAACTACTAGAGGGATTACTTATGCGCGGACCGTGCACAAGTATTATGATGGCGCAAAAGAAGCGACCTACGTAACATTCAATGAACAATTTGAGGTCATTGATAAAGTGGATCCCGTAAAGCTGCAGCTACCTAAGGGGTACGGTCCAGCAGTTCCTAAAAGTGATGGGATATTAGTATCAAAAGAAATTGCTACCGATCTCTATTTAGTCACAGACTCCTCTGCAAGAAGAAATAGTTTATTTAAAATCAATGGTGATAAGATCATGGTGTTTGGCGGAAGTGGGAATCCTACATTAGCGAACAAAATGATAACGCTTATACTTAAGCAATTCCCAAATAAAAAAATCACTTCAGTCTATGTCACACACCCTCACGGAGATCAAATATCTGGATTAGAAGCTTATGTTGATCAAGGAGCTAAGGTTATTGCAGATGAATATAGTATTGACGCTATAAAAGCTTACCCTCGGTTTGCCAAAGCCATTGATAAATTCAAATTTAGGGCTCTCAAACACGAGCAATTTATTAATGGAGCACAATTTTATATATTAGAAAATATGCACTCTAAACGACAAAGTTTTGTCCATTTCAAAGATAGTGGGATTATCTTTCAAGCTCACTTTCTCCATATTCCTTTCGACAATACTATTGCTAAGGTAGTACCAAGTTATACTAAAGCATTTATTGATTTCGTTCGATCGAAACAACTTAATATTAGTCGTATAGTTGGCAATCACCACAATAACAATATTTCAGTTGATGTGATGAATAAAACCTATGACGCCAATAAATGATTCTCAAATGTCCGACAATATTAGAAAATTGTAACAGGCGTGTTTTAGAGAATGGGCATGCCAACTCTTTCGAATGATTGGTTACCTATTTATTGGGTCAGCCCACCTAAAACGAGACTAGCAATATATATCACACCTGATCAGTATCGGCAGCGGATGTTGGGGTAGGGCGAGCGAGATTAGAATTGTGGTCTCTTTTAATTGAGATGATTATTTTCCAAACTGGGCTGGCTCTGTTTCAAGAGTCGTCAATCTTTACACATGCAATATTAGCTTCTTAGTATAAAATGTACCTGACTTCTTTATTCATATTCCCCCTTTTTTATTTTATTGTTCGAAAGCTAAACCCAGACCCAGACAATAAATTTTAACTCCAACACATGTATCTCAAATCAAGATTTTTAATGGCTGCACTTGTTTCCGCTAACGGAATGACAATTCATTGATGAGCTCGTTTTCACTTATAGAGAATTGCGTTGTTAGACATTCGATTGCTTCTGCATAAATGGGATACATCGCTTCTTCAAAAGTAATGTCTGGCATTTTTTTATTAACAATAAACTTCTCTGGAATAGCGAATTCAATAAATTTGCTAGATAAAACAGAAGTTTATTGCAGGTAACTTTTGGTAAAAAGCCGGCTTTAGCCAATTTTGACCAGCCAATTACCTTTGAGTCTTGCCTTCCTTGAGTATAGTGAAATGACTTCATCGAAACGACCTTGTTGTTTTGGTTTAGGCACAAGTCTGTTGCGCAGCAGAAATAATTTTGGTTTTGAAAGACTAGCCGTCAGAGCTGACGGATAGTCGATAACATTTTAGAAGGAACAAATGATGAACAAAAAACTATTAGGTATCGCCATTGGCGCAACATTGTTATCCAGTGCGGCTCAAGCTGTTCCATGGTGCCATCAGGGTACGATTGTAGAAATTGCTGACGTGAATTGGTCGGGTGCGCAAATAGCAGCCAATTATACCGGCCCCGCACCTGTCGGTGTCTATGATCTCGAGGTTTATAAAACATTTACTGCTACCCATAACTATGCCAGTGGATTTGCTGGTGGAGGAGGCGGCTTCGGTGGTTACTCAGTGCCAGGTTCAGGGCAGGTTAAAGTGGTTGCTTATGCGCCAAATACTTATACAAACATGGTTGGTCCTGGGAACTATTACACTAGCCACGGTGTGAGTTTTAAGTTGCAGAAGTGCTATACGATTCCACCATTAACGGTTCATCATGAACTCGCAGAGGTCTCCCCTGATATTGGTGGTGGAATTTCATTTGAACCGGCGAGAGGTATGCAAGTTATTAAAGAGGCTTGGCTAGCACCAATTGTCGATCCAGATGATGACGAGGATTTTGATCAAGATGAAAAAGTTCAGAAAAAATAAGCTATCCACTTTTGAATAGCGTTAAAACGCGGATAATTTTTTCTTTAAGTTATCTGTGTTTTAACTCTTCAAAGAAGGAAGTCGACGGTTAATTCTGAACAGGTCTTCGTTAACTCAGACAAGCGAATTGCATTTTGTATGAGGGTAAAGCTCTTCTGCACTTTAACTAAACTAAAATGGATTATAAATTATGAAAACTATAACCAATCACTATTTATGGCAGGACGTTGTGGCGGCTCTGCTAAAACTATGTCAATCAAGACATACCGAAAGAAGTTTTATAAAACTCTCTTTGTCGGTTTTATTGCTTTCTGTTTGTAGCCTAGCAAATGCTGCCGGAGGCATTGGCTCGGTATGGTCAACTAGTCATGATGATTCGTCCATATCGATAACTTGGACGGTGCCCAGTGGCAATTATAATCATGTCGGTAGCAACTACAAAATTTGTTATCGAAAGACACCAACGATGAATGTATGTGGTGGTGTGACGGATTTTTCCGCTACCAATAGTTTTACTGCAACCGGTTTAGACTCAGATGATGAGTACAAATTTAAAGTGTGGTGTTACTGTGAGAAAAAAAATTGGCTAGGTAAATGGAAGGATGCCAAGTGGCGTAAGATTGGCACTTACAAACAATCAACGTCACCGGAACCTGTGGTGGATGTGCTAGTTAGCAGCATATCGGTGGTGGCTGTTAGTCCTGGTGCGACTCAATTTGAGGCTTCCATTGATGTGCAAGTAAATTATACTAATCCAGCGGCATTTGAATTTATTCGAACTTGCTATAAAAAGCTGGGAAATATGACTTCGATGAACTCAATTTGTTCTGATAGAGATCAGCCACCAACTTCTTGGGTTACCTCTGATCATGGGCGAGGCTGGCTAGATGTTGAGCCTGCACCTTCCGGCACTATCTTTTCTTTTGGTAGTTTAAAGCAATGCAAGCAGTACAAAGTGGTTTCCTATGCTTTTTATGACAATATTGATACAGGTATAAAGTTAGGTGAAACCAACGTTCACACTCCAGGTGATTGTAAAGCTAACAAAATGGCTGTAGTAATTGTGAATGACTATGACGACACAATATTGGATGAGTATATTGAGCTTATTTCTCATCATTATGAGCAAAACCTTTTCCATTATTTGTCTGCTGTCTATGATCCGGATCTGGTAACCGCTCATAAGCTAATGATGGATGAAGATGGAGTCGATATTGTTCAGCCAAAAGCACTGATAGAATATCTGATTGGCAGCGATTCTCGTATTTGGGATGACTGGCAACAAGAGAGTTACTTAGTTGAACAGAGGTTAACTCTTGATGGTTTTGTTGCAGACAGATACCCTGAGCTATATGAGGATATTCTGGATGACTTGCGTGAACCTCCGCAGCGAGAAAAAATGCGCTAGGTGTTTTTGATGTTCCAATCTATGTAAGTCTATTGAAGTTAGAAGCCATCAATGAAAATTGGTGGCTTTTTTATGTTTCTCCAATAGCTGCTAGGATCAACTTCCTTAAGCCTAAACGAACGGCTGGCTTGTTTCTAACAAACCCTCATATTTTATGGCGTAATTACTGATTCCTATACAAAGATTTAGTAACAGTTCGAATTCTATCACTATGTATCGAATGCTCTAATTTGTAAACAATCTGTCTCAACCTGCATTTTGTATACAATTTTAGTAGCTTCTAAATCTAAGTAGTTGAACATTAGCTTTCGATCCTCTTCATAGCTATCAGACATGACTATTTCGTTTGATTTTTCCCAAGTCTGCCGATCTGGCCATTGTGCGTAAGCTATTAACTCTCCACTTTCATTCCTATGTAACCTTGAACCCAAGCTACCCTTAAACAGGTATATACCCTGAGTTACTTTTGTCCATTTCTCAATAAATTGTTTTTCACAGCCTTCATTAACTACGAACTCAAACATGACAATAAACATTTCATTACCCTCTTTATTGATAACAACTATTATAGATAGCTTGCCTCATCTATAGCTCTAGTATCAGCTTTCTGTAGATGTCATTTTTTTAGCAGTGCTTATAACTCGATTAGCAATATACTTAGCACTTCTTAAATCAGTTTCATGAACATTGCCATCAAGGCTATGTGCGGTAACACCTAATTGACAGCCCAGTCTATTTACATTTTTATATTTATCACTAAAAGGGGCGTCTAGCCCTAGCCATATCATCCCATGCTGACTTGCTAGCGTTGAAAAGTATTGTAAAGTCGAAGCTTGATCGCCATTTAATCCAGTACCTGAGGTTATGCCTGCTGCAATCTTTCCAGCCCAAGTTTGACTCTCCCAGAAATCACTCGTCGCATCAGCAAACGCCTTAAATTGTGCGGAAACATTTCCCATATAAGTTGGTGAAGCAAAAATAATCCCATTGCAGCTATGCAGTTCGTTCATTAGCTCTGTATTTACAAATCGTCCTTCTACAATCTCATTTCCAACGATCTGATGAGAGATATATGGGATATTTTGCTCAGCTAGCACTTGAGCGACTACTCTAGCCAGTTTGCCAGTTACATCCGTTATGGAAAAATAAACAATGCCAATTTTTATCATTTTTATCCACTCCTTATCGTGAGATTAAAACAGTAATCTACTGGTGAAATTAATCTTATTAGTTTTTCAATGTCCAGTTCGATATGAAATCGACAAAACCTTCAACAAAACGCTCATCTAAGTGAGCGTATTCTTCTCGGTGTCCAGTCTGTGCTTGTTGAAAATAATGATTTGCATCGCTGAACGTTTTAAAGTGATAAGCAGCTTTTGACTCTAAAAAAGCCTTTTCGAATCTTAAATGACTCCCCTTTGATAACACTTGAAATGGCTACATCATTTGTTTCATTCTTGTTGCTAAGCGACGCCTGTCTAATAAGAGAACTATTCATTGATACATCCTCTTTTATATCGAAACTTTCAACAAATACTAGCAATAGAACAATAGCCCCGTAAACTGGCACTATTCGAACAAATCATTCTATTTATGAAACGATATATAGAGTTAAGTATTAATAACTAGTACCCAATTGAAAATTAATCTTAAAGATTATTTCAAATTCGTTGATGTAGAACAGATATATAAATATTCAATTTTAACAACGCCTAATCCCCTATCTGTATTTTTAAATTATCTTGCAAATAGTCCCCAAAGGCCCTTACAGAAGGCGATATCCCTTTTCGTGATGGCATAAGCAAGCTTAATTGAGCTTTACCAGATATCCAATTAGGCAATACTCGAACTAGCGACTCATTTTTAAATTCATTTCTACAGGTATAAGCGGGTAGGCTAACAATACCAAGGCCTTCCACTGCCGCTTTCTTTAATGTACTCATGTCATCACTACAAAGTTGTGGGCTAAAAGGAACAGCTGTCTTAAGTCCATCACTATCTTCAAGTGTCCAATGCCCTGCATTGGGTTGCCATCCAACTTTCAAACTTTGTCTCTTATATAAATCATAAGGGGTTTTGGGTGTACCTGTTTTTTTTAGGTAAGAAGGACTTGCAAATAAATGCCATGAAACAGTGCAAAGGTTCCGTTGAATAATACTTGAGTCTGGTAGGGCTTCTATGTGTCCTCGTATGGCAATGTCAATACCTGAGGAAACTAAGTCTACACTCTGGTTCGTGACTTGTTGGACGAGATCAACTTTTGGGTTTTCCAGTAGAAATTGAGTTATCAGCTCTTTGAGAGCAAACTGAGCAACTCCTACCGAGCAACTCATTGTTACTCGACCATTGAGAGTTGTCTTCCTACTTTCTATGGCTGCTTCTGCAGCTTCCATTTCATCTAAGAGTACTCTAGCGTGCTGATAGAAAATCTGACCTGTTTCCGTGACATGGAACTGGCGAGAGGTCCGTTGTATTAACTTTACGTCTAACCTTTCTTCTAGCTTTGATACATGTCGACTCAAGCGTGATTTCGGCATATTTAACACGCTTGCTGCAGCAGTAAAGCCCTTTTTTTCTACTACTTGGACGAAGTAATAATAATCATTTAAATCAATCATATGCGATCTCCTTTCCTTTAAGAGTAGTATAGATCGTTCCATAAAAGGAACAAAGGTTTCAAAATTTGTATCTACACAACGTTATCGTTCTACATTTATACTCTATTTATCATGTCGCAACATTCAACTTGGAGATAAATATGAAGGTTTTAGCTTTTGCAGCAACTAACAGTATTAAGTCGATAAATAAAGCCCTTGTAACTTACGCAACGACATTTTTAGACAAACATGAAGTAGAGGTTATCGATATCAACGACTATCAAATGCCAATTTATAGCAGTGACCTTGAAGAAGCTCACGGTATTCCAGTTTCAGCTGCCGATTTTTTAAACAAAATTTCAGAAGCTGACGTGCTGCTGATTTCATATGCTGAGCACAATGGAAATTATACGGTCGCCTACAAAAACCTTTTAGATTGGGCATCGAGAAAAAAACAAGCAGTTTATCAGGGGAAATCTATCGTCATGTTATCAACGTCACCTGGCCCTGGAGGTGCTAAAAGCGTATTAGAATTAGCTGAAAAATCCGCACATTTTTTCGATGGAAACATATTGGCGTCTTTATCAATACCAAGATTTTACGACAATTTTAACCAGGATAAGAATGAACTTATTAACGCTAACCTGAATGAGAAACTGCAGTCTGTGCTAGCAAAAATCTCGGTACTAGCAAAGATATAGTCAAGATGAACAGTACCATTAGCCGGAGGCCAGCCTAATGATACCTAATAGATTTAAATTTTATGTCTTTACCTTTGTTATGTCACTGTTAATGTCTGGCGTTATGTCATTTGCCTTGCTAGCTCTTGAGTCAGCAACTCTGTCTGAAGTGCTGGTAACATGGCCAAACGCGTGGATTGTAGCAATGTTTGTGGCTTTTCCAGTTAGTTTAATTGTCGTACCGTTTACACAGCGAATGGTATCTAAAATTGTTGCAACTAAATAAGTGCTAAAACTTATTTATTATCTCTAACACGCAACTATATATGGAACGGACACAGAAAGAATATCAGAGTTAATTACTCTGAAAGTTTAATATCAGTGACTGTAATAGACTTCTTATTGCAATAGTTAATCAGCTAAGGAAAACTATATGAATCATATAGAAACATTCAAAAGTGCTTGGAAAAACCCTCAATTTACAATGATCGAGTTAGCCCCTGTAGATGTTAATAGAATTTTAAGACAGCATTATAGATGCACACCTGAACTTCAGATGACAAAAAGCCAGGTATGGGATATGGAAATAAAGAAAGCCTCAAGACCCGATTTATTTATACCTTCAGTAATAAGGAGCAATTCAGCTGTATCTTGCGGGAATATGGAAAAGGGGAACATAGAAACTTTTATTAGGGTATCAGAGCAACGTCTTTGGTTAGATGCAAGCCAATATGGGACAGTAATTGAAGATGTTCACATCGATCATAATACCAAGACAGTAACATTTATTGGTGAACCAAAAATAAATTCAAAAGAACATGGTGACTTTGTTACAACAGAAGAACAATCATTATTCCATGTTCAACACGGTGTTGTTGGCGAAGAAGACCAGCCCTTAAACACGTGGAAAATAGTACATCTTACATCAGAAAATGAACAAGAATTAAGAGAGCGTTTCCTACAAATGAACAACGCCAAATGGTTGCCGGAATATATTGAAGTTTACATTCGCAATATTCTAGGGAAGCGGTTAGAAAGAATTCTTTTTTAATCGCGTGAATTCATATCATAAGAGTAATTCCAAGTTAAAATTTAAAGTGTTAATAATTGCTTTGTGAATTAAATAGAGCAGGAAGTAAAAGAGAGTAAAAGAGAGCAAGAGAGGCAAGAAGGCCAGCCAGATTTAGCCCTTGTCGGCTTTTAAACAAAAACAGCCGGCATAGGATTTTCCAAGACCATGCAATTCGCAGTTCAATTACTGAGCCACCAATCAACATTTGTGCGAGATCTCTCACACGGCTGTAAGCCATCTCTTAAAACCACATCCGACATAACGCTTATCAATTAAATGCTAAAACTCATAAGTTATTGAATAGTAAAGATATTAATTTAATGATGGGTGTTATTTTAATAAATTCTCGCTGTGAGATAATTCTGACCCACTAGTTAACCGACTAAAAACGACTACAATATCTGTGTGCTCAAGGAAATAGCACAAGGAACTGCCGATAAGGAAAGCAAGCCGTTGCATGGAGATGGCGAGACCAGAAGGTCTTAGGATGGAATTTAGGGGAGTGGAGTACAGGATTTACTCATAGGATATTGGGGGAGTTAGGAGTCAATTGGATTGACAAAGGATTGAACAAGGAACGAACCGCAAAAAATCTAAAGGCAACTCAGTATTGAGTTGCCTTTTTTTTCGCTTGCACAAAACAGAGCAGTCCATGAGAATAGCACTCACATCACTTCAAGCCGTGAAGAGTAAACTCTCTTAAACATGACCATTAAGTTTGACTATCAATCGTTAAAACCCCACTTATCGCCAGACTCGCTGGTGCTTACACCCAATTCTCGTACTCAAAAGGCAGTGTACGCCGCGCGTATGTCAGAACTGGCTGAGGGTAAGGTCGATGCTGGGCTTAAGGTTCAGTCGATGTCGCAGCTGATTGACGAGTTGTGGTCCGAGTTATCCTTTGTTATCCCACTGCCTAAACGAATATCGGCGTTTGTTCTAAAAGTATGGTTAGAAAAACAAATCGAATCTGAATCCGAGTGGACTTTAACCAATCCTGCCGGGGTTGCAGGTAAAGTAGTGGACGCCTATCAAAACTTAATCCACTGGCGGCTTGAGTTAACCCAGTTAGCACAAGGTGAATCCACAGAAATTGACTTTTTCATCCAGTGGATTTCAGACTACCAAGCTTTAGCAAAAGAAAAATCATTACTCGCCGATTTTGCGGTTCTCAATTTTATTATTGATCATCTAAATCGACTCGAAACAAAATTAAGCAAACAGATCCTGATGGTTGGATTTAACCAACTAACGCCATTAGAAAGTTACTTCTTTAAACAGCTTGAGCAACTTGGCATTCAGGTAAACGACTATCAGCCCAAAAAAGAGCCGGAAATGGCTAATCAATTTGTATTTGATAGCCTAGATGAAGAATTAGAATTTGCCGCTCATTATGCTCAGAAAAAACAAAAGCAAGGCAATGCGGTTGCTATTGTTGTGGATCAATTGGCTAATCACTTACCGGAAGTCCATTATCAATTTAGTCGCGTTTTTCAACCTAATGAAGAGTTGCCCTGGGTTGTACTGAGTAAACCTGAATACAATGTTTCAGCGGGTTTCCCTTTATCGGATCAACCTGTGGTTAAAGCGGCTCTGACCCTGCTTGGTTTTCAGTCTCGCGGATTAAAACAACAAGAGATCCATTTCCTAAAAAACTCTCCCTTTATTGAGTGGGGTGAGCATGCGGAAAAAATTCGCTATTTTATTCATCAAATTTGTTTGCAACCGAGAAAGCAATATTCGATAGACTTTTTAATTAAAAGCATTGACGATGATCCCGAAAAGGAATGTCTGGCACTATTAAAAAGGCGACTGCAAGTAACCGCCGATTTGAGTCATGGTAAAAAGTCGAGTGAAAAGCTCGTTGAGATCATTAAACTCTACTTAAATACTTGGGGCTGGGTATTTTCCAGCGATCAAGACAGCTCATTTGAAACTCAAGCAAAACAAAGTTTTCAAACTGCTATTAATGCCTGTAAGCGATTATCGGATTTTTATGAAACCATTAATTATCGCGAAGCCATCGATTTCCTTAAGCAACAATTGCTACAACAGACTTTTCAAATTGCGAGTGATCGGGTTAGTGTGCATGTGTTAGGGGTATTAGAAGCCAGTGGTTTGCAGTTTGATGAATTGGTACTGGTTGGATTTACTCGAGACACCTGGCCACAGAAAAATAAAATTAATCCGTTTCTGCCTTTAGAGTTACAACGAGAACACTTGATGCCAGGAAGCTCGGCCGAAAGAGAGTATCAATATTCATCTAGCCTCTCGGAAAGTCTATTGACCGCATCCAAAAATCTTTTGGTTACCTCGACCCGAAGTGAAGGCGAAAAGAAAAATAATGTGTCTCAGTTTTTCGCACATCTAACAGAGGCTGACCCTCGCAGTTTAGTTCAACTAGAAACTAACCAAAGCCTAGAACCTGATTTTGAATGGCTAAGCGATGATCAAATTGATTTATCGGGTCATGTGATTAAAGGTGGAGCCTACTTACTCAGCGATTATGCTAAGTGTCCTTTTATGGCGATGGCAAAATACCAAATGCGTTTAACCGGTTATGAACCGGTGGAAGTGGGAGTAGAGCCTCGAAGTAAAGGGACTTGGTTGCATGAAGCGATGGAGTTAATTTGGCAATCGCTAAAGTCCCAGCAATCTCTTTGTGATACTAGTTCTGCCGAATTAGAAGAGCTGGTCGACGTTTCCTTACATACGGCACTAGAAAAAAGCAAAGCCTATTTATTGTCAGTCACCGAAAATGAAATTGTTGATTTAGAATACCTGAAGCTTAAAAAGTTAATCATGCAGTGGCTTGCTATCGAGAAAACTCGTAGCCAGTTTGAAGTCGCAGAATTAGAGTCAGACTATAGCCTGAACTTAGGCGAAATCAATTTGAATTTCAGAATCGATCGATTGGATAAAGTGCTTAATGAACAAATAGAAATTATCGATTATAAAACAGGCTCGACCACCATCAATAACTGGTTTGGAGTTAGACCCACCGAAGCCCAAATGCCTGCTTATGTGTTGGCTTTGGAAGGAGCCCAAGTACACGGCTTAAACTATGCCAGAATAAAAACCGGTGAAGTCGCTCAATCCGGTTTAGTGTTTCAAAATGAAGACCCGCAAATTAATGTCTTCGAACTCACCGAGTATGGCGAAAAAAAGAACGCGGATAAACCGCGAAAAGACATGTCATTTGAACAGCTAAAACAACAATGGCGAACATCATTGTTAAGACTGGCAGACGGAATAAGTTCAGGCTACGCGCCAGTGTCACCAAAGGAACCGAATAAGACTTGTCAATACTGTGATTTTAGTTCCGTTTGTCGAATAGCGGAGGAACAGCCCAATGGCTAATTCTGTTAATTCTGCTAATTTGGCTAAATCAAATTTACAAGTTGCGGATCAATCCGTTCGTGAAGAACTATTAAATATTCAACAGTCTTTTATCGTGCAAGCGCCGGCAGGTTCTGGAAAAACAGAACTATTAACCCAGCGTATTCTTGCTTTATTAGCCAGTGTCGAAAAACCTGAAAGTATATTAGCAATAACCTTTACCCGTAAAGCGGCCGCGGAGATGCGCGAACGAGTTGTTAGCGCACTAAAATTGGCGACCTTGCCGAAGCCAGAAAGTGCACATGAACAAACCCGATGGAAGCTTGCTAAATCGGTACTAGAGGTTGATAAAAAGTTAAATTGGAATTTAATCGCTAATCCCAATCGACTCAACTTGTTAACCATCGATGCATTGTCAGCAGGACTCAGTGGCGCTTTGCCGTTACTTTCGCAAACGGGGACATTGCCAAAGATTGAAGAGCGAGCGTGGCCACTTTATCTTGAAGCCGCAGAACGAATGCTCACTTCGATAAAAGAGCCCGGAGAAGTGGCTGAAAATATTAAAACCTTGCTGGCATATAAAGACAATAATTTAAAACAAGTCATAGAAATGATCGCACAATTGCTAGCCAAACGTTTGCAATGGTTAGGTCGTATCGACGCGATGGATCATCAGTTAACCAGCGAACTATTATTTGATTCATTAAACACCATTGTTGCTGAGAGCTTGCAAGCCGTTTACCAACTATTTCCCAAAGATATTTTAGCCGAGCTTCCACCATTGCTAGAGCAGTCCGCACATGTATTGGCTGCCAATGGAAAAAAGAATGTTGATAATCTCATTCAATTACAAGAAGTCGCAGCGATTGGTGAGCCCTATGAATACGATGTAACTTTATGGAAGGGAATTGCTGAGTTACTGCTTACCGCGAGTAAATCGAAACCAGGTTTTTTTAAGAGTGCCACTAAAACCAATGGATTCCCAACCGAAAAAGATGCTGTTGATAGCGAACAAGCAGAGCAGTTTAAGCATAATAAATTGTTAGTGAATCGAATCTTTAAAGACTTGAGCGAAAATCACGCGTTATTAACGTCTCTAAACGCTGTCCGATATTTGCCCGATGAAATCGAAACGACCAGTAGCCATCCGGTCCTAAAATCAGTAATCGAATTACTGCCGATTGCCGCAAGTTATTTAATGCTGGTGTTTAAAGAAAGAAATTTGCTCGACTTTAACGAGTTGGCTTTTTCTTCACTCAATGCCTTAGGCGATGATGATGCGCCCTCTGATTTAGCGCTAGCCTTGGATTATCAAATTCAGCATATTTTAATTGATGAATTTCAAGATACTTCATCTCCACAAATTCGACTTTTGGAATTGCTGACCGCTGGATGGGATGACAGCTCAGGCAAGTCGCTATTTTTGGTAGGCGATCCCATGCAATCAATCTATCGGTTCCGAGATGCCAATGTAAGTCTGTTTATGAAAATAGCGACTCAAGGCGTTGGTCAAATTCCATTATCTTTCCGCCAGCTTGAAGTGAATTTTAGATCCAATCAAAATATAATTGATTGGGTTAATAGTCGTTTTTCTCAGGTGATGCCAGATAATGATGACTTGACTCTGTCAGCCGTCAGCTATGCCTCTTCCATCGCTTTTCATCAGGCCAATCAAGCGAGTCAGGTTAGGTTTTTAGCGAGTGTTGATGCAGAAAATCATTCTAGTCAAGCCGAGCAAGTGCTTGCAATAGTCAATCAACACTTAGAAGAAAACAGAGCGATGCCTGATGCGACTAAATCTTTGGCGATCCTCGCTCGTAGTCGAAATCATTTAACTGATATCATCAATTTACTCAATCGACATTCGATTGTTTATCAAGCGTTAGAAATAGAACCTTTAACCGATAAAATTATTGTTAGTGATTTGGTTAATTTGGCCTTGGCTATGACCGATGTTTATGACGAGTTGGCTTGGGCAAGTTGCTGCCGTGCACCGTGGTTTGGAATCTCGCTGAATGATTTGTTTAAAATTATAAAACATCATCGCAGCACGAAACGTAGTTTCCCTGCGAGCATTCAGAAATTACTTGCCAGTAGCGAGAAGGCAGATCAAATCTCTGCGCAATCTAAGACTCGCATTCAAAAGATTTTGCCTTTGCTGCAAAGTGCTATCGAACAAAAAGGTAAGAAGCCATTTAAGAAGTGGCTTTACGGTTGCTTTAAGGCGGTCGGTGGACTTTTACAGATCGAAACACAAGCGGAAATTCAAGATATTCAAAGTTGCATTGATACTATCGCGCAATTTGAAGAGGGTGGGGAAATACTGGATCGTGATGGTCTAAACAATGCATTGGATTCGCTATTTGCTGCACCCAATCCGGCAGCGGATCATCAAGTTCAAATTATGACCATCCATAAGTCCAAAGGTTTGGAGTTTGATCGAGTGATATTGCCTCGCTTGGATGCGCCAAGTGTCGGTATTGATTCACAGTTACTCAAGTGGACTGAAGTAGTAGACTCTGTTGGGCACGCGCATAATTTGCTGGCCATTTCAAAAGAGGCCGGCAAAGAAAATGATTCGGTTTATCAGTATATAAACTACCTCGATAAACAAAAAGAGAAATTCGAAAATCAACGGGTACTTTACGTCGCCTGTACTCGAGCGAAGTCGGAATTATATTTATTAGCAAATGTTAAATTGGATCCCAAAGGCAAAGACGACGAGATTTATAAGAAGCCAGTGTCGGGAAGCTTTTTGGAAATGCTTTGGGAGGGAGTCAAACAACAAGTTGAAATATTCAATGAGATTGAATCTTCTGATAAAGAAATAGATCGCGATGCGGAAAACAAGCGCCCAGCGATGTTAACGGAAACCGAACTTCAACAAGTTCAAGGTTTAAACAGCAGAGAGGAAGAGCTTCGTTATATTTTTCAGTCAAGGCAAATCAAAGTGACTAACTTGGAAAAAGTTGCTTCATTACCAAATCGTTCGACAATTGAAGAAGAAGAAGGCTCTACTAAAACCAGCTCGAATAAAATTGGCACGACAGAAAACCGCTCTGCAGAAGCTAGTCAGAGGCAAGAAAATCCTGCTCATTATTCGGAATCATCGGCGATTATCGGTAAAGTGATCCATCGACAGTTAGAGTGGGTAGCAAACAATCAAGTTTTAGACTTGGAACTTAACGACCATTGGCAAGCGCTTTGTCGCTCTCAGTTAATCGACGCGGGTATCAGTGAGCAGGATAAAAGCCTAGAGCAGTCTGTTAAACAAGTTGAGGTTGCGCTACATAATACTCTCAATGATCAAATGGGGCGCTTTATTCTGGAGAATCATCCTGAGTCTGCTAGCGAGTGGACCTTACAAAAGAGTCTAGGCCAGGGCGCGTATCTAACCCGTATTGTCGATAGAACCTTTGTGGTTGACGATGTCCGCTGGATTGTTGATTATAAATCCGCTGAACCACAAGCCGATGAAACTTTGGCGCAGTTTATCCAGCGAGAAAAAATGGCCTATCTTTCCCAAATTAACGAGTATGTGACCTTATTAAAGGTACTCGATACTCGCCCGATTAAGGCTGGAATCTACTTTCCGATGATTAAGCACTTTGAAATGCTTTATTCAGACCAGCCATCTCAAGTCGATATGACTTTCTAGGCCCTGTAAATAAGGAGCTTAAGCCCACTCTCCATAAACTATTTAAGAGTCTTTGAGTAAGCGGAGTTTGCCAGTCCAAATTTTGAGAAGCTTCGGTGATCTTTGTCTATACTTTATTTCATAAGGTAATTTCACCGCATGCTAGCTTAGGCCTATGGTGAAATTGCAATCAGTGAAGTAGCTAAATACTCAAGTATAGGAACTAACTAATGGCTGAGAAGAAATATAGACTTATTACCCGCAGTGATTTCGACGGGCTGGTATGTGCGGTTTTACTGAAGCATTTGGATATGATTGACGATATTAAATTTGTCCATCCCAAAGATATGCAAGATGGCAAAATCGAAGTGTCGAGCAATGATATTTCAACAAACTTACCCTATGTAAAAGGTATTCATTTGGCATTTGACCATCATTTGTCAGAAACTATTCGAAATGAAAAAGTCGATAATCATGTTATCGATCCAGAAGCACCCTCAGCAGCACGAGTTGTTTGGAAGCACTATGACGGGTTAGACGCATTTCCAGCCGAATGGCAAGAAATGATGGATGCATGTGACCGAGGTGACTCGGCGCAATTTACTTTGGATCAAGTGCTGAATTCTGAAGGGTGGGATTTATTAAACTTCTTGATGGATGCTCGAACAGGGCTTGGCCGATTCCGAGAGTTCAGAATTTCAAACTATAATTTAATGATGGATCTGATTGATTATTGCCGAAATCATAACATTGATGAAATTATGCAGTTGCCGGACGTAGTCGAACGAATTGAACTTTACCATGAGCAAGATAAGTTATTTAGAGAGCAGCTAAAACGTTGTTCCACGGTTCACGGTAACTTAGTAGTGCTAGATCTACGTGATGAAGAAATTATCCATGCCGGAAATCGTTTTGTGATCTACGCGTTATTCCCTCAATGTAATATCTCTATCCATGTAATGTGGGGATTCCAGAAACAAAATACTGTATTTGCCACCGGCAAATCGATATTTGATCGCGGCTCTAAGACTAATGTTGGTGAGTTAATGCTTAAGTATGGCGGTGGAGGCCACCATGCGGCAGGAACCTGTCAGGTGCCACATGAAGAATCCGAAGAGACCCTGGCGGCGCTGATTAAGCAGATAAACGCCGATGGTTGATAGCCTAGATTGACTCGGATTATTAGTTTATTGAGCCCGGTTTTACCGGGCTTTTTTGTGGGGGATAGTTAGAGTTGGTGAGGCTTCGACTGCGCTCAGCCGGCTTAATGCTCATCTTTTAGTCTCCTCTCCAGCGGGAGAGGATTAAGGAGAGGGGGAGTTTTGTTTAGGGCTAAGCTAATTCCGAACTTATCTGAGCGGAATGTCTACTTTAATCATTAAACATTCCCTTGCCAGATCACCTATTAACTCAATATACTTTTGCTCAAATAAATACAAGGAGTTTGACAAGATGACCAATAACAGCCCTTATACAACACCTGAAGCAGAAATAATGGAATCCAATCCGCATCAGGAATTTAATCTACATGAACCTCGCTCAAGACCCATTGGTGCAGGCTGGACTTGGATTAGCCAAGGCTTTGGGCTATTCAAACTAAGTCCGGGTGGTTGGATCTTAATGCTAATCGTAGGTTTGATCGTGATGATAGGGCTTAATTTCATACCTGTTATCGGCCAACTCTTTGGAATGCTCACCACTTACGTTTGGTTGGGTGGAATTATGCTTGGTTGCCGAGATCAAGAGTTGGGAAAACCAATGACGGTTGAACACTTGTTTGCTGGGTTTTCTAATAACGTCGGTAAGTTGATTTTGCTTTCTGTCATGATGACGGCAGCTAGCATGGCAATCATGTTTGTCGCGTTGGGTTCGCTGTACTTTTCAATCCTCACAGGCGACGCCGCGGGTTCGCAGGAAATGATGAATGACCCTATGGGAGTTGTTCTATCGATGCTCTTTGGGTTCTTATTTATGATCCCATTAATTATGGCGGTTTGGTTTGCTCCTGCTTTAATCGTTCTAAATAATGTCTCAATAGGCCAAGCAATCAAACTAAGTTTTATTGGCTGCCTAAAAAATATATTGCCATTTTTATTATATTTCATTCTTTCTTTGATTCTTTATATTGTCGCGACCCTGCCTATCTTTTTGGGATTGTTGGTGTTTTTTCCGACTATGTTTGCAGCGATTTATACTTCTTATAAAGATATTTTTATTGAGGTTCAGGCGGAAGATTAGGGACTCAAGGCTTCGACTGCGCTCAGCCTGCTTAGGAGTTAGGTCGTAAAAATAACTGAGTGAGCATTGTGGTGAATAGCATTTTAGTCTCCTCTCCAGCGGGAGAGGATTAAGGAGAGGGGGGATTTTTGTTTTAGGCTCGGGCGTTTGTTTTTACAGTGCTACTTTGCTGCAAGTTCATTGTCAGCCTAAAGACTGACCTACACCGGTGTTCGGTATCATTTTACAGTTTTATTCCGTGTTCTCCGCGCCTCTGTACCCACAGCACGCCCAAAACAAAACCTACTTTGGTCGTGGGGCAAGCTTTGGAGAATAGTCTTTTTGATCTTATTGTTTAATCAATCAACAAAAATAAACTTCACTGATTCCCTGATTAGTAACTGCTAAATAGAAGCCTCTATCTCCCCAGTCACTGAGTACTGCACGCTGTTTAGCAACTCCATCAATTATTAGTTCATGAGTGGCTTGTCGATGTGTATGTCCGTGGATAAGACAATCAATTTGATGTTCGCTGAAAAAAACTTCAACAGCCTGCTGATTAACATCCATGATCTCATTGGATTTTTCAGTTTGTGCTTGTTTGCTTTGTTGTCGAAGACTATTGGCTATTTCAACCCGTTTTGCCATCAGATAACGTAAAAACTCTGATTGCCACGCTGGATTTCTTACCATGCCTCTAAATTGTTGATAGGCTACATCATCGGTACACAAACTATCGCCATGCATTAATGCTGTTTTCTTACCATGCCAATTTACAAACGTCGGTTCTTCTAACAGTTTGCCCTTGGTCATTTTTTCAAAGTCTTGCCCAAGCAAAAAATCTCGATTGCCATGCATAAAAAATAACTCACCGTGGTTCTCAGCATAATGCTTAAATGAGTCGATGACCGATTGGTACATTGCGGCATTTGGGTTGTTAGCGGCATTTTCTGGCGCTAAACAGTCATCGCCAATCCACACTTCGAATAAATCGCCTAAAACATAGAGCTGCTGACTTTCAGGCGCGTACTCTGTCATATACTTATTAAAAAGCTGCAGCAGGTCGGGGCGACTCGCACACAAATGCAAGTCGGATATGATATGAACAACGTTGTTCAAGGTATTTTGGTTCGAGATTGTTTGGTTCAAGATAATTTCCAATTGGTTGGATTGATTAATCAACAGTCACTTTTTCAATGATGACTGGTTCAACAGGCACATCTTTCATGCCTGAAGCAAAGCCTGTTTCAACCATTTTAATTTGATTAACAACCGCCATACCTTCAACCACTTCCCCAAAAACACAATAACCCCATCCTTGCATGGATTCCGCGGTAAAATCGAGAAAGTCATTGTCTTTAGTGTTGATAAAGAATTGAGAGGTAGCCGAGTGAGGGTCGTTAGTTCGAGCCATCGCAATAGTACCAGTCTTATTAGAAAGGCCATTTTGTGATTCACACTGGATCGGTTCGTTGACCATTTTTCGACCCATATCTTGATCGAAGCCGCCGCCTTGGATCATAAAATTTTCTATAACGCGGTGGAAAATGGTGCCGCTATAAAAACCAGATTCGGCATACTGTAGGAAGTTTTTAACAGTATTTGGTGCTTTTTCTTGGTTCAGTGAAACTTTGATATCGCCCAAATTTGTATGAATAGTAACCATGGTGCTTTCCTAATAGTCTGTAAAAAGCCGATCTTACCGTAATATGGACACATGCCCAAGCAGGCATCTTCGACAAGAGTCATTATATAGCCAATATGTTGATGATTATTCGCGCCAAGGCTTTTATAATGCGCTGGTTAAATGATACTGAGAAGTTGCCACCATGTTAAAAATTTATGACACCTTAAGTCAGACCAAAAAAGAGTTTAAACCGATCGAACCCGGTAAAGTCAGAATGTATGTTTGTGGGATCACGGTGTATGACTATAGCCATATCGGCCATGCTCGGACTTTTGTGTCGTTTGACGTGATTACTCGATACCTTCGCTTCTTGGGATATGACCTCACCTATGTGCGTAATATCACTGATATTGACGACAAGATCATCGCTCGTGCTAATGAGAATGGTGAAGACTTTACTGCGGTCACTGAAAAATTCATTAAAATCATGCATGAAGATTTTCGTGCCTTGGGCATGGCCGAGCCGGATATTGAACCTAAAGCAACAGACTCAATCGCCGAAATCATCGAAATAATTGAACAATTAATCGCTAATGGATTTGCTTATCAAGGCAAAGATGGCGACGTTTATTATGATGTACCTCAATTTTCTGATTACGGCAAACTAAGTAAGCAAAACCTCGAAGCTCTGCAAGCGGGTGAACGTGTTGGAGTCGCTACCGATAAAGCTAGCAGTATGGATTTTGTGTTGTGGAAAATGGCTAAGCCGGAAGAGCCTAGTTGGAATTCTCCTTGGGGCAAAGGTCGACCGGGTTGGCATATAGAGTGTTCTGCAATGAGCAAAAAGTGTCTCGGTGAAAATTTTGATATCCATGGCGGTGGCTCCGATCTTCAGTTTCCTCATCATGAAAATGAAATCGCTCAGTCTGAAGCTGCTAATGGCTGCACCTTTGCCAATACTTGGATCCATACCGGTATGGTGCAGGTGGACAAAGTTAAGATGTCTAAATCGTTAAATAACTTCTTTACTATTAGAGATGTTTTAAAACAATATCGAGCCGAGACTGTCCGATACTTTATGTTGTCAAGCCATTATCGCAGTCAACTTAGTTATGGCGAAGATAATTTAGAATCAGCCAATGCTGGGTTAGAACGATTGTATTTGGCACTAAGAGACATCGATTTGACCAATTTACCAGCGATGCAATCTGATGCTGATTTAGTGATTAAATTTAAACAAGCCATGGATGATGATTTTAATACACCTGAGGCTGTCGCGGTATTGTTTGAATTAGCTAAAGCGCTTAACCGCAGTAAGAAAGAAGGTGGTTCGAATATTCCACAGTTAGCTGCAACATTGATTGAGCTTGGCGCCGTGTTGGGGATCCTGCAACAGGACCCTCAAGAGTTTTTAACCTCATCTTTAGCGGGAGAAGAGCAACAAGATGATCAACTGATTGAACAATTAATCATAGATCGAAACACTGCTCGCGCTGAGAAAGATTGGGCTAAAGCCGATGAAATCAGAGATAAGTTCAATGAGATGGGGATAGTGTTAGAAGATAAGGATGGAAAAACCACTTGGAGAAGGAGTTAAAGACGTCATTTTAATTTGAGCATTCAACTGCTAAATCACTGACAACGAAAAAGCCAAATTACATAATTTGGCTTTTTTTTGTTCGGTATTTTAATTCTTGTGACTCTATTAATGTGACTTTGCAAAATTCAATTCATGAACATCAAACAAACCGTGCTATTTCCTGATAATCCCGTATAATCACATTTTTAGCGAACATGTGTATGCTGAAAATAGTGATGCTAAACAACAAGTTATCATAAAGTGATTAAGGTCATACCAGATTCCGTGTTCAAACAAGGGATAATGGCGCCGAATTTAGTCATGGACTCTTGATAAAGAGGCAGCGTTAAAGGGATGAGTATAAGTTTATGGGAAGATGCCATCGCATTTTATTCCAGCATTGCTTTGCCTCATTAGAGAAATTGCGACAGAGTTATATAGGTTTTTAGAGATGAGTCGAACTGAGAGTTTTAACAGAGAAGAATTAATTGCGTGTGGGAATGGCGAACTAGTAGGCACCGCCTCAGAGGGGCGCACCTTGGCTCGTTTGCCGCTTCCTAATATGCTGATGATGGACCGAATCGTTCGAATTTCAGACGAAGGCGGCAGTTATGGCAAAGGTGAAGTGATCGCCGAATTAGATATTACACCGGACTTATGGTTCTTCGATTGTCATTTTAAGACTGATCCTGTTATGCCGGGTTGTTTGGGCGTTGATGCTATGTGGCAATTGGCAGGCTTTTATTTATCTTGGGATGGAAGTCCTGGAAAAGGGCGGGCACTAGGTGCTGGTGAAATAAAGTTTTTTGGACAAGTTTTGCCTACGGCTAAAAAAGTGACCTACAAAATTAGTGTTAAGCGAATTATTAAACGTGGTTTGGCGATGATCATTGGCGACGGCTCTGTCGAAGTTGATGGCAAGGAAATTTATACCGCAAAAAATCTTAAAGTTGGACTGTTCGAATCAACCGACGATTTTTAAGTCGTTATTTAGTGAGGCTTCGACTGCGTTCAGCCGGCTCTGTTGATAGCCAAATTAGATTTTAGTTAGAAATTAAATATTATATAGCGCATAAAGCGAGCGAGGAATTTGATGAAACGTGTTGTGATTACTGGTATGGGAGTGGTGTCTTGCCTTGGCAACGATAAAGAAACTGTAACCCAATCACTTAAAGACGGAAAATCTGGCATAACATTTAACGAGAAGTACAAAGAAGTAGGACTTCGCAGTCATGTATGCGGTCGTCCTGATATCGATGTTGCCGATCATATTGATCGAAAAGTAAGACGGTTTATGGGGGATGCTGCTGCTTACGCGTATATCTCTATGGCGCAAGCAATTGAAGATGCCGGTATCGGTGAAGATTTGTTGAGTAATCCACGAACTGGTTTGATTTTTGGTTCAGGTGGCGGCTCGCAAAAACACCAAACTGAGTCAGTGAATATTTGTTTAGAAAAAGGTGTTAAGCGAGTAGGGCCATACGCTGTGCCAAAAACAATGGCCAGTACGACTTCGGCTTGTTTAGCAACACCGTTTAAAATAAAAGGTATTAACTACACGATTTCTTCCGCTTGTGCGACTAGCGCTCACTGTATTGGAAACGCCTACGAGCAAATTCAAATGGGCAAACAGGATATCGTTTTCGCCGGAGGTGGTGAAGAGGAAGATTGGCGTTTAACTTTGTTGTTTGATGCAATGGGCGCTTTGTCTTCTAAATATAACGACACCCCAGAAACCGCTTCGCGTCCCTATGACGAGACTCGTGATGGATTTGTTATTTCGTCAGGTGGCGGAACTTTGGTTCTTGAAGAATTAGAACATGCGAAGGCGCGTGGCGCAAAAATCTATGCTGAAATAGTTGGTTATGGTGCGACTTCGGATGGCTACGATATG
>JBDVOJ010000017.1:0-45756 GCA_039969155.1 Kangiellaceae bacterium
CCACCTCCGACCATGGCTGCGGCTGACGCGGTGTGGTGAGGACTTCTAAAAGGTCGGCGCTTCCAATTTTGGGTATCTAATCCATGATCACTGACGCTGGTGATAGCTGCCGATTCAATGGCTTCTTGTTCGCTTAGCTCTGGGAGTATTCCAGCCAAGCGCGTTGCCAACATGGTTTTCCCTGTTCCAGGAGGACCGATAAATAATAAATTATGTCGGCCTGCCGCTGCCACCTCTAGTGCTCTTTTTGCAGCATATTGACCTTTCACTTCTAGTAGATCAGGTTGTTTTAAAAAATTATCCTGATGAATATTTGGAATCGGTTCCAAGTCGAGGTCGCGTTGACCTTGCAAGTACGCACATACTTGCAATAAATGATTTCCACCGACTGAATGCTTGCTACCAACTAATTGTGCTTCTGCTAGGTTTTGCTCTGGAATAATTAGCTTTCGATGGTTCTTTTTAGCGGCTAACACCGCCGGAAGGATCCCATTTACTTTCCTTAATTCACCGGAAAGTGCCAGTTCACCCATAAATTCATACTGTAGAATGTCATCGACGTTGAGCTGGCCAGTTGCGGTTAATATCCCAAGTGCGATTGGTAAATCAAATCGTCCTCCATCTTTGGGAAGGTCGGCTGGTGCAAGGTTAATAGTAATCCTGCGAGTTGGAAATTCAAAATTAGCGTTGATTAATGCGCTGCGCACACGATCTTTGCTTTCTTTTACCGCCGCCTCAGGAAGCCCAACAATAGACATACTAGGTAAACCATTGGAGAGATGTGTTTCTACGGTGACTAGCGGTGCTTCAATACCGACACCGGCGCGAGTATAAATGATGGATAAAGACATACCATTCCTTGGTTATTTATTATTAATATCAAACAGCGATCTTAAGTTATTTGGTGCCCGGTGTTTAAGTCGATATTAGGGACAAAACTTGTAAGTGATTCACCATTGAACAGTTGAGAATTCTGCTTAAGTTTCAGGTAAACTTGAAGGATTTATTGAGCAACGCTAACAATAATAAACCATAGGAGCCGAGTATTTTGATAAAACGCAGCGCAGATTTTTTTAGTGGAGTCATGCAACGTTGGTTGCCGGATGCATTTATCATTGCGATCATTTTAACTGTGATTGTGTTTGTTTGTGGCTTAGCAGTTGAGCAACAGTCCGTTACTCAAATGGCGAATCATTGGGGTAATGGCTTTTGGAAGTTACTTTCGTTTTCCATGCAAATGGTACTGATCTTAGTACTCGGTAGTATTTTGGCAATGAGCGTCCCGGTTAAACGTGGACTAATTGCTATCGCCAAGCTCGCAAAATCGCCTATTCAATCAATCATTCTGGTCACTTTAGTATCAATGCTTGCGTCATGGATTAACTGGGGATTTGGATTAGTGGTAGGTGCTTTGCTTGCCAGAGAAGTTGCAACTCTCGTGAAGGGAGTCCATTTTCCATTACTAATTGCATCAGGTTACAGCGGAATGCTGATTTGGCATAGTGGGTTGTCGGGCTCTATACCACTAAAAATCGCTTCCCCAAGTAATGATGCGCTAGGGCAATTGTTAGCTGGCCAAACAATAGAAATGTCGCAAACTATTTTTGCTTGGCAGAATTTAACGATTATCGCGGCAATCATCATCACTGTTCCTATTTTAAATCTACTAATGATGCCTGACAGCGACAAGAGGATCGGTTTTGAGGCAAAAGAAAAACAGCCTAAGATAATTGATAAAGAGACGCTAACACCCGCTGAAAAACTGGAACATAGTCCAGTTATCAATTATTTATTGGTGGCTATTGGCTTACTATTTTTGTGGCAGTATTTCTCGCAAGGTAATGGACTTAGCCTCAATACCATCAACTTATGCCTATTATTGTTAGGCTTAGCGATGCATATCAACCCTCACAATTATTTATTGGCAATGAAAGAGGCTATTGGTTCAAGTAGTGGCATTATTTTGCAGTTTCCGATTTACGCCGGGATCATGGGAATGATGGTCGGCTCGGGATTGGCTGCGTCTATGTCAGAATGGTTTGTTGAAATTTCTAGTGCGGATAGTTTTCCGGTTTATACTTTTTTGAGTGCCGGTATCGTTAATTTCTTTGTACCTTCAGGTGGCGGTCAATGGGCTGTGCAAGCACCTATCGTGATACCTGCTGCGACTCAGTTGGGTGTGCCGATTAATCAAGCCGCCATGGCAGTGGCTTGGGGTGATGCTTGGACCAATATGATCCAACCATTTTGGGCGTTACCCTTGTTAGCGATTGCTGGATTAAATCTGCGTCAAATCATGGGGTATTGTACGGTGATTCTGATCTGGTCGGGGATACTGATTAGTAGTTTGATCTATTTCTTATACTAAATTGTTAAGTGAGGCTTCGACTGCGCTCAGCCGGCTTAAGAGAGTTCATTCTAAAGAGCACTGAGCGAAGTCGAAGTGAAATCGCGTAAGGCATCGAGTGTCTCAGCCGGCTTGGACTAAGATCAAAAACTAAATCATCACTATTTGTTTTCAAACTTAGGCAAAATATTTGCCGACACCAGATCGTCCGATCCTTTTTCAAGTAACAAAGTTTTTATCGGTGTTTTAGGATCAACTACAAATTCTAACCCTTGACGGTAGCACTCGGAGGCTAACTCGATATCGTCTAGTTGTTGTAATGTTTTTGCCATCATAAAATAAGCCTCTGCTGTAGGTTCTAGCCGAAGGCTACGCTCGAAGTAAAATCTTGCCTTACCCCATAATGATAATTTATAGGCAGTCTTTCCTAAGGTTAAGTAAATAATGTTTGGGGCTTTTGGATGGTTGTTGTACCAATTCTCTAAAAACGCAAATTGCTTGTTGCCATCAGTGCTGTCTATTTCACCATAAAGCGCGACTAGTTGTTCGCATGGATCTTTCTTAAATAGTGGCTTCAAAATCTTTTCGGCGTCATCCATCTGGTTAAATTTAATCAGATGTTTGGCATAGCTTAGGATATGCACTGTTTTCTTTCGACTGGGTGATGGAAAGTGATTCCAAGTATCTTTAAAGCTTTCGAGTTCACCTTTATCAGCTTCGCAATCTAGGACGCCAAGTATTGCTATGGTTTCTATTTCTGCAAGTTTTTCTTGATCGAATACTCGCTGCTTTTTTAAGTTAGGCAACAATTCGATAATTGAATTCCAATCTTGTAATTTCTGATAAGTCATGCAAAGCAACTTAAGAATAAATGGATGGTTGCTATGGTTGGCCTGTAAGTCTGTGAGAGTTGCAAGCGCTTGCTCAAACTGTAGATTATCTAACTGCAACTGGGCTTGCGTTAACCCAATCGCAACTTGGGCGTTGGGTTCTGATTTATGCGCAAGTCTTAGGTAAGCATCTCTGCGTTCTTCTGAGTTTTGATGTTGAGCAGATTGAGCTGCTACTAAATAGTTAATTAATTTAGTATCAGAATTTTTAGCCGCATTAATCATAGTGTTTTCAGCTTGTTGCCAGCGGCCTTCGATAAAAGAAAGCATTCCCATAATGGTTTGTTTTCTGGCTTTTCGCCAATGGCGATCTCCTTGCCAAAGCTTTACTCGATGAGTACCTGAAATAAATGAACGAATGATTACGCCAATAAAATACAAAATAACTAGCAATAAAACTAATAAAGAGACCGCAATCCATAGCCTCATTTCATAGCTAGTTTTGTCGTAGGCAATAATTACAAATCCAGGTAAGTTCTTTAGCCATGAACCGCCAACGCCACCAACGACTATCGCCATAACAAAAACAAAAGCTAGCTTCCATTTCATTGGTCGACTCCTTGTTCTTGTGGAGGCTCGGAAGCTGCGCTCTCTGTTTCACTAGAGAGTGTTTCTGGCTCGACCGGAAGCTCAATTTTTTGTTCTTGACTATCCTCTGATAAAGCGCTTTCCAACCACTGATAAATTTTTTGTTGACTAATTTCATCCAGAGCTTTTTTAGCGTTAAGTGATTGTGGGTAGTTAACCTCAATTGGTCGAGATTTAAATTGGGTCAGCTGCTGGATTAATTCTTTGGTTTTATCACTTTGGATAAAATACTCAGTTAACCAATTGATCGCATTTCGAATATGTAATTGATACAAAGCTTCATTGCCTTGAGCGATAGCAATTTGAGCTTGCTGTAGGGCCAATTGAATATTGCTATTTAAATTAGCTCTTTGATCGGCTCCCATCAAGGGTTTAACTGGCTCACTGTGATCTTTAATTACTACAAAATCTTTTAGAAATTTATCGTAGACTTTCTTAAGATCAAAGCCATCTTCTTGTTCCTCGACAAGTGGTTCGCTGTGTTGTTGTTCTAACGGGGCGAATTGAAACGCGGCTATTTCTAAATCCGGTACCTGCTTGCTAATGGCGACTAGCGAAAAAGTTAGTCCAATGATATCGGGTTGCATAATGAGGCTTAAGTCGGATAAGTCTTTAGCAATCGCTTGACGGATCGGTAGCAAACTATTATCGGCTATTTCAATTAAGCGACTATCGGCTGTTTTTAGCAATTGAGTCGCGGTAATTTTGTCTTTCTGCAGCGTCAATTGTAGTTGGGCTAGTTTAATTAAATAACTCGCTTCAGCCAACATCCAATCTTGTTTTTTTCTGCCAGACAGTTCTTTGATTCTCTCCTGAGTAGAAAGTGACGACTCGCTCAGTTGACGATTAGATAGGGCTAATTGATTAACTTGGTTTTGGGTTTGACCAATGGTTTGTAACGAATTCTGAGACGCACTTTGAGTTTGTTTTATCGCACTTGTTTGCTCGTTTAATTGGCTATCCAAACGACCTTGCATTTGTTGCCAATCTTGTGAAAATAAATGCTGCTGATAGAGAGTCCAAGCGGATATCACAATTGCGACAATCAGTAGTAAACCAATCATTGCTGGAATTAGTTTATCGGTTTTGCTTCGTTTGGCATGCATTTTGGGTAAGGGTTTTGCATTAAAAAGTTGTGACGGTGAGCTAGTTGCCGAATGATCATGGCCTGACGGCTCAGCAGTGTTGGTACTTGTATCTGAATTCGGTGAAGCTGCCGGTTTGTCCGAGGTTCTAACTTGTTTATCTTGCTGATCAGCGCTCGATTTATTTGAATCGTTGGGATCTTTGTCGTCGGCCATAATTTCGATTACCTATAATTGCTTGTCAGTACTTCTAATTGCAAAATTATTCTAATTACTAATATATTCTTTTAGAGATTGTACCAATTGCTTATCACTGGCGTCTTGGGCTTGTGCGATGATGCAAAAACCTAACTCCGCCGCTTGCTCAGCAATTCTATCACTGCTGATGATAATTCGGCAGTCTTGGACTTGATGATTTAAAATCTGCGACAGGTTGTTAAGCGCTTGAATGCTAGAAATTAACCAAATGGGCTTCATCCGTTGTAGCTCGACTATTCGCTCTTGCGAGTTTGAATCTGGCAGTTGGCGCTGATAGACCGACAATTCGTGCACTGTTGCGCCGCCCGCCTGCAACCCTGTTTTCAGTTTGTCCCGTCCATCTTTACCTTTGATGATTAACCAACGTTGTCCTTTGACGTCACTTAGTTCGGGCAAGTTTAGCAATCCTTCACTATTCATTTGTTGCGGATGAGTAACTCGTTGTTTGTTCTCAAGCCGCTCTGGATGAGTCAACGTCAGGTTTATCTCTTTCTGCAATACCGAGGCCGTTTGCTCGCCGATGGCAAATAAGGGGCAAGCCAGAATACGTTGCCACAAATTAGCTGCTAAACTACTTTGCGCCCAGTCCACTGCATTACCACTTATGAAGATGACGCCGTCGTAGGCTGCTGAATTGCCTTTTGCTTGAGCGGACTCTTGTTCTAATCGATCAAAGAATGCTTGATCATAAAATTCGATAATCGCCATTAATGGCGCATGGTGGGCGCTAATCGTTAGCCTACCGGTCGAAAGGTTGTTGATGGCCTCGACCAAATTAGTTGCTCGATTATTAGGTCGAGTGGTAATTACGTTGATGGCATCGGCGGAGGTCATGGGTAATCGGTCGTTGATTGACCTCTAATGTGCGCCAATGGCTTGCAGTATTTCACCAGCGCCTGCAGCTAACAGTTTTTCAGCTAACTCTATCCCAAGGGGCTCAGCGTCTGTAACATCACCAATGATTTCATCTTGAATCATTCGGCTGCCATCCACTTCGCCAACCAAACCTTTTATGTGGATGGATTGTTGATCAATGGTGGCAAACACGCCGATAGGAACCTGACAGCCACCCTGTAACTTGTTATTGACGGCACGTTCGGCAATCACTCTACTTGCCGTCGTAGGGTGATTCAGTGGAGCTAGGTAATTTAAGGTTTTTTGGTCGTCAGTTCGGCACTCAATACCGACCGCACCTTGGCCGCCAGCAGGTAGCATCCAGTCGGGTTCAATTTCATGGGCGATCCGTTGGCTAAGTCCTAAACGTTTAAGTCCGGCCGAGGCCAAGATAATTGCATCATATTGGCCCTCATCGAGTTTAGACAATCGGGTGCCTACATTACCGCGTAAATCGAGAATTTTGATATCGGGTCTTTTGGCTTTCAACTGACATTGTCTGCGTAAACTACAGGTTCCCACCGTTGCTCCAATAGGCAGCGAGTCAATATCTTTGTAGTGGTTGGAAACAAACGCATCTCGCGGATCTTCACGTTCACAAATCACGCTTAGTCCTAAGCCATCGGGAAACTCCATTGGAACATCTTTCATAGAGTGAACCGCAATATCGGCTCTATTTTCTAACATCGCTAGCTCGAGCTCTTTAACAAATAAGCCCTTGCCACCAATTTTGGCCAGCGGGGTATCTAAAATCTTGTCGCCGCGAGTCACCATCGGTACTAATTCGACTGTTAGATCCGTATGAATTCGCTCTAATTCGGCTTTAACAAATTCAGCCTGCCATAGGGCAAGTGGGCTTTGGCGGGTAGCGATTCGAAGAATGTCGCTCATGGAATAACCTTTATTAAACTAATTGATTCTGGCGAAGCCAAATTCTAACACTTAGACGATAAAGCGAATAGCTTAGCTTGCAAATACTCAGGTTAATTATCAGTTGTTTGTGTTGCATCCAATTGTTGCTGTAATTGCTGAAGTTGTTGCCTTAAAGATTGAATAGTTTGAGCGTCAGCCAGTTTAGCTTGTTCGATTCTTTGATTTATTTCGGCTTCGCTTAGCTGATTAGAAGGCTGGGCGTTTTGTTGAGCGTTGTTAAGTTGCTCAGTTAGACTTTGCACCTCGGTTTTAAGTTGGTTGTTCTGTTTGGCTAGCCAATTGACGTTCTTTTGAGCTTCTACCGCCTTGTTTTCGGCAGCAGTAATTTTGCCTTGAAGTTCGGCGATCGCAACCTGATCCTGTTTATCTTGGCTCTTTTCCTGTTGAGCTTCGGATTGCAGTGCTTTCAATTGGTTAAGCGCTTCAGTGGCTTTTTCTTCCGCCTGTTCAATTTGAGACTGGGCAGCTTCAAGTTTGGCCAAGTTAGTGGAAATTTCCTGATTAGCCTTTGAAATGAAGTGATAGCTAATGGCCGATGCCATTACAATGACCACCAGCAATAGCAGTCCGCTGCGCGAATAATGGACCAATAGGTTTTGAGAAGACCCGCAGACAAAACAGCTTTTTTGACCGTCAGCAATATCTCTTTTACAGCTCAAACAACGTTTAGCCAATGTTCAACCCTATTTGTTGTTGTTATATTGGGCTAAGAATATCATGCTGAGTGACGAAAGTGGATAGTTGCTATTCAGGTAAGGCTTCGAAAGGCTCAGCCGGCTTAAGGTTATGGAAGTTGGAAAAGGAAACCTATGAATCAATCAGTTAAACAAAAAATAGCTGAATACCCAGCGGATGCCAAAGCTAAAATCGAAGAATTGCGGGCAATAATCTATAACATCGCCTCGGAGCAAAACCTTGGTGAGGTCACTGAAAGCTTAAAGTGGGGAGAGCCCAGCTACTCAGTAGCAGGTGGAAGCCCAATAAGAATTGATTGGAAGCCCAGAGCCCCACACTCGGTCTCTCTTTACTTTAACTGTAAAACCAAGCTGGTAGAGACATTTCGAGAGATCTATAAGGATAGTTTTCAATTTATTGGCAATCGCGAACTTCGATTGAAAAATGAGGGAGCTTTGCGTTCAGCTGAACTCAGCCATTGTATCCAACTCGCTTTGACTTACCATAAAGTTAAGTCATTACCCTTGTTGGGGTGTTAGCTTGCGATGCTGTTAATTTGCTAACCCGATAATTTTTATATAGAGTTAATCGCTTAATAGAAAGTAATTTAAGATTAAAAGGAATTAGAGATGCATATTATTATAGGGATCCTCACCGCATTGGGTGGTTTGTTGTGGGCTATCAACAGTCTTCAGCGCTCAGGGTTTAGATTTAGTTCGATCAATCCATTTTATTGGCATCGTCGAAATCAATGGCGAAAAAAGTATTCAGAAAACCCACTTTACACTTTAGAAAACCCGATGGATGTCGCCGCCGCTCTGTTACTGGGTGTCGCCAAGCTAGAAGGGGAAATTAGTCGCGAACAAAAAAATCGAATACTCGAGGTGTTTACTGAAAAGTTTGGACTTGATCAAAACCAAGCGCTCGATTTGTTTTCAGCGACAGCCTTTATGCTTCAGACAGAAAACAACTTTGTTAAAAATATTGAAAAAGTTATAGCACCTGCAAAAGATAAATTTACTCAATCGCAGGTCGAGTCAACTATAGAATTGCTACATGAAATCGCTACAATGGACAGTGAGCTTTGCGAACAACAAAGTGAATTAGTTAGCAGTATCAAACAGATCTTTAATAGCTCTAACGCACCAGCAAAAAATTGGCATTAATTGCTGGGCCGCTACTGCAAAGTTTTTAGCAAAATAGGCGCTGCTTATTTGCGGTTGACTAATTGATACAATCCGCTCTCAAGCAGAGAGCTTTGAGAGTCCGAAATAGATTTTTTGATTTCAGCTGAACACTCAGAAAGTCCCATGGTCTTTTGATATTTCGCAGCAATAAAAACACCGTATCGAGAGCCATCAATAAAAGCTTGAAATTCTAGTTCAGTAAGTTCTCTTATTTGAGTCACATCATAGTTTTTGACTCCTCGTTGGGAGGCAACCGTATGGACTTCATTGACAATTTGCTGTTGTAGTAGACTTGAGGAATAGTCAGGCTTGAGGTAATTGGGATGACTACATATTTCGGCCAGAATATTGCTATTGATAAACTTATCGTGAGAAGCGATCATTGAATCCAAAACTTCATCACTGATCTTATCGGACAGTGGGTTGGCCAGTAGGCTGGTTGCACTGATTGAAATGGCAAAAGCTAAAAATATTTTTTTCACTGAATGCACTCTATTCTCTTTAAGATGATTTAAACATAGACAAAGATCTAAAAAGTTGCCAGTTTGGTTTAAAATCGACTGAATAGAATAACAACCCTTAAAAATTTTTACGCGTAATAAAATAGGGCTATCTTCAATAACCCTAAAATCTGAGTTTAGGGTTATTCGAGTATAATTATTTCATTAATGGTGTCGCGTGGGCGGCAGCCCTAAAAATGCTATTCATTAACAACACATTTAGCCCGTCTAAGTACGCTCGGGTAGTAGGTTCTTGAGTAAAGCTAATGACCATTCCCCGGCCACTGGGTTGGACCATTAAGTAAGGCTTGTAGGCCAATTGTTTTTGGTTTTCTTGCCAAAGATATCCACTGGCTAAAACGTTTTTAGCATTTGAAAACCAAGCGACATTTTTACCCGAATTGAGTTTAATTGGTTGGTAGATATCGTTACCATAAACCAACGCAATTAGTCTTTCATTGATACCTGCGGTTAGCCAATGTTCTTGATCGGTTTCGACATTGGCTAGGACCCCAGCTACAAAGTCTGGAGTATTTTCTGAATCAATACTGGCATCGACTAGATCTTGTTTCGATTTAAACAATTGACCTTTTGTAGTGGATTTCTTTTTATCGTCTTTAGACTTTTCTTTCTCGGTGTAGGCAAGCTCTCGTTTTACATCAAGAATGCCAATATCCTTATTGGCTGCAAATCGAGTTGCGCTGCCTAATGTGATCAAAACACCGCCTTGTTTAACCCATTGTTTTAGGTTGGCTGCACCGTTTTTTCCTAGCGCGTTTTGGTATCGGCCAGAAGGCAAAATAATCACTTGATAATTAGACAGATCGGCATTGGCTAATACGTTCGAACGAATAGCCGTTACCGGATAATTAAATTGTCTTTCTATTACAAAGCGAGTATTGCCTGCGCTAAGCGAACTGACCGGACTATCCCAAGCCATCGCAATCTTCGGAGCGCTCATAGTAACCACTTTACCGCTGCCAAAATTTGGTCCTTTAGTTACCCAACTGGAGGGGGTTGTCGCTACTTGGGCACCAGTTTCTTGAGCAATTTTTTCCACTGTCTTAGCAAACTCGGGTGAATTGGTTCTTCGCTCAATGATTAATGAGCCAGCCGGAAAAGACTGTTTATCTTTTAACTGAAAAGCTTGGTCGGTACTTTTAACTACCAAATTTTGTTGTAAAGCTGCTGTTAAAAATCGCCCGGCTGACATGTCACCCCAAGGAACGATAAAAGCAACTGGTTGCACGTTAGTGTTTTCCGTTCGAGCAAATTCAGCCTTAAGTGGTTGCTCAAAATCAACCTGCGTACTATTAACCTTCACTGGGTCATCACAAGTATCGGTATCAACGTTAAACATTAAGGGTAAAGACCATCCAGTGACATCATAGATTTCATCGTTTAAATTTCTTTGCCTACGTCGTTCTTGTTCTTGAATAAAGGCTTTATCCATATCGACTTGCTGTTTAAAAGTGGTGGTCACAAATCGTCCGCGTGGTTGCGCTGTATCGATAAAATAAGCACCTTTGTTATAGCTTTTTCCGCAAGCTTTAAACTTCTGATTAGCTTGAAAAACATCAACGCCATGCTGAGCCATCAATGCGGCTAATCGATGATTGCCGGCACGATCGCGAGTATTGGGCATGATGTAAACGCGCTGTTTATTGTCTTTGCCTTGTTTGATAGCACTGACCTGATAGGCGTAAAAATCTTTAAGTAATTTTTCACGGTTATCGGCAACTGCTTCGGCCGTTGAAATTGACGCGACAAAATGACGGTGTACGGTATTTTGATAAGTTAAATGGCTACCATCTTTGCGCTGATAAATTTCACCGCGAGAAGAAGACACTTCATAAGTTGAAGCTGACGCCCCATAGAAAGTTGGCCAGCTATCACCATAACCTGGATAGAAAGCATCATATACTTCTCGAGTGAAGTAATCGAAGCCCATGCGGTCAAAATGCTTGCCATGATTGCGTCCAATACGGTCCATATTTTCAATCTGAGTTTTAGTCATATAGGGGTTAAATGGTTGCGCTGCCGGTGCAAAATAATAACTTTGATCACCACCCATTTCATGCAGGTCAATCACTACCAGCGGTTTGTAGTGATTAAGCATTTTGATTCGACCTGCTGTTTCTGGTTGGGTAATGGCTAGCCAGTCGCGGTTCATATCGAATAAATAATGGTTAGAGCGGCCTCTCGGCCATGGTTCGTTATGTTCTGCGCTTAATCGGTCGGCGCTGTGTTGCAAGCCTACAGTTGAGTAATATCGACTGGTAAAACGCTCACGTCCATCTGGGTTTTGCAGTGGGTCGATAAATACAATGCTATTGGTTAAGATTTTTTGATTCGTCGGTTCATTCGGAGCTGCTAACAAATGATAAGCCGTCATCATAGCTGCATCAGTACTACTGATCTCATTGCCATGAACGCCGTATTCAAGCCAAACGGAACTTGGCATTTGTTTGATTAGACTGTTGGCTTGTTTTGAATTGGTTTTTCTGGGGTCAGCCAAGTTTTGCATGTTTTCGGCAAATTTAGACAAATCTGCAATCGTTTCCGGTTTTCCGATCGCGGTGTAAATTAATTGTCGACCTTCCCAAGTACGGCCATATTCGATGACCTTAATACGTTTGGGGGCTGCTTGTGACAAAGCTTGGAAATAGCGGATCATATCCGCATGATTGGTGATCCGCTCACCAACGTCATAACCTAGTACTTGTTTAAAGGTAGGGATACTCGAATCATAATGACTGCCTGGCCACATAGTTTCGCCAACTTTTTCAGCGGCAACCTCTGCAGCTAGCTGAGTAGAAATAACAATCGATATAAGAATAAAACTGCAAACAGAGCGAAACATAGTTAACTGGCCGAATAGTTGAGAGATGGAATGGCCATAACCATAACAACTATTGACGCTAAACGAAAGAAACCTTGTGACTAGTTGGGTAGAGTTATCGCCAATCAATTTGATTTAAGAAGCAGACTCACCATAGCTTAGCTACTGTTTCAGTTGCTGCCAGCTGGAAACTAGCTCTAGGTCTGGTGTTTTATCGATCAGCGAGTCCAGTACCCACTTGTGATTATCGCCGACAAATATCAGTAAGCGCTCATTTGGCTGGGCGAGCTTGAGTAAGTTTCCTAGCATACGAATATTTCGCTGGTACCAGCGACCAAGCCAATCCGGTCCCAACCAGTTTTTTTGGATACCTACTCTTAATTCATACATATGCATCCGCTGTTGGTTTATCCGTTGATATTGAGGAGAGTTCATAACCGAAATTTGTTCTGCAACCGTAAGATTGCTTATGAGTTGTTGATTGTATTCAAAGTTAGTGATGAGTTGTTTTTCAAATCGATCAAAGAATCCTGCATCATGGCTTTTGGCATAATCCGTAAATGTCTTGAATGAAAAATTTTTTAGTGACCCGATATATTCAGTTTGGTTGTCAAATAAATACAGTTGTTGGTGTCCTGCCTGTTTGGCCAGTTTAAAACCCAGTTGATAGACTTCGTTTGGTTTGTCGCTAATATCAAATTGAGACTTGAGATAAGCCTGGTAGGCTTTATTAATCTTTTCGGTTCGACTCGGTTCCCATTCCAACACGACTTTTGTCGGCTGGAATTGAATCAACTTATTTAGCAGGTCTTGAATGCTGTCCTGGTTCTGTTCAGCGAGTATGCTTTTATCGAAGTGTGATGTTGCCACAACCATCACTTTTGTTTGCGCCAACCCATCATAATTTTTTAACTTGGAAAGGGTCTGGATAACGCTATCGTTGCCGTTAGAACCTGCATGCAGCGTTGGTTGATAACACCACAGTAGACTAATTAGAATTAGTAGTTGTTTCATTAAGTACTCTCGATTCTTAATCTTTCATTTTCTTTGCCAAGCTCGATGACAAGCCCATTTATATTTAACCAGAGGTGCAGGTCATCGTCATTTAAGAGTCATCTTGCGTTATTGGATAGAATTTGTCCAATCAGCCAAAATTTTAACCAGTTCTTGGGTTACGTTGTTGCCATTTTCAAACTTATAGGCCTGTTCGATGTTCTCATAGCGATAATTGCCATGGCCTACTTTAGATTGTTCCACATACTTGGCAGTATTTGGTCGCCATCGATTGACCATATGGGCAATTATTTGGTGTCCATGACGAGTCTCAAATTGATCAAACTGATTAAACACCACTAAAACCGGCCTACTGATTTTATGCCATGCCTTAAGTACATTCTGTTTTGCAGCTTGTTGATGCCAAGCGTAGGGTCTTCCATAGTGGGTGAATTGATCCATTCCTAGAATATTGTTACGCACCTTTCTCATTGCATCCGAGTCTTTAGCGATCGCGTCAGGGTGTCGTGATTTAATTAAATACTCTACCTGAAATTGTATTCGGTCGTTCATTTGTTGGTGGATGGTTTCAGGATCGACTTCAGGCCGTCTTTCTAAATAAATACGCTCGAAAGCGAGCATTCTTTCTGTATGGGTAAGACCACCACCCCCTTGAATCATAATACCCTGAACTTGAATACCATCAGCAAGTAGTTTTTCTGCCAATAAAGGTGCCAAGGTAGAACCAAGACTTGAACCGTAAATAACGATTTGAGCAGGGTCGACCTGCGGATGATTTGCTAGTTTTAAAAAGGCCTGATAATAATGATCGAGTTCAGTATCGTAGTCTAACTCATGGCAAGCGGGGCCAATGCTATCGCCATCGCTTGAACGTTCTACTCGAATTAGAGCGCGATTGGTTAGTTTTAGTAGGTCGGCCAGAATTTTACGACTTGGACTCTTGGGATTGTATTCTATCGAACCACAAGATACCCATTGCACAAAAAACAATGCAGGTCTTTTCTTGGTCTTGCCATCGTCTGGCACCGAAACAATGGTTCTTAGCTGATGACCTTGGGATGTAGTGACGCTCGAATAATAACTGTTAACTCCCTCGATATTTTCCAATTCTTTTGCCGGAGGGGTATAGCTTAAGTCAATAATGTTCTCTTTGCGTTGTAGCTTTATCGAAAGTGTTTTTCCTGCTTGCCATTTGTTCAGCTGAGATTGTGCTACAAGCAACGAATCAGCTAGTGGCCGAAGACCAAAAGAACGAATGTTGTCACCTTTCAACAGCCCCGCGTGCGATGCCGCAGAATTTTCGACAACTTTACTAACAATTAATTTATTTTGCTCAATTTTGGTACTAAAGCCCAAATTGGCAGTTCTCTTGAGGCTTTGGTCACTGTAACTTTTGCTTTGGCAAAGATTGAATCCAAAGGCAAAATATAGACAAATTGGTAATGTTAGTTTTATGATAATTGATGTTCGCATTAGTAAGCTCCTGACTCTATGAGCTTTGAAGATATTGAATTGAACGATAAAAAGACTGATCAAAATCTGATTTTTTTCCGATCAAAGCGAAGGAATTACTCTAAGTGCTAGACAACAAACCCCCACGTGACCCAAAGGACGGTTTTTACCTGAATCAATGCTGGGTCAGCATTTCTGACAACCATCTTTATTTTGAACAATGCGCGATCAAACTAGAACCAAAAGTGATCCAAGTACTAGAGTGTTTGGCAGAACATCTCGACACAGTAGTGAACAAAGAGTTTTTGCTCAAGAAAGTATGGAAGAATCAAGTGGTCGCCGACGATTCACTGGTGCGATGTATTTCCGTGTTACGTAAACATTTCAAAAATAACCAGGTACTTGGGCTAAGAATAGATACGGTCGCTAAAAAAGGTTATCGACTATGCCTTGTCAATGAACAGCAAGATTCGCAATTTCGGGCCAATCAGCAGGTAGTAGCAAGTGAATCAATAAGCTCATTCAGTATTAGAAAGGTTGTTGTATTGCTAGTGGTGTTAGCGGTTAGTTTTTCAATTTTATACAGAGGCAATTGGTTAAATTCAAACAATCCAGCCAACCTTGATAATCAATCGGAATATCAACGAAGTGTATTATTGGCGAGTTCTAGTAAAGAACGATATCCAGAATTGAGCGCAGACGGCACCTGGTTAACTTATTCAAAGTCAACTGACAAAGGAATGGCAATTTTTGTTAAGTCATTAACTGGATTGGGGTTACAGCAAATTACCAGTGGTGAATTCTATGATCATCAGCCAACCTTTTCAGCCAACGCTAGACAGATTATTTTTGCTCGCATTAACCAACTGGGGCAATGTGAAATTCGTTTAATTTCAATCATTGGTGGAGCAGACAAAAAGCTAGCCGACTGTCGACATCAAGGTGTTTACGCTATGGAGTGGACTAAAGACAACTCTGCGGTTTACTTTATCGACAAGTCCTCAAGTATTGCCAATGGACAACTCAACAAATTGACTCCTGCGACAGGTCAGCTCGAATTAATTGAAATATTACCCAGTAATATGCTCGAAGAATCCGGTCAGGACGAAGTTAGAGATCAAGCGTTTGGGGTTGACGATATTGCGATAAGTCACGATGCTCGGCACATTGCCGTAACCCTTTCTCCGATGCTTGGCGTTGAAGATATTTACATTAGCTCACTCAGTGACAGTTTCTTATGGAAACGGCTGAGTTTTGAGCAAACGAAAATTCATGGCCTCGCATTTAGCACAGATGATCAAGCCATTTTGTTTAGTTCTAATCGAACAGGAACATTTAGTTTATGGCGAACAAATATATCTCAATGGCAGCCGAAATTGATCAGTCAGGGTATTCCCAATATTTCAGAAATTTCCACCAGCGCTGATGGTAAAATCGCTTTAGAGCGAAGGACTGAAGCAACTAGTGTTCAAGCTATTGACCGACAGGGTAATTCGAATGAAATCGTCGCCGAGAAAAACGTAAACTGGGGAGCTGTGCAATCGCCAATAAATCAAGATATCGTTTTCCTATCTAATCGCAGTGGTTATTCAGAGCTATGGCTTAAATCTGAAGGGAATCTTCGCCAGTTAACCAATTTTAGAGGACCTTGGTTGATGTCTCCAAGCTGGTCAATCGACGGTCAGATGGTCGCCTTTAGTAGCAATCAACCAGAAGGAAACCGTTTACACTGGTTTGATTTCGCCACACAAGCGGTCACTGAAATCGAGCAAACTGACAATTCCGAAGCGCCTATTTGGCATCCAAAAGAATTACAGCTCTATTACACTAAAAGTGATGAGCTAGAACGCCAGGTTTGGCGTTGGGATTATTCGAATAAAACTCATGTTAAAGTCGCAGATATTGCTGCGAAAGCGATAAAGTTTTCTAGGGAAGGAGTAATGTTTTTTACAAAGGCAAATCAAAAGGGTCTCTGGAAAATCAACAAAAATAATCAACAAGAATTGATAGTGAGTGACTTGGAACCCGTCGATTGGAATAATTGGTTAGTCGGCGAGCAGAAGATCTATTACATCAACCGACGGCCTGGAACTGGTGCGACTCTACTTCAGTTAGCGATTGATTCAGCAACAGAGTCGAAAACTGATTCGGTTGTGAACGCGCCATGGCTTTTGAAAAAACTCTTATACTTCTCTGGGCTCAGTATGGACTCTCGTGGAGAACAGCTCTGGTACGCACGAATAGAGAGCGAAGATGCAGACATCGATATACTCTCTCCAGCCCCAATTGAATAATCTCATTCTATGATCAGGTGATAGCGCTTTCCATTAGTACAGTTTTTGCACTAGTCTGCATTTGAAAAATCATTCATTCTTGTTGTTAAGTACTACTCAGTGAAGAATGGTGAGTTGCAGCTAGTAATGAGTAACGCCATAATTCTCTAGTAGGTTATAGTTGAATATGGACCTGTAGCATGATTTTAGAATTCGAGCATTACCAAATCGACACCAAGGAATTAAAACTCACTCTATTAGGAAGAAGAGTAGAGGTTGAACCTGCAGTGTTAAAAGTACTTGTCTTTTTAATTGAAAACAGACATAAAGTAGTAACAAGGGATTCGATTTTCTCGCAAGTTTGGTCGGATCGATTTGTTTCAGATTCTGCGCTGACCAATCACATCAAAAATGCAAGAAAGGCATTAGGGGACGATGGCAATACTCAGGCCATGATCAAAACAATTCATGGAAGAGGGTACCAATTCGTTTGCTCAGCAAAAGAGATTTCTTGCCATAAGATAGCGGTGTTACCAATTCATTCAAGCTCGCCCGAACACTCATCAAAAACAGCTAATCAGATAGATTATCTAGGTGTCGCCTTAGCGAGTCACTTAGTGTCAGAGTTATCACGCTTTTCGCAGTTGAATATTCATTCTGGGAAGTTTGGAGTCGATAAATTTTGCTCTAGAAATGACTCAATTGCTAGCGCAGAAAATCACAATGTTGATTATTTACTCACTGGAAACTATCTCGAGCACCAAGGAACAACGCGCTTATTTATCGAGTTAGTTGATATCAAGAAACAACTGATAATCTGGAGTGAGTTGTTAGAAATAACGAGGAGTAGTATCTTTGTAATGCAGGATTTCGTTTCTTCAGTGGTTTGTGAAGCGCTTACTCGACAGCTCAAACTCACATTGAACGATAATTCAAAAGACGACCGAAATAAAATTCAAAATTCAAACCAAAAGCGAGTAGCTCTCACGCTTGTGTAAATATTGTCGATCGGACATAAGATAGAGCGTTTATGACTTTATAGCTCAGACATTAATCTCTTAATTTCAGATAAGTGTCGACGGCTAATCTCTAAGTGCTTTTGTTCCTCACCTAAAACCACAAACGAATGCCCATTGTTGTCACGATGAATCCCAGTGATGTACTTTTTTGATACGATGGCATTTCTATGAATGCGCACAAAGGTTTCTGAAAATTCGTTTTGTAATTCTTTTAAAGTATCTTCAATAATGGTTTCGCCATTAAGATGTTTTACTGTGACATATTTTTGCTCTGCTTGAAAATAGATAATATCTTTTACTGGTATTAATTTTATGTTGCCACTTATTTTCGCGGTAATATTGGTGCGGCCCTCATGTTGTGAGCGAACCGTTTCTAACTGAGCGCTATTCAACGAACAAGCTTTATTAATGGCATCTTTAAGAGCTTGCTCTCTGACGGGTTTAAGCAAATAGTCAACAGCGTTGGCTTTGAAAGCATCGAGAGCATACTCGTCATAAGCTGTGGTAAATATGATCGCCGGTGGTTCTTCCATTTTTGAAATATGTTGTGATGCTTCTAGTCCGTCCATTCCAGGCATTCTTATATCCATCAATACTACGTCGGGTTTTTCTCGTTGGCAGGCCTCGATGGCTTGCAAGCCATTGTTTGCAAGTGCGATGCTTTCGATTAATTCAATTTCGCTTAATAATTGCTTAAGTCTTTGTTGAGCTAAAGGTTCATCGTCGACAACGAGTAATTTCATAATATGTCCTTGCGTATATAGCTACTTGGTAATTTAGTCATTTAGTTTAATTGGCATTTTAGTCGGAATTTTCATGGTGACTTGAAATATTTCGCCGATGGTTTCTTGGGTTAGACTGGCTTGTCCACTGAACAGAACTTCCAATCGTTGTGTAATATTATTTAGCGCTATTCCGTGTCCTTTGTGCTGACTTTTTTCAACCCTTGGATTGCTGACTTGAATAATGACGCTATCCTCGATTTTTTCGATCTTAACAGTGACTACGCCACCATCGGGTACCATTTGAATACCATGATAAACGGCATTTTCTAATAGTGGTTGAACAGAAAGCGGTGGCACTAAACAACTGAGACATTCATCGTCTACCTGCCAATCAATTGTAAGCCGTTCGCCTAGTCTTAAGCTTTCAATGGCCAAGTATCGTTTACCATTCTCTAACTCGGTATTAAGGGGAATTAGCTCATTGTGAGTGTCTAAAGTAGCACGAATAAGGTCGCTTAAATCTTCAATCGCTGTCTCAGCTTTTTTAGGGTCAATGCGAGTTAAACTTGCAATGACGTTCATGCTGTTAAAAAGAAAGTGCGGCCTAATGCGTGCTTGCAGGGCTTCTAATCGGGCAGCTGATTCTAAGCCGATCTGTTTACGATATTGTTGTTGCAAATAAAAATAGCGTAACAGAACCGATCCAATGAGCCCTGCAACCACTAAATTCTTCAATAAAAACTGCGATTGAGAGGCAACCGTTAAATCAAAGCTCAAACCAAAATAAAAGCGAATCGTGACAAAGGTATAAATAAATGTGGCAGTGAGGATGATTAATAAACTAATCACACCGGCTAGCAAGTCCTTTAATCCTGCCAATGACGGTCGCAGGAGACAGAGAATCATTACTGAGCTGAGACTAATCCACTGAAGTGAGATCGAATAGAGCCCTAATAGCTGCCAACCGTCTGTAGAAGCATTGGCAGTGATCATGGTAAATATCACCGCTAACAGCTCGCCAATCAGCACCACTAGAAAAATAGACTGTACTCGACAGAAATCGGGTAAGAAAAATTCTGGTAATGAGTGTTTCTTCAAAATACTATTTACTCTTTCTAATCAGCTAATCATTAGTATAGCCTGCGCAACGCGGCAGGGGGCTTTATTTTGAAGTGCTTAAAGCTACTAATCGATTGAATTTTATAGACTAATTCACAAGTTTTGCAAAAAATGGCATTTGCCAACTCATTGATTTAGTATAGCCAATTCATACGGTTTACCGCGAAACGCGCTTCGGAGCATAGTAAATGCCTGCTAAGGGATTGGAAAGTCATTATCGAACCTGTAACTTATGCGAGGCGATGTGCGGACTAAAAATAGAGTTTAGTGGCAATAAAGTTCATAGCATCAAAGGTGATAAACACGATCCCTTTAGCCAAGGACATATCTGCCCGAAGGCTGTTGCACTGCAAGATATCTATAGCGATAAAGACCGGCTCAGATCGCCAATTCAGAAAACTAAAAATGGTTGGACACCCATTTCCTGGAAAGAGGCGTTTTCTATTGTTGCGCAACGAATCGGAGAGATTCAGCAACAATTCGGCAATGATTCAGTGGGTGTTTATCAGGGAAATCCTAATGTTCACAACTTAGAAGCCATGCTATACGCTCCCAGCTTTTTCCGCCAACTAAAGACCAAGAACCGATATTCGGCGACCTCGGTCGACCAATTGCCACATCACCTCGCGTCCATGTTGATGTTTGGACACCCTATGATGTTGCCGGTCCCAGATATCGATCGTACCGATTACTTGGTAATTCTGGGCGCAAATCCTATCGTTTCTAACGGTAGTATTATGTCTTCACCTAATATTAAAAAACGACTTAAAGCCATTCAACAACGCGGTGGTAAATTTATAACCATCGATCCTCGCTATACCGAAACCGCTCAATTGGCCGACCAACATTTAGCCGTTAAACCCGGTACCGATGCGTTACTTTTGATGGCAATGCTTCACTTTTTATTTGAACATGAGTTAGTGCATTGCAATGGGTTAGATAACCACATTGAAGGTCTGGAGTTAGTCAAATCCTTGGTTGTAGATTACACGCCTGACGCAGTTGCTAACTTAACCGGCATAACGGCCGATCAAATTGCCAAAATAGTGACGGATTTTTGCCAAGCTGAAAGCGCGGCGTTGTACGCTCGAATTGGTGTATCGACTCATGAATTTGGTTCCGTCGTAAACTGGCTAGTCAATGTTTTTAACCTTCTGACTGGAAATTTAGATAGCCCTGGCGGAGCAATGTTTGCTAAAGCGGCGGTTGATATAGTCGGAACAAAAATCGCTAGAGTTAAAAAGTTTGCTCGCTATCGAAGTAGAGTCAGTGGCTACCCAGAAACCATTAGTGAATTACCGGTAGTCGCGTTAGCAGAAGAAATCTTAACCCCAGGAAAGGGACAAATTAAGGCAATGTTTGTTGCCGCTGGTAATCCATTACTTTCAACACCCAATAACCAATTATTGACACAAGCATTTGAGCAGCTCGACTTTATGGTCAGCATAGATTTTTACTTAAATGAAACTAGCAAACACGCGGATATTATTCTGCCTCCTCCGTCGCCATTAGAAAGACCTCATTACGATTTAATCTTTAACCAATTGGCAGTTAGAAACTATGCGCGGTATTCCGAACCGTTGTTTCAGCCAGAAGAAGGAAGTTTGACTGAAGCCGAAATCTATTCTGGACTTATTCAAGCCTTCGCTAAACCGGATATTAAATCTCGTTTAACAACCTGGTCAAAACTCACTATGATGAAATGGCTAGGCACCAAAGGGATGCTCGATAAAGCCATAAAAAAAGGGCCTTATGGGAAAAACCAAGCTAATAACTTAGACAACGAACTCAATCAAGAGAACCCAGAACTATTAGCTGGAGGCTTGACGATTAAAAAGCTGATAAGTTGTTCTCATGGACTCGATCTAGGGCCACTCAAACCTCGTTTTCCAGAAGGAATTTTAACTGAAAATAGAAAAATTCAGCTTGCGCCTGATGAGTTTGTTGCCGATCTTAATCGCTTGAATGTTAGTTTTATCAACGCTCGATTAGCGCGAGCAGAAAAACCCCAGCAATCCAATCAACTGCTTTTAATCGGTCGACGTGACGCTAGGACTTGTAATTCTTGGATGCATAATAGTTATCGATTAGTTAAAGGGAAGCCCGGTTGCATTGCCCATATTAATAGCAAAGATGCTGAGCGTATGGAAATTGGCAGCGGCGAGTTAATTCGAGTAACTTCTAGAGTTGGTGAAATTACTATTCCTGTCGAAGTCACAGATAGTATTCGACAAGGTGTAATATCGATTCCACACGGGTGGGGACACGGTGTTAGTCAAACTAAGTTGGCGGTAGCAAACGCTCATACCGGTGTCAGCGTTAATAACCTCACGGATGAAAAGTTTGTTGATCAACTAACTGGAAATGCGGCGCTCAATGGCGTTCCAGTTTCAGTGACAGCGGCCTAATAGATTTTTTAATATAGGATTATTTATGAATATTTTTCGAGTTACGGTGAGCTTAATCGCCACTTATTTCAGTTTATCTTTCGCTGTGATCAATGCGCAAGAAACATCCTCAAGTCAAACGGATACTCAAAAGCCTGTTGCGTGGGATGTCAATAACCCTCCTGGGGAAAAATATTTTGCTGAGATTAACGTCAACCAAGGAACTTGGATGAACGTGGACGTGAGTCCAAATGGAAAAACTATCCTGTTCGATCTGTTAGGTGACTTATATACCATGCCAATTGATGGCGGTACCGCTAAGCCGTTAACCCATTCCATAGCATGGGAAATGCAAGCCAAGTTTAGCCCTGACGGAAAACAAATTGCTTACACATCCGATCAAGGCGGTGGTGATAATATTTGGGTGATGGATATCGATGGTACCAATCAACGCCAAATTACCAAGGAATCCTTTCGGCTTTTGAACAGTCCTACTTGGAGCCCTGACGGTCAATACATTGCGGCGAAAAAGCATTTTACTTCGCAACGTTCACTCGGTGCTGGTGAAATATGGCTGTACCATATTGGTGGCGGTTCGGGGTTACAGTTAAACAAACGACCCAATAACCAAAAAGATATTGGTGAACCGGTGTTCTCTGCCGACGGTAAGCGAGTTTATTTTTCTCGAGACTCAACGCCAGGAGCCGTGTTTGAATACAGTAAAGATTCGAATCGAACTATCTATGAAATTTTTTCGATTGACCGTCATAAAGGTGATATTCGTAAAGAAGTTTCTGGCATGGGGGGAGCAGTTAGACCGACGCCTTCACCTGATGGAAAATATTTGGCGTTCGTCAAACGAATTAGAAACCAATCAAGCTTATTTCTTAAAGATTTAACCACCGGTAATGAAACTCCAGTTTATCAAAAACTAGAAAGAGACATGCAGGAAACATGGGCAATCCACGGTGTATATCCTACCATTGCCTGGACCCCAGATAGTGAGCATCTGATCTTCTGGGCTGGTGGAAAAATTCATAAGCTGGATCGAATTACTCAGGTTGCAACCGAGATTCCTTTTTCGGTTAAGACTACAAAAGAAATGCGCAAAGCCGTCCGTTTTGAGGTTGATCCGGGGCCACAAGAATTTAACACTAAAATGCTTCGGTGGGTGCAAGTCAGCCCCAACGGTAAGCAAGTTGTGTTTCAAGCCTTAGGTCAACTATATACTCGCAACCTACCAAATGGCAAAGCAAAACTACTCACCAAAGCAAAGGATGAATTTGCTTTTTATCCTGCCTATTCAAGTGATAGTCAATGGATTACCTACACCACTTGGAGTGACAAGAAACAGGGTGCGGTTAAAAAAATCAAAGCCAAAGGCGGAAGTGTTCGACAACTGACTGAGCAACCGGGTAAATACATTGCCCCAAAATTCTCACCGGATGGAAAACAAGTGATCTATAACAAAGTAACGCACGGACGGCTACTGCCACCAAGTTACGATATTAATCCTGGGGTCTATGTTGTCAGCGCCAAAGGTGGTGAGTCAAAACTTGTCACAACGAATGGCAGCTCACCGACTTTTTCCGCCGATGGGCAGCGAATATATCTAACTCGTTTTGCCGACCGTAAGACCAATTTGGTCAGTGTTAATTTAGATGGTTTAGATGCAGTGACTCATGCTAGCAGTCAGTGGGCGACTGAATACAGCCTATCGCCTGACAACCAATTTTTAAGTTTTCGCGAACGCTATCAGTTATATGTTATCCCGTTCACTTATGCTGCTAAAACGATTAGTCTATCACCCAAGGCTAAGAATTTACCTTTATTGAAAGTCAGTAACGAAGGCGGTAATTATGTCTCGTGGAGTAAAGATAGCCAATCCATTCGTTGGTCATTAGGTGCTGAACTAAATCAACTAAAGCTGCCGTCCGTCAAAGATTGGAATAATAAACAGCCGTTGTCAGCAAAGGTCAGTGATATTGGGTTTGCCGTTAAGAGTGATATACCCAAAGGCAACACATTACTCACTGGCGCTAAAATTGTCACCATGCAAGGCGATTTGGTTCTAGAGCAAGGAGACCTTCTTATTGAAGACAACAAAATTGTGGCTGTCGGAGAAGTCGGTAGTTTGGATGTTCCAACCAACGCTTTAACTATTAGCCTTAATGGCAAAACAATTATTCCAGGCATTGTCGATGTGCACTGGCATGGAAGTCAGGGTAGCAATCAGTTAACGCCGCAACAAAATTGGATGAGCTTAGCCTCCTTAGCGTTTGGTGTTACTACTATTCATGATCCTTCCAATAACACGGCGGAAATCTTTTCTTCAGCGGAACTAGCAAGAAAAGGTGCGACTGTCGCCCCGAGAATTTTTTCAACCGGAAGAATTTTATACGGAGCAGAGACTTACATTACTGCTGAGATCAATAATCTAGAAGATGCCACTAACCACCTTAAGCGTTTAAAGCAGCAAGGTGCGTTTTCAGTAAAGAGCTATAATCAGCCTCGTCGAGATCAGCGTCAGCAGGTGCTTGAAGCGGCTAGACAAACTCAAATGATGGTAGTGCCAGAAGGCGGCTCAACCTTTCAACACAACTTAACCATGATTGTGGATGGTCATACTGGAATCGAACACTCTATTCCAATGGCGGCTATTTATGATGATGTGAAGCAGCTGTGGTCACAAAGCGAAACGGGTTATACCCCAACTCTAGTGGTGGCGTTTGGCGGTATCTGGGGTGAAAACTACTGGTATCAACAAAGTGATGTATGGAAACACCCACTGCTGAGTCAATTTGTTCCTAAGGATATTCTCTATCCGCGCGCTATACGTAGAGATATGGCACCCGATGACGATTACAACCACTTTAACAATGCGAGAGTCTCTGCTGAATTGCAAGATATTGGTGTTGGGGTGCAAGTCGGAGCCCATGGTCAACGTGAAGGGTTAGGTTCTCATTGGGAGATGTGGATGTTTGCTCAAGGCGGCATGACACCGTTAGAGGTTATTCGCGCAGCAACGCTTGATGGCGCTAAATATATTGGTATGGACAAATACATTGGTTCCATAGAGGCCGGTAAATTAGCCGATTTAGCCATACTAGATAGTGATCCAACGCAGGATATTTATGCCAGTGATCAAGTCAGTATGGTGATGATTAATGGCCGCTTGTATGACTCTAAAACCATGAATGAAATAGGTCATCATCCAAAGCAGAGAATCAAACTTTTCTTTCAGTAAACACGTCTTAACAAATTAATGGGTGTATTAGTTGATAATATGCCCATTTTTCATAATAATTCACAACTACTAATGCTTTCGTATTTCATCGAAGTATTTGCACTACTAACTCAGAGCCGTATTGATTATGCGAATTGTTATATTAACTGTTATCTTTTTTCTAAATGCCTGCGCACTCAAGCGAGATGGGATCCCAGAAACGGATCCGGCTTATCATTGTCCTGGTTTCACCAACGGAAGTTGGACAGTTAGCCAGATCCCTGAGTCGCAAAAAGATATGTTAATTAACAAACAAAAATTTGCCATTCCGAGCAGTTATCAAACCATATGGTTTCGTTCAAGTGCCAATGGGGTGGGCTTATGCATCATTCCAGATGCTCCCAACCGTGGTTCTAGAGTGGGTTGCGGTACTGCTTATGCTATTTTTGTGGAAGGCCAAAAAGGTTGGCGTTTGAAAGATCAAAAAGCCACCATTTGTAGCGCTTAAAATCTAACGTTTTGCAAAATCTATCGCAATTGCGAGTCCAATCGTATCTCTCATCGATCCCCTTGCATGCAAATTTTGAGTAACATAGAATAGACTCATTAAGGAAATTTGCTTGGCATATTAGGGACTAGAATAACGTGTCAAATCGCTTACAACTGCTGTTCGTTAGCAGTACAAAACTTGATGACCAATCGAATGCAACCAAAGCTCTCGTTTAATATTGAAGATGATATTCTTGCCTGCTTTATCACGGGGGAGCGCTCTGATGACTCTATCCTTGATATTTGGGCCAATATTATTAACCAATGCCATTATCATAATCTTTCTCAAGTACAAGTCACTATGGCGCTTAGAGGCAAGTATCAACCGTTTGAGGCTATAGAGATTTATCGTGCTGTGATCGCAATGTTAGTACAGGCAGAGCTCAGCTTAGCAGTGGTTGACCTTAATCATCTATCAGCAACTGACACCCAAGTGGCTTGCAATATGGGTCACATTAAAGGCATTAACGTGAGTTATTTTGAGTCGCAGACTGAAGCCAAAGCTTGGTTACTCAAACAAAAGACTAATGCGATAAAACCAAAATCCGTGCCAATAGGAACCGCTATGCAAGCCAATCAATCTCAATCAGGGAATGCTAAAAAGCCTGATAGTTTTGAGTACTTAGCTTAATGGACTCTTTCTACTGGTTCGATTTTGAAACTTTCGGTGTCAACCCAGCCAAAGACAAACCGAGTCAATTTGCCGGTATCAGAACAGACTTCGATTTTAATATTATCGATGAACCGCTTAATATTTATTGCAAACCGTCCAATGATTTTATTCCTAACCCAGAAGCCTGTTTAGTCACAGGGATATCTCCTCAGCTGGCTTTGGAAAAAGGTTTAATTGAACGCGAATTTTTCCAACAAATTCACCTGCAAATCTCAGCCGCAAATACCTGCACGGTCGGCTATAACAGTATTCGGTTTGATGATGAGGTCATACGCCATGGACTCTATCGAAATTTTTATGATGCTTATGCACGAGAATGGCAAAATGGGAATTCACGTTGGGATATTATCGACTTAGTTCGAATGACGCATGCGTTAAGACCCCAAGGCATCGAATGGCCAAAGAACGAAGATGGTGTCGTAAGCTTTCGATTAGAATTATTGAGTGCTGCCAATCAGATAGAACATGAAGATGCGCATGATGCTCTTTCCGATGTGTATGCCACGATTAACATGGCTAAGCTCGTTAAACAAAAACAACCAAAGCTTTTTGAATACTTATTGTCGCTAAGAAATAAACGATTGGTGATGGCGGAAATTGATTTAGTCAACCATAAACCTTTTGTACATTGCTCTGGCATGCTGGGAAGCCAACACCAATACACTGGTGTCATGATGCCGCTAACCATGCATCCTACCAACAAGAATAGTGTGATTTGTCTTGATTTAACTCGCCCAGTCGATGACATACTCGAGCTTACGGCAGAAGAAATTAGTCAGCGGATTTTCACTCGTCAAGATGATTTACCCGAAGGGATTGAACGGTTAGCTATTAAAGAGGTTCACTATAATAAATGCCCTGCAGTTGCTCCGCTAGGTGTGCTCAATGAAGAGTGTCAGCAGCGGCTTTTTATTGACCTAGACGAATGCTTGCAAAAGGCAGAGTATCTCAATGCTAACTTAGCTGAATTTAATCAAAAATTGACTCAGGTATACAGTGAAAAGACGTTTGATAAAACCACTAATCCTGATCATGCGCTTTATTCTGGTGGCTTTTTTAACTCGGCTGACAAGAATAAAATGGAGCAAATTAGGCAGGCCGATTGGCAAACCTTGGCTGGATCTAATTTCCAATTTGCAGATAATCGCCTAGAAGAGCTACTATTTCGTTATCGCGCGAGAAATGCGCCTGAGTCGTTAAATTCGTCGGAGCAAGCTAGGTGGGATCAGCTAAGGAAATCCTTGATTACTGACAAATCTGCTGGTGCATCGCTAGTGTATGATGAATTTGTGGAGATAATGTTAGGCCTAAAAGCGGACGCTAACAACGATCCAAAATTGTTAGCTAAAGTAGATGATTATGTCGCTGAGTTAATTAGCCCCTTTTAGTGAGTATCTCTAAAACTCAACACTAGCCATTTTACGAATGAGCATTTTGATAAATGTTTCCCCAGTCACTTAGCGAGTCCAGAACAGGGCTAAGCTTTTCAGCGAGCTCGGTGGAAGTATATTCCACTCGAGGTGGCACTTCGGCATAGACTTTCCGACTAATTAACTTGTCTTTTTCCAGCTCTCTAAGCTGCTGAGTGAGCATTTTCTGAGTCACACGCGGGATCATTTTCTTTAACTCGCCGAAGCGAAGTGTTCTTCCTCTTAATTGGTACAACAAAATCACCTTCCATTTTCCACCTATAACATCAATAGCAGTAACCACTGGACAGTCTTCAAAGTCACAACCAGAAGCTGGCTTGTTATTTTTCTCAATATTTTTTTCTTTGCTCGATACCGCTAAATCAGCCATTACTTACCTCTAGGGAACCCAGTGTGTTTTAAGTGCGTGGTTGTTTATTCTAACTCTAATCCTTATAGTTTACAAAAGATACTGAGTATCTATATGAAACTTAGATAAAAGCGGAAACCAAAGAAGATTGAGACTTTACTGGATTATTTAGAGTATCAAACTTGGTTATTACTACCTTCAATTCTCTATAAGGAAGACCTTAGATATGTCATTACAACAACCACCTAAACCCATTGAGCTAATTAGCTTTAACCTATGCCCCTTTGTTCAACGCTCAGTGATTACACTACTCAAGAAAGGTATCGATTTCAAAATCACCTACATTGATCTTGCTGATAAACCAGAATGGTTTTTAAAAATATCCCCTCTAGGCAAAGTGCCAGTGGTCCGATACGGTGAGGACGTTTTATTTGAATCTGCTGTGATTAACGAATTCTTGGATGAAATTACCCCTAGCTCAATTATGCCCATTGACTCGCTACAAAAAGCCAAAGACAGAGGTTGGATTGAATATACGAGCCAAGTCATCATGAGCCAATACTTAGCGACGGTAGCGGGCGATCAAGCGGAATATGAGAAGCAAGCTGACGCCCTCGATAAGCAATTAGCTCGCTTAGAAAACATGATTAATCATGACGAGTTTTTTGGCGGACCAGCGTTTTCTTTAGTGGATTCGTCAATTGCACCTTTGTTTACACGGTTTGAAATACTTAAAAATCACTATGATTTAGACTTTTTGAAGGATTACCCCAAACTGACAAAACTTGGTGAAAAGTACTTGCAACTCGATTACGTAAAGCAGTCGGTGGTTGAAGATTTTGAACCGATATTTATTGAATACCTTGGCAAACGAAATAGTTTATTGGCGGCTTAAATATTTGACATGAGTATTTGACATGAATAGTTGGCTGAATTATAGTACACCATATGGTAAACAATGATTCAGCCAAATTAAACCAATTGTTCGGAGCACTATCCGATCCAACTCGTCGTGCCATGTTGCAACGATTGGCGCAAGAAGAAGTCTCGGTGGCGGAATTATCAAAGCCATTTGAATTATCTAAATCAGCCATCACCAAACATTTAAAAGTGTTGGAAAATGCAGGCTTGCTGAGACGAACGATTGATGGACGGGTTCATCACTGTCGTCTCAACCCAGAACCACTAGAAGAAGCCAGCGAATGGATCAGCTTCTACAAGCAGTTCTGGGAGAACAAGTTAAATAACTTAGAAAGCTATTTGACTGAAAGTCTATCAAGCGGAAAAAGCTTGTCAAAAGGAGAGAGTTTGTCAAAAGGAGAGAGCAATGAGTGATGGGTTAATCAAAGAGCGTTTAATGGTTAAGCGGATCTTGTCGGCTGAAATAGAAACTGTCTTTGAAGCCTGGACTCGTCCAGAAGTGATCAGTCAATGGTTTGGACCCGAAGGATTTGAAGTCTCTAAGTCCGATATTGATCTGAGTGTTGGTGGCAAATACCTGATTGAAATGCACTCACCAGACGGTAACAGCATAAAACATTTTGGCGAGTATCTTGAAATAGCACACCCAAACCGTCTCATCTTCACTTGGGAGCTCGACAATCAACAGTGTCAAGGCAGTGAGCAGTTAACCACCACGACGATTGTGACCATCAACCTAATGGCAATTGGTCGAAATAAAACAGAACTTAATCTGTTGCATGAAAAGCTACCAACTCAGCAAGCTTACGACGGGCATCAATTTGGTTGGGTCAGTTCGTTGGATTGCCTTGAGCAGTTTTTATCGAGTAACTAATAAACCAAGGCAACAAAACTACTTAAGCATTTATTGTTAAACGGAGACTCATCGTTTTTATTTTATTCGCGCTAATAGTACACCATATGGTAAACATTTAAAGTAAACACAAGTAATAAACATCAACCTAAATTGTAAACATAAACAGGCAACACAAAAGGAGAACAATATGGCAGCAATACTTCATCGATTAATGATAGAAACCAGACCAGAAAAGCTTTATCAGGCACTTACCGAGCAGCAATTATTATCGGACTGGTGGACCAAAACAGAAACGGATTCTAAAGTAGGAGGGCAAGCTCATTTCAGATTCGGCGATGATCCTGCACATCATGTCATTATGGAAATCGTCGCGCTAGAACCTAGCAAAAAAGTGGTCTGGCAATGCGTGCAAGGGCCATGGGTTGAGACTGGTTTATTTACTTTTGATATTGCCGAAGATGATCGAGGCGCGGTACTAAAATTTACTCACGAAGGATGGCCAGCTGCCGATGATTTTTATCGGCATTGTAATTCTAAATGGGGTTTCTTTTTTACTGTGAGTCTGAAGGAGCTGTTAGAGACCGGCCAAGGAAAACCTCATCCGAAAGACCCGAATATCTAGCTAATCGATTTGGATAATCAGGACTTTCGTGTCATTAAGCGATTACGTTGACTATTCCGACTCACAGCTGGTGCTGAGAATTAATCGAATCCCCAGCGCCATCCCAAAGTGAGTCGATCGGTCTGATCGAATTGGCCAAATAAACCGTTTGAATTGCCGGAGAAGACATCGGCACCAATCCACAAATCGACATTACTTTCCAGTTGATAACTGAGTTTCAGTTGAAATGAATTATCAGCGTATTCCAGTCCATGAAGCGCTAGTAGTTCGAACTCTAAAGTTTCATTAATGAAAGAATGCCGGTACAAAAATGAAAAGGTGTTAATTTGTTGTTTTCTGATGATCTTAGAATCATGGGGATAATCGAACAGGTGGCTCTGAAACCATTGCACACTTAACATGGCATTTTCTATACCTTGCCAGTCGAGCCCAATAACCGAAGCAAATTCATCTGACTGATGAACTCCTGAGCTATTTTGATCCGATTCGGTAATCGCTAAGTTGGTTGTCGCAAAATCAGTGGTAGTAAATTCAGTCGTTAAGTTAGCTTGCCGAGTATAGTGGTAAGTCTCGTTGTTATAACCGATCTCTGCGCGAATAGTAAAATCACCAAAAGCGTTGCTTGCGCTCGTACCTATCAAGTGATTTCGAAAATAACGAGACTCAAGCAATACGCCTTGTTGAGTCTCTTGTTGCGATATCACTGGAGAATCATGGTAATGATAAAGCCAGTTAAGGGTAAGATCCCAGCCGTTCAAAAAGCTGGAAACCCTTATTCCAAAATCACCGTCGGAAAAAGCCGATGTAGGTTTATCTTTATTGAAACCAAGCAGGGTAGCTTCTGCCAAGTCTGGTCGTAACAATTCACTACTAGCGTAATAAATTGATCCTTCCTCAGCGAACTCGTTGTAAGTAGTGTCAGGGATCCAAAGAAATTGAACACTGCTATTATCATCAATCGTTGCATCAATATTTAACATCCAAAGTGGGATTCGAGAATCCTCAAAGTCTTGCAGAATAAACTCGCTAAAACTTTGAGGATTAACCACGTCTAAAATCTTTAGACCATCAGCTTGTCCCCAAACCACTTGTTGTTTTCCAATCCGCCAAAAGCTGTCGCCAATTTCACTATCAAAATACCATTCCTTAATAGCAAAACTTCCTGTGCTATTGGTTAGAATAGGTCCGTTGATGCTGCTATAGCTGTCGGGCCTATTTTTGAAAGAATTCAAATTGGCGAAACTATCGTATCTGATTTCACCAATCATGGTCATTTGCCAGCCGTCCGATAGTTCGTAATTCAGTTCTGGGATGAGTCGACTTTCTAGTTTATTAGCATTGCCATGTTTGTCACCAGCCCATTCTTGCTCCAGTAAGGCGGTAACTTCTGCGTTGACCATTGGGCTAGTTAGCATCAATAAGCTCGAGGCGATTAAAAGGCGCATTTTATCGTCCTCGCTTCATCGCTCGTTGACTAAATAGCGAGTCTTTGACTGCCGATTTATAATCAACGTCGCTAAACACAAATTCAGAAAAATGGCCTGTTTTGCTATTTTTAACTGAAAGCCTATGCCGAGTTAAGATCCCATCAATCGAACTTACATCGGTGATCTCCAACGTCTTAAGAAGGTTATTTTTGGTATCCCAATAAATGGCTTTTCTGATCAACCAGGTTTCTGTATCAACCCAAAATTCCGTTTTGCCGTAACCTAGCTCGTTAGCTATTTCTGATGATTTAGGTAAGCCTTCAAGCACCACCGTATTAAGTGATTCTACTTTTGAATCTGAATTTTTTAGGCTCAGGATTTCCTCGCGTAAAATGCGATGGTCATAGTCCGCGAGCTCGATTTTTCCTTCTAGCTTGATATCCTCATAAGTAAAATCGGTTCCTAGAAAGTAGTCTCCTCGATCCGACGCAGAAATTCTTCGGACCTTTCTGAGGGCGGGAAGGTATAACCATTGGTCGTCGTCGACGCTCGGATCGGGGTAATCAAAAGTTAAAAAGGACGTTCCTTTAACATTGGTTGGCTTTTGATAAAAAAGAATCGTTCGTTTTTCGTCACCAAAATATTTTCGATAAGCTTTAGTATGTCTTATTCGCTTTTTGCCTCTTTTATCAATTAAAGTCATTGTTAAATTCCGACTAACAAAATCACCGTCCGGAACTGAATTGATCTTCTCAATAATTTCAATAATTTCAAGAGTTTCCGGCGTATTAAGCGTATCCTGTTCAGCGGCTTCCACTCGCTGGGAAATAAGCACACTTAGAAGGACACCGACCAAAACGACTAAGCTGGAAGTCCGTGCCAATCTTTGCGACCAACGAGGAGCAACGTTATCTGAGTTTTCTAAGTGCACTTGTTCGGCGATGAATTTTGGCTTAGTCACTTTAATCAGAGCAGGTAGTAAACTAAGACTTGCAAGAAAGCTGGTACTAACCGAAACCACAACAATCAGTCCGAAATTAGTTAGCGGTACAACTTGGCTAGAAATTAAAACACCAAACCCGCAAGCTATCGCTAAATAGTTAAAGAACAATGCTCTGCCAGTAGTTGGATACAAATTTAAAAGTGCTTTATCCCAATCACCGTTGCTTTGCTTAAACAAAGTTCTTAATCGGTCAATAGTATGGATTGAAAAGTCGACACCTAGCCCGATTGCAACTGACGCGAACATAGAGGTGCCAATACCTAGGTCGATATTCAGCAATACCATAGATGCGTAAACGAGTAGTAAAGAACTCCCGACAGGGATAATGGCATACAGTCCCGCTATGCTAGATCCAAAAAGCAAAGCGGATACGGCCCAAACTAAAAACAATGAAATGGCTAAGCCAACAAAGTGACTTTCTCCAAGATCCTTAATCCAATGATAACTAACGGTCACTCGACCGCTAAGAGTGGCTGTAAGATCATCTTGATTAAAGTGATTGTTGATATAGTTTTCAAGCCGAATTACTACTTGCTCGGTCTCTTTAAAACTACCTTTATTTAAGCTAAGGCGAATATTCGCGAGTCGATAGTCATAGTCAATTTCTTCTTCAAAATCGGTTGGGTCGGATGACGCCGAGTAAATTAAAAAGTATTGTGCAACGAGATCTTTATCATCGGGTAGTTTGTAGCTGGATTGATCGCCACCTGCCAAAGAACGATTCATTTGTTTAAGATAATCGACAATCGAATTGGCTCCGTTAACCGGCTCTAAGCTTAAAGCAAATTCTTGAAGCGATTGAATTTTGATTAGTGTCTTCGGGTCAAATAATCCTTCGTTTTCCTTTGCTTCAACCACGATATCGAGATTATAAGTACCATTAAAATGCTGATTAATCGCTTTGTCCGCTTTATACAAACTCTCGCTACTATGAAACGTTTCGATTCGATCTTCATCGACCGTTAAGTAGCTAGTCGCAATACTGCCCAAAACAATAATGACTGAAAAAACGCCAATAATAGATTTAGAATAATTAGACGACAGGCTACCTAGCAGCACCATGAATTTTCCGAATGCGTCAGTTTTATTGCTCCGCGCCTCGCGGATCATTTTTTTACTGGCGGACGGTTTAATTAACGTCATTGCGGCTGGCAAAAATATCAATGAATAAGCCCAAGCAATCAATACTCCAATCGCGGTAAACAATCCAAAGTATTTAAACGGAGGCATATAAGCGGCAAAGTACAAACCGATAAATCCGGCAACGGTTGTTAAAGTCGTTAAGGTGATTGGACGCCACATCGCTACAATGGTATCGACGATCATTTGTTTCTTATCGCCTTCGGGATTTTTGGAATGCAATTCAAAATAATGACTGTAGATATGAATAGAGTCGGCGACAGAGATACCGATCAGAATGACAGGTAGTGCGTTGGTAATAACAAAAAAAGGTACGTCCATTAACGCCATAATCGACAGTGTCATCAATACCGATGCCGCAATAATGACATTAGATAATAAGCCAGGACTAACACGTCTAAATGCAAACAGAATTATTAAGGTAATAATGATTCCGGCCAAAGGATTCAATTTTTGCGCATCGGCATCGATATAGCTTCCTAGGTATCCCGCAATGGCGCCTTCACCGGCGACATGTATTTCGGTGTCTTGTGGGATCGGAACCTGATTGATCAAATCTAAAATGGCTTGATAAGTCTCCTCGACTTCGTCTTCATCTATCAGCTCTGCAACAATGACGGTTGCTTTACGGTCCTTAGATACTAAATTTCCCATATAGAGTGGAAAGTCGGAAACTGCCTGCCAAACCGCTTCGGCTTGTTGTTTGTTTTGAGGGACTGGGTCAAAGAAGGGATCAACCTCCATGCGTTCGGCATTTCCGGTGATATTATTCTCTGTTGCCAAACTAGTCACGCGATCACTATTGATGTTAGGCAAGGCTGATATTTGAGTGGTCAGTTGATCAATGAGCTGCAGTGATTGAGGTGTAAATACACCAAGCTCAGATGAGTTTATCAGCGCCACCACAACAGGGTCACTGAGTCCAAATTGTTGTTTCACTTTGTCTTTATAAAGCAATGCAGGATTGTCAGCCGCCAAAAACGCATCGGCTCGAGTGTCCTTATAGAGTTTAGGAAGTGCGGTAAGCAGTACTAGCATGACGACTAGGCTTAATAGCACATTCGTTTTGGGGAAATTGACAATATAATTCGCAGCGCGAATCACGATCGATTTCGGTTGGTTGGTTAAAGTATTCATGGTTATTTCTACCTTCGTGTTATTTCTATATAAACATGCATATGCATGTAAATGGTCAAAAAAAAGCAATTATGGATTAAGAGTTTCTAAAAGCCTGTCGGTTAATGTTGAAATATGCTTTACGTATGGTTCGCCAAGCTTGTCGCTGATTTCTTTTTGTGCGGCTTGCCAAAGTGGCAATGCGGTTTTATAGGTTTTCCTTCCTTTGTCTGATAGCGAAATCAGCTTAATTCGGTGATCGTTTTGATCAACGGAAAGGGTTAACAGTTCATCTCGTATCAGTGGTTTTAAATTTCGGCTGAGAGTGGTTTGGTCGAGCACTAAGATCCGCTGTAATTCTTTGTTAGTGGTTTGTTTGCATAAACAAACCGCTCTCAATATGGAGAACTGGCCAACTTTTAAGCCAAGCTCAGACAAATGAGACTCATAGAACTGGGTAATCAATCTGGCTGACTTTCTAAGTTCTAAATTTAAGCAGTGTTCAAACGCCACGTTTTAGTCCAAATAACAAGTGAGGTTAATATTATATGCATATGCATGTATAAATGTCAAATCATAGAGTCGGTTCGCTTATTTCATGAGGAATCGAGCTAGACATCTCAACTTGAGAATTGATTTCCCTCATTAAAGGGCGTATAAATTATTAGATCACTGTTCAATTAACTGAATAGCTACTAACAGGGAGTGTTTGCCATGAAAAAAAGCATGATCAAGTTTGTTCAGCAACAGCTTAACAACAAAGGGATTAATGTTGGAAAAGTCGATGGCGATGCAGGCAAAAAGACCATGGCCGGTTTGGCGAAAGTTGATGGTCTCCCAAAGGACTGGTCCAAGAAAAGAAAGCTAGTCGGCTTTATCCAATTACTAGCAAAAGAACATGATGTTGAAGTGGGTGATGTGGATGGTTATTTGGGTCCACAAACTGAACATGCTTATGACGTTCTGCAACGAAAACTTGTCGAAAAGCTTGATGAACATATCTGGCGTCCCGAAGAACTCTCTAACGAAAACCCCAATAATTGGCCAAGTCAAAGTAGCACAAAATCATTAGAAAAATTCTATGGAAAAGTGGGTGAAAACCAAACTCGTATTCAATTGCCTTATCCTCATAAACTCGCTTGGAAAACCAGTAAAGTCGTCAACAGTTATTTATGTCATGAAAAAGTTCACGACAGTTTACTCAGAGTACTTACTAAAGTTCATAATCATTACGGCATGCAACAAATCAAGCAACTGAATTTGGATTTATGGGGCGGATGTTTAAACGTCAGAAAAATGCGAGGTGGGACTCGCTATTCAACTCATAGCTGGGGCATTGCGATTGATTTCGATCCCTCTCATAACAGATTGAAATGGGGTAGAGATAAAGCGGCCTTCGCAAAATCAGAATACGATGCCTGGTGGCAGTTTTGGGAAGAGGAAGGTTGGGTTAGTTTGGGGAGAGCTAGGAATTTTGATTGGATGCATGTTCAGGCGGCTAGGTTGTAGGCGGTGGCATGAATATCATAAATCTTAGTAAGAACATTGTTGAGTGGGGCAAGTGATCTGACATCAATGATTAAAACCGAAAACTCATTCTATATCATTTACACTGACCATTTTGATTGATATTGAGTAGTCAATTTTCTATTATTGACACCGACCCTCCTTTCTTCAGCGGACAGATAGAATAATAACGGAGACAAATTATGAAACAAGTAGTTAATTGGCTAGCTCAAGACCAAGCATTAGCAATTATAGTTGCAGTCCTTGGGTTAGTCATTTTGGTTTTAAGTGTAATGCGTACTTCAACAAAAATACTTGCATCAAACCGAGGAGTTAGTGCAGGTCGAGATATCAATGCTCCAATAATGACTGGGGATACAAACTCAAATCGTACAAGTATATTAGGTCTACTTGCCAATGTTGCTACAATTATCGCCCTTTTGGTTGGCATTGCTACTTTATATGTTTCCTATTTAGCTTTAGTTAAATAAGGCTAAGATGATGTTTGAACAAGTAAAAAAATTTATTGGTAAAGTCAGAGCTAAAAATAGAGCCGTTGTAGCAGGGAGAGATATTAACGCACCTATATTAACTGGCGATATCAAAAACTCAGAGATTAACATTGATCAAAAATCATTCGCACAAGCAACATTCTTATCGCAAGCGAGTGCCTTCGACAACTATAACAATAAAATTCCATTACTTTGGGCGACCCACGAATGCTTAAAATTACTATCGCCTTATAAACAACCGCTAGAAAGTTTAAAACTAAAATATTTCCAAGATAAAGGTAACGTTAGCGTAATTGTATTGAATGAAGAAGCTAAAAATATTCGCTTACTTTACTTCAAAACAACTAGTGGCAATGTTAATAAAAAAGATCTAAAAGCCATTATTTCAACCTTCTCCAAAGAGCTGAAACCGGATTTGTCTTTCCAACTAATATCTAATAAGGTGCTATCAAAGCCAGTTAATGACTTCTACTCAAAGGCTTTGGCTGGCGAATTCAAGACAAAGTTATTTAATAAAAATATTGATTCATTTACTAATCTTAAAGTCGCTACTCTAAGCAGTATTTTTCCTAGTTCGAATTTAGAAGTTTTAAAAAACCAGAGCAATGCAGCGCCGCATATTACTCCTGATAATTTGGAATATGTAAGTGAGCTTACTAAGGCTTTGGCTGTATACCTATTATCACATGGATCATCGCATGATTACGCAATCATAAAGCGCCATGATTTAGAGGTAAGATTTGGTGCAGAGCACTATTATGATATATTCCCATCACCTCCGAAATTTGAAGCCTCCATACCGAGCAACCTTAGAAGCCACCAAGAGACAATTTTACAATCAATATTAACCGAGAATAAAAATGCGATAATTCATGCTCGTGGCGGTGTTGGTAAAACAGTAATGGCTAGGTTAGCTAATACAATAATCCCCTCTCATTCTCACTCAATTGTCTACGATTGTTTCGGAGATGGTCTATATCGTTCAATTAACAGCCCAAGACACTCTTTTGATAAAGTATTAGTTCAAGTCGCTAATGAATTAGCAATTAGTGGACTATGCGAATCGCTAATTGCAAACGGAAAAAACAAAGAGCGATTAATGCAAGAATTTATTTCTTGCATAGAATCCTCAGTGAAATGCTTAAAAAGAGCAGACACGAAGGCACATCTATATATTTTTATAGATGCCGCAGATAATGCGGTCATGGCCGCTAAGGAAAAAGCTGAAAATTCCATTGTTACTCAGCTACTAAACGATTTAATGATCGATGGCTGTACTGTTATTGCATTATGCAGAACCGAACGAATTGAATTGCTAGAGCCGAGAAACGAAATTGTTCAATTTGAATTAGGAGAATTTTCTGAAGGTGAATCATTTGCTCACTTAAGACTCTATTATTCGGATGCCACAGAAGAACATGCCAAAGAATTTCACCGCTTATCAGGAGGCAACCCACGAGTACAGTCTTATGCTATAGAAGAGTTTCCTTCATCTTTGCATGATATGTTGAAAAACTTGGGGCCGACTCTAACTACAGTAGACGATCAGATTGAGGTTCAGCTAAATAATGCAATCGAAGGGCTAAAAAGTAAAAATACAGCATCTGAAGCTTTCAAAATAGATCTGATTTGCACTGCTTTATCTAGTTTACCACCATTCATTCCTATAGCTGTTATATCAAAACTATCTAATCTTTCTGAAAGCGAAGTAACAAGCTTTATCAGTGATTTTGGTCGTGGATTACTGCTAATTGACAGTTGCATTCAATTTAGAGACGAGCCGACTGAAACATGGTTTAGAAAACAGTTTGCATCTACAGCAGAGCAAGCTAAAAAGTTTGTGAATAACATACAGGAACTAGCCAATTCAAACAGCTATGTATCTGAATGTTTACCCTATTTAATGCTAGCTGGAGGTAATCATAAGGACTTAATAGAGCTAGCTCTATCAGAACAATACTTGCCTAAAGAAAATCCGGTTGATGCAAGAAGTATAAGTACTTCAAGACTAAATGCAGCATTAAAATCAGCGATACAACTGAAAGATTATTTTTCATTTATTAAATTAGCATTAAGAACAGGGGAAGAGTTTGCTGGTGACCAAAGACAAATAGACGTATTAAATGAAAATGTCGCTTTAATCGGTGTGATACAATCACCAACTGAAGTTCAAAAACTTGCATTTCAAGGGCGCTTATCTGGTGGCTGGAAAGGTTCTGAAAATCTCTACAAATCAGCTCTGCTATCAATGCATGAGGAATTTAAAGGTGAAGGATTAAGTTATTTAAGAGCAACAGAGAACTGGCTCGATATGTATTTAAAGTCGACAACAAACAACCGAAAAATGAGACATGAAGAAAGCCTTACTTCAGAAGATGTTGCTTTACTATTTACAACTTATTTAAACCTACTCGGCCCCGAAAAATCAGTTAACCGAATATTACGCTTTGCACCATCAGAAGCAGTTCAAAGGGCTGTTGATACTTTTGCAAATAACTTACTTGATACTTCAAGGTTTGAAGACCTAAAACACCTCGCCTTCTACTCTAAAGAACATAGCTATATATGCGTTAATTTTATAAATTCGCTATTCTTAGTACAACATTCTGTAGATGAGGAAATTTCACAGGCTTGTTTAAAAAACATTGAATTCCCTAATGATGAACGAAATGAAGAAGCTAATAACTGCATTTCAACTCAAGATTTACTTATATTTATAGAACACTGTTCTTCTTTCGGGCTTGAAGGAGAGAGATTAAAATGTTTACTAGATAAACATTGTAAATTTGAGCCCAAAGCCTGGTTCGCAAACCCTTCATCTTATCACAATGATGATCTGATAGAATTCATTGAATCTGTAGCTTTAATGGAAGAATTAACTGGTGAGACACTACCAGAAATTAAAACCTTTCCTAAAGAGTTCTTATCCAAGAACTTAAACCATACACAAAAACAGGATAAGGATAAATACGAAAAAACTCTATCAGCGATGGTGCCAGCACAGCGTTTTATAATTCGTACCAGAACTAATAAAATTAATGATTTCGAGTCGGAGTTCAGAAGCACGTTTGATGAAGTACAAAAGCATCTTCCCGCTTCTTATGAACGCAAACAATTCATTCCTGAATTTGTTAGCAAACTAAAACAAAAAAGCATATTCTACTCTAATAGTTTAAGTCAGGAACAACGAAAATTACTACTTTCAAAGATAGTCAATAACGCGCCTTATCGATTGCTACTCCAAGGTCTATATTTTAGTTGCCGTGTACCAAGCTTGTTTCATCTATCAGATATTTATGAAAACGCGTTAGCCGAGACTATGTTGAATCACAATAAAGAAGGCCCTGAAAGCAAAGCAGGTTCATATGTTGATATTGCTACAGCCTTATGTTCATTAACGCCAGCGTTATCAGCAAAATATTTCAACAAAGCAATTGAAGCTGCCTCTAAATTTGGAAATGAAGTCCTACATAGACACTTTGCTATTTTAAGTTTGGCTGAGAAAAGCGCTGAAAGTGGTTGCTCTGCTGAATTGACATATCGCTTTTCTCGTAGCACCGAAATCTTTTATGAGTATATGTCTGACCATTTCCCGCTGGAGCGAACAATTAGAACCATCCATGATATGAATGCACCATCGTCATTTGCAATTATGGCTAGGTGGATAGACAGAGAAGTTACATACTGGGGCCCTTTCGAAGATACAGTGATATCGTACTCAATACCCTGTAATACATTGAAACCTCAAGAAGCATGGGCTAGCCAAGGGTTGATTGACAAGAATGGATATGCAGAATTTACGTGTCAATGCTTAAGATCTGCTGAAAGCCAAGAAATTCGAAATATTATTTTTAAGGATGCTGTTCAACAAGCGTTGGTTAAAGGGTTATCTAAATCTGCATTGTCACTTATTAAAAATGCTGGTGCAGAGTTTGAATTATCATCTCAACCTCTTAATGACGCAATCCAATATTTTGACAAACAACACACTCCAGTGCGACCGACTCAAGGGCATTATCAATCGGAAGTAGAATTTGAGCCAGTAGATTGGCACACAGTATTTAAGTCAAACAACTTTATAAGCTCCAAGGAAATTGAAGCCTCACTTGTAAGGTTTAAAGCTTTGAAGAATAAAAGTTATGACGAATGTTTCTGGAGTCAACTGTTTGCAAGATCACCAATCCTAGCAGCATTCGATGTTTTAAAAGCAATTTTACAATGTAATTTTTCTTCGAATTACGAATTACTAAATGCTTTGGAAAACACACCTCAAGAGTGGTTTGAGCGAGAAGGAGTGAAAGAGTTATGGATAAAAGGCTTTGATCTGTACACACAGTTAAATGCAATTTCAGTCTCAAACCCGTGGTGGCCTGATCACTGTGCATACCAATCTAAACTAGACGCTGATTTTTCAAAACTAAGGGTTCCAGGTATAAAGAAAGCATTAGAGAATATAAGCGACTTTGACGATGCTGAATTTATATTCTCAGTTATTACAGTACTCTCACATGAACTGACTTCTTCCGAAGCTACAGAAGCTCTAGCTTACGCTTTAGAAAGGGTCGAACTGCACGTGGATGAAGATGATGCTGATGGTTATTGGTCGAAAGTGTTGACTCCTACTGAATCCAATACAGAAGCCTATGCATCTTTTATTTGGTCAATATTAGCTAACCCCACATCAAAGATTAGATGGGAAGCAGTCCATATCATCTACCGTCTTGTAGAACTTAACTGCGATGGAATCATTGATTCAATGATTGCTTTATTCGACAGAGATGACATAGGAGCCTTTGGCTCAACACGTTACCCATTTTATAAGCTTCATGCTCAATTATATTTTATGATTGCTATCTACCGAGGTGCCCAATCAAATGTTCAACCTTTGTTTAAACATAGTGCATTCTTTCTAAACCAAGCGCTAAATGCAGACCATATTTTATTAGAGCATTATGCAGCGAGGATATCTCAATGCTTATTACAACAAAGGAAAGATATTTATCTCCCTAATCAAAAAGACAAATTAGATACGGTAGGTGTTAGTACATTTAGTAAGAATATACATAATGACACTAATGAATTTGAAACAGCTAATATTTCTAATATTGATAAAGAGTTACCCGAACTATCATTTTTTCTAGACTTCCAAGAATACTGGCTAAAGCCACTAGCAAATGTGTTTAATATATCCGTTGAAGAATTAAAACAGACTGCGATAAACATAGTAGTTAACGAGTGGGGAGTTACTTTAGACGAAAGGTTTATTAAAGACCCACGACCTCATAGTCATAAAGAAACGCATGCAAGACACAGCTCTATACCGTCGACTCAGCCATATGATTTTTACTTGGGGTATCACGTCATTTTCACAATGGCATCAAGGTTACTCAAAAACCACCCTGTAGTTGAAGGTAAGTATGACTGGGAAGGTGATCTTTGGGCTGACTGGATTTCTAACCACCTTTTATCGATGGATAATGGCTATCTTTTGGCAGACCTCAGAGATCCTGCACCTTTAGTAAGAAGGGGGTGGCTTAGCAAGAAAGCTACTGACTCATGGAGATGGGAAATTGAATATAGTGACTTTCTCGAAGGACTACTATTAAGTAAAGATGGCAGAACATTTATATGTATTACAGGTTCTTGGTCTGACAATGATGGTAGCGGCAACAACGAAACCTACAATGTCTCCAGCGCACTAGTATCCGTTAACAATTCAGCCTCCTTGTTAAAAGCTCTAGTTTCATGCAAAAATCCTGACGATTACAAATTACCCTCCTATAACGAGGAACGGTTCGAATTAGATGATTCTGATTTCAAAATGAAAGGCTGGTTGATTGAACCTGATGAGTATAAAAAACTGGATGAAATAGATCCTTACGCTGGGGAGCTAGAGTTTCCAATACGAAGAATCAGTAAAGAATACGAAGAGTTACTCAATTTGAATTATTCCTTACTTACAAGAATATACTTGGATGATAAGAAAAATTCTCAGGGGTTCTCTGAAACATGGACCGATACACGCAGTAATGACCGTTATAGTGAGAACATAATTCGCGAAGGTAATAGGCTTTATCTGTCATTAGATATATTAAAGCATTTATGCGTTAAAACTAAATTATCACTAATTTTGGTAGTATCAATTAACCGCCAAAGCTCAACTCACGATAAGGATACACCAAACGATGTCAAATACCCAGGACCATATTGCAACTTGTATACTCTCTCAAAAGATGGAGTCATCAGAGATTACCAATCAAGAAGTTATCAACTTAGGTAAAGCTATCATCACTGAGCTAGGCATGATAATTGACTGTAATACTCCAGCCCGCTGGTTAGTACATTATATTGCTGAAAACATTCACAAGTCAGAAAACTGTCAAGGTGAAGAAAAGGAGTCAGCTGAAAGGAAATGTGTAGATGCAATTTTTAAGCTTTGGCATCATCGCTCTGAGCTACCTAGAGGTATTAACCCATTTAGCGAATTTGATTCTGTTTTCAGAGGTCTTTCAAGGTTAGATAACTCGTCTCAAAAACCGTACTTCAATGAGTTTTCACAATTTGATCATCAGATAGATCCTGAAGAAACAGCTGAAAGCAAACAATGGGTTGATATAGCCACCTCAATCGACAAAGTAGCAAAAGAGTTAGTTTCAGAGAGCTTTAACTCAGCTGCTGCCTCAGCTATTACAGAGAAGTCTAAGAAGATACTAAAGCTAGCGCCTGAAGACTCGGGTGAAGATATTAGGATAATGCTCAGCTTTATTTCCGATGAAGAAGCTAATTCAAAAGAAAATGAAATAAAAGCGATTGAATCAAAAATTGATAAAGTTGAAGCCCTCAAATCTATTTGCGATACGTTTATAGAAAAGTATCAATACGATATTACTCAAATAGATAAATAAAAAAGGGTGAGCCTATTGTCTAGCCTTTCATAATTTTTACTTTCGGACTAAGAGCGTCAGATCAACTTGAACCAAAATGATAACCTTAAGGTCAAAAGTGAGTAGGTGACATAATTCGCACAACAATGTGCTGATAAGGGGGCGTCGATTCGTCTCTCTCGCAGAGCATGGCGTTTGCTCCATCTATTCAAAAGTGTGATTACAGGCTTGTTGCAGACCTGCCACTGAATAAAAATGTATTCCACATATATTTAACAGATACTTAATTAGCTTAATAAGAGGGATTTATGAAGATATTACACAGGTGGATAATTTTAGCGGGCTTATTATTAGCCGCGCTTATTTCTTATGTTTTTGGTTTTTCTCAAGGTATTGCTGTCTTTGTTATTTTAGGTGTGGCTTTTGAGCTTGCATTTTGGTTTGGTGTTTTCGGTAAAATGGACCAAAGTAACCAAGGTTCCAGCAATTGACCTATTGCGAGCAAGTTGCAGCACAGGGAAAGAACAGTGAGATTATTAAATCATAAATGCACTTAACAAGTTTCTTAAGCATTCATAGGAGATGACGCATGCCAAGACCACAATCTAAAGACGACCTAGTTACTGCAGCTAATGAAAACTTTGACAAGATGTGGAAGTTAATAGACTCTATGCCAGAGGAGGCATTGGCGACTAAGTTCGATTTCTCCAAAGATAAGAAAAAAAAGGAAGAACATTGGGCTAGAGACAAAACCCTTAGGGATGTTCTTGTTCACCTGTATGAATGGCATGAGCTTCTTATCAATTGGATAAAATCCAATTTGTCGGGCAAAAGCCAGAGCTTAATCCCTGAGCCCTATACATGGAAAACCTACGGAAAAATGAACGTAGAGTTTTTTAAAAAGCACCAGCGTACTTCGCTTGAAGACTCAATAAAAATGCTCAAAAAAAGTCACAAAAAATCTCTAGCCCTCATCCAAAAATTTTCAAATGACGAGTTATTCACAAAAAAGCATTATAGTTGGACCGGTACCACTTCGTTAGGTAGTTACTGCATCTCTGCAACATCTAGCCATTATGATTGGGCAACAAAAAAACTACGGGCGCATATTAAGAATGTGTCAAAAAAGTAAGTTAGACTAGGAAAGCTAGATTATCTTGAGGTCCAAGGGAGCAGACAAACTAGAACTGAGTATAATCTCTTGTACAAAAAAAAGCGAATGAATCAAGGGGGAAGACTCGCTGAACACTCAAATTTTCGAGAGCGAATATCTTAATCGCTTTTAAACAATCAGGTATTGTTCCTTTCAGATGAAATCTTCAAACTGTTGCTAGGATTTTATTCTAGGAAAGAC
>JBDVOJ010000018.1:0-1607 GCA_039969155.1 Kangiellaceae bacterium
ATGGTGCATTTTCTATATCTTCGTCCTATCAAAGAATAATTATTATATAAGCTATCGCTACTATTCGAGGGTCACAACCAGTTGCAGCAAACAGTCAGCCGAACAAGAAAGCCGTAATACCCGTTGCAGCTGCAGCATTCGCAGCTGTTCGAATTGTGTTTTTTCCAGCGGCAGGAATGGTGGTTTTACCATCCAAAAGTTTAAGCGCCTCGAAACCCGCAGCGACCAATCCGGTATATTCACCAGATTCAAAAATTCTATCGGTTATGGAGTTGTCTGAAAGGTCTTCTAATGCGCTTGTTACCTCATGGGTTAAAGCCTCATTGGTATGACCACTAGGTTGCACGCCATCCATTTTATCCGCAACTTCAACTGTCGCGATAGTCTCTATATCGCTATACCTATCCTGATGTTCAGCCACATAGCTTTTACTATTCGTAGCCTTAAGCTGGTATTCATATTGTATTTCACCAGTGTCTGTTGAACGAATAACAACATCAGATCCCTCATGGTTCGTGGAACCATGCACTTCGGCGGATGTGTCAGTATGAGTAGCGTTATATCCTTCAACCCATAGAAGTTCGTGATAAATTCCCTTCACATTATTAGCGACGCCTCTCAGTTGTTCAGGTGTTAATCCACTTAAATATTCAGAAATTTCAACTTCATCGGCGGCGTTTAATTCCGTTTTAGACCTACGAATAGCCTCTAGCACCAAATCTTGCTCTTGAGAGCCGCCAAGAGCTGTTTGTGTAAGTAAACTATAGAATACACCCGCAACTAACCCAGCAGGACTTATAGGTAATTTAGCAGCATAAAATTGGAAGCCATCCAAAACAGCAGGCTTAAAATCTGTCAGTATGTGCTGGCTATATTTTAGTGAATTTTTTCCATCTAAATTGGCGCAGATGCTATCAGCATTTTCTTCAAGGTGCTCATGTAGTTTTTGCAGTGAATCGCAAAATTGCAATGCTTCATCAGAATATAAGCGAAAAGGTCTTTCTTCGAGCTTACTCTCAATGCTTGCGGCTAATAATCCGCAAGTTTCAACTATTCGTTTTTCTTCATCAGACAGGTCGTCGTAATTTCGAGATTTTGATGAAAGTACAAATTTGTAAGTTGCGAAACCTACGACCAACCCGAAACCTGATAGCACCAATGCACCTGCGGCCATTCCACCGCCGAAACCAAGCGCCGCAAGTGTTGAATTTGTTAGGGCTGCACCGTGCAGCGTTGCTATTGCGGTTCCAGTACCTGCCGTCCCAAAAGTGCTGACTAGTCCAAATAATGAAGCTGTGCCTACCAGTCCTGCCAATTGAGTTGAAACGACTTTGCCAAACCCTTCCATCCAGCCAGCGGCTTCTTTGTCGCTAACTTGAAGAATGCATGCTGTGATTTTGGTAAGTTCTTCCTTTGTAACAGTGAGAAGCTCAACTGTATCTTCGGGAGCGAAGTATGGCTTTATGATATACCTGATTTTCCCATATTGTTTTTTAGATTCGTCTACAGCACGTTCAACTTTTTCTGTTACTCCAGATTTGCTTAAAAATTCTTTCGTTGGAGTAACCGTTGTTCCAATTAGTACATCACCAGCGGCCCCTAGCTTT
>JBDVOJ010000019.1:0-24574 GCA_039969155.1 Kangiellaceae bacterium
CTAACCAATAATCAAAATCTCCAATTTTTATTTTTCCTTCCTTAAAACGTCATGGATTGGTAGAAGCCATTTCAAGTTCTAGCGATCTACGATTAATAGCGGTAGATAAATAGTTAATACTTTCAAGGTGTTATGGAAAATGTTTAATTTGTTGAATTTCTGTCAACCAGAGTAAACCGAGCAAAGTATTCACTTTTGGTTCAGCCCAATTTACTTAATGTAAGTGCTGGCATGAAATCTGCTAATTGACATAGATGAACTGAATAATCCTCAGTAAAACTAAATTCAACCTAACAACCCTGAACAGCAATGTTCAAAGATCACTAACGGAGTTTTAATCATGAAAATAATCGTAAATACACTTGCTGCTATCCTACTCACTTTTAGCCTTTCTGGGTGTATTGTTGTTGGCGGTGGAGATTGGGATAACGACCGACATGATAACTGGCGCGAACATCAAAGAGAGAATCTACGAATAATTAACCAACTTGAATTAAATGATTCAAGACAGTCAGTGGTTGAGCAACTAGGCGCGCCTGACTTTTCGGAAGCTTTTTCAAAAAAGGACGACAGCTATCGAGTGTTGTTCTATCGCACACAACACGAACATTCTGACGGTGAAACTACTAAAGACGAAACTACACCATTAGTATTCAAAAATGACCGACTAATCGGCTGGGGACAGGACGCGTTGCTGGCCTCACGAGACTAAGAAGAGTTTACTTTAAAGCCGAGTGATTTAATTAATCACTCGGCTTTCTTATTTCCGTCTATTTTTAGTTTCCTGTCCGTTAATGGTTCTTCGAATCCACATCCTCGCGTCTAACGCCAAACCTAAAGTGGTTTAGATCGCTTTAAACTTCCTTTTAATCGAGCTAACCTGCTGATTTATAAATGTTATCTCATTATCAAATAATCAGGTTATATGCACCAAAGCAACCTAACCTGCCGTTGCAAAACTAAGAAATGAATGTATGATGTTGATTTAACTGAATAATTAATTAAAAAGTTGAATTGAATCGGCAGTTTAGGTTGATTTACTGCATTCAAACAACTGTTAGTTCTACAAGGAGTGAGAATTGAGTGCCAATGAGGGGAGAGTTTACTTCGCTTTAGACGGTGATGACTTTGAGCCAGACGAGCTCACAGAATTCTTAGGTATACAGCCGACTTCGGTAAGGCGCAAAGGTGAAAGAATTCCTGGTCGAATTCCAAAAATCAGTTCGTGGGAGCTTTCCACCGAGAAAGTGGTCAATGATTATCTTGATGTATTTGAGATGGCCTCTGATGTGGTCAAACGCCTTAAATCAAAAGAGCCTCTTATAATTGAAGCTAAAAACCGATTTAATGTTACACCTAGGCTAGAAGTTGTTTTATGTTTTTCGATGAACGAAGAGCATTCAACCCCAGCTATAGGATTTGAAATCGAAACAGTAGAGTTTTTGGGAGCGGTTGGTGCTTTTGTTGATATCGATACCTATAAACACTAGAACTAACCATACGCAGGAAATCGAAATGCAAAAAGACGCATTCGACTCAGCTTGGCGTTATGAGCTACAAGCATGCATAGTCTTAAAGAATTAGCAAAGGATGGTATGCTCGGAAAAGTATATATAACAATGCATGCCGAAAGAGTAGCTGAATTACTTGGGGAGCCTGACTACAAAGGTGGTGGAAGCAGGAAGCATAAATGGGAAAATATATTTCGATATGGCTCCTTTGAACTCGGCTTTGAAATAAAGTCCCGAGAACTTAATTATTTCGCTATTAACTTTGCCCAGGAATTTGAGAAAGCCAAAGCTCTTGAATACGATCTTTGGATTCTATCTCCCAATTTACGTTCGAGTGAGTTTGAGTCATTGTGTAAATCTCAAGAAGTAGAGTTTAAACAATTCGATGAACCTTGGAACGAGGGATGTATTGAATACTTGACTGAAGGTGGAATGCACCTTTGTTTTGACGAAAATGATAGGTTAACGAAATTTGTTGTTTCTGACGGCGAATACTCATAACCAGTCATTGGAGAACGACGCGAGAACAACACGCGTCTCAATTTGGCGTTAACTTAACAAATAAGCGAAGTATGAATTTTAAATTTGTAAATCTTTCAGAATTATCAGCCTCTTTATTTGAGGAGCATCCAATCTGGGCTAGCTATTACGAACCCGACGATATTGATGCAATCACAAACTGGGGTATTAATCGCAACGAAGTAGTGGAGAAGCTAGAAAGAATCGGATATTCCGACGACTACATATTCCCAATGCTGAGTATTGATAATGAATATCCATTTAAGTTCGAATATTATAAAGCGTCTTTCGAACTACCGTCTGGTGAAATGTTAAGTGGTTATATGGTCGGTACGAAAGCAAGGGCAATAGGAATTTTCACGGATAAGGAACACTATGTATTGAATATAAACCTAAAGGAGTCTGCTTTGGATGATGAGAAAAATATTCTTAAAGATATAGGCTCCAATGCAAAAGTTATGTTCCCATTAATAATAAGAGTTAATTCATTGGGCTTAAAGGTTTCTAGTGAATTTGATCCTAATAACTAGAAAAGAAGTTAACAAGAGACAGGAGCTTACGCTCGTTGCCTCGCGAAACTCAGTCAAGCGTTAAATGCGAAAAGATGTCAGGCGTAATCGTACCGAAATAGTTAATGCTCTTGTCGAAAACTCGGAAGTGTAACAAGAGAGTCATATCAACTTGATCGCAAAAATTCATAGATGTTTAGCTAGTCCGGTAACCTCGTCATAGTTTTAGGGGATTGGCCAGCTTTGTGAAGTTTAAAGCAGTGAAGGTTCTAAGCATGAGCTCAAACTGATTTAGCCCTCTTTGGTAACCCTCTTGAGTACTATGAAAACTCTCTATAAAAGTTTGATAATTTAGGCCTAGATTATCATTTCTTCTCCTTGCTGTTGTACATTGAACCAGCAGGTAAACATTATTTCAGCAATAAGAGAGTTAAAAATGAGTCTAAGAACATTTTGGTTCGTCATGATGTTGATCGGTGGTGGCTTTGTCACTACAGCCGTTGATGCCGATATACACGCGTCAGAAAAAGAAGAATTATACCGAGATATGATTTTTCGGTCGTCCCCCTATGGTACCTTACAGGGACGCCATCCTGTGACAAAAGAAGATATTGGCTATGGGCAATATTACCGCTTTATCAGAAATAATAAGGGCCAAGTGATACGCATTGAGCGTTGGTTCGGAAAAGCGATTGCCAAAGGCGGGTATAGCCGTTTTGGAGCGATTGCTAGCACGGCCAGTGTTACTTTTGACTATAAAGATCATCAAATTATTAGACGCTACTGGGATGAAAACAATCAACCCATGGTAAATTATTGGGGTGTGACCGAAGAAATCTTTACCCTAGATGACCTAGGCCACAAAAAAACATTAACCTATAAAGACATGAACGGTCAGCGTGTGGCTGATTCACGGGGTGTCTGGATTACTAAATGGGATGTCAGTCAAGACGGTAAAACGGTAGTCGAAGACCGTTTTGATAAAGATGGAAAGTCCGGAAGATTGAATGAATTTTTAGACTTTGGTCGTATTAAAATGTTTTTTGATGAGCACGGCTTACGCTGGGAGACATGGAATATAGATGCGGAAGGGAATTTGGTGAACAGCCCAAAAAGACAAGTCGCGATCACGAAAACTTTTTGGGATGTGTCCCATTTAGATGAAAAGGAGATTGCTTGGTATGGTGCTGATAAGAAACTAAAAAACTTATCCCCCTATGAAAAACGTCCTGGAGTCTATGGTTTTAGCAGTGAAGTCTATGAGCACGATAGCAATGGCTACACAGTGGGTATGATTCAATATGACTCAGCTGGTCGGATTGTCACACTGCCGGGCGATGGGTCCGTTTTTTCTAGAAGTATCTATGACGCTGAGGGTTTTGTTCTTGATAGTCGTTTTTTTAATAGGAAAGGGAAACCAACACTGAATGAAAATGGGGTTGCTCGTATTGAAGTTATCCGTGATGAAACTGGCCGCCCAATACAATATAGGTTTTATGACCTGATGGGCGCTTTAACCAATAGAAAAAACGATGGGATTGCGGTGGCTAAATTTACTTATACAGAAGGCAAGCCAAGCATTGTGCGTCTAGACAAAGACAGCAACATAGTCACTCCCAAAAAACAAGAATAAAATTTTGACTGCGCAATACCTAATCTTTATTCCAATGGTAGAGGCTTCCCATAAAACAAGGAAGTTGAATTGGAGTTTAAAAATCGTTGTGAATCACCAGTTAATAAGTTAAAACAGTAAGTGCACTACTGTTTTACGAAATAACAGATAACCTAGCTAAAAGGAGAAATTATGAAAACAATGACCTGCAAACAACTTGGCGGCGCGTGCGATAAAACATTTAGCGCCAATACATTTGAAGAGCTAGCCGAACTCAGCAAACAACATGGTATGGAAATGTTTCAGACACAAGATGCTGATCATTTACAGGCGATGCAAAAAGTACAAGCCATGATGCAAAATCCGGCTGAAATGGCCCAATGGTTTGAAGCAAAACGAAAGGAGTTTGAAGAGCTACCGGAAGATTAAGCTTTTTTTAAAGCAATCGGCTATGTCATCCGTCAAAAGGTACCGATACTTAAATCCTTCAATTCTCGAAACTCTCAAAGACCTAATCGTTTAAACTGAAGCGTTACTGACAAAAAACCTTCATCGGTATATTTGGTGTTTAACTGGGCGGTTGAGAAAGCATTATCTTGCCCAAGAAAAGACGTTAGAGAAAGTAGCTGTTTCATTTTTATCGACTTATCCAGTTCAATGTTGGGAATAAAGTTAATCTGGCAGACCGTTGTACGGCACTCAGAGTAGGAGAAGTCTAAGCCACTTTCTGACAAAATCACGTAATTATCACTGTCAGTAAAAATATTACTAATTCTGTCTTCTATTTCACCTGCCCATTCTTGATCGATTGGCTCATCGATTAGCAGTTCATCAATTCTGGAATTCTCTTCTTCAACTGAATCGCTAGCGATTTCCTCTAAACTAACTTGTTCAATCGAATCAAGCTGGGGGACATTTTCATCATCCAGTTGTTGCTCTTGGTAACTGTCTTCATAGCTTTGTTCAAGATCGGCATCCTCCTGATAAGACTCATCCAGCACTGCAAGCTGCTCTGTTTCTTCCTGCTCATCTTGATACTCAGTCTCATTGAGCTCTGTCGACTCATACACCGATTGTTCAACTAACTCCTCAGGCTCTACCAATTCGTCTAATTCGGGTTCCTGACTGTCACTGCTAAAGACCAGATACAACACTGCCAACCCCAAAGCGAAGCCTATCAACAAAGATAATTTTTTCACCTAAACACCCCTTACGGCTTAAAAAGAGCCAGCTTGAGTTTAACGTCGATATAGTCGGATTACACAATATTACTATTGAAGTTTGTTAATTAGCTAGCTTTATTTGAGCGTAATGATGACAAGCAAAGCGTAGTTTTATTTGTTCAACTTATGCTATGGTTGGCGATGGAATTTAAGGACTAATTATTCCTTTTCATTTGCGATAAAGCTGACTAAGAGTCGAGTGGAATAAACTCCGTTATGATTAGAATTAACCACCCCAATGACTTTGCTCGAATTCGCCGTTTGTCCCTGAGCTCGCAGGGACTTTTTAAGACCGCACCATTTGGTTCTGGCTTAGCCGGCGCTCGTAAAGCAATCCAACATATAGGCTACTTACAGTTAGACACTATATCGGTCATTGAACGCGCTCATCATCATGTACTTTACTCCAGAGTCCCTAATTTCAAGCCTAACCACTTGGACAAACTTCTGCTCAACAAAGAAATTTTTGAATACTGGTCACACGCTGCCGCATTCTTACCTATCGAAGACTATCGTTATTCACTTCCGTATAAACACGCCATAAAAAATGGCCAAACTCATTGGTATAAAAACCCCGACAAAAAACTAATGAAAGAGCTGCTGGATAGAATCCGAACTGACGGTCCGCTACGCTCCAGAGACATTGAAACAGCCAGTAAAAAACAAGCAGGATGGTGGGACTGGAAACCGTCAAAAAAAGCGTTAGAACAGTTATATATGCAAGGCGACTTAATGGTCACCAACCGTCACGGATTTCAAAAAACCTACGATTTGGCAGAGCGTGTGTTACCCTCTAGTATTGATACCAGCATGCCCACTATCGATGAATTTGCTAGACATATGGTGGAACAACAACTCAAGTGCCATGGATTAGTCTCGTTAAAAGGTTTCACTTATTTACGTCGAAACTCAGCACTTAGAAAAGCGGTAAAAGAATTGATCCAGAGCCTGCTCACCGAAAACAAACTACAAGATATTCAAATTAATGACACCGAAGTATTTTATATAACAACAGGGTTGCTCGATAGTCCGTTACCAAGAGCTAATAAGAGACTGACCATTTTGTCACCTTTTGACAATTGCGTTATTCAGCGAGATAGGCTAAAAACGATTTTTGACTTTGATTACCAAATCGAATGCTATCTTCCAGCAACCAAGCGAAAATTTGGTTACTTCTGCCTGCCATTATTATTCGGCGAGCAATTTATTGGCCGCATGGATTGCAAGGCACACCGGGCTGATCGTCATCTGGAAATTAAGGCGCTTTATATCGAACAACCAAAGATTGATTTTGATGCTTTTCTAGACGCCTTTTCGAAATGTTTGAAGACATTCTGCAACTTTCAAAATTGCGATTCCATTTCAATAAATACAATACAGCCAACGGGTTATGCTACGGCTTTGAAAACTGCTGTTGAGTTTTAAGACTTGATTTCTATGTTCGGTATGGAGAAATCAATTTTTAGTCTTAATGCATAGGAAGACTAATCACTGTTCGAGTACCCTGGCCAATCTCTGAACTGACTTCGATTTTTGCATTCAATAGATCTGCAATTTGCTTAGCCACTGTTAGACCTAAACCCAAACCATCGGCCGGTCGAGTATAAGAGGTATTGGCTTGAGAAAATGGTGTGAAAAGTTTTGTGAGCTGTTCTTCAGACATCCCGATACCAGTATCCTCAATTGTACAGACTAGATTTAGCGAAGTTTCAATCACTTGCGCCTTGGCCGAAATTTGAATCGATCCTTGCTCGGTAAATTTAATAGCATTTTCAATTACACAATCAACCATACGCGTGTAGATTTCCCAATCGACTGTGAGAGACTCTGGAATATCGCTGGATAAATTAGTTTTAAATTCAAGTCCTTTTTCAGCCACCCGCGAATGATATCTAGCTAGAAATTCACCAATTGCCGATTTGTACTCTACGATGCTCGATTGTATTTTAATTTGCTGACTACCCGCCTCAGAAATAAATAACATATTATCGATTATTTTCATCATATCGTCGGAGCACGTTTGCGCACCGGCAACATATTTTTCTAACTCTGGTTCAAGTCCTTTCATTCTAAGTAACTGAAGATTTCCGATAATGCCATTCATTGGGGTGCGTAGTTCATGATTTACAACGCTTAAAAACTCATCTTTGGCTCTATTGTATCGTTCAGCGGCTTCCAACGATTCGGCCATTTGCTGATTGGATTTTAATAATGCTTGCTTAGCCTGCTCATTGGCATCATTTCTTTCGGAGATTAAGTTGCGCATTCTAAATGCTAAAGCGGAGGACAGTAATATCGCTTCGATAGCCGAGCCTATGCTCACCGCTTTGGTGGTATAAAAATTCGGCTCCATAACACCTTTAACCGTTAGGTTGTAGATCAACAACCCTATGATAAGAAAAATCCACGACGCTAAATAAAAGTAGGCAGGTGTATAGCGTTGCCTTGCTGATTGAACGCCACAATAAATGACGGTGAAAATAAAACAGATATTAACCACAGTCAGTAAAGAGACCGCGCTTGATTTTGACACCAATATGGCAACAGGTACCGAGAAATATCCTAAGAACTGAAAGTAGTTCATAAACACGTGCATTCTTGGCATGCACTTTTTAGTTCTCAAGAATTGCTGAGAAAATGCGATGGCGCCGTGAAATAGCATTCCTAGCCAAATAAACGTAACGATATTTTGAAAAAAAATCGAATCGCGCCAAAAATATTTGTATCCCATTCCACTGGTGTATAGCGCAAACCCGATTAGGCTAATTAGATAGAAACAATAATACGCATAAGTTTTATCACCCGTAGTATAAAATATATAAAGATTGTTCAAACCCAAGGCAAACATAATTCCGACTAAGAAGGCAATAAAGACTTTTGAGATACTCTCACTTTGTTCAAGTTGCTGTTCTGTGGAAAGTGATACTGGTAAGAATAGGGTGCTCTTGCCATAAGCCTTGATCAGAAGAGTAAAGTGTTGGTCTTTAGCCAGTTCAAATGAAACACTCTGAGAAAGCGTTTGTAGCTTACGCATTGAAAAGGGCCTCATATCCCCTAGCAAAGCTGATTCCACCAACCGCCCCTGCTCATCGACTAAAAAGAAATCAATGTAGTCAATTGCCACATTATCGATCGAAAAGGCCCATTTCAAATTGTCTGTTTTGTTGGTTAACTTAACTTTAAGCCAGAGGGGAGAATCTCGATAACCGAAACTCAAAGTAGGTTTTTCCTGAGGCTGAAACCGCGATGGATCGCCGAATACTTGTTTCCAGGTCAGCTCACTATTTTCAGGCTCTTCATAAAGGAATAGCTCTCGCCACAATTCGACGGGTTTATCCGTTTCAGTGATCTGAACCTCACTTTTAGCAGTCATACTTGTCAAAATGATAAGTAATATTATGAAAGCGCGGTTAATAGCAATCTCTCCAAAGCTAACGAGAACTTATTAAATATAGTTTCCAGTGGGTTAAAAATCTACTATTTAGCCCATAGAGGGGATGTTTTTTGTGAAATAGGCAATATATTTGGTGCTAGAGCCAAGCTAGAGAGAGTTTGAAATCATTACCGTACAAATTATGCTAATTGGCTGTTTGCTTAGTTTTCAGCTGAATTTGATCGAAAACAAGAGTTAAGGTTTAATGATGGTCAAATTATTATTTGCGAGGTTCATTTGGAACAATATCATTCTGCACTCTACGTCGCTGCGGCTTTAACGCTAATCATACTATCCGCCGATCGATTAGCGAAAATGCGCTACGGAAAACCTTTGGGAGCGGCTCTTATTTCAATTCTGCTTGGTGCTTGCTGAGACCTTTGGTCGAAGGGAATTAATAGTGCCGGCAACACTGGTTGGAACCATAGGAAACGCCGCAGGTACTTGTGATTTATGATAATCGGATTGTTGTAGTATTTGCAAGTTTCGAGTTTCGAGTTTCGAGTTTCGAGTTTCGAGTTTCGAGTTTCGAGTTTCGAGTTTCGAGTTTCGAGTTTCGAGTTTCGAGTTTCAAAACGATAAAGTTTCTAAAGGATGTACCCCAAGCTACTTACCAAAATTCATTGAAATTGAAGTCGCCAAACGCTCTTAGACTCTCTACCAACCTTAGATTCTCTAACAACCCAGAACTTTCTACCAACTAATCTCAGAGCCGTCAAAGCTAACAAAGCGTCCGCTGTCATTAGCATCAGATTGTTGGATCAAGTTAAGTAATGCAGTTGCGGTTACTTCAGGTGAATGCAATTGCCCTTTAGCGAGACGCTTTTGGAAAGGCTTTGAAAACTCGGTATCGGTAGTCCCTGGATGAAATAGCAAAATACAACAACTGGGTAATTTTCTCTTCCATTCAATTGCCAAGGTCTTCATTGCCATATTTAACGCGGCTTTAGACATACGGTAACTTAACCATCCGCCAATACGATTATCACTAATACTACCGATGCGTGCTGAGAGCACTACAAAATGACTTTTGTTTGTTGCGCTAAAGGAATTCATGAAGTGTTTTGCTAACAGCAAACTAGGTCGTGTATTAAGCGAAACGTTGAGCTCAAAGAAATCAGTATCGAATTGCTTTATCGACTTTTCTGGCAGCTTACCATTGGCATGAAGTAGACCCACGGCATTAATAAGCATCTCAATTTGTCCCAGTTGGTTAGCAAGTTGAGCAATGGCTTTTTCATTAGTCACATCAAGCTTGATCCAAGTTAATCTTGGGTGCTCTAATGCAACTTCGGCATTGAAATATGTCGCAATCACATCCGCTTGTGGATGGTTCTTTAGTAATTGTTTAACCACAGCCAAACCAATACCACCAGAACCACCAACCACTAAAAACTTCATTTGCTTTCCAATTGTTTGCTGCTATAGCTGAATATACGTACTGCCAGAAAAAGCGTATCAGGCAATTTTAATGCTTGCCGGATAAGTTTCGTTCGGCCAAATTGCATTGAGTTATTGGCAAACTCTTGATAATTGAAGTTCTCTATGTGCGGTTTGTTTTACTTGATAAGCTTTTGCGTTAGAATTATTTCCATAATGACGACGATTTATAGTTAATTAGTTCTAACTGGGAAATCTGTATGAACATTCAAGATCTAGAGAAATTTATCGTTATTGCGGCCACCGAAAACATGCAACAAGCCGCTTTGGAATTGAATACTAGTGCGAGCGTCTTGTCTAAATCCTTAAAGCGATTAGAAACGCTTTTAAACACCGAACTCTTTGATCGGGTAGGAAAAAACATTCGACTCAATCCCGCAGGAGAGTTGCTGCGTCCAAAAGCCGCTTTGCTAGTTGCTCAAGCCAAGCAAACCCGAGCAGAATTTAATGCGCTTGGTCATACACAACAATATCGTATTGCCGGACCATCTATCCTACTATTTAGATGGGCATCGATTCTTAGTCATCACTATAATCGACAACAATCTGATGCAGTGCTCAGGTTTGATACGGATTATGAGCAAGAGACGCTGCAAAAGGTGATTAAGGGTGAGGCTGATATTGGTTTAATTACTAGCGTCGTTTCTACAAAAATCCCGCCGGGAATGTTCGCGGTAGAATTAGAAAGCATCACCATGCGGATTGCAGCTTCAGAATTTCACCCTGCGGTAAAAAACCACAAGGCTAGGCCAGTCAAACTTACCTTGTCTCAATTACTCGATTACCCATTTGCTGCCCCCAACATTTCCCCTTACTGCGGCGAGGCTCGCGGAGTTGGTTGTGATGGCTGGCAAAACCAACTCTACCCTCGCAAACTAGAGATGATTGTTAATGATTACAGCATACTTTCTCAGTTGGTCAAGAGCGGCCAAGTACTCGCTTATTTACCCGAATATTGCTTAGATGAATGGGACTTGATTGAACTACAGGTAACCGACTGTTCTTACCAATGTGTTGAGAAACTATTATTAGTCAGTTGGCAAAAGGATTTGCTAACACCATTAGTTAGCAAATCAAATGACAATGCCTTTTTAGAGTTTTAAATTTAAACTTTCTAACGACTTAACAAGCTATCTTCTTAACAAGCTATGCTTAGTCGTGATCAGCACCAGTTAATTCATACCCCTCCGGTAAATCTACTGCAAATAGCTGTTCATCAAGTTGCTGATTAAAGCTTAAATTACCTAATATGTGGAAGTTAGATGTCTCGGCTGTTTCACCGTCATAAATTGAAATTTTGGTTGGCAAGTCATTCACCTCTGAACTCCATAACTCAATCGAAAGCCCCGATTCCTTAATTAAAAAACCATTCAGCCATTGACCGTCAACTAATTGCTGCTCCAAATTAAATACTTCTCCCTGAAAGTCTTTTACAATATCAAACCAAAGTAAGGGATTTGTCTTCGGGTCGCTTTCAGCATTGACATCAAATTGAAACTTCATTGCCCTCTTCTGTCCAGGGAACAACATTAATCCCTCGCCGTTAACGCTATCAATTAGATTAATACTTTTGGCTTGTTCTGCATTCTCAGTTAATGGTTGAGTTTCGACTCGAGTATTACCAGGTTCTTGATACCAGACAGAAATCTCCATTACTGGTCTTTGCTGGACATACATTTTGCTTTGATAGATCAGGTTTTGAACCTTAAAAAGTTGCTCTTGTACTTTGGCAAATGCGGTCTGCGAAGTCCCGCCCATGATGACCATAAAACCGATAAATCCGACCGCGAAAGCGCTACTACCAGCATAAACTAGCTTTGATTTCATACCAGCAAAAAGCTGCGAAAAGCCAGATTTTGCTATTGTTTCAGATTCTTCCGATTGACTTTCAAGCTGAGCGGCATGATTGACCGCATTCTTGATTCGCTTTTGCATATTTAAAGTTTCAAGAGAATCCAGTTCATAAGCTTTTAGTTGCTCAACACTATCTTCTAACCGTTGTTCGGCAGACTTAGAATTATTCATAATTTACTCCTAAAAAATTCGATTCATTTAATAAACTAATTAACTTCTTATGAGCTCGATGTAAGGTGACGCCGACTAGAGATTCAGATATTTTCAATTGCTCGCTAATTTCTTGGTAGCTAAAGTCCTCAATCAAACGCAATACAATTACTTGCGATTCTTGTTGGGTTAGTTCAGCCAACGCTAGCCTAAATTGCACAATATCTCGGCTAATATCTAGTTGGGCGGAAGGAGTATGATTTTTAGATGGTAAATCGATAACGCTATCATCAATATTGATCGTTTGCTTATTTAAAGCAGAACCTTTTTCTCGAGATTGTTTACGGATAAGGTCTATTGCCGCGGTACTAGCAAGTCTCACCAAATACCCACGCCAAGATTTAATATTGGCAAGTTTTTGGGGTGTAAGCTGTAGTAATTTTACAAAAACATTTTGGGCAACGTCTTCAGCTTGAATGGGATCACCCAAAATACGATAAGCCGCCAAATGCACCTGTTTAGCATGCTGCTCGACTAATTGATTGATTAGTGTTGTTTGATTTCCAGTCTTCAATGTTTGCTCCTTACGTCGGTCTCAATAGTAAAGACGCTGAGACTTTGCTAAACCTTACAAACTTTAATAAAAAACTTAAACTAGGAGGTGTATTTTGCTGGAAATTAGCCGTTAACGACTATTCGATTATGGTGGCTACACTATAACTGTTGGGCGTCATTGAAAAACCCGATTGAATCGCATAGTTGCCTCTCTTACTCGAAATACCTGAGCACTTTAAGCAGTGCTATTTCTAGAGAACCAACAGCTTGGTCAAAATTTTTCACAAACTCATGTTCTGATTGATTATCTTGGTCCACGAGATTAGTGATTGATTTAACCGCAGCCACCGGCACTTGATGTAACATAGCAACCCAAGCGATTGCTGCGGCTTCCATTTCTTTTGCAACCACTTGATGTCGCTTTAATACTAATTGATCCTTGAGGTTTTTCTCAAGCGATGAACCTGTTGAAATTACACCGGTCTTAAATCCCAATTTGGATGCCATTTGTTTTAAATTTGCCGCCGGAAAGCGTCCTATTCCAGCCTCTTCAAAGCCAGGCAGGGGCACTACGCGATCATGAAAAACAAAATAGTCATCGCTGATATAAATGGTTCCAATGTCAGCTCCTAACGATGCGAAGCCCCCAGCGGTTCCAGCACTTATTAGTAAGTCAGGACGGAATAAACTAATCGCTTGATAGGCCATTAACGTTGCAGCTTCACACCCAATATTATCAACTTGATAACGTGAGTCTTGACCACTAATGATTAGCGTTATACTTAAACTACTAGAGCCTAGATTACTCGTTGATTGAAAACATCTAAATGGCAGTGCGTTAGGCATTACTTGTTGATTTTCTTGCAAACCAAGCGCTTTAACAATTGGCAAAGCTTCGTCATGCATTGCCATCAAAATAACAATATTTTTGACTACGCCAACTTCAGTCATCTTGGTGAACTCGAATATCTAGTGTATTCCGCCAATAATGAGAATAATCCATACCAAAGCCGAAGACATATTGGTCAGGAACTACTAGTTCACAGTAGTCTGGGCGCTGTTCTGGGTAAGCTTTGCGATGATGCTCTTTTTCAACTAGCACTAAAGTCTTTACCGATTTGGCATTTTGTTCAAAGCAATACTGTTCTATCAATTTTAGGGTGATGCCTTCATCGAGAATATCATCAACCAAAATAACATCACGACCAGAGAGCTCGGTTTGCGGTTTTGATTTCCAAACTAGCTCGGCACCACGTTGTTCTCCTTGATAGCGAGTCGCATGGCAATAGTCGATTTCACAAAGTATGTCGATTCTCGGCAATAATTGGCCAGCGAAAATTAAACCACCATTTAGCACTACTATAAAAATAGGCGTTTTTTCTTGATAATCATTTTCGATCTGCTTGGCCAATTTATCGAGTGTGAGGTTTATTTCTTTTTGATCGATAATGATTTTGGCGTCCGCTTTTATCTTAGCGAGTTTCGTATGGTTCATATTATTCTTTCAGTTGAGTGATATTGATCAGACTAGCATCTTTGTACTTAACGTTCTTGCTTTTACTAGAGCTAGAGCTTGGTTGTCTTTCTAGCTTAGCGGGCTGTTGGTTTTCTGTTTGTTTTGCTTGCTGATCGCGCTGTTCACTAGTTTGCGTGTAATCACAACTAACGCATTCGACACTCTGATCATCAGTGTACAACATTAAACTATCCATATCAGAGCAATTGGGACACACAGCACCTGCGATAAATTGTTTTTTTCGATTAGTCATTACTGTCATTCTCTTATGGATACTCTCTGATTGGTATTCTCTAATCAGTCATCTTTTTTGACTAACTATCAAAGGCCTCTAGTTGCTCCGTTATTTCAAACCATTCTTCTTCTAGTTCATTGAGTTGAGTTGTGACTTCGGTGGAGCGTTGCATCGATTCTGCTAACTGTGTTTTATTTTCTTCTTGATAAATCTCACCATCGGCAAGTTTATCTTCCAACGAAGCCTTTTCTGACTGGAGTTCTTGCATCAGCTGATCGATTTTTTTTAGTCGATTGCTCAAAGGGGCTTTTTGCTTCCTGACTTCGGCTTCTAATCGTTTCTGTTCCTTTCGTGATTGAGAAGACTGTGCGGGCGGTTTATCTGAAGATTGCTCTGCTCTATTTGCATTGGACTCTTTGTTAGCGCCCCAACGGTTTTCATTTAGCCATTTTTGGTAATCATTAAGATCGCCTTTAAACGGTTTAGCTTTTCCTTCATTGACCAACCAGAATTCATCGACAACACTTTCGAGTAGGTTTTTATCATGCGCCACCAAAATAACTGCGCCATCGTAGTTTTGTAAAGCTAACGCTAGAGCCTCTCGCATTTCAATATCAAAATGGTTAGTTGGCTCATCCAATAGCATTAAATTTGGTTCTTGCCAGGTAATCATAGCTAGTACTAGTCGAGCTTTTTCCCCGCCAGAAAAGCCTGTGACTTTTTCTAAAGACTTATCGCCATTAAATGCGAATCCCCCAAGAAAATTCCTTGCTTCTTGCTCTGATATGCCGTCACCGAGCGATTGAATATGCCAGATGGGTGATTGATCAAGGTTTAGTTGCTCTACTTGGTGTTGGGCAAAATAACCGGCTTTGAAATGCTTATTGTGATTAAGCTCTCCTGCTTGTTTTTCAAGTTCACCACAAATGACTTTAATCAGGGTTGACTTGCCTTCTCCGTTTCGCCCTAGCAGGCCAATTCTTTGACCGGCCAGAATACGCATAGTAACGTCAGCAAGCACAATATTATCACCGTAACCCGCCTGCACTGATTCAAGTCCAACCAACTCAGTAATATTTTTGTTGATCGGCTTAAATTCAAAACCAAATTTTTGTCTAATTTGTACTGCTGTCACTTTATCCATTTTGTCTAAAGCTTTCACACGACTTTGCGCTTGAGTGGCTTTACTCGCTTTAGCTTTAAAGCGAATGATAAAACTCTCAAGATGGGCTATTTCTTTTTGTTGCTTTTCAAATTCGGCTTGTTGTAACACTTGCTTTTCATGCTTCTGCTTCTCAAATTGCGAATAATTACCGGTATAACAAGTTAAACCTTGATTTTCAAAATGTAAGATATGACTACAAAAACTGTCCAAGAAATCACGATCATGCGAAATTGTAAGTAACATGCCTTCGTAACTGTTTAGAAATCCTTCGAGCCAAAGTACCGCTTCCAAATCGAGATGGTTAGTCGGCTCATCTAAAAGCAGTAGTTCAGCTGGTTGGATCAGCGCTTGTGCGAGGTTTAATCTCATCCGCCAGCCACCCGATAGCTCACTCACGCTGGCTTTCATCTGCTCTTCTGAAAAACTCAATCCGGTTAACATCTTGGCGACTTGGGCAGGCAACGACCAGCCATTAATCGCATCCAATTTCGCGTGTTGATTGGCTATTTCGATGCCATCCTCATTCGATTCGGCAACCTTGAGAGCTTTTTGTATCGCAGCATATTCAGTGTGACCGGATAACACATATTCAATAGCGGTTAATGGGCTAGCAGGAGTTTCTTGCCGTGCACTACTCACACGCCACTTGGGCGGAAACTCAAGTATTCCCTGCTCAGCGCTCAGTTCGTTGCGTAACATTGAAAACAGACTCGATTTTCCGCAACCATTTTTACCGACTACCCCTAACTTTTGATCGGGATAGAGAGTCTGGTTTACCTCGGTTAACAGCGGTAAACTGCCTTGAAATAGCGATAACTGCTTGAATCGAATCATTTGATATAAAGGTTGGGACGGTAATTAGCCGCGGATTTTAACATAAAAGAATTTTCATTGGAGCTAACTACTGCGAATGAGCTATATTTAGAGGGTTGCCAAAAAATTATAAATTAGAAAGGCTCTAAAGAGAGGTTTATGAGTAGTTCACCGAAAAAAGAAGTAGATTATCGCAAGCTCAGTATTATGCAGCAGGCTATCTTCGACGGTGCCAATTACAGTATTATTGCGACCGACACCGAGGGACTCATCCGTTTTTTTAATCGCGGCGCCTCTAAGATGCTGGGTTATCGTCCTGATGAAATCATTAATATTCAAACACCCGCTATTTTCCACAAGCCTTCTGAAGTCATAAGACATGCTCAAGTCCTGTCGGAAGAGCTAGGTAAACCCATAGAACCTGGATTCGATGTTTTTGTAGAAAAAGCAAAAATGGGGACCTATGAGGAGTTAGAGTGGACCTATATTCATAAATCTGGGCGAGAAATCCCTATCATGTTATCAGTAACTGCGTTACATGATGAATCTGGTGAGATCGACGGATTTTTAGGGATCGCTTTTGATATTTCCGAGACAGTTTTAACTAAAGCGGCCTTAGCAGAACAAGAAGAGCGTTATCGGCAACTATTTGAGAGTGCCGGCGATGCCATTTTCCTCATGTGCAACGATCAATTTACCGATTGCAATCAATCCACGCTCAAACTCTTTGGCTGTAGTCGAGAACAGATAGTCAATTCTACCCCGTATCGTTTTTCACCGGAATTCCAATCCAATGGGAAAACCTCGAAGGAAGAGGCTCTAAGACATATTAACGCGGCCATGGCTGGTCAAACACAAATCTTTGAATGGACCCACGTCAAATTGGACGGTACACCTTTTGAAGCAGAAGTTACTTTAAGTGCCATAGAAATTGAAGATCAAATCCAAATTCTTGCAAACGTCAGAAATATCAACGCTCGAAAACAAGCTGAGAGAGACCTGTTAATTTCGCAGAGAAGACTGGTTAACCAAAATGAGAGTTTGCGTTTAATCAACCAACTTTCTGGCAGACTCAATGGGGTAAATTCTCTGCAATCAATTGCTGATATCACTTTGGAAAACTTACTTGGTGTTGCCGAAACCGCGCATGTCGCTATCTATTTTGTTAATAATGAACTTCAAACGCTAGAGCTTTTTGCGACTAATGGCTTCGCTCCTCAAATTAAGATGAATCAGCATAACTCATTAGACACAGGAATGAGCGGAGAAGCGCTAAGAACTAACAGCATCCAGTTTAGCCGAGATTTTAATCAAGATTCTCAGGTTAATCCGGAAATTAAGCAGTCGCTACTCAATAGTAATATTTGTTCTGGTGTCGCTGTCCCGCTCAGCTACCAGGGCAAGAAATTTGGCTGCATAAACTTAGGTTACAGTTCGATTTCTGGGTATGACAGTATCGAAAAAGAAACCTTTGATATTATCGGCTATACGGTCTCACAGGCATTGGCAAATGCTCAGCAAATGAAGGATTTGGATTATATGGCGCATCATGACTCGTTGACCGGGTTATCTAACCGCCTGTTATTTCATTCCACATTTCAACAAAGAGCCGATGACCCTGACTATCGTTCAGCGGCGCTATTACTTTTGGACTTGGATCGTTTTAAGGAAATTAACGATACCCTCGGTCACCATACTGGTGATGTGTTATTACAACAAATCGGCCCGAGATTAAACCAGGTGTTTGCCGGGCACAAAATCTTGATTAGTCGGCTTGGTGGTGATGAATTTACCGTGCTCATTGATCATGTAAGTGATGATCGAGTGATCGAACTTTACGCTAGAACCTTACTTTCAAGTTTACGAGAGCCGTTTAATATCGAATCAATGATGCTTGAGATAGATGCAAGCATCGGCATTGCAAAATACCCAGAAAACGGCAAAGACAGTCATGCACTATTACGGTCCGCGGATGTGGCAATGTATGAGGCTAAACGTAATGGCGGAGGAATAAAAGTTTATGACGTTAATGACGATAAACATACCCCCGAAAGGCTGGCACTAATAGCCGACTTAAATGGTGCGATTAGAGACAACCAACTAAAACTTCATTTTCAACCCAAAATTGACTTAGCGACTGGAAAGGCCAGCGGGTTTGAAGCATTAGTTCGCTGGCAACATGGAAGACTAGGCTTACTGTATCCTGACAAGTTTATTCCACTGGCAGAAATGAGCGACTCCATTCATTACATGACTGAAGCCGTGATTGATTTAGCCCTAAAACATCAATCACAGTGGTATAAGAAAGGGTTTCACTTACCGGTTGCGGTTAACTTATCAGCACGTAATTTAATTGATGATCGTTGTGTACAATTTATTCAACGAGCAATGCACCGATATCAAACCCAACCCGGTATGTTAGAGTTAGAAATTACTGAAACTGCCTTAATGCAAGATCCAGAAACGGCTGTTGATATTTTGAATAAAATTGCCGAGTTAAAAATAAAACTATCTATTGATGATTTTGGAACGGGTTATTCATCGCTCGCCTATTTACGCAGACTACCGATTAATTTGCTAAAGATAGATCGAGAGTTTGTATTCGATATGTTATCGAGAACTCAAGACTCAATCATTATAAACTCAACGATTGCGCTGGCTCATAATTTGCGATTGCAAGTTGTCGCTGAAGGCGTCGAAGATTTGCCAACATTGAAAAGGCTTAGAAAAATGGGCTGTGATTTTGCTCAGGGTTATACTATTTGCAAACCTAAATCCTGGCCTGAAATTGAAAGCTGGTTAGAGGATACCCCAGAATTTTTCACTTAACTCTACATGTTTTAGTTCCAACGGCCGTCGCACTGCTTTTTTTCAGAAAACAATGGAAATTGGCTCTAATAGTCATGTTAGCAACCATGCTTGTTGACATCGATCACTTATTGGCTAATCCGATCTACCAAGCTAACCGCTGCAGTATAGGTTTTCATCCACTTCATAGTATAATTTTGATGCCGGTATACGTGATCGCGAGCATAATTCCAAAGATTCGCTTTATCGGTATAGGACTAGTCATTCATATGATACTCGATTCGATCGACTGTCAAGTTAACACTGGTGCTTGGTATAGCTAGCCAAACTCACTTGAGGGCTATGCCCAAATTTAATCATAAAAAAGTAAGAGTGATACGACAATGAAATTTCAATTTCTAATTCTACTCGTAGTCAGTTTTTTATTACTGGGATGCGATGAGCGTTCTACCGAGAAGTATTTCTATCAATCTAAAGACTATCCAAATTTCAGCATTGTCGAACTTGAATGGAACGGAGTAGCTCTTTCAGAAGAAATGACAAAACATGCTGAGATTGCTAAGCAACGGCAGCAAAAAGTGTTTCTTCAAATGACAGGAGAATGGTGCAGTCCGTGTAAGCGGTTAAGGGGAAAAACCGAGATACAACCGTTAAAAGATGCTTATGCAGGTACTTATATCATTCGATTGGATTACGACGAATGGAAAATTGATATGGCGCAACTAGGCTTGCAAAAAGCACCGGTACCTAGTTTTTGGGAATTAGGTCAGAACAATCAAGTAACCAGCTATTATATCAATGGAAATGGCTGGCCAGAAATTACAGCTGAATCAATGGCGCCGATTTTGACCGCCTATTTTTCTGGTGCTGCTCGAGAATACGTCGATAGCGCAGACAAATTCTTGATTAAAACGAAAACCAGTAGTCAATAGCGTTCAGGCTTTTTAACCATTCGCACTTTTTAGCAAAGTAGTCCGCCGTCAACCGGTAAATTTACTCCTGTAATATAAGAGGCTTCATCAGAGGCTAAAAACAAAAATGCCGGAGCAATTTCTTCCGGTTGAGCCATTCTTGCCATCGGTATCATTGGCAAGATTGAGTTCAGCATTTTCTCATTTTTGGTTAGCGCAGACGCGAATTTAGTATCGGTTAATCCAGGTAAAACCGCATTCACACGAATACCGTATCGCGCAGTTTCTTTTGCCATCGAAGCCGTCATAGATATAACTGCCGCTTTGGTAATCGAATAAATCCCTTGCATTTGTCCTGGGATCACACCATTGATCGAAGCCGTATTAACGATACTACCACCGCCATTTTCCTTCATAATTTTTGCCACCGATTGGCTAATCGAAAGATAGCCTTTGATATTAACGTCAATGGTTTTATCGACCATTGATTCTGGGGTATCAATCAGTTCACCAAAAAAAGGATTGGTTGCTGCATTGTTAATCAGAATATCAATTTTAGGATACTTATTTGTCACCTGTTGCAGAAATGCTGAGACGGATTCTGAATCTCCTATATGACATGCCAAGGGAAAAACTTGCCCCGGATGCCCTTCCGAATTAATCATCTTTGCCAGTTCATCTAAAGCTTCTTGGCGCCGGCTGGAAATAATTACTTGTGCGCCCTGCTTGACGAAAAGACGAGCGGTGGCTTCCCCTATTCCGCGACTGGCACCTGTGATGATGGCCGTTTTTCCGGCTAAACTAAACGCGTGTTGACTCATAAGATATACCTTTAATTTTGTTCGCTATTTTTAGCGGAGATTTGTTTGCCACAATGAGCGATCAATATATTGACAAGCTGTCCAAAGTTTTTGAATTTTGGATTGTCTGTTTGTCCATGGTAAAAACGAAAATAAATCTGTTGCGCAATGGCAGCTAATCTAAACAATCCAAATACATAATACGGCCTCATGTCGCATATTGGAATTTCGCGTAACTGACAGTAGTATTCAAATACCTGGACGCGGGTCATCATTCCAGCAAGATGTGTTGGCATCATTCGAATCGCTTGCAGATTTTGATGATCGAAATGTTCTACCCAATAGGCGAGTGAACAACCTAAATCCAATAAAGGGTCTCCCAATGTGGTCATTTCCCAATCCAATACGCCCACAATCTTTTGAGGATTATCTTTATCAACGATTAGGTTATCAAATTTGAAATCGTTATGAACCAATGACTGATAGCCAGAATTCATCGGCAAGTTTTCCGCTAACCATTCTGCAATATCATCAACGCCTGCCACATCATCAGTCTTGGCCTTATTGTATCGTTCATGCCAACCTTTGAGTTGCCTTTCCACATAACCGTCTGGTTTACCTAGGCTTGCCAAATTTGGCTGGGTAATATCAATTTGATGCAACTCTACAAAACTCTTAACAAAGTTTTCACACAACTCATATTGCGCTTGTGGAGTAAGCTCTATAGGTAACTCTTTGGCAATACCTAAGCCTTGAATTTCTTGCATTAAGAAAAAGTCTTCACCGATGATCGATTTGTCATTACACACAAGAATTGGTTTTGGTGATAAGCTATAAACTGACTGCAACTGAGTCAGTACATTGTGCTCTCTTATCATGTCATGAGCTGATTTAGCTTTAGTACCACTCGGCGGACGACGAAGTATTAACGATTCACTGCCGTTAGATAAACGGTAAGTAATATTGGAAGCACCTGCAGAAAACTGCTCAACATGGAGTTGTTTGGTTTGTAAGAAACCTGGAAGATTATCCGCTAAATAGTGAGCAACGGCCTCCATAGGCAACTCATCTGCAGCGCGAGAATTTTGTGTCATTGACAAACTTTTAATGTCGAAGGGCTGTTTTTTACTCATGCTTTCGCTCTTATTAATCGATTGATCATTTGCTCAATGAATTCTATGTAGGCTTCACAAGTCACATTGGCTTGCCGATACTTACCCCGTTTAACATACCAATTTTGTAGAAGGCTCTTGATCGACATCGCGGTTAAAAATCGATCTGTCTTAATGAAATTACCGGAAGCTTGTCCTGATTTTAAAATCTGCTTAAACCAAGTTTCGGATCGAACTTCATTGTTCTTAGCTAACTGTTTAGTCGATTCACTGAGGTGCTTAGTTTCCATGTAAGCGAAGAAAAACCACGCTTGTAAACACTCGGTGATAAATATATGGCCACGGATCAGCTTTTTCATTTGCAATTCTACCGAATCACTTTCTGTTAAATGATCAAGAATACAAAGGTCGAAAATGTGCGGCAGAAATTGGTGTATCATTTCAGCTAGCTGCCCTTTACTTCCAATATAAGCGTAGAGACTCCCCATACTCATTTCGGTCTCTCGACTCAAGTCTCTTAAGCTCATTAAGGTAAAGCCTTTTTCATTGACTAGCTTAAAAGTTGCCAGAACAATTTTTTTTAACTTCTCAACAGCCACCTTTTCTTTTTGAACCTGCACTTTCGATTTATGTAAGTGATAAAAGGCAATCCAAATTTGCTCATCGCTGATCGGCACAGATGATTTAAATAGAGCAAAGTTATTTTCTCCTTGCCAGCTATTTTCACTTGGCCTAGGTGTCGATTCTTTCATCAATTAGAGTCCTTAATTAATTGACCGATTATTTAGCTTGTTTGAGTAAATTTCGAGCGACTACCATTTTGTGTACTTCGTCCGGTCCATCATAAATTCTTGCGGCTCGCTCATGGCGATAGAAATAGGCTAAGATTTTATCATCGGTCATACCAAGGCCGCCCAAGCTCTGAATTGCTCGGTCGATCACTCGTTGCATGACATTAGCCGTATGGTATTTAATCATAGACACATCGGTCTTGGCTGACTCAAACCCAACATTTTCAATCCGCCATGCGGTTTGTAAAACTAACGTTCTTGCTGCTTCTATTTCAGCAGCCGACTCGGCAATCCAATGTTGAATGGTTTGCATATCGGCTAAGGTATTTTTAGAACTAATCTTTCTAGTTTTCACATAACTGGTCATCTCATTGATTGCGCGGCGACACACACCCAACCAACGCATACAATGATGAATACGACCCGGTCCTAACCGCTCTTGTGCTAAGGCGAACCCACTCCCCACGCTACCAATCAAATTACTCTCGGGTACTCGACAGTTATCAAATTCGATTTCAGCATGCGAGTAATAGCCCGAACCCGCTTCGCCCATTATGGAAATATTTCGAATAAATTTATAGCCTGGGTTATCGGTCGGTACAATAATCATACTGGCCTTTCGATGTTTCACTTGCTTAGGATCGGTGACTACCATGGCAATACAGAATTGAGCACCATCAGCAGACGAGGTGAACCATTTACGACCATTTAGCACCCATTCTCCGTTTTCTAAATTGGCAGTTGCCTCGAGTAGAGTCGGATTAGATCCTGCAGTTTCAGGTTCGGTCATACCAAAGCAACTTCGTATTTCTCCCGCAGCCAAGGGCTTCATCCATTGCTCTTTTTGTTGTTCGCTACCGAACTTATGCAGAAGTTCAATATTGCCTGCGTCCGGCGCTTGGCAACCAAAGACATAATGGCCTAAAGGCGTTTGACCTAACACTTCGGAAATTAGCCCCAATTGAACCAAGCTTTTACCACAACCGCCAATCGACTCAGGAATATGCGGTGCCCAAAGTCCCAGCTGTTTCACTTGTTGTCTTAACTCTTTTAGGCGAGGTTCGACTTCAAAAAAATCACTGAAAATAATTTCTTGTTCTATCGGTATTAAGCGGGTTTCGACAAATTGTTGGATTTGTTGTAATTGTTCAACAATCCAATCTTCGGCTTCAAAATTCATTGCTTTCCCTCATGTTTGAGTTAATTATTTTCGGGTGATAAGTTTTTTGTTGTTGGCGAATACTAGAGGACTGATGTTATTAAAGCTCAACACTTGTCCATTCAATTGTTCTTTTTGTTGATTATTAATCAGTTTGAGTTCGGTTAAACTGGCGTTATTGACGGTCAGGTTTATTTTGCTGAAAAGTTCATCCTGTAAGCTGAGCAATGACATCAATGCAACAGAGATCAAACCTCCTGAAGTTGCGATCAATACTCGTCGGTTAGAATGGCCATCTTCTACGATTTGGTTTAAAAAAACCATCACACGACTTCTGAATGATTGCCAAGACTCAAAACTGCAGTTTTCATCTTGTTGCCAGAGTTCTATCAGATCACTAAAGACTCTCTTAAAATTTCGATCCGACTTAAACCAATTGTTATCGCCATAAATCATTT
>JBDVOJ010000020.1:0-1191 GCA_039969155.1 Kangiellaceae bacterium
AATGAGTGTTTCTTTGCTCTCGCTTAAAATTTCATTCTTCCAAGTTACAAGCTTTTTTCTAAAGTATTCGAGTTGGAGAGGATTCATAAACTCCTCATCTTCGCTCGGCTTGTAAGCTCCTACTGCGTCCGTGGTCATAAATCACTCCCAGATGCGCCCCGATGGGCCGGAATATAGTCGCGTTGCTCGTATCACACAATGAGAGAATTCAAGCATTAGTAAATTCGTTGCTCATTTCTCAGTGAGTAGCATAACTAACTGTTGTATATTAGTTTTTCAAAATAGCAATTGTTGATATATGCCTAAAAATTAGCCTTTAGACGTCATAAACACCAATTTTAGCAAGTTCAACACGGGCCCGCATATCGATATCTGAAAGAATAGAATCAAGCTTCTCGTCACCGGTACGACCAAGGTTTTTGACCTTCTGCGCCAACCTTGTCACCTGAATAGGTGATAATTTCCCGCTCAACATTCCAAGCCGCATCTCATCCAGACGATCAAGCAAATCAAAGCCACGTTCCGCGGATTTTTTCTTACTATTCAAAGGGTCATCTACCGCTTGAAGCGATAAAAGTGCATCTAAATTTGTTATATTATTAGCGTTCGATACATTCTGTGCTGCTTGTAATTCTTCGTCTTCTGATACTGAAAATTCGCTGGAAGACGATCCAGATTTCGCGCTCTTCTTCGTGCCGCGTATACCCGCTAATGGGCCTGAGTTTTCAATGCGCATTGCCACCAATTCCTATTGTGATTGCGTTTTTTTCTTGAAGGTAGGTTTTTGCCGATAGGGTTAATTACGGGTTAACGGCTGGGTAAGTTTTTCCATGTAAGTTCAATAAAATCGAACATTGGAATATATGAAAAAGAAAATAAAGTCATATATTACAATAGGATACAAAAAACACAAATAAGGATGAAGCTTGGCACATCCCCTGCATATACATGCGCATAATGTAATAAGTAAGGTTGCCATTGACGCTCATGATTAAACATCGCACTCAAATAACTGTAGTTACTACGACACTTGCATTCATTGATTCGGCTCGCAAAAGCGCATCTGGATTGTTATTTTTGAGCGCGTTCATTCTCACCTTTATGGCCCTACTCCAATCTGCGGACGCAACCTCGCGCATTAAAGACATTGCCGATTTTGAGGGCATTCGCGAAAACCAATTGGTAGGCTAC
>JBDVOJ010000021.1:0-51212 GCA_039969155.1 Kangiellaceae bacterium
ACCCCTATGGAGTTAACGGTTTGTACCGTTCCGATGACGGGGGTGATAACTGGACTCTAATTAGTGACTATCAAGCCAATAATGTTAATAACCGAGCTTTACTAGCAACCACCAATTATGTTTTCGATTGTGGTGGCAGTGGAGTCTATCAAGATGGCCGGTTAGCGGGAGGTGGATGGTATTACAATTTAATTACAGTAGACCCCACCAATGAAAACAGAGTTTGGACAGGCGGGTTAGATTTATGGCGCTCTGATGATGCTGGAGAAAACTTTTCGTTGGCTTCATTTTGGTGGGCTAGTGAGCAGCAAAACAGTTATATTCATGGCGACCACCATTCGATGGTTTATCATCCTAATTACGATGGCGTGAACGAAACGCGAATGTTTGCTTCTAATGACGGTGGAATTTGGCAAACCAATAACTCTACAGCGAGTTTAGCCTCCGACAATTGTAACCCTAATACTGCACAAGTTAGTTGGCAGCCCCTTAATAATAACTACGCAGTTACTCAGTTTTACCACGGTTCAGTCGCTCGAGACGGGCAAACGATGATTGGTGGTTCTCAAGATAATGGCACAATTTGGCGTTCTGAAACCGGAGAGTGGCAGCAAATAAATGGTGGTGATGGATCTTATTCAGCTATTGATCCTAATGATCCCAATTTAGTTTATGTGTCATCTCAATATGCTAATTTAGTAAGAATTAACATCCAGCCTTCTGGCAATATTCGTACAAGCATCAGCGAAGGTATTACTGAGCCCGGTTTGTTTATCACTCCTTTTACACTTGATAAAAATGATACTAGTCGGCTTTGGCTTGCTGGGCTCGCTCTGTGGCGAAGTGATAATCGTGGCGATAGCTGGACCAAAGCGAGTAGTGATGAGTACAGTATGAATTTTATTGATGGTCTGTCTGCGCTTGCTGTTGCACCAGGTAACTCTGACTTGGTTATCATGGGAGGAACTGATGGCAATATTTTTAGACACACCAACGCACTGAGCGGTACTGCTTCCACAAATATGTCCTCTTCAAAAATTGCTGATGGTTATATATCTTCGGTTAATTTTGATAGCAATAACCCGACGAAAGTCGTTGCAACGGTATCGACTTTTGGTCAACCTCATGCATGGATGAGTTTGGATTCAGGTGAAAGCTGGGAAGCTCTTGATGAGGCTGGCAGCGCTGGCTTACCGGATGTACCGACGCATGATATTATTGTTGCACCACATGATTCCAACACTCTGTATGTCGCCACTGATATTGGTGTATATTCTAGCAGTGATAATGGTTCCTCATGGTTTCCTCTGACCACAGGTATGCCAAATGTTGCGGTCGAGAAATTAGTGTATAACCGATTTAATTTACAGTCTGATTTGATCGCTTTTACCTACGGAAGAGGTACTTTTAAATCGCGACTCACCGACATTGAAAACTACCCACCTCAAGTTGCTGGTAGTTCACCCTCTCTTACATTAGAGGAAGGCGAGAGCGCTAGCTACTCAGTGGTCCAACATTTTACTGATCAAAATGGTGACCCACTAAGTTTTAGTGCTAGCAACCTTCCTTCCGGTTTAAATCTTTCGGAAGCTGGCCTTTTATCGGGAAGTACTAATGCAATTGGCACGACTAATGTGTCGATAATTGCTTCGGATGGTGAATTGACGGCAACGACTCAATTGGCACTTACCATAGTGGAAGTGTCAAGTTCTAGCTCCGGTGGAGGGAGCTTTTCTTACTGGTTTTTACTTTTTATTTTCCTACTAATAGCACCGCGAGATATTAATAACCAATCTACGAGAATGTTAAAATCTCATTAGGAAATTATTTGAACTGTTAGTGTTAAATAATGGTTTTTTTAGACTAAAATATTTTTTAAAAATCTCAAAAAATTATATTTAATTTAACTTTTTATAATTTTTAAAAATTATTCTCATATCTGAGATATTTCTCGAGATATTTATTTTCTCTTATTGCATGCTGCTATACTTTATCAGAAGTGTGCTGGTCAAACTGATTCATCTAAAGTGATAATTTGAACACTCACTTTTTCTACTAGATATTTTCTATTGGGAATTACCTTCGGACAATCTATGTCCGTTTTATAGTGTTTAATTTTGAACTTAGAATCAACGCGAATTATATGTTGAATTCAGTACAACGGATTGCAACTGGGTTAACCTAAATAAGCGCTTGATACTACTGCGATGAGGTGGTATTTGTGTTTGGATTTTTAGGCGAATATTTTAAGAGTAAAAAGGCTAACGATAAAAAAGTGAAGCCAGTCTTAAAATCAAATAGGCAAGATGGTTTTTCAATTAAGTACGATCCTAACTTGATCGACGAACTTGAAAGCGATCATGCTAAGTTAGTTGCTATTTATGAAAGAATATGGACGGAAGGGTTTAAAGAATCTAATTTTTCTCAAACCTCGACATTGATCAGTCAATTTAAAAGTATGTTTCAAGCTCATCTTCTAACCGAAAACGTAAAATTCTACGTCTATCTCGAACAAACATTAGCGAACGATCCGCACAACTTAAAAATTGTGAAAGAATTTCGCACTGATATGAATGAAATCGCAAATACGGCGGTAAAATTCTGCAAAACTTATCAGGGAAAATTTAATTCTGAAATGATTCATAAATTTGAGGACGATTATAAAGCGATTGGTGAAGTTTTAACTAGAAGAGTTTCATTGGAGGAAAAATCGCTCTACGTTCTATATCAACCGCATTAACGGGTTCGAGTTTTTTAGGTGTCAAATACTGACTTAGATTACTCCGCAAAACAACAAAAATCTAACGGAACACAAGCTCCCATTATCATAATAGGTAATGGGCCTGTCGGAGTTAGGGCGGCAGAATTAATTCTAAAAAAACTTCCAAATACTAATGTAATCTTATTTGGGGAGGAAAGCTATCCTGCTTATAATCGTGTTCAGCTTTCGGTGTATCTAGCAGGAAGTGTCTCCAAGGCACAGCTTTCTAATGAAGTGGAAGACCATCAAAATCACCGTCTAATAGAGTATGTTGGACATAAAGTTACACAGATTGAATGTAAAAAGAAAAAAGTACAGACAGAATCTGGCCAGACATTCGACTATTCGAAATTAATTCTCGCTCTGGGATCGACACCAAGGATCCCTAAAATATCCAATGTTGAATTGCAAGGTGTACATCCGTTTCGAACTATTCAGGACGCGGATAAATTGCTTTCAATAAAGAATAAATGCCGTCATATCTTTGTTGTTGGAAGTGGACCATTAGGGTTAGAAACTGCTGTCGCTTTAAAGCAACCTAATAATCAAATTACCTTGCAAGTTCGAGAAAAGTTGTTAAGCCATGAGATAGGGGCTGGAGCTCAGTTGGTTTTATCCGACTACTTGAAAGCCACAGGAATTACCTTAGTAACCAAAAACCCGATTATCAAACTCTTGGGCAGCACTAAAGTTGAGGCTGTTGAACTTAAAGACGGTACTTGTGTTCCTTGCGAGAGTTTAATCCTCTGCTCCGGCATCACTCCAAACATTGAATTGGCCAATCGTGCGGGGCTTGTGACGCGTCGAGGAATAGTTGCTAATCTGGATGGATTGACTAATGACCCCAATATTTATGCTATAGGTGAGTGCAGCGAATTTGAAAACATCACTCATGGGATAGTTGCACCAGGACTTGCGCAAGCGCACAACTGCGTTAATCACATTGCCGGTGATGACAGGCGCAAGCCAGTTCATGTTGACCATATACAGGTCAAGTTTGGAGATTATGCAACGGCACATTTTGGACGACTAGCCGGTAGAGATGTCAAAGTATTTGATTACACAAACCGATTAAAGGGGATTTATCGTAAGCTTGTTGTCGAAAATCAAAAAATCGTCGGTGCAGTGTTGGTGGGCAATTGGGAAGAGCAAAATAAGGTTAAACAAGCGGTAGAAAGTCAGTCTAAGCTTAGCGATAAGCAATTGGGCAATTTTGTTGATACTGGGTTTCTGTTTGAAAACATAAAGCAGCCTAGCGTAAAGGAGCTGCCGGAAGATTATTTGGTCTGCTTGTGCCAAAGTGTTTCACGAGGAGAATTAAGCGCTGCCATTAAGGCGGGATGTCGAACCGTTGAAACCCTCGGCCAAAAAACTAAAGCAGGAGTGACTTGCGGTTCTTGTCAACCACTATTGGCCAACCTGTTGGACGAACCTGCCGCTAACTTAGTTATGCGACATCAAACTGCGATACTGGTTACCTCAATCCTTTCAATATTATTAATTGTACTAACCATTTTGTTTGAGCCATTGGAAATTACTCAAACAGTTCAAATGAACTGGCATATCGAAAAAATTTGGTTTGATAGTTTTTGGAAAAAGGTCAGTGGCTTTAGTTTATTGGGATTGTGTGTCATTGCTGCCGGCTTAGGATTACGTAAACGCTGGAAGCGGTTTAATTTTGGTCATGTTGACCAGTGGCGTTATATCCATTCACTAGTTGGTGTCGTGGCATTAATCATGTTGATGATACACACCGGTATGCGAATGGGCGAAAACTTGAACTTAATCTTAATGATGGTTTTCTTGGCGGCAACTACAACAGGTTCTTTAGTCGGAGTGTTTATGGCTAAGAACCATCATTGGAGTGACGTTAAGCTAGCTAAGCATCGACTATGGTGGTCTCGTATCCATCATACTCTATTGTGGATGCTGCCACCGTTGTTAGGATTCCATATTTTGTCTGCATACTATTTCTAAACGAATTGGAGATGCAGCAAAGCACAATGATGAATTACTATGAAAGTACCTAAAAATAGCATTTTCTACATCGGAATTTCGCTAACCGTGATTATAGGAAGCTATTTGACATTTCATCTTCTTTCCGGTGATAAAACTCATTTCCTTTCCGGCGATACCACTCATGGTCATTATCAATTTGAAGTCGAGTGTAATGCGTGTCACATAGAAGCCTTCGCGGACGAGGATGTAATGCAAGACGCCTGTGAATCCTGCCATGCGGATGAACTCGAAAAAATTAACGATAGTCACCCTAAATCGGTTTTCCTCGATCCTAGAAATGCAGAACTATTGTCTCAGTTAGATGCAAGATATTGCATAACTTGTCATAGAGAACACAAACCTGAAATTACCAGAAATTATGGAGTCACTTTAGCCAGTGATTTTTGTTTTCATTGTCATAAAGATATCGCTGAAGAACGTCAGTCTCATCAAGGTATGGAGTTCAAGGATTGTACGACGTCTGGTTGCCATAACTTCCATGATAACTCGATGCTTTATGAAAAATTTCTTACCAGACATATTAATCAGCCCAATTTATTAACCAAGCCAACCTTGCCTAAACCAACTGGATTAAAACGTTGGTTAAAGAAGAATAAGAAAACACTACCTCTAAGCGAGGCGAAAGCGGATATTCAAGAAAGCCTGTTAGCGATTGAACTTGAAATTCAAGATAGCAAAAAAGGAAGTTTAGAAGCGAGCTCGGCTAGTGATGAGCTTAATCAAGAGCTAGGTGAAGTAGGTACAAAGACCAACGCCACTCAAAAATGGCAGAAAAGTATTCACTCCAAAGTAAAAGCTAATTGTAGTAGCTGTCACTTAGATTCTCAACAGCATGAAAAGCTGAGTGTTGATTTTGAATCGCCTAGTGAACAGTGTGCGGATTGTCACCAAAAACAACAACAGACGTTTATGCTAGGAAAGCACGGATTGCGTCACTCTTTGAATTTGAAACCGATGTCCGCCGATCAGTCAAGATTGGACGTCGACCCCACTAATTCAAATAGACTAACCTGCATCAGTTGCCATGACCCACATAGCCTAAATGTTCAAGTTGCAGCGGTTGAGTCCTGTCTAAGTTGTCATCAGGATCAACATAGCAAAAACTATAAACAATCAAAGCACTTCCTATTGTGGCAAGAAGAATTAGCTGGAACAAAACTACCTGGTAGTGGAGTGAGCTGTGCAAGTTGCCATTTACCTCGGATTAAAAAAGGTAAGCGGGTGACCATAATGCACAACCAGAATTTTAATTTAAGACCAAATACCAAAATGTTGAAGAAAGTTTGTATGAGCTGTCATGGTCTCAGGTTTTCGTTATCGTCCCTCGCAGATGAAGAAATAATTACGAATAATTTTTCCAGTAGTCCTACGACAGTTCACCCGACTTTCGAATTAATAGAGCAACGCATTTTAGAAAAGAAAAAACTCAACCAATCACAATAACTTTGGAGAAAACAATGATGAATAAACTATCTCTTTTACTTACTGGATCAGTCATGACAATCAGCATGTTATCGGCAGCACCCGCTAAAGCACAAGATGTCAGTGTGCAGAAGATGGCCGATGCCATTTTCTCGGTGATTGAAGCTGATAGGGCCGTCTATACCAAAAATGTAGTTCAACGACTTCAAAATGATGAAGAAGTCATTACTGCAGAAGAGCATTGGAAAGAAGAAAGCGCGCTGCCTTTACCTGCGCAGATGTTGCGCATGGGAGCTGAGCGTGTGAGTGAGAAAAAATCTGGGTTTAGTTACGCATTGTTAAGCTTATGGGCTATTAACAAACAGAATAAGCCGCGTTCTGAATTTGAACAAAAAGCGCTCGAATCGCTCAATAAAAATGGAAAAAACGTTTATGGAAATGAAGAATTAGGGGGCAAAAAGTATTTCACCGCCGTTTATCCAGACGTGGCTGTCTCGAAGGCGTGTGTTACTTGCCACAATGACCACATCGATAGTCCCAAAAAGGACTTTAAAGTTGGAGAGATGATGGGAGGATTGGTAATTCGAATTCCGCTTGACTAGTGCTCTAGACTAGCAATGGTTTTTATCGCCATATTTTGTTAGCCCACTTAGTTAGACCGGCGGCGACACTTCCAAAGTAGTCGCCGTCCACCATTTCAATCTCAGGGAGTAGTTTGGTAAGTGCTGCACGGATTATTGGTGACTTCGCGCTACCACCTGTTAAGTAGATATAGCTTGGGGTAGCGCTGGCTTGATTCAGGCAGTCCTTCACTAAGGTCAATATATTTCGTAACTGTTTTTCAACGGCGAGTTCTAGCTGAGCATGAGTGATCGTTAGTCCCAATTCAGATTCGATATAAGGAAGCGTTAGAAAATAAGATAGTTGGTCACTCAAGGCTATTTTAGTTTCTTCTGCAGACTTCACTAGACGATGATTGAGTTTGTATTGTTGAAGCTGCATAAACCGCCTAATTAGTTCAGGTTGACGGGCTTGTGCCTCTAATCGTGCAATGCTTTGTTTGGTTTGGTCGCTATAAAAGTTTGTCTGTTCTGCAACATGGTTAATGGCGGCGGCGCTCCAATACGGTGAGGAAGGGATCGGTAAACCATTCTCGCGATCGGATCCTAGTCCAAATAGTGGCATTAGTTGATGAAAAGTCAGCGCTATATCTAGGTCGTTTCCACCAACTCTGCGGCCACTATGAGCGATGAAATCTTTGCTTCTGTCTTCTTTCTGAACAAAAGATGGACCCATTTTAACCATTGAGCAATCGGTGGTTCCTCCCCCGATATCGACTACCAGAACCAACGCATCCTCTCGAAGGTCTGTCTCGAAATCAATTCCTGCTGCCAAAGGCTCGTAAAGAAATTCAATATTCTGATAACCACAACGTGTCGCGGCCTCGGTCATAATCCTAATGGCTTGATGGTTGCTATCAGCGCTATCAACACCTTGGAAATTAACTGGCCTACCGATTACCACGTTGGTCAGTGTTGCTTGCAAGTTATTTTCAGCCTGCAGTTTGATATTCAACATTTTTGCTGTGACTAGGTCTTCAAAGAAGTGCACTTGTCTCTCGGACAATCCTGTTGCTCCAAGAAATGATTTTGGAGACTTAATAAATGTTCCTTCTTCCGGTGCTTCAATATAGTAATTGAAGGCCTCATTACCGAAAAAAACGAGCTGGTCAGATGGCTGAAATCCCTCAGCTAACTTTTGAGTCTTGGCCTGCCTTAGTTGAATAGCACGTTGTTCTTGATAAATTGACTTTTGCGAGCCTGCAATATTTTGCTGAATATAATCGCAAACATAGTTTCGGTCATAGGTAAATAAAGTTGAAGGTAGGAAATGCTGTTGGTTTTCAAGCCTTACCAATTGTGCTTCTGTAGCGCTACCGATTCCGACTGCAGAGTTCGATGTACCAAAATCCAGACCAGCTTGCATAATAATCTCAACAGAAAAAACAGCTGGCGATTTTAAATCAATCAAATTAGAAAGCAACGATTAAATACGGCGTAATGACAGATTTATCGGTTGGCAGCTAGAAAATTTCCTTACTTTAGATTCAGTGATTATCTTATAGGGATTTGAATTTTTTTGGTATTTTATGAATGATCAACGAGGTATCTAATGATAGGTCCGAAGAGAACTTTACGTTATGTTGACATTTTTTAGCGACGGCTATACCTGCGTCGACACTTTTAACGAAGTCAAAATTCTGTTGAAATTCGTAACTAGCAAATTCGCAACCTTTGGAAACAAACTCAGGTTCAATATCAAGCATAAAGCATTCGTTTTCGATAATTGAGCGCATTCTTTTGAGCTGAGCTAGCTGTTGCTTAGTAGAATCGTGTTCATCATTCAGTGAATCAGAGCTAGTTAAGTCCGTATCAACTTGCTCAGAATTTTCCAATTCCGAATTCTCTAGCTCAGACATCGTCGCTTCCCGATTAGTTTTCTTTTTGTTGTTGAGCATTATTGTACTGGCTATTAAGCTACATTGGAAGATTCTGCGGAAGCAAACTCTTGTTCTATTCGTTTTATCTCAATAAATAGATTTAATTCAAAGCGAGCTTTTGCTTCGGTTGGGAAGGGGCCATTAACCTGTGACTCTCTGGATTTAAAAAAGTAGCCTTGATCACCGATGACGATTCGATTTGTTCTTGTAAATGCACTTGCTGGTAAATATCCAGTCGCTCGTCCTTGTAATTGCATTTGTCCATACCTCTTAATCAATGTATTGGAAGTATAGACAGACTAGCGCTAATTGAGTAGGTGCTAAGCTCGGTAATGCGTGTGAGACATCTCGCACAACAAATCGAGAACCGCGATAATTGAGACGTTTAATCTCGCCAGTGAATAAGTTTATTCTTATGAATTAACATTTATCGCTATAGGAGATAATTCTCTTATTTGATCCGTCATTAAAGCTTGTTAGTCGTACTAGCAACATATAATTCGGCTATATACAACCGTAAGGCTTCTATTTATAGAGCTCTTTGGATTATAATCGCTAGAACGTAGCTCATTGGTGAGTTGTTCTTAAGCTGATCGTCTTGCCATCATTAGAGCTGTCATAACTAAAAGACTCAGGGCTAAATACGCCGTTAAATTCTGCATGGAGTAGCTTAAATAAGCTAGCAGATTATATAGGGACAAGGAGGAATTCCCGTGAACCGAACAAAGTTTGCCTATTTAGTGATTGTGTTCGTTATTCTAAGCGTGATTTTGTTTTGGGTTGCTGCTCATCTTTATCGGCAATCGACTGCTTTTCACTTTACCGAGTCTTCAATTCTTGATTCACAGATATTTTCCGGAACTAATCTCAACGATCATCACCAGACCGAGCAGAGCCGAGTTAGTCGAAATTTAGACTCAACTAGTTATGCCGCTAAAACCTACAACCATACCGGTTTTAAAATTTTGCCGAAAGCTACTGCTGATAATCTAAACGCATTGTGCTTGTGGACAGGCAATAGGCTACTGCAACTTGATAAAGAGATTCGCGAGAGTGGCGTGGGAAGTAATAGTCAGTATTGTGAAGAATACGATTTAAGGCGTCGTGAATTAGTGAATAACCGATGCAGCGATGCAACGCTTAAGAATTTTCAAGATTTCTGTTAACTCGGTCTTAGTGTGTTTGGTTAGTCATGAAAAATCTGCTTACATTTAGCGGTTGGGGTAGCTATAATTTGTAATCTCAAGGCGACTAGCTTCGGACTCAACCAATGAACTCTCTAAAAATTTCAGTATATCTTTTTCTCGCTTTTTCAGGCCTTATCTTAGCGAATGACTTAAAAGCTAGTAATACTTCTGAACGTATAAATGGTGTTGCCGAGTTTTTAATTGAGCGTGCTAATGATAACTACCTTTATATTTTTCAGCGAAAACTCCAAGACAACCAGAATTTGAGTTGTTATTTTCCGGCAACCTATGAAAACCTTTCAGTTGGAGGAAGTAGCAGTTTAAAGCGCTTGTTAACTTCAAGAGATTTATGGAAAGATTCTATTCAAAGTGATCTCGAATTTCTCACTATTCGCTCACTAGCCGCAGAAATTGAATCAACGCTTAAAGCGAGTTCAGTATCCGTTGAAGTAGCATCTAATACATTGGATTTTATCAATTTGTTTTTAATACGAATTGATGGGGTTGATTATCCTCTAAATATTATTGACCCTAATCTTGATCCGCAAACTCGTTCCATAATCAATGGTTTTACTTTTGGCTTAGGACAAGTTGTTGAAGATCTGAATAAATTTAGAAAATACAAAAATCTTTGTCCTGCTCCGGCAGTGGATATTGAAGCATTCAAGAAAGAGTTTGAGTCTTTAAAACAGTTGAATTTTAATCTGAAGGGGTGGATGAGTCATGTAAAACGTTACTCAAATCTTCTAGTTCTCAATGGTTCAGCCAATTCGTTGACTTGGGGGAGTGCTTGTCAAGCGCTTGGTGTCCCCAGTAGTCGATGTGTAGATGGACAATCGACCGTGAATATTTTTATCCAGATTAAATTGGCAAGTTTACTTAATCCAAAGATTATTAAAAACATTAACATCATTCAGGATACATTGGATAGCTTAAAAAACAATAAGCAGCAGATCCTAAATAAAGCAATTCGAGACGCTGTGTGTACCCGACTAAATATCGGTAGCAATGAGTGTACCGATAAAAATACTTTGCTCAATGCAGTTAATCAAATTGTTTTAACGGACAATTCAGCCGACGGAAGTACTATTGATAGCAAGATCACTCAAGAACTCTTAGACAGAATTAAAGCGATTAAGGAATTAGTCGATTCGCTACCAAGCGACGCCGAAGATGTCACTAGTCAAGTTTTCTCTGCGCTAAAGAAGATTAAACAACAAATTGAAATAGAGCTCACAATTAAATATCAGCAGATTGAAAATGAAGTTGGAGTTGAAGAGGCTCTCCAACGCAAGCAAGATGAATTAAAAAAGCGAATCGAAAGATTCGACAAGCTAAGTCGTCATATTCTCTTTTTTGCAAGCGTTGCTGATGCTAATTCTGCAGCAGAGGTTAAATCGATTTTAACCAACTATACCTTGCCATCGGTTAGTTTCTTTGAGAAAAGAAAGGAAGGGAATCATTTTATGATTTCTTCTTACTTAGGTGTTTCCTATAACACAGATGAAAATAGTGAGTCAGAAGAGAGCAATAATGGATTGTTTGTTCCCATTGGTTTGGAGTATTCGCGAGGAGTTGATTGGTTTGGTGGTTCCATACGTTCCGCGTCAATCATGTTTTCCCCAGTCGACTTTGGTCATCCGGTCAACCTTAAACTAAATGACATTGAAAAAGATTTTGAATTGGATGAGATTATTGCACCGTCGGTTACTTTTGCCTTGGGGTTAGATGACTATCCATTAACATTTGGTGTTGGATATCAAAAAGGAAGAGAGCTAGAATTCGCTGGTGGTACCGAGAACAGAGTTATTCTCTTTTTTGCTTTTGATATGCCGCTATTTAATCTGCATTAAGGGTGATAAATCTAATATGCTAATGGCGGCTTTCCGACTAGAGAGCAATCGTTGGGTTAACATTAGTTGCTTTTAATGTTAAGTTGCACTTTCGTTTTCGATTGAAAGTAGAGCGCTAATTTGAGTTTTCCGCTGGAACCTTCGCCAGAACAAGTTCGTGAGATGCTTGAGCTGGTGACGAGCAAGCTTGTTGAGTTTCTGCATGCTAATAGTCGGCCTGCGAACTATAGTGTTGATAAAGCGCAATCGCTAGCCAGCCAAAGGGCAGACAGTTTACCAACAACGACCTCTACATTGGACGAAATACTAGATGAACTCTTTTCAGAGGTTTTCCCCAACGCTTTACCCACTGCACATCCTGGATTTATGGCCTACATTCCTGGAGGAGGGATAGTTCACGCTGGTATCGCCGATCTAATCACCAAAATTACTAATCGTTATGTAGGTATTGACGCAACGGCTCCACTCTTAAGCCAAATTGAAACTGATGTACTAAAGTGGTTTTGTGAGATGGTTGGTTATGACAATCACTCTGCTGGGGCTTTGACGTCCGGTGGCTCAATCGCCAATCTAACTGCAGTGATTTGCGCTCGGACCAAAACAATGGGGGATGATTTTTCTAATGGAGTCGTTTATGCGAGCAATTTCGTACACCATTCAATGTGGAAAGCATTCCATGCTGCTGGCGTTAATCCCAGAAGAATAAGAGCAATAGACGTCGACGAACAATTTCGGCTAGATGCTGACAAACTAGCGTTACAAATGAGGCAAGATATTGAACAAGGATTAAAGCCGATGATGGTGGTTGCTACTGCTGGCAGCACCAATACCGGAACCATTGATTCGCTCAATGAAATAGCCGACTTGTGCGAAGCTTATTCAGCTTGGTATCACGTAGATGCTGCGTATGGTGGATTTTTTTGTTTTACAGAATATGGAAGAGCAAAACTAGCCGGTATTCAACGGGCGGACTCAATAACATTAGACCCACATAAAGGGTTGTTCTTACCTTATGGTACCGGCGCGATTTTAGTTAAGAATAGCGAAGATCTAAAAAACACTTTCTCCCATCAGGCAGACTATATTCCAGAGAAAGCTTCCGAGCAGGTTTTGTGGGATTTTTCAGAATTGTCGCTAGAGTTAACTAGGCCGTCGAGAGGTTTGGCAATTTGGTTGCCATTCAAAATGCATGGTGTTCAGGCTTTTCGAACAACCTTACAAGAGAAGCTCGATCTCGCACAATACTTTTGCGAACAGTTACGCATGGATAGTTGCTGGAAAATAGTAGCGACTCCTGAGCTATCGCTTACTGTATTTAAATACTCCAACAGCCAGCTTTCAAAGAATGAATTAAACATCATTAATCGACAGATAATAGAGAGTATTAACCGTAAAGGCAGAGTCAATTTGTCGGGAACTTCTATTGCTGGTGAATTTGTGATTCGAACCTGCGTTCTGTCATTTAGAACACATCAGTTGCAGCTCGATCAACTATTAGAAGATTTGGCCGAGCAATTAGACTTACTTGCTCATACCACAAAATGATGACAAATTTGTCACCACTTGAAAATCAAAAAGGTATCTTGCTAACGGAGGAAGCACGCTTTTCGTCAAGTGGTGAACAAACTTCTAAACGGGTGAGTTAATTGCTAGTTAAAGTTTGCTGGCTGCAATATCTTTTACTGAAGGCCATTCGCTATTAGCTTCTTTAAGATGTTTTGGTACATCTTTTTTCCAAGCTTTGTAGACATCAGGATTCTTATTGACGTAAAGCACACCATCAACTACTTCAAACGCTTTACCATCGATCTCAAACTTCTTTCCAAAGGTCATACCATAGGCACAAAAACCGCCATATGCTGGTGCATATTTTTCTGGATTCTTTAAAAAGGTACTTCGGTTTTTGTCACTGCTAAATCGATAAATTGCGTCATTATGCACGGCTGTAATCGATGCTTTACCTTCTACTGGTTTACCTTCGGTAAAGTAAGCGACTGCATCATGACCGGCGAGAATAACACCGTTATCATCAGTTTCAGTATCTACACCTGCATGGCTAAGCGCAGAAAATAGCAAAGTAAGTAGCGCAGCTGTTGATTTAATCAAGTTAGTTTTTAAACGTGTATAATTAAACATAGTATTATTCCTTAGTTAAGTCTTAATCGACGTTGACTAGTTTATGCTAGAGCTTGATTCACCAATATGTTTCAAATTACGGAGTTTATGTCTGAATGTCCGAAGATGTGCTAAACAAGCTTTTTTCGACCTTTAAGGTTTCAGCTGAAGTCTTTCACAATGGTCAATATTGCGGAAATTGGTCGATCGACACTTCTGGGGCGAGCTATTTGAGTTTCCACGTAGTTACTCATGGTCGATGTTATTTAATGGTAGAAGGCGTAAAGTCTGAAATTATCGAACTGAATCAAGGTGATTTGGTATTGTTTCCACACGATGCTAAGCATTGTATTAGTAACGAGCCTAACTTTACTTCTGAGGTTAATAGTTCAAAATCAAATAATTATGAAGATGGGTTAGTTGAAAACGCGACAGGTTTAGTGTGCGGATATTTCGTTCATCAGCATCCATTGATAAAGCAATTGACAGCATATTTACCGCCGTCGATTATCATTAACAACAACTGTGATGAGAGTGGTAATTTATCGACTTTAGTTAAACTGCTAATAGAAGAGTCATTAAACCCGAATAGAGGCTCCACCTTTATTCTTGAAAAACTTTCCGAATGTGTATTGGCCAGTTTGTTTCGTGAATTTTTATCGCTTGAAAAAGGTTTGTTTGCTGCGCTAGCCAATGAACGATTAAATCCTTCTATTGCGGCTATCATTAAGCAGCCTGAGAATAAATGGACTCTGGCCGTATTGGCAGAACTTAGTCATATGTCTCGTTCAAGCTACTCAGAACTTTTTAAAAAGGTCGTGGGATTACCTGTAATGGAGTATGTTACGCAATGGCGAGTGTCTGTCGCGTACCGACTATTACAAGATCATTCCGAGACGACATTATCTGTTGCTCTTCAAGTTGGATACGAAAACGAGTCTTCTTTTTCCAAGGCATTTAAACGTGTGCTTGGACTAAATCCTGGCGAGGTGAGGGCTAAACCCAAAACAACCCATCCGTAAATACTTGGGCAAAGAGCTAGCGGTTTAAATAATAGTTACTAGTCTTTGCTTTTCTCGTTGATTGCGATAACTAATCAAATTGAATATGGAAAGTGGTTCCTACATTTACATCCGATGTCACTGCCATTTGGCCTTGGTGATGTTCGGTGATGACAAAGTGAGAAAATGATAAACGTTTATCGGCGTCATACTTTGAGTCTAAAGGCAAATTACTAAAAAACGGTTCAAAAATAGACTGCTGTTCTTCACCCGTTAAACCTAATCCGTTGTGAGAAATCTTAAGCCATAAGGCACCGTAACACTCTAACATTCTAACTTTAATAGTAGGCGTATAACCTTCGCGGTCTATTTTTCCGATCGAGTAAAAACAATGCCTTAATAAGCTCAAGAACACTTGTTGGATTTCTGAAATATGACAGCTTACTTTGGGCAAATTGTTATCATAGTCTCGTTCGACTGCGACATCTGAAAAATTTAAGCCTTGTGGTAACGACAAGACATTTTCAGCAAGTTCAATGGAATGGTCCATTACTACGGTCATATCGGCTGGCTGTTTATCATGTCGTTGCGAGTTAGCGAAATCGAGCAAATTAGCGATTATCGCACTAGCTTGTTTACCTTGAGCAACCGCGTCGGCGATTCCTTCTCTGATCTGTTCCAATCCTGACTCGTCTAACGGCAATTGACCTATCTTGGAATCGATCAAGTTAATATCATTAAGTAACCCCTGTAATGGCACATTCATATCGTGCGCCATCGAAGAAGCTAGTTCACCCATGGAAGAAATCTTATCGCGCTGGATCAGCTTGTTTTCCGATTTTACCTGTTTCGAGACATCATCAAGCAGCAGTACCACACCAGATTCCCCAGTACCGTGCAATGGATAAATGGTGATGTCAAAGTGAAATAGGCCGCGCTGATTTTGGCGAATGGTAGTCGGTTCTGTTTTTGTAAGGGCTTCCCGAACCTGGGTTGGGGTCACCGTAATAATCGGATAAGCTTCCCAAAGATTTCGGCTTATCGCATCTTTGGCTTTAACACCAGTATATTGCTCAGCCTTCTTGTTCCATTGGGTGATTTCACCTTGCGGGTTAAGTCCTACCAACATTGAGGGCATTGAAGTCAATATGCTGTGTATATAGTGCTCGGAAGCGTGCAGCTGCTCGGTCGTTGATAAATGTTTCTCGATTTCCTCTTTTAGCTTTTGGTTTGACTCGTTGAGTGTCGCCGTTCTCTCTTTAACCCGAAGCTCTAGGTCATCTTTAATTGCCTTGAGTTCTGCATTCGCTTTGTCTTTTTCTTGTCGACTGAAAAATAGCACTGTGGCAGTAATTGACAACAAAATAATCAGTATGCCACTTGACCAGTTGGCGACGTATTGCCAATTAGTTTTGCCTTGTTCGTCTTTGAAAAGCTGAATAAAGGAGTCCCCAAGCCCAGTGAAGTAGAGCAATAAAAAGGCGACAGCTGCAGCAATAAGTGTTTTTTTCATATAAAACTTAAATAAACTCAATAATTACTCGCAATAGTACAATATTCGTAGGCTGTAGTCATACTATCCAGCATCGTTTTTTAGTCTTCGGTATGCAATCAGCAACAAATGGAAGGTTTTTCGAATCCCGTTAAGATTATTCATTGAACTAGCTGGTCAATTAATATACTTTTTTACCTTTAAGTCCTGTTGTAAGGTGTATTTAGCGACTATTTAAGCGAATTGGTTAGTTATTAAAAATTAAATGGTAAAAAAGCCATAAAGTTTAATTCAATTGGGTAAATTGAGTGATTTTTCTCGCTTAAGTTATAAAAGCGTTGTCACTACTCTAAGAAGTTTAGTGTTGCCAAGGCCCACTCATGTTCAAAAAGCCGAGATAAAAAATATGGATCCAATCGATTGGCGGGAATTGCAGTCAATATTCCAACAAGCGGTAGTGCTGCCGCGAGTAGATAGGAAAGAATTCTTAGATAGGGTCTGCGGAGGCAATCTTGATTTACGAAACGAAATAGAAGCTCTTTTGATAGCGGATCAGAGTCAAGAGTCAGTTGATAGTCCTCTTAAGCTCGATATGGCCAATCTGGATAGTAAACTAGTTGGCAGTGTGATCGATGATTGGAAGATCATACGGCAAATTGGTGTTGGTGGTATGGGGACGGTTTTTTTAGCTCACCGACACACCACCGATTTCCAACAGTCAGCGGCACTCAAATTAGTAAAAAAAGGGATGGACTCGGAGGCTGTCGTCCAAAGGTTTCAACAAGAGAGAAAAATACTAGCCTCCTTAAATCACAAGAATATCGCAAAATTATTAGATGGTGGAATGACTCAAGATGGTCGGCCTTATTTTGTCATGGAGCATGTGGATGGATTACCAATCACCCAATATTGCGATCAACATCGACTTAATATTAGTCAACGGCTAAATTTGTTTAGAGCCGTGTGTTCTGCGGTTCATCATGCTCATAAGAATTTAATTGTTCATCGAGATCTTAAACCTTCCAATATTATTGTGACTGGCTCTGGCGATTTAAAGCTCCTTGATTTTGGTATTGCAAAGTTATTAGACGATTCCGAGAATCAACAATTTACTCGAACCGGAATGCAAATGCATACACCTGCCTATGCCTCACCTGAACAACTCATCAACGACCCTATCACTACCGCATCAGACATTTACGCGTTGGGTATCTTGTTTTATGAGTTACTAACCGGTAGACGTCCATTTGAAATCAAACGGTCAGAACAGGAGTTTAAAGAGCTTGTGCTAACTGGACAACCGGTAAAACCCAGCGATGCAGTAACTGAAATTGTTTCTATTAAGAATGAAACCCAAACAGCCGAAACCATTAGTCAGTGCAGAAGTACTCGCGTTCAGGGATTAAAACGAACTTTAGCAGGCGATCTCGATACTATTTGCATGATGGCGATGCATCGAGAAGCGGACAGACGTTATACCTCTGCAAGCGAATTTGCTTCAGATATTCAACGCCACCTTGACGGCTTACCGGTAAGTGCAAGACCTGACTCCAAAATTTATCGGCTTAATAAATTCATCAAAAGAAATAGAGCCGCGGTGTCTATTGCTTCACTGGCTGTTTTGTCGATTATTTTGATCACCATTTTTTATACCAGCCAGCTTAAACTGCAAAGGGATATCGCAATTAAAGAAAGACAAAAGTCAGATGAAGTGGTGGATTTTGTGACGGGTTTGTTTGAGTACTCCAAACCATCGCGGCGGCTCGGGCAAGAAATTACCGCTAAGGATCTATTGGATGAGGGCGCCAATAGAATCCAGTTCGAACTGGTTGAACAGCCGCTAGTCCAACAAAAACTTCGACAGGTCTTAGGTGAAGTTTATTATAAACTTGGTCAAGAACAAAAAGCCTTAGATTTGTTGACCGAAGCGCTCGCCAAACAACGCGAATTGTTAGGTGAAAACCATTTAGATGTGGCGACCACTAAGTTAGTTTTAGCGATGGTTCATCAAGATAGAGGAGACTATGATGTCGGTGCGCAGCTGCTATCGCAAGCATTGCATACCAAAACAAATTTGTTAGGAGAACAGCATTTCGATGTGGCTGAAGTACTCAGTGTTTTCGCTTTTTTTGAGCAAATGCGTGGCGATTACAGGCAAGCGGAAATTTATTTTCAACAGGGGTTAACTATCAGCGAACAGCTCGCTGTGGGAGACAACGTTTACTTGGCCAAATTGACTAAGCAACTAGGAGGTTTTTACCGCTATTTAGACCGTAATAGTGATGCTGAGCCTCTACTGCGAAAAGCCTTAGCGATGCAAAATAGGCTTTATCAAGGAGGCCCTCACCCCGATATTAATAGTACTAAACGAGAATTAGCAGCGTTGCTAAGAGACATGGAACAATTCGAAGAGTCCAAAAAGCTTTATAACGAAGTCATCGAATCAAGGACTAAAATACTTGGGCCAGACCATGCGGAATTGGGGAATACTTGGAATAGTTATAGTTTATTACTTTCCAAAATGGGAGATTTTGAGGGAGCGCTAGCTGCCAATATCCACTTTATTGAATTGCTTAAACGTGCCTATTCAGATGCGACTCCCAGCTTGGCCGCGGCCTATCATAATCAAGCCAGTATGCTACGGGATTTACAACGATACCCGGAAGCGATTAAGCACTATAGTTTAGCGCTAGAAACTCAAGATATTATTGGCTTACCGGAGAAGCATGTTCATCGAGCATTTCCACTTGAAGGTATTGCCGGTGTTTATGTGAGCCAAAAGAATTTTACAGAGGCGTCACATCTCTATCGACGAGTATTGGCATTAAGACGTGAATCGCTGTCTGAAGATCACAAAACAATTATCGATGCTAAGATCAGTCTTGGTGGAGCACTCACTGGACTTGAAGACTATTTAGAAGCCGAAAAGCTTCTGCAAGAAAGTTATCAACAAGCTCTTGAAACTAGGGGCAAAAGAGATGGCCGAACCCTTAGGGCCTTGCGTAAATTGATAGAGCTCTACAAAGCTAGCGGGAAATCAAAGCAAGTTGAAGAATTTAGTAAACTTTTGTTGGAAAGCCAATCTGAAGAATAATCTCATTTACCAAAAAGCCTACTTAGTTAACTGGTTTTGAGAGCCAGTTGCTTGAAATCGCGGTCGGATACGATATGATGTCAAGCTATACAGGAGGTGCTGCGTTTGGCTGAACAAGAGATTACTAGGCTCCTACAAAATTGGGTGGCAGGTGATTCTGCAAGCCTAGACCGCCTCACACCGATGGTTTATCAACATCTGCATAAGATTGCTGCGAATGCCTTTCGCGGTGAAAGAGCTGACCATACTCTACAAACCACTGCACTCGTCCATGAAGCATACGCCAAGCTGGTTGATATCGATATTGATTGGCAAGATCGCAGTCATTTTTTTGCTTTAGCAGCGCGATTAATGCGCAGAATTTTAGTTGATCACGCTAAATCTAAGAGTGCTAAACGTCGTGGAGAAGGCGGTAAAGCTTTACCCCTTGACGATGTCATTGTGGTTACGCCCGAAGTCGGCGATGAAATCTTAGATCTGCACGAGGCGCTTAACCAACTTGCCGAGCGTGATTCTAGAAAAGCTGAAATGCTTGAACTTCAGTTTTTTGGCGGTTTAACTTATGAAGAAATGTCCGAAGTTTTAAACCTTTCTCGAAGTACACTCGATCGTGATTTACGCTTTGCAAAAGCGTGGTTGGGTAATCAGTTGAAAAAGAACAATGAGTGAAAGACGACCCCCTTATTTTAGCGTTGGTGAAATCGCTATTTTGCAACCTCCGCATCCTTCCGCCAAACATCTTTGGGGGACTGAAACCACTATTCTAGAAGTCTTTTGGAGTGGTGGCGGAGAAGACGCGATGGGACAAAACTCTCCCAAGTGGAGTTATCTCACCGATGTTCCTGCTCCTCCACCAACTGACTTGCCGGAAGATCAACACGATGGATGGGTTTGGTGTGAATATGATTTACGTAAAAAGCAGCAGCCCGGAGAGTCGTTTGAAGCAATGATGGAAAGGCTCTCGGAAGCGGTCACTGAAAGGGATTAAATTCGGAATAGGACTTCAAAAATTCATCTATAACTAACTCTAAAAGCTGGTGCCCATCAAATCCTGCACCAGCACAACAAAGAGCTAATAATTCTACTTCACAGATTCCCTATACTCAGTTACCGGCATACCACCAATCCCCCAGTTTTCTAGCGAAACTTCATCGACCACTACAAAAGTTGTTGCGGGATCCTTATCCAACACGTCTTTTAGAACTTGGGTCACTCCTTGTATGAGTTCAGCTTTCTGTTGCTTAGTTGCCCCAGTATTATCGGGGCCACCTTCGCGAGTAATTTTAATATTAACGTAAGGCAATTTTATTCTCCTTTAAGTGGTTTAAATGAAAAAACTTTGCTGATGATTTGCCAACGGTTTTCGCTGCGAATCAAAGTCAGATAGTCTAAATATTGTCTCTCATACATTTGCATAGAAAGTTTGACGAATGCCATATTTTCACCATCGTTTTCAATCGAAATTATTCGTTCTCTTCTAGGCTGCTTAAGCTCACACGGGGCAGTACGTTGGTCGAAGATCTTAAAGTAGTCAGAGACCGAAAGGTTTAGGTATTCTCCGCTCACCGTGTTGATATATCGAGCATCCGGGTGAAACACTTCGGTCAGTATTGTACTACTCGCTTGATACAAGCCTTGCAAATAGTTATCTATTAGCGCTGAGACATCGACTAAAATATTATTGGAAGGCATTCTAAATTAAACCCTCTGATTTCATCGCTCTCTGAACTGAAGCTCGTTGAGCAATTCTAGACAGGTACGCTTCTAATTTAGGCCAGTTTTTCATGGTAATTCCAACGAAATTTGACCAATTGCAAACAACAAAAAGATAGGCGTCAGCGATACTGAATTGGCCCCCAACAATAAACTCTCTGTCATCCGCCAATAACTGCTCTATAAAATCAAATTTTTCTGCAACGCTTGCTTTCGCTCGGGACTGAGCTTCATCACTGGTGTCGGATTTAAATAAAGGACTAAACGCTTTATGTAACTCCGAGCTTGTATAAGTAAGGCTTTCAATAACCTTGGTTCGTTCTATGGTGCCGGTTCCAGGTAGAAGATTTTTATCTGAGAATTTATCAGCCAAAAATTGCAAAATCGCAGGTCCCTCAGTGATAGTGTCACCACTAGTTAACTCTAAAGCTGGTACGTAACCTTTTGGGTTAATTGTAAGGTAGTTCCTATTTGACTCCGTCAATTTTGTTTCTGTATCGACCTTTTCCAGTTCGAATGACGAACCGCTTTCTTCGAGTACTATATGGGAAGCGAGTGAGCATGCTCCGGGTTTGAAATATAACTTCATAGTGGTTTCTCCATGTGTTCGATATAACTTAATACTTAATGAGTAACTGCGTGAATCGCGAAAGAAGAATAGTTTTAAAGGTTACCTTTGTAAACTATATATCCATAATATACTTGATTAATAAGTTACCGTTAGGTAACCTTTAGTGACTTAATCTAGAATTAAACGAAAAGGTCGTCATGGGCTTAAAAGTTCGAAAAAATCAGAGTCCACCAGTACCGCATAATTGCCCGCTATCTGAGTGCATGTCTGTTTTGGGGGGAGCTTGGACCCCTAATGTGATTTGGAGTCTGAGCGGAGGAGTTCGCCGGTTTAACGAATTAAGAGTCGATATCCCACCAATTTCTGCAAAAGTATTGACTGTTCGGTTAAAAACACTCGAGCAACAGGGGATCATAACCCGCCAAGTCAAAGCTACTTCGCCTCCATCCGTGGAGTATGCGTTGACTGAGTTAGGTAAAGAATTGCTGCCGGCGATTGATGCTATTGTTAAAGTTGGGCATAAGTTAAAGCAAAGAAGTAAGTAATCCAGTTTCGTCATTCCTCAGATTTGTAAAACTGTCAGAAATAGCACATCCTTTTCATGTTCAATCTTTAATAATTATTTGGTCTTTAAAACGGCTTTCAATTTAGCGGTGCGTAAATTCGCGCCCAGTCGTTGTGTTTGCTGTATTGGGGGCTTCCGATTGTGGCCAATCACCTAGATCAATATCCCTAAACTTTTCGTCAAAAATCACTAGTATTCCCCTATACAAAAATGTATCGTTGCGAAATATAGCCACCCTCAGGATGAGATTATTTTTCGAGCACGAATTGAGAGAGTAAGTGTATGTTATTTAATGAAAAATTTAGCAGCGATGATTTAATTAGACAAAAAATTCGCGAGTTTTATCGAATCGATGAGAGCCAAGCGATTGATCTGATCCTACCTGAAGCCGAAGTAAACATGCGTGCAAGAAGCCGTGCATGGGATAGAGCACGCAAAATGGTCTTGCAAATTCGTCGTGAGCAGTCAGGTCATGGTGGCGTTGATGCACTATTAAATGAGTACTCACTATCTACCGAAGAAGGGGTAGCGTTGATGTGTTTGGCGGAAGCTTTATTGCGTGTGCCAGATAAAAAGACTCAAGACGAATTGATCCGAGACAAATTATCAAAAGGCCAGTGGACACCTCATTTAGGCAACAGCGACTCATTATTCGTAAACGCATCTTCTTGGGGTCTCTTATTTACCGGAAATATGGTGGACTACGCCAATGAGCGCAAGACCCACCAGTTTGGGATTTTAAAGAAAACACTTGGTCGTCTTGGTGAACCTGTCATTAGAAGAGCGATGAATATCGCCATGAAAATTATGGGACGTCAATTTGTCATGGGCGAGACTATTGAGGACGCAGTAGAGCGAGCCAAACAAAAAGAAACTAAAGGCTACGTTTATTCCTACGATATGTTAGGTGAAGGCGCTCGAACGATGGAAGATGCCGATCGTTATTTCAAATCCTATGAAGATGCGATTAAAGTCATTGGTGTAGCAGCGAAAAATAAAGGACCGAGAAAAAGCCCAGGTATTTCGGTTAAGTTATCAGCAATTTACTCGCGTTATGAACCACATCATCGCGACGCGGTACTTGAACACATTCCGGCTAAATTAAAGCAGCTTTGTATGCTGGCTAAACAATATGATATTGGTCTAACCGTCGATGCGGAAGAATCTGAGCGACTGGACATTTCTCTGGATATTATAGAAAAAGTTTTTGCTGATGAGGATCTAGGCGATTGGACTGGTTTCGGTTTGGCCGTTCAAGCCTATCAAAAGCGCGCTATATGGGTAATCGATTGGCTTAAACAATTAACCGACCGAGTTGGTCGAAAAATGATGGTTCGATTAGTCAAAGGTGCCTACTGGGATACGGAAATCAAAAACACTCAAAGCGATGGCTTAGATAGTTTTCCCGTTTTCACTCGTAAGTCGTCTACTGATGTTAGCTACCATGCTTGTGCGAATAAACTATTGGCCTATCGCGATTCTATTTATCCCCAATTTGCAACACACAACGCTTACACCGCAGCGACGATTGTTGAGTTAGCTGGTGATGACAAAGAAGGCTTTGAATTCCAATGTCTGCATGGCATGGGCGATACGCTTTATGATCAAGTCGTGGAACAGGAATCAATCCAGTGTCGAATCTATGCACCGGTAGGTGAGCATGAAGATCTGTTGGCGTATTTAGTCAGACGCCTGTTAGAAAACGGTGCTAATTCTTCATTCGTAAATGCCATTGTGGATGACTCTCAACCCGTAGAATCACTACTGGAAGATCCCGTTGAAAAAACTCAACGATTGAAAACCAAATTCAATGTTCAAATTACTAAACCGTCAGAGTTATACGGTGAAGAAAGAAGTAATTCTAAAGGTCTAGATTTAACCGACATTATTGCGTTAGAGAACTTAAAACTAAACTGCGACAAATGGTTTAGCGAGCTGACGGTTAATCGACCAGACAATGCTAATTCGCAATTTGATGTTACTAATCCTGCTAACTTAGAAGAAGTCATTGGTTATCAGCCGATGCATGATGAATCGCAAATGGCGGACATGTTAAGCAATGCAGAAAATGCCTACCAGGACTGGTCGAAGACCTCAGTGGAAGAACGTGCCGAACTACTAAGGCGTACCGCGGATATTTTAGAACGTCATATGGATGAACTGATTGCTATTTGTATTAAAGAAGCGGGAAAGGTCGCTCAAGACGGTATCGATGAAGTCAGAGAAGCGGTTGATTTTTGTCGCTATTACGCAGCGCGAGCAGAAGAATTATTCGAAGATGAGCGAATGACCCCGCGTGGCGTGATTGTTTGTATCAGTCCGTGGAATTTTCCATTAGCCATTTTCTTAGGTCAAGTTGCGGCGGCAATCGTGACTGGTAACACAGTATTAGCTAAACCCGCTGAGCAAACCAGTTTAATTGCGACCCGAGCGGTTGAGTTAATGCAATCAGTTGGTTTGCCTGAACATGTGGTTCAATTGTTGATTGCTCGAGGTTCCAAAGTGGGTCAATGTATTTTACCAGACGAAAGAGTTCGCGCTGTAATGTTTACAGGTTCTACTGCGACCGGAACTTTGATCTCACAAATTTTAGCAGAGCGGGGTGGAGAGCAAGTGCCACTAATTGCTGAAACTGGTGGCCAAAACTGTATGGTCGTCGACTCGACCGCTCTTCCAGAACAAGTGGTTGATGATGTGATAGCCTCAGGTTTTCAAAGTGCAGGGCAACGTTGTTCTGCGCTCAGAGTGTTATTTGTCCAAGAAGACATTGCCGACGATGTCACCAAAATGTTGATCGGAGCAATGAAAGAATTGACTGTCGGTGACCCGAGTTTATTATCGACTGATATCGGGCCGGTGATTGATCAACGTGCTTTAGAGACTCTTGAGCGTCATGCTGAATATATGAAAGATAACGGTAAATTGCTTTATTGCTGCGAGCCGACGGGTGACGTTAGCAAAGGCACTTATTTTATGCCGCGATTGTATCAAATTGATAGCATCGATGTTTTGCAACAAGAAGTCTTTGGTCCTTGTGTACACATTGTTCGATTTAAAGCAGGCGATATTAATAAGGTGGTTGATCAAATTAATGCAACCGGTTTTGGATTAACCATGGGTATTCATTCTCGGATTGAAGAACGAGCATTCGAGCTTGCCAAACAATCTCGTGCGGGAAACATTTATATCAACCGAAATATGATAGGTGCAATTGTTGGCGTGCAACCTTTTGGTGGACGTGGTTTGTCAGGTACAGGCCCAAAAGCGGGCGGTCCCAATTATCTACTGCGTTTAACTAAAGAAAAAGCGACGCCTAAAGAAGTTCTGCATGAAAATATCACCGATGATGCTGCAATGATTTCTGATTCAGCGTCGGAAATAGAAGCTCGCCAAATTATGCAAAACTCGATAGCGGTTGAAAACCAATGGCGATTAACTGAGCTTAACGACCGAATTAGTTCGGTACGCCAGTTACTTGCGAAAATCGCCACGGTAGAAATCGTTGATGAGTTGGCTGACGATTTAAATCACACTCTCGCCAATGCTCGGTCACAAATTACTTTTATCGAGCGTAAACTCAAAAATCCTATTAGATTACCTGGTCCAACAGGCGAATCAAATGTTCTTTATTATGAACCTCGTGGAGTATTAGTTTGTTTCGCAGATAAGGACGTTACTTTTGAATACTGGACTCAGTCAATTGTTACGGCATTAGCCACTGGTAATACAGTCGTATCCGTTGTGTCAGATGTTTTCTATAAAGAAGCGTTAGCGTTTAGAGACAAGTTTGTTGCTACCGGTGCTCCAGAAAACGTATTGCAAGTTGCAAGGTTAAAGCATTTAGATACCTTGCTAATGGACGAAAATTTAGCCGGAGTTGTGGTTGATAGTGAGACCAGTCGAAGTGCCTATATCTCGGCTAAATTAGCGGATAGAACGGGGGCTATTTTACCGGTTATCACTGCTGAGTATTTGGATAATCTTGTGCAACGGATGCTAACAGAAAAAACCATTAGTATTGATACTACGGCATCGGGTGGGAATACTTCCTTAATGACTATGGTTGAGGATGATGAGTAATTAGTATTTTCATTATTACCAGTTTAAGGGGACGGCACCGCCGTCCTTTTATTACTAGTGTTTAACCAGCCCCTCGCTAGTAGATCAAATTTAAGTTATCCCGCCGCCTCTTGTCGACCGGAAAGTTAATCATTACAAATAACAGCGCCGAATAATCAGAATAAGAGCTATTTATCAATTTCTTTTAGTTTATCTTTTGGATTTTGAGAATTAGGATAATAATGAATGGCTGTTTTTAACGCTTCTACGGCTGCTTTATGGTCATTTAGTTTCTTTTTTGCAAAGCCGCTAAAGCTGACCAAGTGCCTTTCTCTCGGCTTAATCGGATACTTAAGTTTCTTAGAAAACTCATCATAATGTTGGATGTAATCATCCAGACTACTTTGTTGCATTTCGGTATCGAGTAAATACCAATCCCTGTAAACCCAAGTTAGAGAATCATAAATACCTTTATAGGCTGCGAGTAAATGGTCTGTATTCTCCATATAGTCAACGGACCAAGTGAGTGTTTGTGGCGCGTGATTCTCAAATACTTCTTTAAGAACCTTGTATTCTTGTAGTATTTGTTGATGCTCCATATCACCTAAAGATATATAGATACTGCCAGCTAACGACTTGTTGTTAATTAAAAAAGGTTTGACTAGAGTAGACAGCTGAGGAGCATGATGAACCGAAGGGCTAAGTACAATAAATGTGGAAAACTCATCCGGGTATTGCATAAACATATTAGTCACAAACAAACCTGATAGTGAATGACCAACAATAAACTTACCTCCATTTGTTCTGTAGTTTTTATTAACGTAGGGAACTATTTCCTTTCTAATAAAATTCGAATATTTTTCAGATTGAGGATTGGGTTCTATATTGCCTTTTTTCTTGAAAGGGTAGTTGTCTTTACTGTAATTTCCATTATGAGGAAGCCCGACGACTATCATGTCTTCAATACCAAATCGCGCGGCTTGTACATCGACAATACTGCTAGCCCATTTGAAATTATCTTCATCATTCAAGGTGATTAATAACGGATACGACTTGTCATTATTTTCAGAATAGTCGATTGGGAGCCTTACCAAAATTTTTCTGGTCTCGTTCAATGATTTAGAATCAAATAATATCTGGCTATTGTTTTCAACGGCAGCAGTTGCGGAATAGAAACCCATTAATACCAGTAAAATCAAGATCGCTTTCATTGTTTGAAGGTTCCTTTTTCAAAATCTTTGTTTAAGGGCGAAGTAAATCGCTTGTATAAATGGACAATCAGCTTATAGATAATTGCTTACAAGTTCAAGTGTTCAGGCTTCAGTTTAGGCTTAGCGATATTTTTGTATTTAGCTTAAGTAAGTGATTAGGATTAAGGTTACCCAATTCAAGAGTAAATCTCATCTTTTAACTGGTGAGCGGAGTTGGTTAATTGCCAACATTCAGCAATCTACGGTTACAGCCGTCGCGGTACAGTTGGGATTACCAAACGAATCATAAATAACATAACAACCGCTATTTGTTGGTACGGAAAATCCGGGGATATCGTACCCGATCAATGTGTATTGGTTATTCAACTGACTAGTTAAACCTGCGGTTTCGGTGAGATCGATATAATCAATCATGGTTAACTGATCGGCCAGTTCAGCTCTGCTTTCTGGACATAAATTTCGCCAATCAACTTCCGCGCTTCCAATGTTTGTCGTGACTATATAAGCCGCCTGATTACCGGGATTGGAGGTTGTGACCGATAAACCTGAAACGATGGCTTTAGCTTGAATTATTTGTGCGGTCGATTTCATGGTTCCCGCTATATTTTCTATTACCGCAATTCTAGCTGACGAGCGCAACTCACCAAATTTTGGTGCAGCAATTGCCGCAATTACGCATAAAATGACGATCACAACAATTAGCTCGATAAGGGTGAAACCTTTTTCAGCGGTTGTTATCAAGTAATTTCCAGAAATAATAAATAAAGTGTTTCGAATCAATTAATTATAGAACGATTTTGAGATTTGGTAAAAACAAATGTTGAGCGGCTAATTTGACTTTGATTGGCAGTTGATGGGAGGTTCGTCGCTCGGCTAAATCGCCGGAACGAAGTTGATTGTTTTGTGCGAGAGTAGCGGAAAAGCACAAAACTAGCAACGCAGTGAAGGTCGATTTGAGCCGCTTGTTAAATATTGATGGTACTGAGAACAGTCTCATTACGACGAATCTTTTTGGTTTTAAAGGCGTTTGAAAACTTTGATTCGCTTCGGTATTTCCCTTTTTGTTTCGATATGTCTTTTCTGGTCACAATGATTTCAGACATCCCTTTGAGGTAAGCGCAATAGTAAGAATATTTACTGCTATCAAAATTATCGATTCGCCTTTGTACCTTAACCAGTTCTCTGAACGCTACAGTCGCTGCTCGTTCAGAAATACCCTTTGCGATTTTCTCCGGTAATGAATATATGGCTACATCTTCTTCTGGCATGATATCAATCAGAAGATTGCCGTTTTCACATTCCGCCTCTATGTTCTCCATTCTTATGGCAAGCCGGCTACCATCATATTGCTCTAATCCATGTTCTTTTAGAAGACGAACAGCATCGCCAAATCGAATCGGGAAATATCGCCCTTTTTTGGGCTGAGATTTAAGATCATTTCTCCAGCTCATAATCCTCTCTTACATTTTACAGCTAATTAGTATGCACGATGCGCAGTATGCGAACCGTGCATCTTTCGGGAAATTTACACGTCACGTTATCCAAAATTCCCCGCAAAAATAAGGCATTCCTTGATTTGTTATCGTTTGGAGGAATTTTACCAACAGAAAAGAAACACTACCAGTTAGCGAACTAATCCCTAAATTATTCTGACTGACTCCTTTATTGTTAAAGAGTTATGGTTTTCCTAATGGTCTTGCTGCGCAACGTGCGCAATAACTGAGTAAGTTTGAGTCTATGCCATTGATTGGGGGGCCTGTTAATTATTCAAGCTCTGCTGCAACTCGAAATCGACTTTAATTTCGCTTTTAACTGTCGCAAAAATCACATCGGTTTGGGTGGCACCAAATTGAGTCAAACTGTCCACCAGGCTTCTTAAGTGCGGCATATCTTTGCAAATGACTCGCATGACTAATAATTCGGAGCCGGTCATTACATGGCATTCAGCGACTTCGGGTAAATCATTCACATGGTTGATAATCTTTCTATGGTCTTTTGAAGAGGCCTGCAACCGGACAAAAGCGCTGACACCAAACCCCAATTTTTCTGGATCTATCGTAATACTGAACTGCTTAAGAATGCCATGCGATAACAGTTGTTCAATATGTTCGGAAATATTACTGCGGGAACGGTTTAGGTTTTTAGCTAGCTCAGAAACGCTAGTCCTGCCATCTTGTTGCAGTTTCTCCAAGATTTTCCAATCAAGGGTTGTCATAGAATAATTGGTCATTAAATAGTGATCCTAGTGCATCTATTTCAGTTAAAAGTGACAAACTGTCGCTAATTTCAATATTTACTGCGCAAATGGTAGTGGCACTTTTAGTCTTGAGTCATTTATGATGAACTCAACGTTTTAGTCGGTGTTTTGATCGACTACCAAATTATGAACTAAAACTATCTCTGGAGATGATAATGAAAGCCAACAAACAATGTCCATCAGATAAACAACATTTTTCATTTGAGCAGGGGGCTGTCAGGTACTTCGCCGTTGCTTTACTGTCACTGTTTAGTTTTGCCCTTGGTGATGTTGCAGTCGCAGAAAACAGCGGCAATGAAATACCCATCAATATTCAACAAATGTCTAAGAATGCGCCACCACAAACAATGCACTATGGTCGGTTAGTTGGTAAATGGGAAATCAAAGACGCGAGTTTAGGCAAAGATGGCAAATGGCAAGCTGGCCCAGGGGCTAACTGGAATTTCTATTGGATATTAGGTGGCAGCGCTATTCAAGATGACTGGATTTCTCCAGGTTATAAAACACCCGCGCCAGCTAAAGGGCGTCAATATGGAACCAATATTCGAATCTTCAACCCTAAAACTGAGCAGTGGGAAATGGCTTGGGCTGCTAATTCTGGAAAGAAAATTGATACCTTTAAAGCCACTAGTGATGACAAATCGATGGTAATGAATGGCATTTATAACAATCAACCCACTCGAATTACTTTTTTTGATATTACGGAACAACGATTTTCTTGGAAAATGGAAAAACAGGATGCTAAAACCAAAGAGTGGCAAGCAGTTTATAAAATAGAAGGTTACAAATTGAAAGATTGATTCAACAATCTATCAATATGGTTTCCTGTATAAATATCTCTTACTCGTTAATACGCGCTAAAAAAATCAACTTGTAAGAGGTAAACCATTTTGAAAAAGACCATCGGGAAAAGAATAGCGTCTTCTGTACTTATTCTTTCATCACTATTTAGCTTATCGAGCTATGCTGAAGAGCCTTCAAAACTAATTATAGACGCGGTGAATAGTCCGCAGCGTCCTGCACATGAAACCACTCGCGACCTACACCGTAAGCCCGCAGAAGTTTTACAACTACTCGGAGTAAAACCGGGTATGCGAGTAATTGATCTCAGTTCGGGTGGTGGCTATTACACCGATATTCTATCCAGAATTGTCGGCGATAAGGGAGAAGTAATCGCTCACAATGCGCCTTTTGTTATCAACCGATTTCCACAGTTCCTTGACAACCCTGATCAAGGTTGGCTGCCTCGACTAAAAAATAAACAATGGAAAACTAACGTCACAAAGTTAGTAGGAGAACTGGACACTATGAGTCTTCCAGTTCAAATAGACGCCGCCATGATGGTGCTTTTTTATCACGATATTGTTTGGCAAAAAGTCGACCGAGAAATGATGAACCGACATTTGTTTAATGCATTAAAGCCTGGCGGCAGTTTTCTGATTATTGATCACAGTGCCAAAGCTGGAACCGGGATCCAAGATGTTGAATCACTGCATCGAATTGATAAGCAATTCATAATTGAAGAAGTTACTGCAGCAGGTTTTAAACTAGAGACTGACTCGGATCTACTATCGCATCCGGAAGATAAAAGAGACTATATCTTTACTCGGGACGCCAGAACAAAGCGAGATCAAACCGACCGCATGGTATTAAAGTTTATTAAACCCAATGCTTAGCAAAGCATTTTCAACAATTTGAAGAACCATAAGAATTCACACGGTTTCTTTCAAATTCGGTGTTAAGGCTAAATTGGATTGCTGTTTTTGTCTGGTTAGGATTATGTATCCTAAAATACCCATATAAATATCAATGACGGTATGGAGGATAATTGCTAATAGCAATGACTCTGAAAGAACTGTCATTATTGCCATAATCGCACCCAAGAGCGCGGTCTTTATGAATCCAGTCCACCCCTGATAGAGGTGAGGAGCACCAAAAGCTAAACTAGAAATAATGACTGCGCTGGTGACGGAGAGGTTTTGTGACAAAAAGCCTAATAAAAGCCCGCGGTATAATATTTCCTCACAAATACCAGCACTTGGTGAGACTAAAAATATGAATCGTCTCAGCTCTTTTGGGGTTGCGGGTAACAACCACTGAATGGGTGTTAGACCTTTAACCAATGACTTATCTTTGTCAGTATTTACCTTTAGACTAATCAGCGACCATGCTAAAAAAGTGGTCAGGAATAACAAAGTTATTGCTATGGCTAACCACCAGTTGTTGTATGAACCAATAATTTTGAAACTTGGAGCAAAACTTGGAAATTGGTTTTGAAACGCAAGCAGTATTAACATCGGAATCCACAAACCGATAATGGAACTTGAGTAAAGCCCCATACGAATAGCTGGGTTAGCAATAACTTGTTGCCTTAATGATTTGTAGGTTAAAACCACATACAAAGGGGTAATGACAAAGTAGCTCCACATTAGATAATCCCATGTTAAATTGTCCCACAGTAACATTGTTTAACGCCTCGACTTTAAGTGATGATCTAAGATACTTCGCTTGATATTAAAGATAAATAGTATATATTGAAAACTAAAATAAACTATAAGTTTATAATTGAGGCTGAAGCTTGTTTAAAACAGAGTCATTGCTAGCGGTTAAGAAAGTAGCAGAATTTCAAAGCTTTACTAAAGCAGCGCTTTCTCTTGGACAAACTCCAATGGCTGTTAGTAAGCAAATCTCAGGATTGGAAAAAAAGCTCAATCAGCCTTTATTTGAACGAACAACTCGGACCGTCCGACTGACAGAATTTGGCCAGCAATTTCTTAGACATGCTGATCAAATTCTTCAACAACATCAGCTATTGGATGAATGGCTAACTGAAGATAGTGACAAAGTGCAGGGAACCATTAAAGTAGTTGCTCAAAGCGTCGAAGTTTATCAAGCAACAATTTATCCTTGGTTATCAGAATTTGTAGAGAAATTTCCAGAACTAGATTTAGAGCTCGATATTGACCGAGGTGTCATAGACATTGAAGCAAGCCACCATGATATCTACTGGGGAGTGGGAGCATACTTAGGAAAGCTAAAACAGGGGTTACGTTCTAGACTTTTGGTCAAGAGTGAATACGGTATATTTGCGGCCCCCAGTTACCTCAAAAAGTTTGGAAAACCGAAACATGTACATGACTTAAAAAATCATCAAGTCATAGGTTATCTGCATAACCAGCCTAATAACATATTACTGCACAATAGTAGTGATGAAGGGAAAGAAAATGAGGTTGGGTATTCTTGCCTGGAATCTAAAATTAAGGCTGTCGCAGGTTTGATTGATTTGGCCGCTGAGGGGTTAGGAATAATTAACTCAGCAACGGATGAACCATCATTGTTGAGAGCTTTGGAAGAGAAGAAACTGGTACCCGTTTTACAAAACTATTGGTGGAAAAACGCCGAAGTTTTCCTGTACTACCACCAAGTAAAATATCAGCAAGCCAAAGTAAGAGCGTTTATAGATTTTTTCATCAATAAACGCGAACAGTGGTTATGATTAAGTCTTAATACAATTGGTAGGTTATGCGGTGAAGATGTCAACTGGCTCATCATTACGATCTAATACCAAGTAGCGAGAAAGATCTTGACCACTCATTAAATCGTTAACCATTTTATTCAAAATCGGATCGGCCTCTTCGGGAGTCGGCATTTCATTATTTTCACCCGCTAACCCCGCGATAAACAACATATCCCAACCTGAGTCAATTTGATCTGCTTCGGCTACAAAATCTTCAAAGGTGGTAATCTCATCAGGTGTTTTATCCACACAGATCACCGGTGTGATAGTACCTGAGGCGCCTTTCTCTTCGTCATTTGATTCTATCTCTGACTTAGCGAGCATAATTAATAAACGTTGTGGTTGATCTTGCGCTTCTGCTGCAGCAACCATTTTCAGGAAGTTTGATGACATAGTGTTTTCTCTAATAAGTTGAGTTTTGCTGATTTGCGCAGAGTTTAACAGGTATCGGGTTTATCGGTCACTTCAACCTCGATATATTTTGATCTGCAGCAATTAAGGGCCAATTTGATTCACAATCGAGGTTAAATAGACCGAATCAACTCGATTAGTCGTTCAATCTTAATGTTGGAAAGCTGTCGATAGTCAAAATACGGACAAATAATCGAGCGATTATGTTTGTCGACCGCAAATTCCGAGTCAAGCCAGTTGAATTGATTGTCGATCTGCTTGGACTCAATCAGCTGGTTAGCATGAGTTTTGCCACAAATGATGTGCACCCTATTTGAAATAGGTCTTGCTGCAGCGGCTCCGAAAATTAGCGCTGTCTGACTATTGGGTTGTAATAGCAAATTGTCACGATATTCTTGCCAGCTTCTGCAATCAGCGACTAAATCATATTGAGCATTAGCTAAACTAAATATTAGTTTTGCATAAACATTAAATACCTTGCGCCAGCCATTTCCGCACTGCAAGCCGATGTTGGCTATTTCACATTTTGATACAGGCTGAATACTATTTAGCACTTGATATTCCGGTAACTCGGGCCGGTTACCAATTGCTACTGCTATTTGGTAGTTTTCGCTACCCAAACCAATTGGATTAAGCTGTTCTATCATACTGAAGTTTCATTTTTACGTTGTGTGAAATTACCAGGTCAGAAACCGGCATATTATCTCGTTTAGCGAATTATAGCCCGATTCTAGCATTGACTTAGATTTCCATTATTAAATCATTATCAAATCAATAGCTTTACAACAAGTTGATCAGCAGTGGAACCCTCATAGTAGATGCCTCAATCTTTTTTCATAATGGAAATGAATAATGCAGTATTTTAACAATCGTAAAGGGGGTGAGTTTCAAAGTTTACCGATTTTGAAACTCGCAATGAGTATGGCTTTGCTGACTATTTTTGTCGGTTGTGGCGGCGGGTCGGGAGGCGGCACTAATCCACCTCCGCCTCCGGTCAATCAGACGCCCTCAGCCAACGCGGGCGATGATCAGACGGTCACAGCTGGTGAAGATGTTGAGTTAGTCGGGACTGGCAGCGATTCGGACGGTTCCATCGCAAGCTTCAGTTGGCGACAAACGGAGGGTACCAGTGTGACTTTAATAGACTCGGACTCGGCTAATGCCAGTTTTGAGGCTCCTGATATTGAAATTGATGAAACCCTGACTTTTGAACTTGAGGTGGTCGATGATGACGGTGCTAGCGGCACTGATACGGTTGATGTGTTAGTCGAATCTACCAACCGACCTCCTAATCTTGAATTAGGAGAGAGACGAGCAGTTCAAGAAGGTTTGGAGCTTGCGATCACTGCGCAAGCGGAGGATCCTGATGGCACAATCGTTAGTTTTGCTTGGTCATTACTGGACGAGCGCGATATAGAATTGCGCGGTGCTGATACTGAGCAACTTGTTTTTACGGCACCCTTTGTCGATGTCGATGACATTTTAGAGTTTGAGCTAATAGTCGTTGATAACGAAGGAGCCTCAACCAGCGATACATTAGAGGTCGAAGTAAAGCATTTTGTTGCCAAACTTAATGATACTGGCATCACTACTTGTGGAGACTTCGCTTCGGGGGCTAGTAACATTCACGGCAATCGAGAAAACTGTCAGGATCAAACTGATGGTGAAGTTGACCCTATTCCCGGTGGGCAAGATGGTCATCATGGGTTGGATCTTAATGAGGGAAATGATGAAGATGGCCATGCGGGATTTGATTTCACCAAACTGGATGAGCAAGGCCTAGAGCTAGCCAATTCAGCGACAGAATGGTCCTGTGTCAGAGACAATAATACCGGCATGATTTGGCAGGTAAAACAACGAGTGGGTGGCTTACATGACACGACCAATACCTACACTTGGCTAAACTTTGATGAAACTAATAATGGTGGCGACATAGGCACTGAGAACGGTGGTAGTTGCTCCGGTAGTAATTGCGATACTGCTTCGTACGTCGACGCGATAAATGAAGCACGAGTTTGCGGAGGTGGAGATTGGTCATTACCTAGCTTAGAGCAGCTACGCTCCATTGCCGATTATAGTGTGTTGAGTCCTGGATTAACGATTGATAGCAATTTCTTCCCCAATTCTTCCGATGTTTATTGGTCATCAACGCCAGAGGCTAATCGAACTATCGGTGTTTGGACATTTAGCTATTTTGATGGCAGTGATCAAACAGCATCCAAAAATAGTCGACGGGCTGTGCGCTTGGTTCGATTTGCTGAAGAGTAGAGCGTTTAACACACAATTAATAAGAGTAGATGATTATGAAATGTAAAATATTAATAGGTAAAAAACGAATGAATAAAACATTGTTTACCATTGGTAACCTTCTCACATTGATAATGCTTCAAGCAAACGTCTCAGCGCAAACTTGTCATGAAGAAATCAAATTGACCGCGCCAGATGAACGTTATTCAGTAGGTGAAGGAATCGTTACTGACAATAAGACAGGGCTAATTTGGTCTCGATGTGCAGTAGGACAAGTGTTTAAACCTCTTGGCGACGAACCTTGTGAAGGTACACCGAGTTTACTTAATTGGAAGGATGCATTGGATGAATCCACTCGATTTGAAGGTGGAAATCGAATCGACTGGCGACTGCCCAATCTTAAAGAGCTAGCGTCTCTTACCGAAAAAGCGTGTTTTGAACCGGCTATCAACGAAAACGTATTCCCCGCGACAGAAGGTCATTATTGGACTTCTTCACCCGATGTCCGAGGCAGCGGGCCGCTTGCTTGGATTGTCGATTTTAAATTTGGGGGTGATGGAAAAGTCGGAAAGCAAACGCTTAAAGCAGTTAGGTTTGTCGCCGGAGGGGATGCGTTTTAAAAAGACAGGAGCTGGGTGATAAGGGATAAGAGCTAGGAGCTAGGAGCTGGGAGGTAGAAAGTAGCAGATGCAAAATTTATCAAGCTCGCTGAGCGGAGTCGAAGCGTTTCCTTAGTTAATAGGAGATGGTGAGTAGAAGCAAAGAGATTTTGTTAGTGTGGTGTAAAGTACAAATTATGTTAGCCTATTGCAAACCTATTTAAGTTTGCGCCTCGCAATGTCATCACCATTAGAAAACCTGATCTTAAGTCAGTTAACAGCATCTAAAATAACCGATGCTCAGCAAATCCAGTCTTTGTGGAGTGGCTATGGGCAAATTGTGCGTTACTCTCTGGAGGGCGCACAGTTCCAATCGGTAGTAGTCAAGCATGTCAAATTGCCAAACGCTGCCGAGCATCCTAGAGGTTGGAATACCGACATTTCACACCAACGAAAAATAAAATCCTACCAAGTCGAATCAAACTGGTATCAAAATTGGTCGTCACAATGTGACGAGTCCTGCCGAGTGCCACAGTGTTATGCGGTTGAATCCAGTGAGACAGAATTTTTCATGTTACTAGAAGACTTAGATGCGTCTGGGTATTCTATCCGAAAAGATAAAGCGACCTTGCAAGATATGAAAAACTGTTTAAGGTGGCTGGCGAATTTTCACGCTAAATTTCTCTTTAATGAAGAGAGTCGAGAGAGTTTAAATTTAGATACGCAGCTTTGGCCGATAGGGACTTATTGGCATTTAGAAACTCGACCTGATGAGCTTAATGCGCTAGAAGACAAGGCACTTAAACATGCTGCCGCTCTAATCGATCAAAAGCTTAATACTTGTCAGTTTAAGACACTGGTGCATGGCGATGCTAAGTTAGCTAACTTTTGTTTTGCCGACAGAGGTGATGATGTTGCGGCGGTTGATTTTCAATATATCGGTCATGGTTGCGGAATGAAGGATGTTGCCTATTTTATTGGAAGTTGTTTGTATGAAGAGGATTGCGAAAAATATGAAAGCGAATTGCTTGATTATTATTTTCAATCATTAACCCAATCTTTGCTTAAGAAAAATACGCCTAATGATGTTGACCTTGAAGCGCTAGAATTGGAATGGCGAGAGTTATTCTATTTTGCTTGGGCAGACTTCCATCGATTCCTAAAAGGTTGGAGCCCAGGCCATTGGAAGATTAATGGTTATAGTGAACGAATCACTCAACAAGTGATTGAAAGTTTAGGTGGATAGATTAGCTAAAATGAAACTGACTCAATTGCAATTAATGGAATTGACGCGGCTGGCTGAAAAAGCAGCCACTCAAGCGGGCTCAATGATCGAATCGATTATTGAGAATGACCCTCGTCTTAAGCAAGTCTCTATTAAACAAAAACAATCTGGTTCTAGTCCTGCGTCTCAAGTGGTGACAGAAGTCGACTTGAAAAGTGAAAAAATCATCTTAGAAATTTTGAAACCAAGCCTGCAACAATATGAATTAGCTTTATTAAGTGAGGAAACTATCGATGATAATTCTCGTTTTAATAGGGATTATTTTTGGTGTATCGATCCACTTGATGGCACATTGGCTTTTACAGAATCTAGACCAGGCTTTTCAATCTCAATTGCGCTAGTTTCAAAAGGCGGTGAGCCTTTAATAGGAGTCGTTTACGACCCTTCGACACACACCTTATTTTCTAGCACAAAGGGGGCAGGAGTTTATAAAAACGGTGCAGCTTTTGCGTTGACCAAATCCAATCAAGAAAACTCTCACAAGCTAACTATCTTTACCGAACCTAGCCTAATTGAGCATCCATCTTTTACCAGTATTCGAAGTGCATTGAGTCAGACCGATATCAGCTTGTCGTGGAATGAAATTGAGTTAAAGCAAGGAGGTGGGGCCGTGATAAATGCTTGCAAGGTATTGGAGAATCATCCCGCGGTCTATTTTAAACTTCCCAAAGTATCTGAAGGCGGCGGGAGTAGTTGGGACTTTGCCGCAACATCGGCAATTTTCAATGAACTAGGTTTGGTTGTAACGGATGTATTCGGAAAGCCGTTGCAGTTAAACAAGCGCGGGAATACATATATGAACCATTGTGGTGTGGTATATGCGAGTGAACATTATATTGCTGAAGTTGTTCAAAATACTCTATCAAAGAGTATTCCGGGACTATAAATTAAGATAGCTATTGATGATGGGTATGATCTGAAGTAGGTTGCGGTTGAAGAATGAAACTCAACATCACTCGTTCAAAAGACAAAATTCCAAAATACAATAAATCGATCGCTTGCTGATAAAGGAGAAACAATAATGATAAGAAATATTCTCGCAATACCACTTGGTTTCATTGTAGGTTCCATAGTTAATATGGGACTTGTTACTGTCGGTCCTATGATAATTCCTCCCCCAGAAGGAGCCGATGTCTCCAATATGGAATCACTTGCTGCGACCATGCACTTATTTGAACCCAAACATTTTGTGGCACCATTTTTAGCTCATGCGCTAGGAACTCTAGTCGGTGCTTTGCTGGCTTTTTTAATAGCGTCTTCTCACAAGCAAAAAATGGCTTATGTGATTGGAGGGTTGTTTTTCTTAGGCGGAGCCTACGCTTCTTACCTATTGCCTGCGCCTACTTGGTTTATGGTATTGGATATGTTGGTTTCCTATATCCCAATGGCATTCCTTGCAATCTTTCTAGGCCAAAAAATTCTCCCAAATAAAGAGACTGAGTAATCTAAAACTTGATTAATTATGAGACAGAACAAATGAGTAATAATATTGATGAAGAATTAGCTAAACTAGGCCGAAAAATTAAATACGGCGGATTAATTGATTTCCCTGGCGTGGTCGCTCTGGGTGTTGGTTTGTATGCTAAGTTTGGTTCGGATGGTAATCCAGTGCATCCGCTGTTAGCTGATGAAATAGTGGTTAATGGGTTGATTGGTGCTGGGGTTATCATAATGGTTTTAGCTGGAATTCGATTGTTTCGGTTGATTTCTAAACGGAATAAATTGCGGGCTGAAAAGGTAACCTAACCCTTTTTTTATTCTGATTTCGTTTTAAGTATTAAATCAATTTTACAGGTAGTAAATATGTCTAAGCTTAGTCTTTTGTTTGTTTTCACTATTAGCGTTTGGTCGTTCATGGGCCATTCATACGCTTCCGAAAATGAGATTCTTTCTATCGATAGAGCCGTTGCGAGCAATCTACATTTATCATTTCCTAACGATAACAATACTCAACCATCTAGGAGCGACTTTGAAATAATCAATTACGTATTAATGAGCAGTGAATCTGGGGAGCGGTGGGTAACTATTACCTTAAAAAACACATCTTCTGGCGTTCGTTCGTTAGAACAGGAACACATAATGGGGTTGTTTGCTAATGGTGATCGTAAAAACCCTGAGAATTACCCTCTGAGTTTTAAAGGGAAAGAAATGCAAACTTTCACAGTTTCTTTTGGGGAAAGCAAATTTCCTATCTTGGCGGTTTATACTTCTTTAATGATGGATTAGGACTTATTTAGTCTGTTCGGTTATTGTCGAGTATAAATAGGCTTCTTAAATGCAACCCCCGAGCATATTTGGCATTTAAGGAAAAGAGTTCCCCTCTCCTTAATCCTCGGCTTCGGCCTCCCGCGTCGCTCTACCTTCTCCATCCTTGGAGTCGTCTCCCGCTGGAGAGGAGGCTAAAAGGTTTACTCGTTATTATGTATTCACTTGTAGAAGCATCGCGAGAGCTTTAGATTCGCGATGACGGAAATAGTTTGTAATTGCGAAAAAAGTGCGACGATCTAAGGGGTGACTATAAAATTACTTAGCCGCCTCATAAAAAGGCATCATCTTTGGAATTAATTTTTTAAGTGCCTTTTGTCTATTTTCTGGAGCTGGGTGAGTGCTAAAAAATTCAAATCCTGCACCACCGCTGGCCTTCGCCATTTTCTGCCAAAGTGTCACTGCTGCTTCTGGATTAAAGCCAGCTTTTGCAGCTAGTTCGATTCCAATTTCATCAGCTTCAGATTCTGAAGTTCGACTGTTTGGCAGCGTTAGAGCAACTTGTGCAGCCGCTGCGGTTAAGCCTAGTTGAGTCTCAGTCGCTTCGGTAGTCGCCTGCATCACTTGTAATGCTAAACCGGTCGCCATAGCTACTGACATTCTTTCGGCTGAATGATTAGCTAATGCATGAGAGATTTCATGTCCCATAACTTGAGCGATTTCGTCATCTGTGGCAGATAACTGATTAATCAGTCCAGTATAAATCGCCATTTTGCCACCGGCCATGCACCAAGCGTTAACTGTTTCTGGTTCGTCAATTACTTTAACGCTCCATTGCCAGTCTTTTGTCTTAGGACGCATAATAATTGCCTGCTGGATGAGTTTATTAGTGATGCGATTGACTCTGTCTACCATCGCTTTGTTGTTATCAAGTTTGCCGGCCTTATCAAATGGCTCAAGTGTTTGAACATAGGCTTGCTTAGAGGCTGCAATAGCGGAATCTTCTGAGACCAGCATAACCTGTTTGCGGCCCGCGATATTGGTTGCGCAAGCGGACAGTAAGCTAATGGTGAGTAAACAAAAAACAATTTTTGTAAGTAGAGTTTTAAACATGATGTCCTTCTTTTCGATATTCAGAACTACAAAAAATAGTGTATCTATGGGATTGTTATAGTTTAACATGCCCGAAAAATTGATTCAGCCTTGAACTTAAACTCAAGGATTATTTTTTTTCGACTGTTGTTCAGCTTTATCAAACTGTAATTCACAGAGCCTTTGATATAATTTAGAGGATTTTATCAAGTCGGAATGTGAGCCAGTATCAATAATTTTTCCATTGTCCATTAGCACTATTTTATCGGCATGAATAACGGTTGCTAATCTATGAGCAATGATCAATGTCGTGCGATCTTTCATAAGTTCTTTGAGTGCGGCCTGAACGTGGTGCTCACTTTCCGCGTCGAGCGCGCTGGTTGCTTCATCTAGTAATAACACTTTCGGATCCTTTAAGATCGCTCGCGCTAAGGCAATACGTTGTTTTTGTCCACCCGACAATCGCACACCTTGTTCACCGAGAAAACTGGCATAACTATCTGGTAGTTGCTCAATAAAGTCATGAGCATGTGCTCGTTTGGCAGCATCAATCACCTCTTCGTCGGAAGCGTCGGGGCGACCATAACGAATGTTATGCCAAACATCAGTACTAAATAATACTGGGTTTTGCGGTACCATGCCCATTTGAGTTCGAAGCGTCGTAGGGGCGAGCGAGCGAAGTGCTGCTTCTTCAAAACGAATCTCACCTTTTTGAGGATCGTAAAACCGTTGTAGTAGCTCAAATAAGGTTGTTTTCCCAGCACCTGATGGACCAACTAAGGCTACCACGTCGCCGCGTTTAACATTCAAACTGATATTATTTAAAGCGGCTGAGTCTGGGCGCGAAGGGTAATTGAAATGGACACTGTCGAACTCGATAACGCTTTTTGTATCACTATTGAGTTCAATGGTGTTCGTTGGAATGGTGATTTCACTTTCCACTGACATCAACTCCAGCAATCGCTCTGCTGCTCCCGCTGCTCGTTGCAGTTCGCCATAGACTTCTGAAACTGTTGCTACCGATCCGGCGACCATTACCGCGTAAAATAAGAATGCCCCTAGATCGCCGCCGGTAATATTGCCCTCTAGCACATCCATACCACCGACCCATAGCATCACGCTAATTGCACTAAAAGATAAAAATATTACGGTGGCGATCAATACCGAACGTTGTTTGATCCTTTGCTTGGCAATATCAAAAGCAGTTTCTACTTCCGATGAAAAAGCGTTTTTTTCTTGTGATTCACGCGTGTAGCTTTGTACCACTTTAATATTTTGAATGATCTCGCCCGCATAGGTTCCTATATCGGCGATACTGTCTTGGCTCTTGCGTGCTAGGTCTCGAACTTTTTTACCAAAGAATATCATTGGTAAAAAGACCATCGGAACCACCGCCAAAACGATTAAAGTAAGATAGAGGTTAGTGATTAACATCATAAACAACCCACCAACAAGCATGAGTGAGCTTCTTAATGCCATCGAAAAAGATGAGCCGATAATGGATTGAAGTAAAGTGGTATCAGTCGTCAAGCGTGACATTAATTCACCACTGCGATTCTCCTCAAAATAACTTGGGTGCAAATTAAGCAATTGGTTAAAAGTTTTCTTTCTAATATCGGCACTCACTCGTTCACCTAACCAAGACATTAAATAGAAGCGACAAAAAGTACCTACGGCTAAAATGGCGATTAAAACGACCACAAACTTAATCGCTGCAGTCAGTTGTTCGGCCGAGCCGGAAGTAAAACCTTCGTCAATAATCAGTTTAACCCCATGTCCTAATGACAAGCTGACTGCAGAGGTGACCAGTAGAGCAAGCAGCGCGGCGAATGCCATTTTTTTATAGGGAAGCACCAACGCAAAGATCGGTGTTAGGTTTTTTAGGGATTTCTTATCAGGCTTATTCTCAGATTGTGGCTCTGAGGTATTTTGTTCCGAAGTTTCGGTTGACATAAAGTCAAATCCTTTAAGGTGTGTCAGGCTTTAGTTTAACTGGGGGAAGAATAAACTAATTCAACTGCGGCGGCGAATAATAATGTAATAATTTGAGTCAGAATAGCAGTGAGGAGAGAGGGCGAGGAACTTGCTTAGTGGTAAGTTTTAAGGGGGATTAAGTTTTTCTGATTTGAATTGGGACTGTAAAGTTTCCATTGCTGACCTTTGTGGTCTTTTTTAAAGCTAAGATTAAGGGCGTTTCGCAGCGCTCGCGCTCTGACTGCGACCTACTTTTGTGAAAGAACAAAAGTAGGCAAAAATCTTTTTCGTTGAAACGAGTACGTTTTGAACTAGCTGACAGTTTCGGTTGCTTAAATATTAATGGCACTGGCTTATAGCGCCCATCGGGTGGAAAAGAACTCGCTGCGCTCAGGCAGCTTTTCCACTGTTCCGATGGACATGGGGATGTCGAGTTACTCGTAGCCACTGGGCGAGTAAATCTTCGGTAATGATAATCACGTCACTAATTACGTATAAAGATAGAATGATCGAAGTAAGTAGCAGTGGGATGGGCCTCACAAACGAACAGGTGGTGGGCGTTCCATCGAGTATCACGACAAAACATTAAGTCAATTTCGGTCGCCCAGTGCGCAACGTAAAGGGCACTTTTGCGTTCTTTTGTTGCCAGACAAAAGAATGTCGCAGTCAGAGCGCAGCGCTGCGAAACCGCACTTAAAAGTATGAAAAATTGCCGATTTTGTTTGATAAATAGCAAAGACAGAATCGTTGCGAAACAAAGGGTTGCTGAGCGGAGTCGAAGCATTGAACTTGGAAAAGAGAAAGCTTCCGCTTTAGATAAAAAGTAGAAGCCTCATTGGCTAGCGCGTTCCCTCAAACGCCCCCAAAATTATTCCTTATTCTTGGCAATCTCTTCATCTAGCATCTTAATTAATGCTTCGCGTGAAACTGAAAACTCATGTTTTTGATTAAGTTGAACCAATTCGGCAATCTGTTTACGAATCGTGATATCGCCTTCGCGTTGATTAGGCACCACCATATAGCGCATCTTTGGCTTTTCATTAAATAATGCGTGCTCTACCGCGTTGGCAACTGCAATTGGGTGAGCCCCTTTGGGACGATTCTCGAAAAAGCCTAACATACCTTGCCATTCTTCTTTGTAGCGGCTGGTACCTTCCATTCCACCTTGTTTATTGAATCGTTTGATAAAACTGTCACCAATCTTGGATTCAAAATTTCCTGGCTCGACCACACTGACTTGTACATCGAACTTTTTCATTTCTGTAGCGAGAGAGTCGGAAAATGCTTCCATGGCATGCTTGCTCATACTGTAAGGGCCAAATAGTCTGCCTGATAGTATTCCGGAAATAGAACTGATGGTGGAAATTCGACCTTTGCTCTCAATAATTAATGGTGCAAACGCTTTAGTCACTCTATAGGGACCGTACAAATTGACTTGCATTTGAAAATCAAAATCTTTTTCACTGGTTTCGATTAACGGAGAGAGAATGACGACTCCGGCATTATTAACTAGCGCGTAAAGGCCTGCATCGTGACTGGCAATGGTTTTAACCGCAGCATCAATTTGATCTTGCTTATTAACGTCGAGGCGAACCGCCATAACATTCTTCATTTTGTTTAAACGCTGCATATCAGCGTCTTTTCTTGCTCCTGCGTAAACGAAGTAGCCTTTACTTGTGAGGTGTTCAGTTATGCGCAATCCAATACCACTAGTAGCACCCGTGACCAATACGGTTTTTTGATCTTTACTTGGTTTATTGGCAGCCGTGCTAGCACTTGAAAATGCAATTAGCAGTATCGATAAGCATAGTATTAATATTCTATTCATGGCTATTCCTATTGTTATTTGAGTTATTTACCCGGATTTGGGCGCTAGGTTGCTTAGCTACAAAGATGAAAGTTAATGGCTGGAGTGGTTAACTAAAAAGCGCCTAATCTTTCTTTTTCAAAAGCAAAATTTAAATTAGCGATAGAAAGACTAACATTGGCTTGAGGTTAGCGCAATTCGTGGGCTTATTGAGATGTATCAATTTATGAAAACCGCTTAAAATATTTGATAGATCACTAATAAGTACACTGTCTTGCTTTTTTGTCTGCTGTTCCCAATGCCGGGAGGTAGAATTTTTCTCGTTCTTCGGCTGTCAAACATCGTCTATTAGGGCTCAGTTTGGACAATGCTTTATCAACAAGATCGTTTCCGAGGGCTGGAATAATTCGCACACCCTGAGGTCTGAGAATCGCAATGTTGTCGGTCTTACCAATAAATCCCATATCATAAGAATTCAAATCGTTAGACTCTAGATAAATGCCTCTCGATTCCAGATCGACAATGATTGGTTTGCTACTGGCCGATTTTAGATATTTACCATCATGTGACAACTGATAGAACTTGCCATCAGCCTCAGTCGCAAGTCGATAGATAAACGCTCCGGTTGGCCCGTCCCACACCGATATTTGCCCGCTTTTAGCGATTAACAGAACTTGGTCAAATTTAGCTGAGTAGATAATTCTTTCAATATTTTCATTGTTTGGGAAGTTTCGAATTAATTCTCCATTGCTAATTTTGAAGTAACTTGTTGTATTGTCATCGTGATGAACAAAATATGAGTCGGAGTTTGGGCCAAACTCTAGTGCCTTGATTTGTTTGTTCGATGCAACTCTAGAGATAAGTTTGGCAGATCTTAGATCTATAAACAGAATCGAATTATCGCGCAAAGTTACCGCTACTAATTTCTCGTTGTGATCAATGTGTATTCTCGACGTTCGATCTTTTTTCTCTAGCTTAAATTCTAGAATAGGCTGGTTGGAACCGAAGTTATCTTGTATTAATATTTTATCGTCAAAGTTGTTGAATCCCACGGAGTAGTTGCCGGTCAAACTTAACTTGATCGAGTCTAGTGAATAGATTGAGTCTTTTTGAAGTAGCGGCCGCTGTTCGAGAGTTTCAAGATCTAATATGAAGCTTTGTTCATGATCAAAACAAACAACTTGCGCAAACTTATCATTGTTAGAAAACGTTACATTCTTTGGCGAAGAACACGCTTCGTCAAATTCAACAATGGTATTATTCTTTTCAATCGAGTAGATTGCCGAACTTTTTGATTCTTCAGACGAAGCCAAAAATAAGTAATTCCCACTGCTACTAAGCTTTGTCGAGTAAACATTCGCCGAACGATCATAGGGCTGTAGTGATTCATTAGGTACGATTGACCATGCTCCTAAATAGTTCTTTCGTGACTCCATAGCCAATAGCCATTGGCCATCGTTTGATAATTCAATTTTTGCAGGTGTAAATGGCAATTGAAATTCTTTAACTAAGCGGTTAGTTTTTGTATTCCATACCTTCGCTGTTTGATAGGCGATAGTCACCAACTTTGTTTCATCGTCAGTGAATTTTGCTTTCGCCACTTCAGTAAAATGATTTAGGTTTACACCTGTTTGCGATTTTATATTATATAAATAGGGTGCTCTTCTTAACGCTTCAATTGCGTGGATCTCTTCGGCGGTACCCTGTATTTGGTTATTCGCGGGCAAGCTCAAAAGATGTTGGCCTTTTCGACCAAACACCGCATGGGTTTGTTTAGCCAACAAGTTAGATTCAAGAGACTCCAATTTTAGTAAATGGGTACCTAAATCATTAAAGTAGATCACAGATTTATTGTCACCGGTTATAAAGGGAATAGTATGTGGTTGTTGTAGAAAAACACCTTCCAGCTGCTTGACCAGTTGATTATTATTCAGAGAGTATAAAAGAATAGGCGTCTTGAAAGCCTCTGAAGCAATTAGCCACTTTTTATCCTTTGAAACTTGAATAAAAGAAAAGTCAGCCTCATCTTTTTCAATGTTTAGAACTTTTTCGTTATCGGCCAAATTCCATCCTTGCAAATGCTTTCCTATCGCAGCATAAAGGACATCGTTTTCATTGCTAAACTTTAAGGAGTGGCTGCTTGAGGTGAATCTATGGGGTGATGACGAACTAAACTGATTCACTAGTTTTAGTTCGGGAAATTCGTAAACGGCTAGCTTGTTGTATCCAAATGCTACCGCAAGAAGTTTACTCTGCCGGTCAACATGAAAATCCTTCACTTTTTCTGCCAGTGGTAATTGTTTGAATAGCTCGCCAGTGTCAGCGTCATAGATGTCTAAATTGCTCGATTCAGTCGAAACTAAAAGGTACTTTCCGTCAGCCGAGTAAACCGCTTTACGAATTACCTCTGGTGTTCTAATCGATATCTGTTTATCCATGGATAAAACCGCTTGTCTTAGTGCAGCTAGAGAATTTGGCATGGGCCGATCGCCACCGTATTCACCTGGAATCGCATTCATCCCTAATAGAATAGCTAGCTCGTAATCGGCTTCATTATTGGCAAGGCGTGCCTGTTCTAATAAAAATCGACTTTGATTGAGTAGTGCTTGATCTCGTTGCTCAACTGCCTTCGCTTCATTTAATTCGGCGATCCCTCGTTGTTCTTCAGCCACTTGCTTCTGCTGGTCGGCTTGTTCTTTCTGAAAATACGCTACTATTCCAGCGCCAACCGCTAGCACTGCTAAAAGCGCCACCGCAAATAACCACTGTCTTAATTTCTTAGTTTTTAGTCGTGCCTGTTCCAGCTGATATTCTTTATCGCGCTTAGTGAGTTGACCGAGTGGGACACCTAAGATCCCTGCGATAATTTTTAGCAGCATTAAGTGTTGCTGCTCTTTATATTGGCTTGCTATTTTACTAGCCGTGGATTTTTCAAGGTTCTGCTGTTTTAAGTATTGATTGACCGCCTGGGCATTCGTCCAACCTTGGTGAGCCTTTCCATTAATATTAATTCTGAAGTCGGCTGCTAGCGGTTCCGCTCTAGTATCAGTTGGTTTATGCTGTTCATCATATTCCCATTGAATCGGTGATGGGAAGCATTCATCAGAGGCTTTAAATCCCAACGATTCTTTACTCGAGTCGATAGAAGTGTTTGGCTCGCCGTCGATAATTGCTGCAAGTATTCTGTTTGATCGACCCAATGACTTAAAATAGTCGATTTCGTCTGCCACATATTGTGATTCAACTGCGCGAGGGGAGCATAAAACGATCAACAAATTAGTACCGTCGAGGGCTCTCTGAATGGCGTTTCCTAAATTTGCGTCGATTGGCAATTCTTCTTCATCGCGAAAAATTGGGAAAATGCGCTCAGGTATAATTTCCCCACGCTCGTTTTTTGTGCCAACTAAATCCGCGGGTACTTCATAGGTCTCGATTGCTTGATGTAACCAAGTTGCCCACTGTCGACCTGGTTGTTTATTGTCTGCGTGACGATACGATATAAATGCGTAATAAGAATGGGTCGACTCTTTCAAACTGCAACCTAAGTAGATAATGATAGATATGAGTTAAAACTAGTTGTGTTCAATGGGAATGTCAACCGAAGGCGTGCTAACAGTGCATCTTGAGTTTGTTGGATTATCGAAGAGGAAGAGTTGTTAAATGGTCATTGAAAAAATCGATGTAGGCTCTGGCCTTAAAGATAGCCTTTTTCGATTGAATAGTCTTTTAAGAAACACACTACCGCTGCGGGTCCAGCAAAAGGTTTATTCCGATACAAGCTCTTAAGAGCGATTTTTTGCAGATCAGACTTTAGTGGTTGTGGCCAAGTGGAAATAGGCTTTGAACCATCCCTCTGTTGGTTCTCGCAATAGGTTAGCATGGTGGAATCTGGATTGGCGATACCATGTTTTAGCAGCTGGGAGAACATGGCTTTGCTGGCGAGCGAGTATAGTTGATGGAGAGTAGCGTATTCAGGATGGTCTGTTGGTATCACTTGAAGTAGCACTAGTGTCGCTCGAAGCATTATTTGTCTATAAACTATTCGCTGGTTATGAGGATCTAACCAGTGACCCGCATGTTCACCTTTTAGAATCATTCCAGAATAGATTCCGGCTATTGTTTTTTCTATGGCGCTTTCTAAGTATTGTTGCTCTCTGGTATGCCTATAGAGCTTACTCAAAAGGATTACGCTAAACGCGTTGTAGTTAAAATTGACCACTGCCGGTTTAGACATAGCCCAATCTCCGGCTAATTTTGCGGCCTGCAAAAATTGTGGTTCGCCTGTTATAAGATATATCTTGATTAATGCTTCTCCCGCAAGGCCGGTATCAAAATAGAGATCACCTCGCCCTAAGTCATCGATAATCCAACCGTTTCTAACCACATCATTTAGTAGGCCTTGCGACTTTGCATGACGCAAAAACTTGTTTGCCAGTTTTCCTAAGTGCGATTGATGATTCTCCCAAGCTGGAAAACCAAATCCACCGGTAGCTATCTCTTGTTGAATCTTTATTAGTGATTCAGCGGACTTTATTGCGAGATCAAGGTCAGACCGGTTACTGGTAATTTGATAACTATCTAAGGCACCGTTAATCACCTCTGCAATTGCTCTTAGAGGCGTCTTAGCATTCTGTGATGAAGTATCTTTCAGCCACCAGAATTTATCCTCGATCGAAATCCAATACTTGCTGAGGTAAGAATCAATTTCCTTTTTATTTGGAACCGAATTAATAGAAGGAGCACTGATATACTGCTCAGGCTTTTCGGGCTTAGCAGCAATAAGGTCATCTTTACATACCCCAGTAATTTGATAGATCTCAGGTAGGGATTTTTCAATCATCGCTTGTTCCAAGGTTTGGTTATTAACCGTGGATTCTTTTAATTTACGACATAATTTAGAAAAGAAAGTTGTATACGAAGGCATGACCGATGGTTGCATGATTGATTTTTTGCGCAGCTCGTCTGATTGCACCGAACTTGCAAAAAAGAGTTTGAGAATAAGGCCGAGGAGGCAATATCGTTTAATGGGGCTTACGATGCGCATATTAAGATAGTTGTTCAATCAGCAGATAATGTCAATGTGATTAATACCTAGCAAACTTACTAATTACGCTCTTTGAACATTCACTCCATTTAAAAAAGTGTAGGTAGCTTAGTGATGGCCTCAAGTCGTTGGCTTTCAATTGGATGTGCAAAACTCAATCTTAAAAAGTGATTAAACTGATTGGACGCTGAAAACAACATACCGGGCATAATTAAAATATGATGTTGTTGGGCTGCTTGATAGAGTTCTCTGGTATCTATTTGCGCCGGAAGTTCCACCCAAAGCGCAAGCCCCCCGTTAGGAATGTTAAAGCTGACTTTTGCTGGCCATCGGCTAGACAGTACTTCGACGAGTTGAGCGCATTGCTTGCGCAAGCGAGTTCTATATTGGTTTAGATGTCTGCGGTAACCACCTTGGGCAATAAAATTAGTAAGGCCTTGTTGGGTTGAGCGATTACAAGCAAGTTGTGAAATCATTTTCAGACTAATTATCTTGTCGATTAATTTTGAAGTTATGATCCAACCGACTCTCAAATCTCTGGAAATCGACTTGGAGAATGAACTACAAAGAATAACTCGTTCTGTTGATTCAAAACTTTTTAGTGGACGTGGCCGATTGTCAAAACCAAGATCGCCATAGATATCATCTTCAATGATAGTGATATCATATTTTTCGGCTAAACCAATAAGTTTTGGCTTGGCTCGGTCTGGAATACATGCTCCAGTCGGAGTTGCAAATGCAGGAGTAACCAGTATTGCTTTGACTGTCCAACGTTCAAGAATTTCCTCAACGGCTTCAACCGACACGCCTTCTTTTAGATCGCTTGGGATCTCAACAATATTGAGTTTTAGCTGTTCAAGTAGTTGTAAGGCGCCGTAAAAAGCGGGACTTTCTACAGCCACTATATCGCCGGGTTCACAAGTCGCCATTAATGCTAAGAATAGCGAGTGCTGGCAACCCGATGTAATACAAATTGACTCTGAAGTGACAGATAAATCCAATTGACGATAATGTTTCGCTAGTTCGCTTCGAAGTGGCTGATGACCCAATGGAGAATCATAATAACTGGCATTATCATTGGCATTAATACGCATGGCGCTACTGATATGACGATTCAGTTCAATAAGATGATTGTTGGCCGGGGCACTGATAGCCGAAGGATAGATATCAAAGGCAGCCCCCTGATTCATGATCGCCATAAACAACTTGGG
>JBDVOJ010000022.1:0-12598 GCA_039969155.1 Kangiellaceae bacterium
GTCAATCGGGGATGCAGGCTTTGTCTTCGAGTTATCTTTGGGAAAGTAAGAAAAAACTAATTATTTCAGCGTCTAATAGACTACCGCTTGCTGTATGGCAGAAATTAGTCGTTCGTTGTGGTTTCCTCGATCGTATGGTGAAGGGCCAAGAGCAAGGCAGAATTTGGCAGGAGTTAGAATCTTGTCTATGGCTACTGAGTGGAAGAAAGATCTGGGGCGTTAAACGTTAAACGACCATGTCAGATATTGAGTTTATTTTTGGTGGTAGTTTTGACCCAATTCATTTTGGTCATTTGCATATAATTGACAGTTTACAAGATCTTAATTCGAGTTGGCCTGTTAGAATTTTGCCGTGTTCTGTCCCTGCTTTAAAAAAGCGGACTAGTGCTAGTTTTGTACAAAGAGTTGAAATGATTCAATTAGCGTTGAAAGACTATAACAATGTAATTGTTGATCGGCGAGAGAGTCATCGAACGGGAAAGTCATACAGTTACGATACTTTACGAGAGCTAGCGCAAGAGTATCCTGGCCGTCGGTTCGTTCTGGTTATCGGTAGTGATAATTTGGAAATGATAGGTCAATGGTACCAAGCAGAGCAATTGGCAAAATGCTGCCATTTAGTTGTAGTTGACCGGCCTGATACTAGCGTTGAGCAACAGCAGGCTCACCTGATAGATTTAGGTTTTAGAGCTGTAACATCGCACCTAGAACTAGCCGAGGTGAAAAGTGGTTTGTTTTATCACTACAAGATTATTGAACGGGATACTTCCTCAACTGCGATAAGAGATAGTTTTCGCGGTAGCCGTATTGAAAGTGATGCGGGTGATGTTGGCAGCCAAAACGATTCTTGTACTCAAAACGAAACTAGAAATCAAAACAGCTTAACTGTCAGCAATGCGGGATCAGAAAACTGTGCTAACGGTTTAGCCAAACATTCACAAAATATCGCTTTAACGTCGCTCGACAATAAGACGGCATCGCAAATAATCGATGCTTTGAATATTGATACGCCAGTGGCGGTTAAGGATTATATTATTAACCATTCAATTTATACCTAAGAGTTAATTTAATGAAAAATGACCTACTAAAAGATTTTATTCAAGAGCAATTAGAAGAAATCAAAGCGAAAGAGATTAAAGTAATTGAACTTGCAGATGATTCTACCATCGCAGACTACATGATGATCTGTAGCGGAACCTCATCCCGTCATGTTAAATCAATTGCAGTCTTGTTAATTAAAGCCCTAAAGGAAGCTGATAAAGCGCCTATTGGTGTTGAAGGGGAAGATGCCGCAGAGTGGGTTTTAGTTGATTGTGGGGACGTTGTGGTTCATGTTATGCAGCCGACAACTCGCGACTATTATCAACTTGAAAAACTTTGGGAATAGCGACTAGATAGCAATTCTAGAGACTATTTAGATGAAGATTAAGCTAATAGCAGTCGGGCAAAAAATGCCAAGTTGGGTAGAGAGCGGCTTTAGCATCTACGCTCAACGGCTACCTCGCGATTGTGCATTGGAACTTATTGAAATTCCTGCTGCCAAAAGAACACGCAATCAATTAGCTGATAAATGGATGGAAAAAGAAGGCGAGGCAATCCTCAAAGCGGTTCACCACTCGGACTGGGTGGTCGCACTTGATGTTAAAGGTAAGAGTTGGAGTACTCCTCAACTAGCTCAACAACTAACCAATTGGCAATCTCTTGGTTGTAACGTTTCTTTGTTGGTTGGCGGGCCTGATGGCCTGTCGTCCGAATGCTTAAGCAGAGCCAATCAAAAGTGGTCTCTCTCTGATTTGACTCTACCTCACCCAATGGTAAGAGTGCTGCTCTCTGAGACAATCTATCGAGCTTGGTCAGTCACGGTAAACCACCCATACCACAGAGAATAATGATGAATCTTGCTCTGCGCTGTTTAGTTATTATATTGATCGCTACTGTTGGTATTTACTGTTGTAACCTAATCGATAAAGCATGATAAAGAATAATCAAATAAAAAGCGGTCACGCGTTTAAAGATCATCGTCAAGAGCGACAGATATTAGTCACGCGCACGGTTTTTGCCTTTATTTTTGTCGCACTATTAATGATTTCATTGCTGGTTCGTAGTTGGTACCTTCAGGTTGTAAAGCATGAAGATTATCAAACACGCTCTAATAATAATCGTATTAGCGTGCAACAAGTTGCACCAAATCGCGGACTGATTTACGACAGAAATGGTGTCCTGTTAGCGGAGAATCGTTCGGTGTACTCTTTGGAAATTATTCCGGAGCAAGTGGCCAATATTGATGAAACACTAAACATCATAAAACAACTAGAATTAATCGAAGATAAACATATTGGTTCGTTTAAACGTCGGTTGACAGGTGTCAGAAGATTTAAAAGCGTGTTGGTTAAGTCTCGCTTAACCGAACAAGAAGTCGCTATTTTTTCGGCCAATGGACATCGTTTAAAAGGAGCTCGAGTGGAAGCTCGACTGGTTCGTTTTTATCCTTATGGTGAAAAAATAGCGCATGCACTTGGTTCAGTTCGTCGGATAAATGACCGTGATTTACAAAGAATTGATCAAGCTAATTATCGCGCTACCAGACACATGGGAAAGGTTGGGCTAGAAAAATACTATGAAGACGTATTGCATGGAACGATTGGAAGTCGCACAGTAGAAACTGATGTTCAAGGACGAGTTATAGGTGAACCTCTAACGGAAACCCCACCAGTCCCCGGTCACGATTTGAAGTTGTCACTGGACATTAAATTGCAATTAGCCGCAGCAGATGCGATCGGAGATTACCGAGGTTCAGTTATTGTCATCGACCCGCGAAACGGTGATGTATTAGCCCTAGTCAGTAACCCTGGATATGACCCCAATGATTTCGTGACAGGTATTTCAACTGAAAAATACGCTAAACTAACGGGCTCTGCTGACCAACCTTTATTTAATCGAGCACTTCGCGGATTATATTCTCCCGGCTCTACAATCAAACCAATGTTGGCGTGGGTTGGTTTAGAAAACAAGTTTATTAGTGAGCGATTTACCATTAATGATCCCGGCTTTTGGGTGATCCCTAACAAAGAAGAACGGATCTATCGTGATCATATTTCTTGGGGGCACGGCCAGGCAGTGAATGTCAGTAAAGCGATTATTGAATCGTGTAATCCATTTTTTTACGACCTCGCTTACCGAATGGGAATAGACGTTATTTCAGAAAATATGTTTAATTTTGGTTTCGGCCAATCTACCGGTATCGATATGGGAGAGGAGCTTACCGGCATTATGCCTTCAAGAGAGTGGAAACAAAATAATCGACGCAGTGATTGGTATCCTGGAGAAACTGTTTTGACAGGAATTGGTCAAGGCTATTGGAATGCTACTCCGCTCCAACTTGCTAACGCGGTTGCTCCAATTGCAACCGGTGGGGTAAGACATAAATTACGATTAGTCATTGCTGAAAACGATCATCAACAGTGGCAAACAAAACCACCTGAATTGGCAGACCGGCAAGTGGATTTTGGTGATGGCTCGAGCTTAGATATTGTTAAACGGGCCATGGAGCAGGTGAACAAAGAGCCATTTGGTACCGCTAGAAAAGCCTTCAACGATGCGTGGTACTCATCTGCGGGTAAAACGGGAACAGTACAATTAAAAACTCAAACCCTCGATGATGACGGAAAGAAGGTCCAACCTACGCGCAAAAAATTTAACGATAACGCCGTTTATGTCGCTTACGCTCCGGCAGATAATCCTGAGATTGCTATTGCGGTAGTCACTGAAAATGCCGGGCATGGTGGAGAAGCTGCCGCGCCGGTAGCAAGACAAGTGATGGATGCTTATTTTAAGCGAGAGTCAAACTAGATGGCGTTTATTGATAGAGATATATCCGACCGCCGGGGCAAGAGTTTAACCGCTCGGCTGCATCTTGATATGCCATTGCTAGCAGGGTTAATCGTATTAGTCGGTTTCGGGTTACTTATACTTTACAGCGCTTCCGGTGAAAGTTCAGACCAATTAAATCGGCAAATAATCCGGTTGACTGTGGCCTTTATGGCAATGATATTTTTGGCATGGATCCCGCCCAGAATCTATAAGAAGTGGACGCCTTTTATTTACGCTGGAGGAATCCTATTGTTGCTTGCCGTTGTGGTGGTTGGCGAAGAAGGGAAGGGCGCGCAACGATGGTTAAACTTTGGAGTCTTTAGGTTTCAACCATCTGAAATCATGAAACTCGCTGTACCTATGATGGTAGCTTGGTATTTCAGTGAGCGTAAGTTACCACCGACACTTAGAGAGTTGGCGGTAGTCGCAATTATAATCGCAGTACCAACCTATTTAATCTTAATTGAACCTGACTTAGGAACTTCTATACTCATTGCTAGCTCAGGAGCTTTCGCGGTGTTCTTAGCGGGAATAAGATGGCGGATCCTATTGTCTTTTATCACTGTTACGATTATTTACGCGCCTATCCATTGGCTCTTTGTAATGCAGGCTTATCAAAAGCAAAGGGTTTTGACATTTCTCGATCCTGAACAAGATAGATTAGGTAGTGGATACCATATTATTCAATCACAAATTGCTATTGGGTCGGGCGGTTTGCACGGGAAAGGTTGGTTGCAGGGAACACAATCCCAACTAGAATTTCTTCCAGAAAGAAATACCGACTTTATATTTGCTGTGTTAGGTGAAGAATTTGGATTCTTTGGCGTATTGTTGTTAATTAGCATTTACCTTTGGATTGTCGGAAGGGGGTTTATGATCTCGATCAAAGCCCAAGAAACCTATACTCGGCTGTTAGCAGGGGCAATCACTCTGACATTCTTCGTTTATGTTTTTGTTAATATCGGTATGGTGACTGGTATCTTACCTGTGGTTGGACTTCCGCTGCCGCTGGTTAGCTATGGCGGCACTTCCATGGTCACTTTGATGGCTTCGTTCGGTATACTTATGGGGATTCAAACTCACAAAAAGCTACTGCCGGGCTAATAGATAGGTATAAAGATTAATGGCCAAAGAAATGATGAATTCAAAACTGCTCTGTATTCTGTACCTAAGTGTTTTTCTTGTTGGGTGTTCGATAGCGCCTAAGCAAGAACAAGACGCTGCTCCCAGTCGGCCGGTTGACTGGAGTCAAGTTCGACCAGTGGTGCCCAAAAAGGAGCCCAAAAGTCGTTATGGCAACCCTGAATCTTATGAAATTGACGGGATTACCTATCATGTGATGCCAAGCTCTGAAAATTTTCGTCAAGAAGGAGTGGCCAGTTGGTACGGTACAAAGTTTCATGGGCGACGCACTTCTAGCGGTGAGCCATACGATATGCTGCAACTAACCGCTGCACACAAGACTTTACCGATACCTTGTTATGTCAGAGTGACTAATAAAGACAATGGCAAACAATTGGTTGTTAGAGTTAATGATCGAGGGCCATTTGCAAAGTCGAGAATTATCGATTTATCTTATGCCGCCGCTCATAAGTTAGGTATGGCTCATAAAGGCACAGCTAATGTTGTAATTGAGACTATCGATTTTCCTAAAACCAACCAAGCCTCTAACGACCAACAAACCAACTCTGAACAAGCAATTAAAAAGCGATATGTTCAAGTGGGAGCCTACTCAAATCGCGCTAGTGCTCAAAAATTGGCTAAAGTTCTCGATCGCGAAATCGAGCTTCCGGTTACAATATCGACAATCAGGAGGGCCGGTAAGAGGCTACACCGAGTTCGAATTGGGCCGATTGCACAGCTTGAGATCGCTCAGGAATTAGCCAAAACCTTAGACATTGCGGAGCTAGGCAAACCTAGCATCGTTTATCAAGATTAGTGTTATAATTCGCCAATATTTGCCTCTGGCTTCGGCCAGCAATTAATAAAAGTTTAATTTAGGGTTCTAAATGTTTAAATTTATATCAAAATTTCCAACCATTTGCTTGCTGGCTCTTTTTACAATGAATGCATCCGCCATCATTCCAGCTGCACCTGATTTGGCTGCCAAGTCATACTTACTGATGGATTTCGATAGCGGTAAAATTATCGTAGAGCATAATGCCGATATGCCTGTACCGCCTGCTAGCTTGACAAAAATGATGACAAGTTATGTCGTTTCTGCGGAAATAGCTTCAGGAAACTTAAATCTCACAGACAAAGTGACCATCAGTAAAAATGCCTGGGCGCAAAATCCAGCATTTGCTGGGAGCTCATTGACTTGGATCGAAGTAAATACGGAAGTTACCGTCGATGACTTACTAAAAGGGGTCATCATTCAGTCTGGAAATGATGCTTCGGTAGCTTTAGCTGAACACATCGCGGGTAGTGAAGATGTCTTTGCCGATTTGATGAATCAACATGCTGAAAAGCTCGGGATGGTCAATACTAACTTTGAAAACTCTAACGGTTTACCAGCTGAAGGTCATCTTTCAACGGCTCGCGATTTAGCGCTTTTAACCGCAGCGATGATTCGTGACTATCCTGAAGAGTATGCCTATTACAAAGAAAAGTGGTTTACTTTCAACGGCATTAAACAAGCCAACCGTAATAAACTGTTGTGGGACGAAAGCTTAGACGTTGATGGTGTTAAAACTGGGCACACTGAAGCCGCGGGTTTTTGTTTGGTTTCTTCTGCGACAAAGAACAATATGCGGTTAATTTCCGTGGTGATGGGAACTAACAGTAAGGAAGTCCGTAAAGTTGAAAGTAAAAAACTATTGTCTTATGGATTCCGTTTTTATGAAACGATTAAACCGTTAGAAGCCGGTAAGCAGCTCCATCAACAACAAATTTGGATGGGCGAGAAGGACCTTGTGAACTTGGGTATTGCCAGCGATATTTACCTGACAATTCCGCGAGGCCAAGCAAAAAATCTAAAAGCACGATATGTGGTCGAAAAAGACATCGAAGCGCCGATTGCAAAAGGGCAATTAGTAGGTAAAGTCTTTTTTACTTTGGCTGAAGAGAGTTATGCGGAGTATCCACTAGTTGCTTTAGAAGGCGTTGAAGAAGCCGGGTTCTTTGGGCGTATGTCAGACTCAGTTAGTCGCTGGTTTGGTTCAATCTTTTAACGTAACTGGATAGTTTAATGAATAGCGAAGAATTATGGCAGTTTCCATGTGACTTTATGTTTAAAGCGCTTGCGCATGCAAACCAACAAGCGGACGAAAAAATTGTATCGGTCATTAATCAATTTATTCCTGGCGACTATGTTGCAAAAATAAACCCCAGTAAAAAGGGGAATTACGAGTCCGTTACCGTGACCTTTAAAGCTGAGTCCAAGCAACAACTTGACCAAATTTATATCGCAGTTAATAAACTTGATTGTGTAAAAGTCTGCCTTTAAATAAAGCGTTGATTGAAGAGACGATTTGAATGGTTTCCACTGATAGTCATTGCATTGTTAAGTCTTTAGGTTTGCGAGACTATCAACCTGTTTGGTTGGCAATGCAGCGGTTCACCATGGAGCGAGATCATTCGACTTTCGATGAAATTTGGCTGGTTGAGCATCCACCGGTTTTTACTCAAGGACAGGCTGGAAAATCGGAACACTTATTGTTGCCAGGTGATATACCAGTAGTCCAAGTTGATCGAGGTGGACAAGTGACTTATCACGGTCCCGGCCAACAAGTTGTTTATTTCTTAATTGATTTAAAACGAAAAAGGATGGGGGTTAGACAGCTAGTTAGCTCAATTGAAGATATCATCATTGAGTTACTCGCAAGCTACCAAATTGATGCACGCGCTAGAGCCGATGCGCCTGGAGTGTATGTTAACGATAAAAAGATATGTTCGCTTGGTCTAAAGATAAAGCGAGGGTGTTCATTTCATGGTTTAGCGCTTAATGTTGACATGGACACTGAACCCTTTACTAGAATTAACCCCTGTGGTTATCAGGGATTAGAAATTGTACAAGTATCCGATTATTGCCAACCGGTTGCCATTGAGCAACTCAGAAGTCGGCTAATAGAAGTTATTCTGACCAAATTAAACTATCAAACTTCCGAAAAGTTGGTGATGTCAGAATTGGAGTCAAATTTATGAACGATGACAAGTCTATACCTATTAAAGTTGTGCCCAGTGGTAAAAAGTTTGCCACTGAACATGGCTTTAGTGCGATTAAAGACGGAGTAAAAACACATCGAGGAACCGCTAAGAAAATAGTTGGCGGAAAACCGAGTTGGCTGAAAGTAAAATTACCAAGTGGTAAAGGTTATCAGGAAGTTAAAGATAATGTTAAAGGCCATAAATTAAGTACTGTCTGCGAAGAGTCTAAGTGCCCTAATATCGGTGAGTGTTGGACTGCTGGTACCGCAACGATTATGTTGATGGGCTCGGTTTGTACTCGTGCTTGTCGATTCTGTTCAGTGGATACTGGTAATCCAAAAGGTTGGCTAGACCCAGAAGAGCCAGAAAATTCAGCTGAATCAGTTAGAATTATGGGCTTAAAATATATTGTATTTACCTCTGTTGATCGAGATGATCTAGACGATGGTGGCGCTCACCACTACGCAGAATGTGTTAAAGCGGTAAAACGAGTAAATCCTGAAACTAATGTTGAAGTTTTGACACCTGACTTTCAAGGTAATTTACAAGCGCTTGAGGAAGTTCTGGATTCAGGAATCGTGGTGTTTGCCCAGAACATAGAAACCGTAAAAAGGCTAACTCACCCAGTTAGAGATCCAAGAGCGAGCTATGAAACGACCATGGAACTGTTAGCTCACTCAAAAAAATACCGTCCCGATATTTTAACTAAAACAAGCCTAATGTTGGGGCTCGGTGAAACCGATGAAGAAATTCGTCAGACTATGTTGGATTTGAGAGCGATTGATCTTGATATCGTTACCTTGGGCCAGTATTTAAGACCAACTCCAAATCATTTGGCTATTGAGCGTTATGTCAAGCCAGAAGAGTTTGACCGATACCGTGAATGGGGACTTGAAATGGGCTTTAAGGAAGTAGTTTCTGGACCATTTGTAAGATCAAGCTATAGAGCGGAGAGAGCTTTAGAAGGTAACAACGCTGGTATCAGTAACCAAAAGTAGTCCGTGGCTGATTCTCTTTCAATATGAGAGTAACAAACTACTAGAGCGACTGCTCAGCCAAAGAATAATAATCTGAGAGCAACAGAATGAATCAAGATACTTTACCTGAGTCGACTGAAGTTTCAACAACCTCAAATGAAATGCAAGAAGATTCTGGTTATGAGTACTGTTCCAATTGTGGCATTCAATTAGCCGGAATGTACTGTCACAAATGTGGTCAGTCTTCCAAGAGCATGATTAAGTTTTTTGGTGAAGTCGTTAAAGAGTTACTCGATGATACTATTGGCTATGACTCGCGAATCAAACATTCCATCCTTCCTCTTTTATTTAAGCCGGGCAGAATTACTCTAGATTACATTAAAGGTAAACGCTTTTATTACGTTTTACCTTTTCGACTTTATTTAATTACCAGCTTAATTCTGATCTTATTAGTCAAAGCTGCTGCTAATACCGATGATCTCAAGTTCGATAACCTTGTAAAAGTTAAAGGTGACCAAACTGCATCACAAGAGCTTCAAGATGAAATAAACCAAGAGCTCAACCTAGAGCTTGGTGAACTTAATAAAGCTCTCAATCAAAAGAAAAAAAGCCGACCAAACGAACAAGCATTGGTACAGCAACAATCTAATTCTGAAGAACAACAAGAGCTAGAAAATGAATCAGATAATCAACAAGTTTCGGATCAAGATATCGAAGAACAAAATATCAAAGAACAAGATATCAAAGAACAAGATGATTCCGATTCGATAAACTTAGATTGGAATAGTGAAACGCTACAACTTGATGGAATAGAAGATATAGAGGAAAGCTGGTTTAAGACTTTCTTAGAAGTCATCAATCCGAAACTAAAAAATTGGAAAGAAGATCCTGGGCCATTAGTTGACTCGTTCTTTGAAGCATTACCTTATATGATGTTTCTTATATTGCCGATTTTTGCGATATTTCTAAAGGTCTTTTATGCCTTTTCAAAACGTTATTATATTGAGCACTTAGTGTTTCTCTTACACAATCATGCTTTTATGTATATGGTGATGATGTTAGATCTTATCACCGAGTATGCTGCAGATAAACTAAGAGTTCTGGATAACAGCTTTGCCTCATCGATTGCTACCGGCTTGGAGTTTCTCGCTGGATTGTTATTCTACTGGATGTTTATTTATGTTTTATTAGCGATGAAGCGTTTTTATCATCAAGGCTGGGCAGCAACAATATTCAAGACTATTCTATTAGCATTTATCTACTTCATAATGATTGGTATTGGTTTTATGATGACTCTCGCCTACGGCGCCTACCAAGCTTAATTAGCTCAAGATTTAATGATGCAATCTGTCACCGACGCTATCTTACAGACTATCCAGCAGCACGCGGAGTGGGCTTGGGCGATCGTATTTCTAATCGCTTTCTTGGAGTCGATGGCGATTATCGGGTTATTTATGCCAGGCTGGGTTCTATTGGTCGGTGTAGGGACCATGATAGGCGCTGACATTTTGGAGTTTTCTCCCATCGTTGTTTCTGCCTATTTGGGAGCTGTCATTGGCGAATATATTAGTTTCCACTTGGGCTATCACTATCATGAACAAATCACTCGTTGGCCCATAGTTGCTAAGCGAGAACACTTATTACAGCAGTCAAAAGAAATGTTTGAAAAATACGGCGCATACGGTGTATTTATTGGGCGTTTTATTGGTCCTGCTAGAGCTGTTATTCCGTTAATTGCGGGGATTTCGCAAATGCCTAAACGAACATTTATGTGGGTGAATTTCACTTCGGGTATTTTGTGGGCGCCACTTTATTTGATTCCGGGAATTTTAGTCGGTGCTGCAGTTGATTTAGATAAAGAAGAGTCTCTAGGACTGTTTTTTATCATTCTTGTGTTAGCGGCAATTGCTTGGGGCGCTGTACGTCAGGTAAAGCGAACTGTCCTAACTCTGCAAGAAAAAGAACGACGTAACCGCTATTATGCATTGTTAAATAGCGGCTTAATCATTGCTGTATTTACTGTTTGCTTAGTGATTACAGTGAGGTCAAGTTACTATGACTTCTTCTTAGAGATTTTGTCTGTAATTAATCAGCGTTTGTTTTAGCGCGAAAATCAAATCTTAGATAGTTTTCGCGTGGCGTGATGAACCATTGGTTAGAGTTTCAGGAATCGTTGCCGAAAAATCACGGTCGAACGAGTCGAGGTTTTGTTCAGCAATACTTTGCATCTGTAGGGTTTGATTAGTCCCTAACATACTATTGAGAGGGCTCTTAAGACCAGCTCTTTTTTCCATAAAAAGTTTTACGCTGTGTTCCAAAAAGCGACTCATCATCGCCTGCATGGAGTCGCCATAAAAACGCACAAACTCTTGCAAAATATCGGCGGTTAGAATTGGATTTCCGTTGGCTTCTTCTTCCGCGATTAATTGCATTAAAGTACAGCGAGTTAAGTCTTCTTTTGTCTTCGCATCGATCACTTTAAAATCACAATAAGACATTACCAATTCTTTGATGTCTTGCAGTGTAATATAGCTACTAATTTGAGTATCGTACAATCTACGATTAGGATATTTTTTAATGATGCGAGTATCTGACACTAGAGTTTGGCCCCTTTAATGAATACTTCTTATTATGTGAGAACTATTACTAATTCGATTTTTTATTATTATTTAGCGACGAGATAATCTGGCTGTGTTTAGCTGATTGATTAAAAAACGCTCAGTCGAGTGTATCAAGATATTTTGCTGCATTCCAGCATTAATTAAATCGAGGGAATAAATTTGCCAACTTGATATTTTTATGACGAGCTAAAACAGCAAGTTGGCGATAAGCACGTTTAACGATTATTTTTTAGATCTTCAACCACTGATGGGTCTGCTAGAGTTGAAATATCGCCTAACTGATCGAATTCATTGGCTGCAATTTTTCTGAGAATTCGGCGCATTATCTTTCCAGAACGAGTTTTGGGGAGTCCCGGTGCCCACTGAATAGTTTCGGGGCGAGCGATTGCGCCGATTTCTTCAGAGACAAACTTTCTAAGTTCCTGACGTAACTCTTCACTCGGTGTCTCACCTTTCATTAACGTGACATATGCATATATGCCTTCCCCCTTTATTTGATGAGGAAATCCTACCACTGCGGCTTCAGCGACTTTTGGATGTAACACCAACGCACTCTCTATTTCTGCCGTTCCTAGTCGATGACCGGAAACGTTAAGCACATCATCCATTCTTCCAGTAATCCAAATAGTCCCATCGGCTTCTCGCTTGGCGCCATCTCCGGTAAAATAATAGCCAGGAAATTGAGAAAAATAAGTATCAAAAAAACGTTTTTGGTCACCATAGACCCCGCGCATTTGCCCAGGCCAGCTTTGCGCCATAACCAAACTGCCAGACGCTTCTCCTGTTAGTTCATTACCGTCGTTATCGAGCAACATAGGTTGAATACCAAAAAATGGTTGAGTGGCAGCACCAGGTTTTAAATCATGGGCGCCCGCTAACGGAGTAATCAAAATTCCTCCAGTCTCAGTTTGCCACCAAGTGTCTACAATTGGGCACCGGCTTTGACCAACCACCTTAAAGTACCATTCCCAGGCCTCCGGG
>JBDVOJ010000023.1:0-1466 GCA_039969155.1 Kangiellaceae bacterium
TGATTGTATAATCAATAGCAACGCCCTGCTGTAGGAAGTTTGCGTAGTCTTTTTCAACACCAAGCTCACCGTTGAGGCGAAGGTCAAATTTTACGTCGCCGTCATAGTACTGATCTACAAGTTCACCGAACTTAACCATTGTTTTTGTAAATGCGTGCTTATCATCAAACATGCTTGCGCCGCGAAGTGTTACTTCTTGTGCGAAAGTTGTTGTTGCAGCAGCACCAAGTACAGCTACGAGCGGCAAACTAACCGCAAGCTTCTTTACAGTTTTCAACAATGTCATATTTTCCTCCTACTATGAACATTCTCTAATCTTGGCTCTCAAACCAATTTGAAAGCTCGAATTTCCAGATTATTGATCCAGAGATAATCCTTCGAAATACAATTCGTCAAGCAAAATGTAGACTAGTATGGTAATTATTTTTGTGCAACACTTCCGTAATAGTAAGGTGAATAAACATAACTTCTGGTAATAACTCAGAGATTATCGATAATTGTATCCAGTGCTTTTAAAAGCTAACCTGCACTCGGATTCGAATTTCGAATGCGTTAATATAGAGAATAGTGGATATAACGATGAACTATCAGCATCCTTTAGGGGAGAGTAAAAGACAAACCACTGCTGATGAGGTTTTTCATAAGCTACAATCAGACATCACTTCGTTGCGCTTGTTACCTGGAACCAAATTATCCGAAGTAGAAGTTGCTAAGTTGTATGAGGTATCACGCCAGCCTGTTCGCGAAGCATTTGTCCGCCTTGGCGACCTAAACCTTCTTCAAATCAGGCCGCAAAAAGCAACTTTAGTAAAAAAGATATCCATCAATGAATTACAAAATTCACGCTTCATTCGTGCGGCGGTTGAAGTGGAAGTGGTCAAAAGAGCCTGCCATCAAGCCACAGATGAGGGTTTAGATCTGATTGATCATAATTTGTCTGAACAAGCTGAAGCAGTCAAAACAAAAGATGCAAAACAGTTGCAAAATCTTGATTATGAATTTCATCGTTTGATTTGTTCAGCGGCCGATTGTTTGCCAGCCTTTCGTACAATTGTAGAAAACAGAAGATACACAGATCGCGTTTGCACATTAGAGCTCGCAAATGTGTCTGGAATGTCTGAAGTCCTCGAAGGACATCAAAACATTATTGATGCCATCAAGAATAAAAATGAAGAAGAAGCAGTTGCAATGACGAGGATCCACCTCGCCCACCTTGATGACACACTGGCAGATGCTCACGAGCACTACCCAGATTATTTTGAAGACTAAATTCAGTTAAATTGTTTCATTGACATACCTAATTAACTACCATACCAGTTGTAAGGCAATCTAAGAGATTGTTTCAATTAATGTAGGCAATGGTATCAAGGATTCCCCCATGAACTTAGAAGGCAAAACAGCAATTGTTACTGGCGGCGGCCGCGACATTGGTCGTGCGTGCGCAATGCGATTGGCTAAAGACGGCG